>JAVVXB010000006.1:64628-102432 GCA_036651815.1 Clostridia bacterium
ACGACACCAGTTCCCGTGTCAGCCATACCGGCGTCTATATGGGTGGAGGCCAATTTGTTCACGCATCCTCCAGCTCTGGAAAAGTTATTACCAGCCGCATCGGCACCTCATACTGGACTCGCAACTTTGTGAACGGTAGGCGCGTTTTTTGATGAAGTGTTCCCTTTGTCCGCGCAAGTGCCGTGTAAACAGAATAGATCAGCTTGGCGCGTGCGGTGCAGGATACCAGCCCCGCGTGGCGCGCGCTATGCTGCATTTATGGGAGGAACCTTCCATCAGCGGTACGCGTGGCTCCGGTGCCGTGTTTTTCTCCGGCTGTAATCTGGGTTGTATCTTCTGCCAAAATGACGCGCTGCACGACGGAACGCTTGGACAAGAACATACGCCGGAAATGCTGGCGGATCTGTTTTTACGGTTGCAATCTCAAGGTGCACACAACATCAATCTTGTAACGCCCACTCCGCACATTCACTCGCTCCGACGCGCACTGCTGCTTGCAAAAAAAAGCGGCCTGATCGTGCCGGTCATCTACAATACCGGTTCGTACGAAACCAAAAATGCGTTGCGCGCATTGGATGGACTGATCGACATCTATTTGCCGGATCTGAAATATGTATCCCCCATCCTCAGCAGGCGTTTTTCCAATGCAGAGGATTATTTTTGTTTTGCGTCCGTGGCAATTATGGAGATGTACCGTCAGGTTGGTGATTTGCAAACGGATGCATCCGGCATGGCCACGCGTGGCCTGATGATTCGTCATCTTGTGCTACCAGGCTGCATCGATGATTCTAGAAAGGTGCTGGATCATATCGTGGATAATTATCCTTCTTCAACGCACCTCTCCCTCATGCGTCAGTACACGCCTACCCCACGCGTCACGCAGCCCCCACTCAATCGAACTTTGACCGTGCGCGAGTACGACCGCATCATCTCGTATGCGCTTGGAATCGGGCTCACCAACCTATTGATTCAGCAAAAAGAATCCGCAAATCTCGCATATACACCAACCTTCACAGATTTTCAATAAAAATGACACATTCGTTACCGATTCATGCTTGCAAACACACAATTGCTTTGCTATACTGAAACCATAAAAGGTAAATTAAGTTTCCGTTCAGCTGTGCTAGTTTTTTCATTACCGATTTCCTCCTTAAACCGAGTAACCGAACTACTACGTACCATCATCTAATCTTTCCTGCGGAAAGGGCACCGTTGGAAAGGCAGCAGAACGGAAAACAAAGGAGCCAAGTAATTGGCTCCTTGTCTATTCGAGTAGGGATGCGGTCTGTGTGAAGACAGATTTGTGTCCCTACTTCGTTTTATGTTGTCGATGCATCATGGCCGCGCCCAGGATGCCCGCATCGTTGCCCATCTCTGCGGACACAATTTTTCCGAAGTTCCGAAAAAACGCTCGTGGTGCAACATAGTCCCGTACAGGCTGCAATAAAAATTCGCCCGCAGCAGCAACACCGCCGCCGAGCGCGATTACCTCCGGATCAAACAGCGCAATTGCCGTCGAAATTGCCGCGCCCAGATGCGCCACATAGTCGTTGAACAGTTCCATTGCAATCGAATCGCCGGCTTTTGCGCAATCGATCACCAGTTTGGCATCGATTTTTTTGCCGTCTCCACCGCATTTTTGTACGATCATACAATGTGGATGCATGCTGGCTGCCCGTCTACCCGCCCGAATCAATGCAGTTGCCGAACAGTAAGATTCAATGCAGCCCAGATTTCCACAGGTACACGATTCTCCGCCAAACTGCAAAATTGCATGTCCAAATTCAAATCCGTTTTTTTTTCCACCAACAAACAGTTTTCCGTCCAGCACCAGTCCTCCGCCAATTCCCGTGCCAATGGTAATGAGCAATCCCGATGTATAGCCACGAAATGCGCCGCAATAAAACTCGGCCAGCGCTGCTGCGTTGGCATCGTTTTCAACATACATGGTCATCTCTGGTAGAAGCATTCGAAGCATCTGGATCAATTGAAAATCGTGGTATCCCAGATTATGTGCGTCAATCACGCTGCAAGCCGTATAATCAATGCTGCCTGGAACTGCAATGCCAATGCTATCAACCGCGCTGAGGGGAATTTCTTTTTCTTCCAAAAGCGACTGAACCAGTCCTGCAATGGCTGGTATAGAAGCATTTGGGTTTTGTGCGCCAGGAAACGGTATGGATCGTTTGCAAAGCAAACGCAGGTCTTCCGAAACGATACCACCTGCGATATTTGTGCCGCCTATATCAATGCCGATGGATACCATGTGCGCTGTCCTCCCCCTTATTTGTCAAGCACGTAATGCTCAATATAGTAAGCAACGCCATTTTCAGCGCAGGCAGGTACGATGATATCGGCTGCATCCTGAACGATCTGCACCCCGTCCGCAACGCATACACCATGGCCCGCCCACTGGATCATATCCAGGTCCAGAAAGCTATCGCCAATCGCCGCAACCTCACTGCGGTCAATGTGCATCCGTTCCGCCAATCGGCTGAGCGCAGTCGCCTTGCTCACACCGCAGGCATTGATTTCAATGAATGTTGGTTGGGAGCGGGTTACATGTGCACGCCCTTCAAAACGTTCTGCAAACAGTTGTAGAACACGTGCTTCATCCGCAATGTCCACAAAGGCCAGTACCTTGGGTACGTTATCATACTGGCATTGGCGTATGTTGGTATCCTCGCGATAGGGCAGCCGGTTCTTCGTCACATATAGCTCAGAAAACGGATTCGTTTTTTCAACGACAACGGTATCGCCAGCATAGATCTGCGCCGCTACGCCCAAGGTATGCGCATATTCCAGAATTTGCTGTACCAATTCTGGCGATAGCGGATTTGCATCAAGGAGCTGTTCTGTCCGCGTGTCAATTGTCCATGCCCCGCCAAATTGGATCGCGGGACCTTCAATATGCAATTGCTTCCAGAACGTTTTCGACGCAAGGCAACCTCTTCCAGTTGCAATTGTTACAAATACGCCGGCTTTTTGCGCGGCATACACCGCTTCCAAATTTTCTTTGGATACCAGCTGCCCGGAATTTTCCGTAATGGTTCCGTCAAGATCGACGGCAATCAGTTTTATCGACATGTATTGTTCCATTCCCCCCCATATTGTTTCACCGCGTTTGACCATTGCCGCGAACAACGTATTTAACCGTTGTCAGCTCGTTGAGGCCCATTGGCCCACGGGCATGCAGCTTCTGCGTAGAAATACCAATCTCCGCACCAAGACCGAATTCTTCCCCATCTGTAAACCGGGTAGATGCATTGACATAGACCGCTGCCGAATCCACCTCGTTTAAAAAGCGTTCCGCATTTGAGTAACTGGTTGTTATAATACAGTCGCTGTGACCGGTTCCGAAGTGATTGATATGGTGAATCGCTTCTTCGATGCAGTCCACGATTTTTATAGACAAAATATAATCACCATATTCAGTAGACCAGTCCAGTTCCGTGGCCTCCTTGCTATCCGTTAGAATTGCACGGGCACGTCGATCGCAGCGCAGCTCGACTTTGTATGAATTCAATTCCTTTGCAATGGCCGGCAGCGCTTTTTCAGCGATAGACTTATGCACAAGGAGCGTCTCTAGCGCATTGCAGACAGATGGACGTGAACATTTGGCATTGCAAACAATGTTGGCAGCCACGTGGATATCTGCGAATTCATCCACAAACGCATGACAAACACCAACGCCAGTCTGGATCACGGGTACAGAGGCCTGTTCCACAACCGAACGAATCAGTCCTGCGCCGCCGCGCGGAATCAGCACATCCAGATACCCGTTCAGCCGCATCATTTCGATTGCAGTGGCACGGTCGGTATCACGTGTAAGCTGGATAGCGCCTTTTGGAATTCCCGCCGCGTAGGCGGCATCAGCCAGATAATCAGTTATGGCAATATTGCTGCGAATGGCTTCCGAACCGCCGCGCAAAACGCAGGCATTGCCGGATTTGATGCATAACCCAATGGCATCGGCGGTTACGTTAGGGCGTGCCTCGAAAATAATGCCGATCACACCAAGCGGTACGCGCCGTTTTTCAATGGAAAGTCCGTTTGGCCGCTTGATCACCGCATCCGCGCCCCCGATCGGATCCGGCAGAGCCGCGACTTTGCGCAGTCCATTGGCCATTCCTTCGATACGTGCCTCATTGAGAGAAAGTCGGTCGATAAACGCGCTACTTTTCCCTGCACGTTCCGCTGCAACCACATCCGCCATGTTATTGGCAAGAATGGACGGTGCGTTCCGAATCAGCGCATCCGCCATAGAAAGAAGCGCGGAATTTTTGATATCCGCGCTAAGCGTCATCAGTGAAAGCGCGGCTTGTTTTGCCGCCTTTGCCTGGTCTAAAACTGTCATTCCCATCCCTCCCGTCGAATGTTGCCATTATACAACATACGGGAGGAGCACACAAGGCGTTTAGCCCTGTTCCACAACCGGATAAATTTAACTTTCCATACCCTCTAGATAAGCGTCGATGTCCTTTAAAGTATCGAATGCAAGACCGTTTTTCAGCAATGTCCGTTCCTCATCGTTAATATCAGATCGTGCATCAAAGTTGACGGCCTGCACAAGCATCTCTTTCAACTGCTCCGGATCGGTGTGATATAGGTATACCGTCCCATCTGCGTCCATGCGCAGCACGAAATGATCCGGGCAGTAGCCCTCCACGGTTTGTATCAGCACCGTTTGCGCTGCATTGAATTTTGAAATATGGTAAGCTTGATAGAAGGCTGCCAGCTCCGATTCCGTGTATCCGATAAACGCGTTGGCATCGATGGAAACCTTCATTTGATGGGGGCATTTGGTAAAATATACTTGTTTTTCGATTTTGGTCGTTGGCAGTATGGACTGCACGCCCACATTGCCGGCAACCTTGCTTTCTCCATCCGCCTTCGTTATGGACAGACCAATGCACAAACCAATAACCAATCCTGCAGTCAGCGCTAACAGCGTCAGCACGATCATTCGCCTGTTTTGTTTAATAAAACGCCACATATTCAATCCCTCTATGCAGAGTGTTCCATGATTTGAGCAGAATATACACGTATTTTTCATACCATTGTTCTGGAAAATACGGTATACTGTTTTATATCATGGAGGACATTGAAATGGTGGAATTGCTGTCTATTGTTTATATGGTGCTTTTTGCATTATCCGGTCTATGTATCTCCGGATTTTTGTTTTATGACGAGCGGTTGCTTCGGCGGATTTGGCTTGGGTTGGCATTTGGTCTATGCATGCTCATGTGGTTACCTGCGCTGATTTCATTTATCGTCGGCTTCACAATGCTTGCGCAACTGCTGGCACTCGTCGTCTGCTGTGCTGTCGGCGTATTATTTTGGCTACTTGGACACAAACGGGAGCGACTTCATTCGCACTTGAAAGAAGAGCTTCCTGTGCTGTGTCTCATTGTTCCGCTGTTGATTTTCTGCTGCATCCTGCTCTCAACCCATACCATCCTTCCCCATGCGGATGGTTCTATCTGGGTTGGCCAATCGACCTACGGCGATCTATGCATGCACCTTGGTTTTATTTCCAGCATCAAAACACAGGTTGCTTTCCCGCCAATGTACTCGATCTGCCCAGACAAGCTCGTTGGATATCCTTTTTTATCCAGTAGCATTGGCGCAACATTTTATCTCTTTGGCACAAGCCTACGCTTTGCCACAATATTAACGGCAATCTATGCGTTTTTGCTGGTTTTGCTCGGCGTCTATTTTTTCTTTGAAAGCTGGCTAAAAACTAAGTCCAAGGCCATCTTTTCTACACTACTGTTTTTTATTGGCGGCGGCTTTGGCTTCTGGTATTTCTTCGATTTAACCAAGGCGAATCCGAATAATTTTACGCGTGCCTTTTCTGCGTTTTATCAAACGCCAACAAACTTCATTGAAAACGGGCTGCGTTGGGTCAACCCCATTGCGGATATGCTGATCCCACAGCGTGCGCTTCTATTCGGTTGGGCGCTGCTGTTTCCCTGTCTTTTTCTGCTGTATCAGGCGACTATGGAAAAGAAAACTCGCCTGTTTGTACCACTGGGTATTCTGGCCGGTGCGCTTCCGCTCGTGCATACGCATTCCTTCCTTGCGCTCGGCATCGCCAGCGGTTTCTATTTTATACGTAGTCTACTCAAGCAGGAAGGACGGCAGCAACTCATCGGCTATTTGAAGTATCTTGGCATCGTACTGTTGCTGGCCGCACCACAGTTGCTCATATTCACATTTCCACAGTCCAATAGTTCCATTAAACTGCATTGGAATTGGGCGAACAACGCAGATAATTACATCTGGTTCTATATCAAAAACTTCGGCTTGCTCTCTATCCTGCTGCCAGTCGCCTTGATCGATGCGAAAAAAGAAGACCGTGCATTTTTCGGTGGAGCGGTGCTGATTTGGGCCATTGCCGAGTGCATCCAGTTTCAAACAAACGAGTATGACAACAACAAGCTGCTGTTCATCTGGTATGCGTATACCTGCGGATTGGTCGGCAACTGGCTATGCAATGTCCGGGAACGGTTGCTGTCGCGCCAAGTGATCCGGCGTGCCAGTACGCACGTGTTGACCGTATTCTGTTGTATTCTTCTGTTTATATCGGGCATCATGACGCTTGGTCGGGAAGTCGTTTCGAAATATCAATTGATGGGTTCGGATGAGGTTTGCGCAGCCGATTATATCAAAGATCACACAAAAAAAGATGCCACCTTTCTGACCTGCAACAACCATAATAATCTGGTTGCTGCTTTGACTGGCCGCAATATTGTCTGCGGGTCCGGCAGCTATCTACACTATCATGGCATTGATTACAGTGCGCGGGAGAACGCGTTGCCGCTGATGTACGAAGATCCCGCGCTCTATTTTAACACGCTGGCCGATCGATATGACGTGGATTATGTGTTGATTGGACCGTATGAACGGGGCAACTACGCTGTGGATACAACTTTCTTTATGAAAAACTATCCGGTGTTTTATGAGAATAGCAGCCTCACAATCTATGATGTCAGTCAAGTCCCATCAGAAACCGATAAACCGGCTTCAGCAGCTGAAATGCGTGGTTGATCTCATCAAAAATCTCCGGCTTCATAGTGTTGCTTAGCTTTTCCGATGAAAAATAAAACGAAATGTTTTTGCGGTTAATATAGGTAAAAAGCGCCTCCGGCACGTCTGAATACCGGGGGCGTTTATATGTCTCCCCATCCACCGTAAATTGTTCAACAAACGTCGGTTCCGTCACCAAGGAAAGAAATTTCTGCGGTTTTGCCAGCATCCTCGCCTGCATGGGACGCATCATCGCGGCATTGGGCGCATACATGCCCATGCCATATCCGTAGGATGTCCGTTCGAATTCCGCATACAGCACAAAGTTTTCGCTGACCCGTGAACCGGGCATTTTATAGCCGAGCCATACATGATCGCGATACATTGACTTATCCTTTGAAAAACGCGTGTCCCGGCGAATACGGGAAACAACCGACGCTGGCCGCACATTCAGGCGATCATCAATTTCTAGAATGGTCGGCGTGAGGAGAGCGGCTAGTTCCTGCATTGGTACAGAAACACACTGTTTATACCGCTCTCGATTTGCTTCAAAAAATGGCTTTTCGTTATTGAATGCAAGTTCCCAAAAAAACCGATACGCATCCTCTGTCAATCCATTAAACATGGCTCAATCCTGATTCCTTGGTTTGTCCGCATGTACATGACGTACCGCATTGCGGCTTTGTGGTTGCACCGCAGGTTGTGACTTGTGTTCGAATATCTTAGGCGTACGCAATGAACCAATCGGCAAATGAGATTCCTCTTCTTCATATTCTTCATATATACGTGAAGAATCCATCTGTGTTACTGTCGTTTTCGGTTGCACCGACGATGTGTAATCGGCTGGAGGAACCGCATTTTTTGTTTGCTGCGGGAGCATCGGTGGCGCAGCCGATTCCCATTGCTGCGCATTGTGCGGCAATTGAACATCGTTTACTCTGCTTCCGAAGCTTGGCGCATAGGCGCGCTGACCTTCGTACGTATCCTCATACTCAATCGGAACCGTCGGATGTGGCATATCTTCCGGCGATGGTAGCGGAATGGGTTTTGGACGTGGCGGCGTTGAATACCCGTTTTCATGACGCATGGTCGTTTCGTGCATACGCCGTGTATACGACGCTTCCTCCGCCGCCATGTTTTTCGGTATCTCATAGGGATGCGCTGGCGAATCGAATAGTTCATCCAGATCGTCTTCATCGTCACGATCATCAAAGCGAATGTGTCCGCTTCGGCTGCGTTCCATAACGCTCAACGTTATCAGCACAATAAAGGCAACGACCATCAGCATGCCAAGTGTGATCAGTATTTTGGAGATGGTCGAGCTCATGAAGTTAAACATCCCCATATTATTGTCGTTTGTTGGCTCCGGCGATGCATCCGGTGCTGGCGATCCCGCCGCGTCATACGCAACCGGCAGCATGCAATTGCCCAGTTCTCGCGTGGTACCGGTTGGATCATTTCCTTTTATAGTAAACTGCAGATTGCGCGGCGCTCCCAAAAGAATTTCCTGATCGAATGAAGTGTCGCCTGTGGACAGCATATCAAAGGATTTAATGACGCCCAAGGTCGACTCCGCAACGGCAACATTTTTTAGTTCCACAAGGCTGTGATTGGTCACAATGATGCGCGCAACAACTTTCCCGCTTTCGCTGGTCCAAGGTGTTACGGTTTCTGCCCGCACACTGACCTGTATCTGCGTATCATCCACAAATGGATAGACTTCATAAGCCTTGGTCGATTCCAGCTTATATGGCATTCCCATGGAATCCGTTCCGGTCAGTATGAATTTAACGTTGCGTAGCGGTTCAGTCATAACCGGAACCACTTGAAATGAATGCGTAGTACTCTCCCCAGTCTTCAGCGAAAAAGGCGCACTGTTGACAGAATTGTTGCGTTCATCCGTGATATTGATGCCCTCAATGGTTTGATTCCCGCTATTTTTAATATCCAAGGTAAAATTAACACCTGCCGCAGTCGGCGTACCCATCTCAATATTTAAATCGAGCTTTATTAACAGCATGGTAAGCGTAAGCGGTTCGATTGCGGAAAACGTCTTGGTCTTTCCATTGACCGAATATGTGACAAACGGCGTGCTGACAACACTCTCTGTCCCCATCGTATAGGTGCGATCCAACGAAAACGTATCTCCGGCGCGCAGCATCTCCTGTTTGAGAATCGGGTTATCGCTGATGTTCTCATCAATCAGCGTAATATCCGTCATATCAAATTTGGTTTGGTTTTTCAGCGCATAGGTGAGCGATATGTTCTCACCCTGCCTGACCGAGTTTGCACTGGCAGATCGCAGCACCGTAATGACAGGATCGGAGGCACGCGCAATCGTGATCTGAATGTCCTGCGTAATTGGTTCGCCGTTGCGAATGCCGGCGATGATAAACGGAATGGGTGATCCCAGTTGCGATTCCGAAACATGCAAATCTAGGATGATATCACGTGCCTCGCCATTGGGTGGAATGGTCTGGTTCTTGAGAATTTCGTGCGGCGTGCCAAGATAGCTGATGGTGATGTTGCCCAGCTCATAGTCCGAATAGTTTGACACGACAAACGTAAAAGCAACGGTACCGGTATCGCTCAGTTCCGTCGGGGTTGCCGTTACACTCACCTTCATTTCCTCAGCATGCGCAACAGGCATGAACAGCAGCATGCACATTAGAAACAGGATCGTTCCGAACGCTCGTTTCTTCATAACAAAAACTCCTTAATGAGCAAAGTATCCCCCGTTTTTAACAGAATGATTACTGTTGCCGCATAACGTTTTGCCGCAAGATCGGCGTTGCTTTGCCATCCGATCCATCTCGGATTCTAGCAAGTAGCACGTCCACCGCGTCCTCGAACACAAAAAAAGTCGCGCAAACCACATCTGAATATTGCGTCTGCACAATTTCCGCAGTTTGGTGGAGTAGGCGTTCCAAGCTTGCCCAAAGAGGATAGGATACCGTCAAATCAAATAGCATTGCAGGTGCCATCTGAACGATATCAGCCGCTTCCACCGCCTGCACGGCCGCGCCGGTATACGCTCTGATAAGCCCGCCGGCCCCAAGCAGAATACCGCCAAAGTACCGCGTAACAACACAGAGTACATTGGTCAGTTCGTTTTGCAGCAGCACATGCAAAATCGGCATCCCAGCCGTGCCAGAAGGTTCTCCATCATCTGAGGAGCGCGCCGTGCCGCCGTTTACACCGAGTCGAAATGCATAGCAATGATGTCTGGCATCCCAGTTCTGTTTTTTGACCGTCTCAAGCTGCCGTATGGTTTCCTGCTCGTTGTCGAAAGGAAAGCAGCGCCCGATGAACCGCGATTTTTGAATCACGATCTCCGCTTCGCTGCTTTTCCGTATAGTTCGATACGGTTTCAGGCTTTCAAAATCCTGCAAAAGCTCTTCTTGCCCTTTCGCAAAATAATACCGTCACCATCCAATGCAGCTTCCGTTAGCGTTTCCGCAAATGAATCCACCTTGTTGTCGCCAGCAAACACGCCTCCGCCTTCAATCAGCCGCCTTGCATCGCTCTTGCTGGAAGCAAGCTTGCAGAGTACCAGCAACTCGGGAACCCGCAATCCGCTCTCCGCAATCTGATCTACGGTAAGCTTGATGGTCGGCATGTGCGTAGCATCCCCGCCGCTGCCAAAGAGCGCTTCAGCGGCGGCCTGCGCTTTGTTTGCTTCTTCCTCGCCATGCACCTGAGCCGTGATTGTATAGGCCAGAACCCGCTTTGCTTCATTGATTTCATTGTCCTGCAAGGAGCTGAGACGGCGCACCTCATCCATTGGCAGAAAGGTCAATAGTGACAGGCAACGTTCCACATCCGCATCGGAAACGTTACGCCAGTATTGATAAAAATCATAAACGCTGCACTTCTCCGGATCCAGCCAAAGCGCACCTTTTTCGGTCTTGCCCATCTTGTTGCCCTCACTCGTTAGCAGCAATTGCGTGGTTAGGGCAAAGGCAGGTTTCTGTTCCTTACGCCGAATTAAGTCGGCACCAGCTAAAATGTTGCTCCACTGATCGTCTCCGCCCATTTCCAGGCAGCAACCGTATTCCTGATTCAACCGAAGAAAATCATAGCTCTGCATGAGCATATAACTCATCTCGAAAAAAGTCAGTCCCTTCTCCAACCGCTGTTTATAGCAGTCCGCTGTCAGCATACGATTCACAGAGAAGAGTACGCCGATATCCCGCATAAAATCCAAAAAGTTTAACGGACGTAGCCAATCCGCATTATTCACCATCAAAGCTTTTCCTTCGCTGAAATCAATCAAACGTGCCATTTGCTTTTTGAAGCAGGACGCGTTGTAATCCAGTTCTTCCCGGCTAAGCATTTTACGCATGTCCGACTTCCCGGATGGATCGCCAATGGATGCTGTCCCGCCGCCAAGCAGTGCAATGGGCCGATGTCCCGCCCGCTGCATGTGTGCCATGGTCATGAGCGCCACATAGTGACCGATGTGCAGACTGTCCGCCGTTGGATCAAATCCGATATAGAAGGTTACTTTTTCCTTGCCAAGCAGCTCTTTCAATTCTTCCGGGTGTGAGCATTGCTTTAAAAACCCGCGCTCTTCTAAAATATCATATACATTTTGTTCCATCTAAGATAACCTCCCAATCCAATTACATACATATGTATGATATCATATTCCCCAAAAAGAAACAATGCACAAGAACAGCGAAACCGGGGGCACAAAATCAAATTGCTGATTTCCCTTGACGAGAACGTCTGATTATGCTATAGTAACAAATGTTCTCTGAAAAGAGCGTCGCGGGGTAGAGCAGTTGGTAGCTCGTCGGGCTCATAACCCGGAGGTCGTAGGTTCAAGTCCTTCCCCCGCAACCATTGCGAGTGTCCTTATAGCATTTCAAGATGCTGTAGGGACGTTCGTTTTTTTATGTTTTCAATGTGCTGTGGATCGTAACTAAGGACAGCTTAATCTATACTTCGCCAAATGTACTTTCTAAGGATACCCCGTACTCGCGCAAGGCACTGACAAACGCCAGTAATTGATCAGTGTGACGGGTAATCCGTGAAACGCTTTTTACTAGAGTGTGTTTCCAAAAGGATATTGGGAAGAAATATCGAATATATATGCAGAGGTGTTAAAGCTGGCAACAAATATTCGACGTTATGAACTCACGGATCATGACTGGGAATGATTGAGTCCGTATTTTCCAGATCGACAAGCAGCAGAAAATGGAGACCAAAAAAAGATTTTTGACAGATATTGAATGGGATTCTATGGATTGCTCGTAGTGGTGCAGCATGGCGTGATTTGCCGGAACGATAGATGCGGAACATGGCAGACAGTTTACAAACGATTTGTACAATGGCAGGAATCCGGACTATTGGAGCAAATCTTAAATGATTTGAGTGCAGATGCGGATCTACAGGATATCAGTATTGACAGTACGTATGTGAAAGCGCACAAGGCCAGCGCAGGAGTCGTAAAAAGGGGGGGCTGAGCCCCTCCAACCAGTGTATTGGAATCAGTCGCGGAGGATGCGTCGAGCGAATTATGGCGTCATCCGAATGAGCCAGTTGAAAGACTCTGGACGCGTAGACAGGAAACCATCTCTCATTACATTGAGTGCTTTAATAACTCTGTACGCCCTCATTCAGCCCTTGGCTGGATTTTACCAGATGACTTTGCTAAGGGGGTGTTGCCTAACGTTGCCGCTTAACAGTTTGAATGATACAAAATCCTGTGATTCATTCTATTTTTCAGAGCTTTTTATTGTCTATTTTATCGGGAATGGCTCACCCCTTGGATCATACGCAACGACGCACCGGCATCGCTCGTGCCGGCGGTAAGCATCGTCCGTTACATTGTCCGGATAATCATAAACACCTTCCATCCTGGAACACCATTCACAACACCTATATTCCGCACGACGGATAATTCGTGGTCGAAGTCCCGCCTTGTTTTAAAACTCCGCGTTACATTTTAACGTATCATCCACGATGGACTGAGAAAACGTCTTGACCGGCTCATCGAGGATCCATGCAACACGGTCGAACGACTCCGCATTTGCAAGTCTATGAACACTTCCTTTCAGACGTTGACTCTATACGCTGAGTTTTGTCTGAAAGGAAGTCCTTTTATTTGCTTTTACATAAATATTTTCGGTCTCTTGTTGCTGCCCAAATCTGTATTTTTTCTGTATGTCTGGTTGCTTTATGTTGATCTCACGGCGACTCTATCTAGGAAATGCAGGTTCCAATGCAACTTTCCGTAAAGACCGATAAAATTTGATCAAGCGCAAATACGTGTATGGGAATGTGCTGTTCCTTGCACAGCGTAATTGCTGTCAGATCCGTTGCGTGAAGATTGTCCGCAATTACGCGGTCATAGGTGAGCTTTGTATAGCGTTTGACATTCGGATTAATTTTCGGATCATCGCTATAGACTGCGTCCACGTTTTTAGCCAGCAACAACACATCCGCGCCAATCTCCGCAGCGCGAAGCGCGGCAGCTGTGTCTGTGGAAAAAAACGGGCATCCACTCCCGCAAGCAAAAATGACAATACTTCCTCTTTCCAATTGTTCCTTTGCGTCTCGAGCTGTGTATAGATCACAGAAAACAGGCATGGGAACGGCGGAAAGCACGCATGCCGACGCCCCCAGCCGCACCAACGCATCCTGTAACGCAATCGCATTGATGGCGGTGGCCAGCATGCCCATATGATCCGCACGGTTACGCTCCATCTTGCCGGCACTACGTCCGCGTATTATGTTTCCGCCGCCTACAACAACGCCTATTTCAACGCCTTGTTTCTGCAGCGTGATCAGCTTTTTAGCCGTTTCTTGTATGGTATCCGCGCTCAACGCATTTCCAGCGGCTGACAGTGCCTCACCACTGATTTTCAGCAAAACTCGTTTGTACATGATTCAATCTCCTCTCCCATGAACCCGATTTTTAAAAGAAAGGAACACGTTGCCGTGTTCCTTTCGGTCGATACCGACTTACGTATTCATTTGGCTCATAACTTCTTGAGCAAAGTCGTCCTGGCGTTTTTGCAAACCTTCACCCATCTCAAAGCGGGTAAACCGAATCACTTTCAGATCCTGTCCGCATTCGGAAAGCATCTGCGCCACGGTCTTATCCTGATCCTTTACAAAGAGCTGTTCCATCAGGCAGACCTCTTTATAGTATTTATCCACGCGGCCATGCACCATCTTCTCAATGATGGCATCCGGCTTCGGCTTCGGTTCGTTTTTAGCCTGCGCACGCAGGATTTCCATCTCATGCTCCACCTCGGCAGTCGGAACCTCGCTTTTTTCAATATAGGTCGGCTTGGCTGCGGCAATCTGAAGCGCCACACCATGAATTGCTTCACGCGCAGCATCCGTTTGCGGTGCAGCATTGGTTTCAACCAATACGCCGATCTTACCGCCAAGATGGATATAGCTATCCGTCGCCCCATCATAGCGGACAAAACGGCGGACGCTAATCTTTTCACCAATCTTTGCACTTGCTTCATTCACAAGCAACCGGAACGACTTGCCGGGTTCTTCCACATAGTCAGAATCCAACAACGACTCAATATCCGCAGGATTTGTTTTTCCCGCCTGGAGCGCAACGGCATCGACGAGCGCCTTAAAGTTATCGGTCTTTGTGACAAAATCCGTCTCACAGTTCACTTCAACAAGTACTCCGTAATCGGCCGTCACAAAGGCACCAACGAGACCTTCTGCAGCAATGCGGCTGGCTTTCTTGGCAGCAGCGGCAAGACCCTTTTCACGCAGAAAATCCTTCGCCTTTTCGACATCACCTGCGCACTCAGTCAACGCTTTTTTGCAGTCCATCATACCGGCGCCGGTTATTTCACGCAACGCCATTACATCTTTTGCTGTAAATGCCATAGTCTGTATATCCTCCTGCAATTATGCTTCGACTTCTTCAATGATCTCTGCGGTTGGTTCGCCGGCATCCATCGACTCACCCTGCTTACCCTCGATGACTGCATCAGCCATCTTCGCGGCAATCAGTTTGACTGCGCGAATTGCATCATCATTGCCCGGAATCGGGTAATCGACTTCATCAGGATCACAGTTCGTATCAATAATTGCAATGATCGGAATGTGCAGCGTACGTGCCTCTGCAACCGCAATGTGCTCCTTGCGCGGATCAACAATGAACAGTGCCCCCGGAAGCTTCTTCATGTCTTTAATTCCGCCAAGGTTCTTTTCGAGTTTTTCCTGTTCTAATTTAAGACCGAGAACCTCTTTCTTGGGCAGCAAATCAAATTCGCCGCTCGTTTCCATCTGCTCAATCTTGCGCAAACGGGCAACGCGGCCCTGAATGGTCTTGAAGTTGGTCAGCATACCGCCAAGCCAACGCTGATTCACATAGAACATTTCGCAACGTTTTGCTTCCTGTTCGATGGATTCCTGCGCTTGCTTCTTCGTGCCAACAAACAAGATGGTCTGGTTGTTCATCGATAAATCGCGAATGAAATTGTAAGCTTCTTCGATTTTTTTAACCGTCTTTTGAAGATCGATGATGTAGATGCCATTGCGTTCCGTGAAGATGAATTCCTTCATCTTCGGGTTCCAGCGGCGGGTCTGATGGCCGAAATGCACACCGGCCTCCAACAGTTGTTTCATGGAAATCACGGACATGATAAGTAACCTCCTCGTTATTATTTCCACCTTTTGCATCTTCTTTCCGAGAAACCGTTTCCGGCACGAGCCCGAAAATCCGCAAAAGTGCGTGATACCTCATGCATTATGGCACAAAGCAAGCCAAAATGCAATCTGCTTTTTCTGCATTCACAAAAAAAGCACAAACAAACAAAATTATTCTAATGATTCGTCCTTATTCTTCATCGTTTTCGGATATTTGCTCATCAAACAGTTCTGTAAACTCTTCAAATACCTCGTCGAGTAAAATGGGATTGTCGATGGATCTATAATTCTCCTCTCCATTTTCCTTGACCACCTCAAGCAGTACAACTTCGTCCTCTTCCACGTTTTCGATTTTATCAACTGGCAGCAGCGCAACATAGCGCTTGCCTTCATAATCAAACGACATCAGCAAATCAAACGAAACTTCATTGCCGTCTTCATCCAGCAATTGAATGATCGTCCCTTGTTCTTCCATCGTATACACTCCTTTTTTTATTTAAATTCTGTAACATACAAAGGGAGGGCAGGAACACTGCCCTCCACAAAAGCGAGGATTATTCTTCCTCTTCTTCTTCTTTCTTGGTCTGTTCAATGATTTTCTGTGACAGACTGCCCGGCACGTCCTCATAACGAACAAACTCACTCTTAAAGGAGCCGCGCGCCTGCGTCATGCTGCGCAGATCCGTTGCATATTTAAACATTTCGGACAACGGGGCTTCCGCAACCACCTCAGTCCCACCATCAACCGGGTTCATGCCCAGCATACGCCCGCGTCGACGGTTAAGATCGCCAATGATATCCCCCACATAATCGCTAGGCACAAGAATATCGTAGCGATAAATTGGCTCGATCAACGTGGGAGAGGCCTTTGCG
Organism: Clostridia bacterium; assembly: GCA_036651815.1. GTDB lineage: Bacteria > Bacillota > Clostridia > Christensenellales > CAG-138 > JAVVXB01. The sequence goes on from JAVVXB010000006.1 coordinate 81,171, forward strand.
CAAGCGGCTTTGTAGGACAGCCGCGCAGCGGATTTGAATGCGACTTCCTTTGAATCCACGGGATGATATTTGCCATCATAAAGCGTAGCTTTGACGCCTACCATGGGATATCCCGCTAGAACGCCGTGCTGCATCGCTTCTTTTAATCCTTTTTCAACGGCGGGAATATACTCTTTCGGAACGACACCGCCGACGATCGCGTTGACAAATTCAAAATCCGTTCCCTCGGAAGTAGGTTCAAAGCGCATCTGGACAACCCCATATTGACCGCTACCGCCGGATTGTTTCTTATGCTTGCCTTCAGCCTCGGCCATGGTGCGAATCGTCTCGCGATACGGAATGCGCGGATCATTCAACTGCGCTTCCACGTTGGCCTTGTTTCGAAGTTTTGCACAGACAACGTCAATATGCATTTCCCCAAGACCCATGATGAGAATATCACTGGTCTCCGGATTTTTCTCAATGAGAATCGTCGGATCCTCTTCTTTTATCTTATTGAGGCCCGCAATTACCTTGTCTTCCTCCCCCTGCTTCTTTGCGGTTACCGCAAGGCTAATGCAAGGTCTCGGAAAATCAATTTCTGCAAATTTCACAGCAGCTGATTGATCGCACAGCGTGTCCCCGGTTGCTGTAAACTGCAGCTTCGGCAACGCACCGATATCACCGGCATTTAATCTTTCCACCGCAATGTTCTTTTTGCCGCGCAGCATCACGGGCGCAGTGGGTTTCTCAGCCTTCTCTGCATTGCTATTGTAAGGGCTGACGTTGATATCCAAGGTGCCTCTGTATACTTTTACAATGGAAAATTTACCGAATTGATCGGATACTGTCTTGACAACTTGCGCCGCAAATTTGCCATCCTGCTTGACTTCCGTCTCTTTACCGGTCTTGATATCGACTGCCTTTGGAGCGGCTATCCCGTCGGCTGCAGGTAAATAATGAACCAGATTGTCCATCAGCGTGTAAACACCGATGTTCGGTGCGGCTGCAACGCAGCAGACCGGGGTCACCATGCCATTTGTCACACCGGCGGATAAGCCTTTTAGAATTTCCTCACGGCTCAATTCCCCTTGGTCAAAATATTTTTCCATGAGCACTTCATCGCTCTCTGCGGCCGCTTCGGTTAACTTTTCATGCAAGGATTGTGCTTCAGCCGCAAGGCTACCAGGAATCCCGGTTTCTTTTTCGCTCTTGCCATCAAAGAGCTTCGCGGTCATATGCACGATATCCACGTACCCTTTGAAAACACCGTCTTCAATAATGGGCAATTGAATCGGTACCACACTAGGTCCAAATTTTTCGTTGATTGCAGCCATGACTTTCGCGAAGTTCGCGTTTTCTCGATCAAGCTGGTTGATGACGATCATGCGCGCCTTGTGCCACTTTTGGCTCATGGTCATCGCCTTTTCAACGCCGACAACAGGGCCAGAAACCGCACCGACAACGATTAATGCGCTGTCTGCAAGCACCATGGCTGCTGTCACTTCACCATAAAAATCAAAGAATCCCGGCGCATCGATTAGGTTAACCTTCGTGCCTTTCCATTCGAATGGAGCGAAAGCCGCATTGATGGAGATACCGCGCTTCATCTCCTCGGGATCAAAGTCTGTGGCCGTCGTGCCATTTTCCACCTTGCCCAATCTTTCGAGCAGTCCAGCATTGAACAGCATTGCCTCAGTCAGCGTGGTTTTTCCCTCGCCACCATGACCAAAGACGCCAATGTTGCGTATGTCCTTCGCGGTATAATCTTTCATTTCGGTTCCCCCCTAAGTAAATTAGTTATAGGATGCTATACGAAATCCGCAATTTGGATCTGCGGAATATTACCGGAACAGTCATGCGTTACTGAATATTGTATCAGTTGACAATGCACTTGTAAACCGCAAATTTTGCCGCCCGCTAAACCTGCCAGCTGCTGAGATAGCGTTCCTGCTCCGCCGTAAGCGAATCGATGGAAACGCCCAGGGAAGATAGTTTCGTCCTCGCCACCGCCTGATCGATTTCGCGCGGAACCGCATAGAGCTTCGGTTTGAGCTTTCCTTTATTTTGGATAAGATATTGTGTCGACAAGGCCTGGATGGCAAAGCTCATGTCCATAATTTCCGCAGGATGTCCGTTGCCAGCGGCGAGGTTCACAAGGCGTCCTTCTGCCAAAACGTACAACCAATTTCCATTTTCGAGCTTGTAACCCGCAATGTTGGGCTTCATTTCCCGCGTTTCAACGGCAATCTGTGCAAGCCGGTTCACATCGACCTCAACGTTGAAATGCCCCGCATTGCTCAGCAATACACCATTTTTCATCTTGCAAAAATGCGCTTCGGTGATGACACCGATGTCGCCGGTTACTGCAATAAACACATCCCCGACTGCAGCAGCGTCCTCCATTTTCATCACATCAAATCCGTCCATGATGGCTTCGATGGCTTTCACCGGATCCACTTCCGTGACGATCACCCTGGCGCCCAGTCCTTTGGCGCGCATAGCAACGCCCTTGCCGCACCAGCCATATCCCGCCACTACGACACGCTTGCCAGCAACGATAAGGTTTGTGGTCCCATCGATGCCGTCAAACACCGACTGGCCCGTGCCATAGCGATTGTCAAACAGGTGTTTACAATCCGCATTGTTCACCGCGATCATCGGAAAACGCAGTTGTCCATCCTTTTCCATTGCAATCAAACGCTGGATACCGGTTGTTGTTTCCTCGCAACCGCCAATGATCTTGGACTCCAGTTGTGGATAACGTGCATGTACCGCGTTGATGATATCTCCACCATCGTCAATGATGACATCCGGTTCCGCCTCCACCACGCAGTCGATGCAATGATTGTATTCCTCGGGTGTGCAACCATGCAGTGCAAATACATGCAGTCCACCGTCCGCCAGCGCCGCCGCCACGTCATCCTGCGTTGACAGCGGATTGCTGCCAGTGATATACATGGTTGCCCCGCCATTAGCAAGAACCCGGCAGAGGTAGGCTGTTTTTGCTTCCAGATGAATGGACAGCGCAATTGTAAGACCCGCAAAAGGCTTCTCCTTGAGAAACACTTCCTCAATACTGCGCAGTATCGGCATATTGCGCTTGACCCATTCGATCTTATCGTTACCGGAAGGCGCCAGATTCATGTCGCGAACGATGTTCATAGTTGTTAATCTCCCCCATCATATAATTGTGTTTATGCCGCGCGGCTTGCGTTTTCATGAAACTGCTTAAGCGCAGCTTGTAATTGTGTGTCCTGCTCATGATCAACCAGTTCAATTGGCAGATCTTTTATGCCGTCTGGCAGTGCAATGGTGATATCGGGCGTGATGCCAACCCCGTGGATGCAAATATCGTTTGGCGTATAGTACGCATCGGTCGTCAGCTTCATCCAGCCACCATTGCTGTTGAGCCGATAGTAACTCTGCACAATGCCTTTTCCGTATGTGCGCGTTCCGATGATCGTGGCATAGCCATAATCCTGTAAAGCACCCGTCAACAGTTCGCTTGCAGACGCACTGCCACCATTGACCAGAACGACCGTCTCCATCTCGATGCGCTCCGTTCCTTCACTCTTATATGCGCGCATGGATTCCGTTCTCGATTTGATGGTAACAATGACCTGACCTTTGGGAATCAGATAACTGGCAACCCCCAGCACCTCCGTCAGTCCGCCGCCAGGATTATCGCGCAGATCAATGATGAGCCGCATAATACCCTGACTGCGCAGAGCGGTTGCCGCAGACCAGAAATCCTGTACCACACTGCCGTTGAATTCCGTAATGCGAATATAGCCCACGTCGCCATCCAACACCTCGGAAACGACGCGCTTAACATGCACCTCGCTACGCTGTAGCGTCACCTCAAATACGCGCTCATCGCGTTTGAGTTTCAATTTATCGGGCACAGCGCTGTCCGTTGAAAACAGTGCGATAAAATCATCCATCGGCACACCGGCAATGCTTTTCCCATTGACTTCCACGATTTGATCGCCCTTTTGCACGCCAGCCTGTTCTGCGGGGCTATTTGCATATACATCGATGATGGTACTGCCGTTTTCATCCGGATTTGCCACACTGATGCCTATGCCTACATAATCGCCCGCATCGACCTGAAGCATGCTGTTGTATTCCTGTTCTGTATAATACTGAGCATACGGATCGTTTAACCCCGCCATCATGCCGCGCAGCGCACTGTCGACAATTGCGGTTTCGTCGGTTGATTCATCCAAAAAATAAAAATGCTTTTGAATGGTTTCTGCCATTTCATTCAATGCACCCAAACGGCTGCCGGGTGAGGTCAGCATCCGATCGCGAATAGAAAAGCCTAATCCAATGGACAATGCCGCAATCAAAACTATGCAAGCGCTCATCAACAGAACACTGGTATCCGGTTTTTTCATATTGAAATTCACCAGATTTCCGCTTACATGGTAAGAACAGGATGAATCACCCGTTCCGACATGTCAGCAAGATCGCAGACGTCACAATGCAATTCCGGTTTGTTATGCAATCCGGTGATGCCATTGGGCACCGACTGGCCGGATAATTCATGCAGACGATCCACATTGGCAAAATCATCCTTGCCGACCTGCTCGAATGCGCCCAGCACATCGGTGGCAAATTTATACGGATTTGCGGTAGACAGTAGCACCGTCTGCGTCTTGTCGCCAGTGTTGGCAACGTAGCGCTCGTATACCGTCTGTCCAACAGCCGTGTGCGGATCCATCAAATAGTGATGCTCCATAAACACCTTCCGAATGGTCGCCAGCGTGTCCTCTTCTGAACACCAGCCCGCAGCAAATGTTTCCGCCAGCTTTATGCGCACGTCCTCGTCAATCCTATAATTCCCAAAATCCTGCAATTGACGCATCCAGCTTGCAACAGTGCGCGTATCGCGGTTTGCAAGATCAAAGAGTAGCCGTTCCAGATTGGAGGAAATCAAAATGTCGATGGAGCAGCTCATGCTTTTATAGAATGGCCGCTTCCCATCGTAGATGCCCTGCGCAAAGAAATCCGTCAGAACATTGTTACGGTTGCTTGCACAAATCAGCTTATGAATCGGCAATCCCATGCGCCGCGCGTATTCGCCGGCCAAAATATCCCCAAAGTTCCCGGTTGGAACACAAAAATTGATTGGTTCCCCAGCCTGAATTCTGCCGCTCTCGGCAAGTGAGACATAGGAAGTATAATAATAGACAATCTGGGGAAGCAAGCGGCCAAAGTTAATGGAATTCGCGCTGGAAAGCCGAACCCCGGATACGGATAGCTGATCGCTGATTTCATGATTTGCAAATATTTGCTTGACGCCGGTTTGTGCATCGTCGAAATTGCCGCGCACAGCGCACACGTCGACGTTGTTGCCCTCCTGCGTGACCATCTGCAGCCGTTGGGCCTCCGATACGCCGTCAAATGGGTAAAAAACGAGCACCCGCGTTCCGTAAACGTCACGAAATCCCTCCAGTGCAGCCTTACCCGTATCTCCAGATGTAGCAACGAGGATATAGATCTCTTTGCTTTCACCGGTGATATGCAACGCATTCTTGAGCAGGTGCGGAAGCATTTGCAATGCAACGTCCTTAAACGCCATGGTCGGCCCATGCCAAAGTTCAGCGATGCTCTCGCTACCGTTGAGTTGCTTGACCGGCACAACCACATCCGTATCAAAGCTGCGGTAGGCCTCATCGATCAATTCGCGCAGCGTATGTTCCTCGGTATCCGGCAGGTAGGGTCGCATGACCTTGCATGCAATCTGCCGGTAATCGTACCCTTTTCCAATCAGGGATGCAACGTTGAGCAAAGGAAAATCTTCCGGCACATACAGTCCCCCGGACGGTGATATGCCGGAAACAATTGCTTCTGCGGCGGACACAGTCTCTCCGCCTCTGGTGCTGAGATAGCGCATGATTCAGTTCGTCCTATTCTGTTCAGAAAGTTTGCAGCACCATGCCATCGACAAATGCCGGCACGTTCTTACCGTCGCCGTTGATGCTGAGGATGATGTTGAGGTTATGTTCGTCGGCAAAGACGGAGAGCTGTTTAAACAGGCCTTCGAGCGTCTTCAACTCGTGATGTACAATTGAAATAAATCCATCGATAAATATATATTCTAGATCAAAATCACTTGCGGCAATTCCGCTGAGAAAACCGTATAACATTTTTGGCGTGTGGATGTGATATTCACTGCTGTTAATGAAACGAACATTCGTAACCAAATCATACATATAGCTGTTGTCATCGTCAATAAACACGAGGCTTCCTTTGGCTTCCTTCGCCGCCTTGTTAGCAAGCTCCAGAATACGCTTTGTTTTACCTGTGCCCTTTTCACCGATAATTACTCCAATCAAGATGGTGATCCCCCTTTGCGCTTTTTTTTATTATAGACCGATTGCAGACAATCCTGCAACCCAAAGAGCAGAACTTTCGCAATTGTTCCATGATTGTAACAAGATTGTTTGTCTCGCACCTTCCTGATATGATATACTAAGTTTATTGTGATATATGGGGGTACTATGGATCTAAATACACTAAATGACAAGCAACGTGAAGCAGTGACCCATACGGAAGGACCGCTGCTCGTTTTAGCCGGTGCAGGCAGCGGGAAGACCCGTGTGCTAACGCACCGCATCGCATACCTGATTCAGGAGTGTGGCATTTCGCCATACAATGTTTTGGCACTGACTTTCACAAATAAAGCCGCCGCTGAAATGCGGGAACGCGTTGAAAAACTCGTTGGCTGCAGCGCACAAAACATGTGGGTCATGACTTTCCACGCAATGTGTGCACGAATATTGCGTATGGATATCGACAAGCTTGGTTATACGAAAACGTTTGTAATCTATGATGATTCTGATCAGCAGTCTCTGATTAAAAAAATCATCAAAGAGCTTAACTTAAATGACAAGGTGTTCACGCCGCGCAGCATCGCCTCCAAAATTTCGGACGCAAAAAACCATTCTTTGGATGTGGACGGCTTCTTCCGTGATGCTTACGAAGCCAAGGAAATTGTGGCCGCATACCATGCGTATCAAAAGCAGCTCAAACAGAATAACGCGCTGGACTTCGACGATCTGCTGCTGCTGACTTGTAAACTACTGACTTCCGATTCGGAAATTTTAAAGAAGTACCGCAGCCGATTTTCCCATATTTTAGTGGATGAATATCAGGACACAAACCTAGTGCAATACAATATTATCCATCTATTGGCACTCAATCACCAGAATATCTGCGTAGTCGGCGACGACGATCAGAGCATTTATGGCTGGCGCGGTGCGGACATCCGTAATATTCTTGAGTTTGAAAAGGATTTCCCAGGTGCCTGCACCATTCGTTTGGAGCAGAATTATCGTTCCAGCAGCGTTATTTTGGATGCAGCGAACCTGGTCATCTCAAACAACAAGGGCCGCAAGTCCAAGAAGCTCTGGACCGAGCATAGCGGCGGCACGCCGGTCTGCGCGTATGAAGCCGCCGATGAGCGCGATGAAGCCAACCACATCTGCAGTGATATTTTGCAGGGCGTGCGTTGTGGGGAACGAAACTACAATGAATTCGCCATCCTCTACCGTACCCATGCGTTGAGCCGTGTGCTGGAAATGTACCTTAAAAGCTATGACATTCCCTATCGTGTCTACGGGGGCACCTCATTCTTTCAGCGTGCGGAGGTGAAGGATATCATGGCTTATTTGCGTTTGCTGCGCAACCCCAATGACGATGTTGCTTTTTTGCGCATTATCAATGTTCCCCGGCGCGGACTTGGGGACGCAGCGCTTCAATCTCTGCAAGAGCATGCGGCAGTCTGCAATCTTTCCCTTCTTCCAGCGTGCATGGCGCTTCCTGATGCGGGTATGACGCGTTACAAACCCAAGCTAACGCTGTTTACAGACACCATCATGACCATTTATCGTGAGATTGGCAACCTTCCCCTTGCCGATGTAGTGGAGATGCTGCTCACCGCCATTGGATATGACGCCTATCTCAAGGAAGACCGCAAGGAAAACTATGAAGCCCGGGCAGATATTGTCAAAGAATTCGTGGGCTACATTCGTGAATTTACAGAAGGCATGGATGAGACCGTCGTGGACGTTTTGCAATCTTTTCTGGAAAACGTCGCACTGTTTTCGCAGATCGACCAGATGGACGAGCAAAGCGGCAGCGTATCCCTAATGACCTTGCACTCCGCCAAGGGACTTGAATTCCCCGTGGTGTTTTTGCCCGGCTTGGAGGAGGGCGTATTCCCGTCCTCACAGTCCATGTTTGATATGGAAAAACTGGAGGAGGAACGCCGGCTGATGTATGTCGGCATAACACGCGCCAAAGAGGAGCTACATGTTTCCAATGCAAAGCAGCGCATGCTATACGGAAAGATCAATGCAAGCATGCCATCCATATTTTGGAAGGAGCTTTCCCCTGCGTTGCCGGATCAGGAAACGCCCAAGTCGCGTTTTGTCGCCAGAATGCAGCAATCTCAGACGGCAGCTACCGATGCGCCTGCATCTGCCGCGCCGGCTCACACTGGAAGACAAACGAATCCACGCTATGCCGCTGCGAAAAAGAAGACCGGGCCAGTGATAAATCCGAATGGATTCGGCATTTCTCAAAATGCTCCCACCCCCCAATCTTCACGTAGCCCATCGGTTGCCGTCAACACAAAGGATCGCATTCGTCACGGCTCCTTCGGCGATGGCACCGTACTGTCTGTCAATGGCAGCGGAAATGCACAAATTGTGGAGATTGCGTTTGATTCCGGCATCAACAAAAAATTTGCTGCGGCTTACGCCCCAATTGCAAAAATATAGGAGAATGATCCATGACACGGCAGGAAGAGCTTGTACAACTGCTCAATCAATATGGCGACGCCTACTATGCTGGGGATGACCCGCTTATTTCCGATTTGGAATATGACACCCTGTATGATGAGTTGCTTTTGCTGGAACGCGAGACCGACACCGTCTTGCCGAATTCGCCAACGCGGCGCGTCGGCGCACCAATTGCCGCATTTATTTCACACGCACATATTCAGCGGCTATACAGTCTGGATAAGGTACGTGACAAGTCTGCTTTGACAGACTGGATTGATCGCGTAAGAAAACTATGTTCCGGCAAGGCCATAACGCCTATGTTCGCCCTTGAATACAAATTTGATGGATTGACCGTAAACCTAACCTATGAAAACGGAAAGCTGGTGCAGGGTGCTACCCGCGGAAACGGTGTTGTGGGCGAGGGCATTCTAGAGCAGATCAAAACGATCCGCACACTGCCGCAGGCCATCCCGTTTCTGGGTCGAATGGAGGTTCAGGGCGAATGTATCATGCGCTTATCGGTATTGCGCACATTCAACGGGGCAACCGACGAACCACTCAAAAACGCCCGAAACGCCGCCGCTGGCGCGCTGCGCAATCTCGATCCGCGGATCACGGCCAGCCGCAAGCTGGATTGCTTTTGTTATAATATCGGATACATAGAAGGCCAGGCATTACACAATCAAGTGGAAATGCTGGACTTTTTGCGTGAAAATGGGTTTCCTGTCTGTTCCTTTATCCGCTTGTGTCCGAATGGCGACGCACTGATGCACGAAATTGATGAAGCGGAAAAAGAGCGAAACACTCTGGACTATCTCATTGACGGTATGGTCGTTAAAGTCACCGATTTTGCTCTGCGGGAAACATTAGGCGAAACGGAAAAATTCCCACGCTGGGCAATTGCTTACAAATTTGCCGCTGAGGAAACCACCTCCAAGGTGTTGGATGTAACCTGGGAGGTCGGACGCACCGGAAAGCTGACGCCGCTTGCGCACCTGGAGCCAGTTGAACTTGCAGGTGCCACCATTCAGCGTGCAACGCTCAATAATTACGATGATATTCTCCGTAAACGCGTTGGCATTGGTTCGCGGGTTTTTATCCGCAGAAGCAACGATGTGATTCCCGAAATTCTAGGTAGCGTTCCCAATGATCAACCGGAATGCGCCGTGGAAAAACCGTGCCGCTGCCCTCGGTGCGGTGCACATGTGGAGCAGCGCGGCGTACATATTTTTTGTACGAATTCACTGTCCTGCAAAGCACAGATTACACTGCGCATTGCGCACTATGCCTCACGCAACGCCATGGACATCGATAGTCTCAGCGACAAAACAGCGCTGCAGCTGATCGAGGCCTTTGATATTGCAACAATCCCCGCGCTATACGAAATGACGCAGGAAAAACTGGTTCAGCTCGACCGCTTTGGTAAACGAAAAGCACAAAACCTGCTGGACGCATTGGAAAGCAGCAAGCACCGTCCGCTCAGTGCTTTTCTCTTTGCGCTTGGCATCCCAAATGTGGGCGCAAAAACCGCAAAGGATCTTGCAAAACGATTTGGAACGCTACCAAACGTCCGCGCAGCCACGCGGGAACAATTGATAAACGTGCCGGATATCGGTGACATTGTCGCGGACAGCGTTCTTTCGTTTTTTGAAGACCCGTCAATTTCTGCGCAGGTGGACGCCTTGCTTGCCCATGGTGTCACCCCTGCCGATGAAATCATTTCCGATAAAGTGTCGCCCATCTCCGGCAAAACGATTGTTGTGACCGGTACGCTGCCAACGCTCGGACGCCGCGAAGCCGAAGCTTTGATCGAAACCTACGGCGGCAAGGCAACCGGCAGCGTCAGCCAAAAAACCGACTTTATTTTGGCGGGTGAAAACGCGGGCAACAAACTTGATAAAGCAAATGCGCTTGGAATTTCGGTTCTGAATGAGGCTGCTTTTTTGAAATTGATTGGAGCAAACTAAAATGCGACTGGGAAAACTTGATAATGACGATTTGCAACGTTTGGTGTTATCAAAATTTTTAAAAGCACGCCCGGAATCCATATGTGCACCGGGAATTGGCCGCGACTGTGCGGCGCTGGATCTCTCCGGCGACCTCACCGTACTGAGTACGGACCCGATTACCTCGGCAGGCATCGCGCATCTTGGCCGCTTAACCGTTCATGTAAGCTGCAACGACGCCGCTGCTGCCGGTGCGGAACCGGTTGGACTGCTGGTCACGCTGCTCGTTCCTCCCTCTGCTACGCAGGAACAGATCGGTCAGATTGCTGATGATCTTTCCGTAGCGGCAACGGCGGCGGGCGTGGATATTCTCGGCGGACATACCGAGGTCACGGATGCGGTTACCCATGCCGTCACCTGTGCAACGGTGGTGGCACGTCTAAACCCCAAGCACGCACTGTGCGGCATGTGCGAAGGCGACGATATTGTCATGACAAAATGGGCAGGGCTTGAAGGCACGACCATTCTTGCCAGCGATTTTGCCCATCGATTGACCGCACTACCGAAGTGTACGCTCGAAAACGCCATCTCGCTAGCAAAGCACCTCAGCGTTGTGCCGGAAAGCCGGATCGCCACAGCATGCGGAGCAACCGATATGCACGATATCACCGAAGGTGGCGTGCTGGGCGCCGCGTGGGAACTTACTTACGTGTCAAACTGTGGCATCTGTCTTGATACGGCTACAATTCCGGTTTTGCCGGAAACCCAAGCAATCTGCCAAGCGCTTGGTCTGGATCCCCTGCGTTTGATTGGCAGCGGTAGCATGCTGATATCGTGCACCGATGGAACGCGTCTAGTGAAAAAACTGATGGAACACAATATTCACGCTTGCGTCATCGGCAAAGCTTTCGGTACGGAGCTATGTAATCAGAACGGCGCGGTGATTTCCCCGCCCGGAGCGGATGAGCTCTATCGTCTATCCGGCAATTGATCCGGTGAATGCAAACGCACAGTTTATCCATCTGCCAAAATTAAGATGAATTTTGCTTGTTTGCACAACCGAATTGTGATATCATAAGATGCTGTAGTTTGGGGGTATTGGGATATGTTCAGTATGACAGGTTACGGAAAAGGCACGGCGGCTGCCGATGGACGCGAGATTACGGTGGAGCTGAAAAGTGTCAATCACCGCTATCTTGATCTGGGCATGCGTCTCCCCCGACATCTTGCATTTTTAGAAGATTTCTTTCGTACACAATTAAGCGAACAAATTTACCGCGGACACGTGGATATCTTTATCAACTACCGCAACGACCGTTCCGATTCGCGTACCGTTCAGATTGATCTTCCCCTGCTGACGGCATTTGTCAGCGCCGCACGCGAAGCGAATGCACAATTACATCTTAAGGATGATCTTGGATTGACGGCAGCCCTTCGTCTGCCGGATGTGACTGAAGTACGCGAAACGGATGAAGACATTGGCGCAGTCATAAATCTGACGCAAGAAGCTCTTTCCACCGCGGTGAATGAACTCAAAGCGATGCGACTATCCGAAGGGGATCGACTCAAAACAGACCTTTCCATGCGGGCCGATACCGTTTCGTTGCATGCCGAACAAATAGCCATACGTGCGCCCTTGGTCGTGGAAGAATACCGCACAAAGCTAACCGAACGCATCGAACTGTTTCTTGACAAAACCGAAGTGGATCGTGCCAGGTTGGCAACGGAGGTCGCACTGTTTGCCGACAAAGCCAGCATTGATGAGGAGATCGTCCGACTGCGCAGTCATGTGGCGCAGATGAAATTTCTGTTGGATGATTGCAAACCCGCCGGCAGACAGCTTGATTTTGTCGTTCAGGAAATGAATCGGGAATTCAATACCATTGGCAGCAAGGCAAACGATGCGAGCCTAACCAATCATGTGCTCGCCGGCAAGGCTGAAATTGAAAAAATCCGCGAACAGGTTCAGAATATAGAATAATTTCAACATTGAGGAGCATCTAATGGGCTTTGGTTTAGTAAACATCGGCTTTGGCAATATCGTCTCCGCAAATCGCTTAATTGCGATTGTCAGTCCTGAGTCCGCACCGATCAAACGGATTGTACAGGAAGCACGTGAGTCCGGTAGACTCATCGACGCTACCTGTGGGCGGAGAACCCGTGCGGTTGTCATTACAGACAGCGATCATGTCATCCTATCCGCTATTCAGCCGGAAACAGTCGCCAATCGTCTGGATGCAAAGCTTGACGAGCATGTAGAATAAGGTTTTTCAGGGGGGGTAAACGGCAATGAACCAATCGCGAAGAGGCCTACTGTTGGTGGTATCCGGTCCAGCCGGCGTTGGCAAAGGATCCATTGATTCCGCGTTGTTATCCAGGAACAGCGACATGCGCATGTCCGTTTCTGCAACCACCCGCCCGCCGCGTCCCGGTGAAATTGATGGCGTACATTATTTCTTTAAAACCGAGGATGAGTTTAAGCGCATGATTGAAGAAGGTGCGTTCCTCGAGTATATGCACGTATTCCAGATGCATTACTATGGCACGCCCAAGAGCTTTGTTGAAGAAGAGCTTTCTGCCGGACGCAATGTCATTTTGGAGATTGACGTGCAGGGCGCCATGCACGTGAAAGAAACTTACCCGGACGCCGTGCTCATCTTCGTTGCTCCACCTTCCATGGGAGAACTGAAATCCCGGCTCGTAGGACGAGGTACCGAAACTCCGGAAGCAATCGAAAAACGCTTTTCTGTTGCGTTTATGGAGCTTAACTTTGCTCAACAATACGATTATGTTGTGGTCAACGACGTACTTGACGCCGCCGTTGCCCGAATGCAGAGCATCATTGCCGCAGAGCGTTGCCGCTGTGTCCGCAATGACGAACTCTTTGAAAAATTAAAAGGAGGAACCCCCCAACAATGATTAATTTACCTTTAGATGAGCTCATTGATAAAGCCGGCGGATGCCGTTATATGTTGGTCACCGCCGTCTCGCAGCGTGCGCGCCAGCTCCAATGTGATCAGGATAAAGCAGACGAACGCAAGACTGTTTCCGTTGCGGTGGATGAGTTGTATCACGATCAACTCGACGTTGAACCGCCGAAGGAATACTATCAGGATTAAGCAAATCAGCCTGATTCTGATTGCGCCTGCCCGCTTGCGGGCTTGCGTTAGTTTTGGGAGGAGGTGAATCTCGGCACATGTTTTGCGAAGTGATCGTTGACATTGCACACGCAAATGTTGATAAGCTGTTCACCTATCATATCCCGGATCATTTGACCATTCTAGTTGGACAGCATGTTGGGGTGCCGTTTGGTCATAGCAATTCCGGCAAGGAAGGCTTTGTCATCACCGTCTTTGAGCAATTGCCAACGTCTACCTATGCCATCAAGGATATTCTGCGCATCCATGAACCCTATCCCGTGCTGCTGGCAGAACAGGTGGCGCTTGCGCGCTGGATGCAGAAAAGCTACAACTGCTTGCTGATTGACGCGCTCCGGCTGATGATTCCCGCCCAACTGCGCGGCGGAAGGATCAAGGAGAAAATTGAGCGCACCGTCAGTCTCCCGCCAGATGCCGATACGGAGGTTATACTTGCATCCCTGCTGGATCGATCCGGCAAGCCACGTGCGCCCAAGCAATATGAAATTGTGAAACTTCTTTTCGATTCCGGTGTTGAAATGACGGTTTCTGATGTGCTGGCATTTGTACCAAATGGTCAGAGCGCCATCCGTGCATTGGTAAAACGCGGGTATCTATGTGAAAACGGACACGTAACCTTCCGCAGGCCGGATGTCGGTCTGGATGTGCAGCATTCCAGCGTCGCCTTGACAAGTGCCCAAGAAACCGCTGTCCGTTCCGTAGCCTCCGGTATGCATGGCCGCGGCGGAATTTTTTTACTGCACGGTGTCACTGGCAGTGGCAAAACAGAAGTCTACATGCATTGCATTCAACACTGTCTTTCCAACGGCCGGCAGGCTATTATGCTGGTACCGGAGATTGCGCTTACACCCCAGACGGTGGGTTTGTTTGTAGAGCGTTTTGGCGACCAAATTGCGGTGTTGCACAGCCGGCTATCATCAGGGGAACGATTTGACGAATGGCGGCGTATCCGGCTTGGAAAAGCGAGCGTTGTCGTCGGCGCACGCAGCGCTGTGTTTGCCCCGCTCACGGACATTGGACTTATCATTGTGGATGAAGAACATGAAACCAGTTATCAGAGCGAAACAACGCCACGCTATCATGCCGTGGAGGTGGCTCTGCATCGTGCCGCAGCTGTGGACGCCACACTGCTTCTCGGCAGTGCAACGCCTTCCCTGCTATCCTATTTCCGCGCGGAATCCGGCCGCTATACGTTACTGACCCTGCCGGAACGCGTCATGCACCGCCCCATGCCGTCGGTTGAGATCGTTGACATGCGTGAAGAATTCCTGCACGGCAACAATGGCATCTTCAGCGGGAAGCTGGTCATGTTATTGAGAGAATGCTTGCAGGACGGAATGCAGGCGATGCTGTTTTTGAACCGCCGCGGATACTCAACATTTGTTTCCTGCCGTGGTTGCGGATTTGTTGTGCAGTGTGAGCACTGTGATATCTCCATGACTTATCACAAAGGTGAAAACCGCATGAAGTGCCATTTCTGCGGTTATACCGCGCCCCTGCCCCACACCTGTCCCAACTGCGGCAAGCCCTTTATCAAGTACTTTGGCGTGGGAACTGAGCAGGTTGAGGAGCAGTTGCACCGATTGTTTCCAGAGGTGCCTACGCTTCGTATGGACACAGATACGATGCATGGTAAGGATAGCATACAAACGCTGCTTTCGTCATTTGCCCGAGGAGATGCTCAGGTATTGATCGGTACACAGATGATTGCAAAGGGTCATGATTTTCCAAATGTGACGCTCGTTGGCGTTGTAGCCGCAGATGCCACGCTCTGCATACCGGACTACCGTAGCACGGAGCGCACGTTTCAGTTGCTCACACAGGTATCGGGACGAGCTGGTCGGGATGAAAATCCGGGGCGCGTGATTGTACAAACCTATTCACCAGGACACCCAGCCATTCGGTTTGCCAAGGAACATGATTACCTCAGCTTCTACCGCTATGAGCTTGCGGAACGTAGAAAAGCCCTTTTTCCACCATTTTCGCTGTTTGTACGCATCTTATTCTCCGGCGCAGATGAAGCAGTTCTTACTGATTCAGCCATGCGATATGCTGCCCTGCTTGAGGAGGTTCTGCACCTACAGTTGCAACCGGAGGGTGCATGTGATCTGCTGCTATACTGCGCCTCGCCCGCACCAATCCGCCGAAAGCAGAGCATGTATCGTTTTCAGATCTTAATGAAACTGCTGCGCACCGCCCGCACGGCGGACGTGATCCATCGAATCTATGCCTTTGCATCGGAGCACCGGGGAGAGTTGTTCTCGATGGTAGAAATCAATCCACAGGATATGTTGTAAAATGAAACAAATGCAATCTAGAAAAAAAACGAATTGGAGCCTGATTGGCAAACTTTTTCATGAATCCAAATGGCATCTGATCAATGGTGCGCTGTTTGCTGCGCTCGCGGTCGCGCTTTATTATGCAATTCCATTCGTTGTCAGCTTTACGTTGGACTATGTCATTCAAGGAATCGCCGTTGAACTGCCCGGTTTTCTTGTCAATTGGTTGGCCGCACTCGGCGGACGGGCATACCTTCTCCACCATCTCGTCGTTTGTGGCATAATTCTCGTGGTGCTGACGCTGCTCAACGGTCTATTTACCTTTCTGCGTCGGCGGGAAGTTGCTTATGCTGCCGAAAACGTGGCGAAATCTCTGCGGGATCGGCTTTATAGGCATCTAGAGGACGTCCCCTATGACTACCACAAGCACGCCAATTCCGGCGAACTCATTCAGCGCTGTACCTCGGATGTAGACACCATCCGCAGATTTATCAGCGTACAGCTAATGGACATTGTACGCATATTTTTCATGGCTGGAATTGCGGCGGCAGTACTTTTTTCCATCCACTGGCGCATGGCCATCTGGTCGATGCTGTTGATGCCGTTGCTTGCGCTCAGTTCGTTTGTATACTTCCATTATGTGCGAAAGTATTTTACAGCTTCGGACGAGGCGGAAGGAAGCCTATCCACCATGCTGCAGGAAAACCTCGCCGGTATGCGTGTTGTCCGCGCGTTTGGCCAACAGCAATCGGAAATTGATAAATTCACACAGAAAAATCGTGATTTTCATGATAAAACCTTAAAGCTAAACAATCTGCTTGCCCTATACTGGGGATTGTCGGACAGCGTTGGCTATCTGCAGATTGCCATCTCACTTTGCGCAGGCATTTTCTTTGTGGCAAAAGGCGGGTTTACACTTGGCAATGTTACGCTCTTTGCCACCTATACCAGTATGCTGACATGGCCCATGCGTCAGCTTGGCCGCATTCTTGCGGATATGGGCAAGGCGGAGGTTTCCTTGGGACGCTTGGATGAAATTCTTTCCGCGCCCATTGAACAGGAACCCGGAAAAGCATTGAAACCCGATCTTCATGGAGACATCATCTTTGACCATGTTTGTTTTGGATACAATCATAACAGGGATGTGCTGGACGATATCTGCTTCACAGCGCACCCCGGGCAAACGATCGCTATTCTCGGCTCTACCGGATCAGGAAAAACAAGTCTTGTACAGCTTTTGCAACGTTTATATCCCGTGAGCGAGGGAAAAATCACGATCAATGGAGTCAATATCAACGACATCGAGCATGCTCACCTGCGCAAACAAATTGGCATCGTCTTGCAGGAACCGTTTCTATATGCACGTTCCATTCTGGAGAATATCCGCATTGTGAATCCACAGGCGGATCCTTGCGAGGTTTTTGAGGCTGCGCGTGCGGCCTCTGTACACGACGTGATCGTTTCCTTCGAGCTGGGCTATGACACCATCGTTGGCGAACGCGGCGTAACGCTCTCCGGCGGTCAACAGCAACGCGTTGCCATTGCGCGCACCCTGATGCAGCAGGCGAGCATCTTGATATTTGACGACTCCATGAGTGCCGTTGATACGGAAACAGACGCCCATATTCGCAGTGCGCTCGTGGGCATGCACCATGGTGGTATTACATTCATCATTTCTCACAGAATCACCACACTATGCACGGCGGACCTGATTCTGGTTCTGGAAAACGGTCGCATTGTGCAGCGCGGAACGCATGGTGAACTAATGGAACAGCCGGGTCTTTATCGGCGAATTTCAGAGATTCAAGATGTTGCTAAGCAGGGAGGTGAACCGGCATGAATATGCAGGAAGAGCAAGATTTTTCCGCAAAGAAGGTCGATTTTCATCTTTGGCGTCGCCTGTATCGCTATGCGTTGAGAAACCGTTCAACCGTTGGTATGGTTCTTGTCGCGCTTTTGATTGTCGCTGCAGTGGATGTGTTGTATCCCCTGTTCACAAGCTATGCGATTGATCGTTTTGTCGTACCCAAAACAACTGAAGGCGCCATCGCATTCACAATTCTCTATGCCTTTGCGGTGCTGTTGCAGGGACTGGGCGTCATCGTGTTTATCCGCTTCTGTGGCAAGCTGGAAATGCGCATTGCCTATGATATCCGACAGGATGCTTTTGGTAAGCTCCAGCAACTCTCCTTTTCTTTCTATGACAAAACCGCAGTCGGTTATATCATGGCACGCATGGTTTCCGATGTGTCACGGCTGTCGGAAATGGTCGCGTGGAGTCTCGTCGATGTACTTTGGTCCTCACTGTATATTATCGGAAGCATCGCCGCAATGTTCGCGCTCTCTTGGCGGCTTGCGCTGATTGTGCTGGCCGTATTGCCGTTGCTGGCGGTGATCAGCGTATATCTACAAAAGAAGATTTTACAATATCAGCGTGCGGCACGAAAGCAGAACAGCCGGATTACAAGCGCATTCAACGAAGGCATCATGGGTGCTGTCACCACGAAAACACTGGTTCGGGAAGATCAGAACGCAGCGGAATTTCATACGCTGACCAATCGCATGAAACAGATCTCCATTCGGAGCGCACTTGTTTCCGCCGCTTTCTTCCCGATTATCATCTCGCTTGGCGCAATTGGAACCGGACTTGCACTGACCCTTGGCGGCAACGGTGTAATCAACGGACAGACTGCAATGATCGGAGCGATTACGGCAGGAACGCTGGTTGCGTTTATTTCGTATTCCACTCAGCTCTTTGATCCCATTCAACAATTGGCTAACATTCTGGCCGAGCTTCTGGGTGCGCAAGCTTCTGCCGAACGCGTAATTGCATTGATCGACACAATCCCCGACATCATCGATTCCCCGGAGATACTTGCAAAATACGGGAACATCTCGCATCCGAAGCCGGAAAACTGGGAACATATCCATGGGGATATCACCTTTGCGCACGTAACGTTTGCCTATCAAAAGGGTGAAACGGTGCTGTCCGATTTTTCTCTGCATGTGCAAGCCGGTCAAACCATTGCTTTGGTAGGCGAAACCGGTGCGGGAAAAAGCACAATTGTCAACCTGATTTGCCGATTCTACGAACCCACCAGCGGCAAAATACTGATTGACGGCATCGATTATCGGGAGCGTTCGCAGCTTTGGCTACAGTCCAATCTTGGCTACGTGTTGCAAACGCCGCATCTTTTCTCCGGAACCATCCGAGACAACATCTGCTTTGGTCAGCCAAATGCATCCGATGCGCAGATCGTTGCTGCCGCACGTCTGGTACACGCGGATGAGTTTATTCAGAAGCTTCCCAAAGGTTACACAACGGAGGTTGGTGAAGGCGGTGCTCGGCTCTCAACGGGACAAAAGCAGCTGATTTCCTTTGCACGCGTTGTTCTGAAAGATCCTAGAATTTTTGTGCTGGATGAAGCAACCAGCTCCATTGATACGGAAACAGAGCAATTGATACAAACTGCGATTACGCATGTGCTTTCCGGCAGAACCAGCTTCATAGTGGCGCATCGTCTCTCCACCATTCGCACGGCGGATCACATCCTCGTGATTCGCGGTGGACGTGTTGTTGAGCAGGGGACGCATGAGGCGCTCTTGGCGCAAAACGGATATTATCACAATCTATATACCCAACAATTTTGCGAACAAGAAACCTTGCAATCGCTTCGTTGATGCCTTAACTGAACGAATCCGCCGTTCAACGCTTTCAGTGTCGGTTTTTACGAATATCTCGAAATTTACAGCATGATACTGCAGGTTGTAACCCGTTACAAGCGCCCAAGGCTGCAGTTTTTTCATGTTTGGACGTTTTCCGCAGAGGGCTGTACATAACGTCACCAAGGAAATCTAACACTGAACGCTTGAATGTCGCGGCTTCCGTCCTTTCCGTCGGTGGCGTTTAACTTCAATATATAGGACCAGTTGCAACTTGACGGATAATTCCAGTGCATGTTTTGCTTTCGGATCTATACAGGTTATTGATGTAGCATCAAAAAAGGAAACCCGCAAGGAGTTGATTTTCCTTGCAGGTTTCGTTATGCCTAAACCCTTGCTAAATATGCTTCATACTGGCTTTTTTGCTTTTTTGACCAGCTCTGGCTCAGCCTGTACAGGAGGAGTTGCGCTGGGTTTCATCGCCGATTTTTTTTGCTTAGGCATCTTTTTTGGATTTTTGTCTCCCATGATTAACACCATCTTTCTACGCTCAGGGAAGCGGAAAACCTTCATTCGACAGCATGTTTTCGCTTCTGCTTGTCTACAGTCATAACCATGCCTGCAAACAAATTATATCACTGGCGCAATAAAAGTCAAATTTGGAGCAGCATCGAGACAAATTATTGTGAATTGATTTTTACTTGTTGCAAAGATAGAACAAATTTAGCAACCCCTGTCGCCTTTAGTTGCTGTTGCAACATAAAAGTCAAACTGAAGTGGATGCATGCGGATTAAGCTCGTAGCCTTCTTATATTCCATTGGAATAAATCGTCTACCTATAACAATTTATTTTGCACCGGTATCTTAAAATCCGAAGCGATGCTAAATCTCTTTGGTATTAAGAAGATGAATTTACAGTCAACTCGATAGATGAAAAAATTTTTAAAACCGTTTCAAACAATTTATGACCAATCCCTTGTCTATGCTATGCAACATCAACCAAGAATAGCGCTATATGATTGCCGTTGCTTCGTGTCACAATCAGTCCGACAAGTTCATTGTTTATATATGCTCCGGAAACAGCAAGCAAGCTCATCAATTCTTAATTGTTAATCACAACATCATAAAATATTTTACGCTATCTCCGAATAAGCCGGTGCTTCAAACTTCATAAAAACATCGGTAATCCATTTTGTTATATCGTTTAAATCTTTACTATTAAGTTGGCTTTATGTCCATATTATCGCTATGCCACCTCATATAAAGAATCTTTTCCAAGGCATACCATCTTTTTGAGGCAATGATGGAAAATAGATTTTATGATTTGTAGTGGATTATGCTCAATGCAAGCGTTATGATTTAAGCGGACTCGTTATTATATGTCTGCACATTCCGGTATTTTTGCATTCCGGGCAGGTAAATCTGCGCTTTGTTACTGT
>JAVVXB010000007.1:0-95843 GCA_036651815.1 Clostridia bacterium
ATGCACAACCTGTTGATCGAATCACTGTGAACGGTAAAATATGAATGGGAGGAAAGCGCCAAATAAGCGAATGTCTTTATGGCGCAGACGAAAATTTAGTCGATTGATAGGATGAATTGGAAATCTGAAGTGATCTGGCGGATTTCTGAGCAATAGCATCGAATCTGACGCACGTGCTAAGATAAAGATTTTGCGACCTCTTGCTTTTATTGATTTAACTTGTTGAAAAATAGAAACAGAATTGTGGCACGATTTGACAAGGACCGGATCCGGTACTACTATATAGAATAGATTGATTAAGGTGTGCTTCAAAATGCCCCCCAAAACTGTTCAAATTTTGAATTTATCATTTTAACGCTTATGATTATTGATTCAGCTTTGAATTTTCCGTTCAAGTTGAGAGAAAATTCATCTGAACCCGCAAATATTTATTGTTGTAAGCACACCGAAGTACAGTCAAAACTTTTTTAGATTAGAATGGAGGATTCCGCAGTATGCAGAGCACTCGAAAAGAAAACCTTCTGCAGGTCGTAAAATTTGTATTATTTTCCGCATCGGCTGGCGTGATTCAAGCGCTGACGTTTACGTTGCTCAACGAGCTTGCTCATTGGCCATATTGGCCATGCTATCTAATTGCGCTCGTATTGTCCGTACTTTGGAATTTTACGCTAAATCGACAATATACGTTTAAGTCCGCAAACAATGTACCGATTGCCATGCTGAAAATTGCGCTCTACTATTGTGTGTTTACGCCGCTCTCCACACTATGGGGAGATGCGCTGACGAACATTGGTTGGAACGAATATATTGTATTGTTTGGGACGATGATTATCAATTTGATTACCGAATATCTATTTTGTCGCTTTGTGGTTTATAAAAACAGCATGAATACCAACAAGCGTGCACAACAGCAGACGGCAGATATCGCTCATGATGCAGCAAGCGGCACTTGAGAATGATGGAACACACCTAAATTTCTTGCTGTAATTATATGGCACCATCCATGCGACCGTTTGTTTTTTTCCAAAGTGAATAGTCGGAGGTAATAAGCCGGACTACAATACCAGACCCGAGGGCGCGATTTCGCTTCCCCGGGTCTTATTATGTGGTCGTGCAATTCATCAAGTCAAACGGTGATTTCACCTGAGAAAAGCTCAAGCTTGCTCTGCAGCAATATTTCAAGTTTGCTGATGGCATTGATGGTAGTCTGAACCGATGCGTTGACTGCCAGCAATTGATCGGAGGTCACGCCCGGTAAACCAATAAATGATTGGATTTTTTCACCTTCGGCATTGAGAATATGAGAAAGGCCTGTCTGCTCAAGGGCCACGGATTCGATGATATCGGTGATTGCTTGCGTCCTGGTTCCAGTACCGGGAACAATGGAGGGCATTGACATAATGTTTGACTCCTTTTATCGATATAATTTATATGGTTTTATAACCGACAAGCTGATTTTTTACGGATTGGAGTTTTTGTTTCATAATGCATTCCAGCGATCCAACGGAATCGACAATGTTCTGTACGCTGGCGTTGACGGCAAGAAGTTGTGCCGGGGTCACGCCGGGAATCGTCAACATTTGTTGGATTTTTTCGCCTTCGGCATTGAGAATATGGGCAAGGGCGGCCTGTTCATAAGCGGTTGATTCGGCTAGATCGGTACTCTGTTGACCGAAGTCATGTAAAGGTCTGCGCAGAAACACGGGGTTGCTGGGGACTGTATGGGTGACAACATCTCCGTTTCCGCTGACAAGGATGGGATAGGTGCCCGTTGCAACGTTCTTAACTGGTGATGGACCGGCGGTGGCGACCGCATGGAACACGACTGTGATGGTTGCACCGGGCGCTATGTTACCGACGGAAAAACCAACGGTCGGGTCTGCTGCACCATAGCCAACGCCACTACCATTGACCGTTATGCTACCGGGTGTAAACACGAGCGTGGGATCGAGCACGTCCTTGAAAAAGACGCTGGCGAGCGTACTGACAGCGGAATTATTGACAATGACGGCGGTAAACGTCACATCGCTCCCGGCATAGATGACGGCAGGTGCCGCCGTTTTCCGGATGGTGAGCAGATTTTGAATCTGCACCTGATATAAGGCTACATCATCAATTAAATAATCATTACCGTGTGCTGCTGGCCCTTTGTTAATAATTTGAACAGTGATCGAGTGATAACTACCGGTGTTAAACAGGAAACCATCCTGATACCAGATCGGTACGTTTTTGCCGGTGATCTGATTTACTTGCTGGAGATAGATCACACTACCATCGCTGCCCAAAACTTGAAGTGCTAGTTGCGGATCTACAAACCCAACGGTCATGTCGATTAGGTTGAGAATCCAGGAAGTCAGAACATACTGGGTATTTGGCAATACGGTTACCGGCTGCGTAAATACAACAGAGCCTGGATTTGCGCCGTTGATGACGAGATAACGGCCGGTTTCCACGCGGGAAGTGTGATCGGATACCGGCCACCACGGATAATAGGAAAAAGTGCGCGTGTTCATCACCGTGAACTGTCCATCAATGGGGACTGGACTGGCAATATAGGTAAAACCGGGAGTAACGCCGGGATAGGGGTCGGTTGGATTGGTCGTCATAACCGCTTGACCAGCTGGAAAAGTTCCCCACGTGCCGTTGGTGGCAGCGGTAATTAAATTCGAGCCTGCAAAGGTTATGCCAGAAAACGCGAGCGGTTTGTTGCCGATCGGCGCATCATAAAAATTCTGGTTGGTGAGGTTTGTAGCAGCCATCATGACCTTTAGAAAATTTGGTGACAGCGCGTTCAACAAATCTGCAAGTGCGGGGACAACGGCCGGAACAGCGGAAAGCGGCGGTTCGATCTCCGGTGGCTCAACCATTGGCACATTGATTGCTGTAAAATCGATCGGGGTTGGCGAACCTGCAGTGCCCCATGTTTCGATGATTGCATAGTTTCCCGCAGGTACGTTTGTGAACAGATAGGCACCGGCTGCATTTGTGAGCGCAACAGCACCCCTGCCTGTGCCGATGTTGTAAAGTGCAACCGGAACATTTGGAATTCCAGTACCGGGTACAGAAGCAAATGTAGGATCGTAATAAACAAAGCCGGATATATTCGGCATAATAATTTCCCCTTATTGATTATTTGAACGAAAAGCAAGCATCTCGCTACCGCAATATATGCATTTCATCTGTATTGTGCGACAGAATCGGCTATAGGAATCAATGGCGTGGATTAGCTTGGTTGGCTTGCCTGGGCTGGGTTTAACGGGGCGGCGCTTGATCGTCCGATTTCCAAGACATCAGTCTCATAGACCGATCAAAATCGCTTATGGGGCAAAGAAATACAGCAAGTCTTGATCGCTGAAAATGGCATAACAGATCGATATTTGGGAACCGTTTTGTGACAATCCGCATATTTTACAAGAAGAAAGAATATAAATTTGAAAGGAAAAGAGTATGCTGACTTTACAAATTAGCGCGATTCGACCAATACCGGTCGGTTCGGATTGCTTTACGAAGTACTGCGGAATTGCGTGCGAGGGAAAGCACTTTTATTTAACTGTTACAAAGTGCTGTCAGATTCATCGATTTGATTTGGATTTCAATCATAAGGAGTGCTATGATGTTTGTCGCGAATACGCAAGTATTTGCTACGATAAACATGCACAATGCTTCTGGGCAACTGCTGCGAAGGAATGCAACAGACTCTACAAACTGGATTCCTGCATGAATGAAGTCGACAGTATCTTCATTCGTTCCTGCGACAATAATCCAATCATGATTACCGGCGTATCTTGCGCGAAAAAATGCAACAAATTATTGATTTCCAGCAATACGGGCATTGCTGAAATTGATAAGTCCAATAATGCGGTTCCGTGCTTCTTGCAAAAATGCATACCGCATTGTAGGTTCACTTCCGTTCAGATGCTCGAGAACTGCTATGTAAGCTCCGCGTGTTGCAACATGGAGCAAAGCATTTCAATTTTTAGCGATTGTAACGAATTGCTGCTGCAATGCCACCTTACGGATGAATATCGAATTGAAGATATGACCCAAACATGCTGCGAATGCTCGAAGACGACCGCCATCTACTTTTTGGCGACAAAATGCGGTTGCTATTCCTATCTGATGAAAGGGATAATTCGCTGCCATACTTGTTGTGATGAACCGCATAAAGATACTATGCCAGTAAAAGAGATTGCGCAGTGTATGATGCAGCAACTATTCAATGGGGAATCCTGTAATCGAAAGGATGATTGTTGTGAAGACAGAGACTGTTGTCATAGAAAGGGCTGCGGCGCGAAAACTGATTGTTGTGAAGCGCAAGACTGCCATTGCGGCAAACATGAATGTCAACACAGAAACGACTGCGGACAGACGGAAGGCGGTCATTGCCACAAATGTGAATGCAAATCATGTTGTGGGTGTGAAAATGATGATTCATGCTGTAAGCTATGCGTAAACTCTTGCCTTAGACCGGGAGACTGCGCAAAAAATTGCAATGATATCATTGAGTCGATTGCATTGGTAGAGGCGGCAATCTCCCATATTCTGAATGCAGAAGGCGAGAAAATTCAGAAAATTTTATGTGCGTCAGACAGCCCCTGTGACATTTTGCGGGTGAATGAAGCGGTCAATAAAACCATCATCAATATTACACAACTTGAGCATGTGCTATATTCGAAGCTTCAGCTGACAAAGGAGCTGTATCCGGAAAAAGAAAAAGGTTTGCTGAGCATTTCTTCGTGCTGTACCAATCATTGCGAACAGGAACATTCGCCATGTCTGCATGAAAGAATTAGTTTTCCACCTTCCAGTCATCAGGATGGATGTGGATGCAATCCATGCAGCGAACCTTGTAAGTAAAACAAGAGTTATACAGCTAAGAATTGCGAGTCGGTGACACTGAAATACACGGTATAGATCATATAAAACAACAATGGTAAAAACCCTTCGCTGCCAAAACGAGTTATGGCAGCGGAGGGCCTTTTGTTTCATTATAATAACGAGATCAGTAAAAGTAAAATAAAGAGAACACGGGGCAGTGTAGTTTTCCCCCGTGAACTCTATTAAAATGATTTGAAGTTTGATTGGTTCGAAAAAAAAGCTTGATGACCCATACAGCCAATTGGCTTAAGCGTTAATCTGACCCGTAAAGAGATCGAGCTTGCTATGCAAGATCATTTCCAGCCGACTAATGGCGTTAATGGTACTCTGCACCGATGTGTTGACGTCCAGAAGCTGGCTCGGGGTAACGCCCGGCATGTGGACAAACGCCTGAATTTTTTCACCTTCGGCGTTAAGGATATGCGAAATTGCAGTTTCTTCTAACGCGACCGATTCGATGATATCTGCGATGGCCTGCGCGGTGGTTCCAGTGCCTGGAACGATGATAGGCATTGACATTCAAGTTTGCTCCTTCATTATATTTCGAAGAAAGGGAAGAACCTTTCTACACCATTATATTGGCATTCCCGTTATTGTGTGACAATTCTGTACAATTCACTCCCAAAACGCACTTGAACCCAGCTGAATTGGCCGCGTTCAAGTGCCTGACCTGCTATTGACGCATGTTTAAAGACCGAAGGCTCGCCCTGTCAACAATACGGCGTGAAGTCCACGCAATGGGATCAAACAGAAAGTGCATATGTTCTGTATAATGCTGCAGTCATGAAAAATAAATGATATCGCTGACAGAGCGCCCGTTGTTGTAAGGCTGATTCACGACTTGACCGTTAAACACCATGACCGCTGTCTGCCCACCATCTAGATTATAGGCGCTTTTACAACCCAAATCATAGAACGTTTTTGAAAGCTGTATCAACGTCATGCCATCAGAATATCCCTTCTGCCTGCCGTCAACAACGATAAAGCAATAATGACCCGGATCGTAATACCCAATGGCACAGCGCGGATTTGCCTGTGCAATGCCTTTCGTAAAGCTTTCGATTGCCCGTCCGTCGTGCAGAAGCTCCGGTCCAAACGACCATCCCTGATACGCGCCGCCGGCAATGGCTTGGCTCATCTGAAATGCATCATTATGGTAGGTTTTTAATTGACCGTCGGCAAAGAGGGTGCATACGTCGGAATCGTCGTCACGATCACGATACAGGTCACCATTGCGGATGACGAGTCCTTGTGAGCGCGCCCCGTAATAATCGCCGGAAACTGCAAATATAGCGTTATGTGCGGCGGATATTGTCCGCGTGCTTTCTCGAAAACCCTGTCCATACGTATCCTTGGCAAACGCGGTTCGAAATGTCGAAATATTCCGAACCCACACATCTGCAACAAAATAGCAAAGATGATCCTGCTGCACCTTTGTGATGGCGATGCGGAGCGAATCGCTCTGAAAATTATGTAGCGCACCGGCACCGGTGTCGGCGGAGGGAAACGTGGTGGAGAAGTCACCGATTGACAAGCCTGCCACCTCAGATGATGGATATTCCGACTGGCAGGCTGGCTTTTGGGATGTAACGGCACTTTTTGCGAGCAGTACGGCGGTCTGCGCATTGCGTTGATCGCCCGGTACAGAGGCAACAGAATTGTCGCCAGAATCAGCCGGTACACTTGCATGCATGTTTGGCAGCACGTGGGCAACCAGTGCAACAACTGCAAAAATCAAGCCGATTAGCAGCAGCGTGTCGATGGCTGCAAGAACCTGCCTTGTCTTGGAAAGCCTGCGCTTTCTGCGGCTTGTTAAAACTGTTTGCTGTAGCATGTTCTACCTCACTCGTACATGGATGATGCCTTGATTGTACGTGCAGAACATGAGAATACAGAGCAGAGATCGATTAGAATTGCATGAGATTACTTCGGTCGGGGAAACATCGCAGTGATGGTGGTGCCCTGACCGGGTTGGCTAAGTGCAACAATTTGGCCGCTGTGCATGCAGACAATGACGCTCGCGATCGATAAACCGAGGCCCATGCCGCCGGTTGTGCGGGAGCGGGCTTTATCAGCACGGTAGAACCGTTCGAAAATATGGGGGAGGTGTATTGGTTCTATTCCAATGCCGGTGTCAGAAACAGAAAGGGAAACGGTACCACAGTCTTGCGCACAGCGCAGAGTGATGGCGCCGCCCGCAGGGGTGTATTTTTTACTGTTGTCAACGAGTACTTGCAGCAATTGGCGAACCATACTGCGGTTACCCAAGAGCCTACAGGCGGAATCGGCCTCCAGCAGAAACGCATGCGATCCATCAAGCATAATCTGTTCATCCACTAATTCGCGCAGCAATGGCTCCACCGAAAAGAATTCCCGTTTCGCATCATGTTCGAGCAAATCACCACGGGCAAGAAACAACAGGTTTTCTACGAGATGGCTCATATAGCGCGTCTGCCGTTGAATCTGCGCAATGCTCTCATTGCGTACCGCGGGATCATTTACGCCCCAACGTTCCAACATGTCAACATTTCCCTGCAGAACGGCCAGCGGTGTGCGCAATTCGTGGGAGGCGTCCGCAGCAAACCGTCCCTGCTGAAGAAATGCGTCTTCTACACGGGTTAACATAGCGTTGATAGTCAGCGCGAGATCGCGCAGTTCATTATTGGTTTCCGGTACTGCGAGACGGCTGTCAAGACTCTTGAAATTAATTCTATTTGCGGCGTTGATCATGCAGCTAATGGGCGCGAGCATTTGATTACTTGCAATCATGCCAAGGATGGTTGCAATCACTGCACCGATTATATTGGCCAACAGCAACAATATACCCAGCAACTTTAAAAACGAAACCTCATCCTGTAAATTAAGCGCAAAGTACAGTGAGCCGAGCAGAGTGGCGCCATCCATAACCGATTCTTCCATGCATAGGATCATGCAGCCCCTAGATGGAAAGATCAACGTCGGCCGCAAGGCCACATCAGGCAGCAGCGTTTCGGTTAACAAATAATTACGTGCATGGTTGATCATGCTGCCACGGGGATCGCGCAAATACATATTCAAATTCATATTTGTGTTTTGCTCAGCCAACAGTAGTGGATCAGTTAGAGAATCGCCCTCATGCAATTCCTCAACAATTTGATCGGCTACAAGGGTGATGACGCTTTTCATATTTTGCGTCTGTCGCCTGACCAAGAAACGATAGGCAACGAAGAACACCGATACGCTGAGTATCAATAGAATGCTGATAAAAAGAATGGCATAGACAATTGCAAGCCTATGGGAGAGACTTCCGCCTTTATGTGTTTTCTCGAATGACATAACCAACGCCCCTCACCGTCTCGATCAGTTTATGATCCTCAGTTTCGTGGATGCGGTCGCGCACATATCGCACATACACATCAACAATATTACTTTCACCCATATAATCGTAACCCCAAACGTGATTCAGAATCTGTTCACGGGTGCGCACAGTACCTTGACTTTCCAATAGGAATTGTAGCAGGTCATATTGCAGCTTGGTTAAAGATAGTACTTGTCCACCGCGTGTGACTTGTCGCCGTGCCGTATCCAGGATGAGATCTCCGGCGGTATACTGCTGTGTGCGGTGATTGTCAGGCATCGTCTGCCGCAGAACTGCGCGAATGCGCGCCAGTAGCTCCTCAATGTGAAAAGGTTTTGTGAGATAGTCGTTTGCGCCGATATCCAGCCCATTCACTTTGTCCATGACGGTGTCGAGTGCGGTCAAGAGGATGACGGGGGTGTCGCGTTCTTTTCGTAACCGCCGCAACAGCTCAAATCCACTTAGATCCGGGAGCATTACGTCAAGGAGGATGAGATCAAAGTGTTCCGCCAGTGCAAACGCCAATCCCGTGCGGCCGTCCGCCGCAGTTGCGGTTTCATAGCCTTCGTGACGAAGCTCAAGCTCCAAAAAACGCGCGATGGCTGCTTCGTCTTCCACAATAAATATGCGCATCGCTCTCCACCGCCCTTTTTTTATTCACAGTGTACCCGATTCATCGCGAAAAATAAAGGCAGAATGGATATTCTAACGCAATTCTAATGTTTTTGCTTCGCACCAGCGAACGCGTGATGGTATCATAACCCCCAAAAAACAGTCCGCCAACGGTAGACGCGATGCGTCAAATTGGCGGACTGTATCCAATCAGAGACGTTTTTTTGCGGAGATACAGCGAGTGGAACATTAGACAACGTTCCATTCGCTATCGATACGGGGAGAAAAGAAACGATCGGTCAGGCGGTGATTCCGGTGACGAGGCGGGGATTCATCGTCTGAACATACTTGGAGTGAATGTAGCCGATATATCCTTTACTGCCGGACGTATAGATAAACACCTTATCCCAACCATCGGAATACTCCTGCTCGACCAAGTAAACCTGTTCGCCGGAATTCATCCGTCCATAGACTTCTGCTGATGTACTGGGCGTTGCGCGGACGATGACACCGTTTGTGGTACAGGTGCCCATGCCGGTGATGCAAGCAACGTTATCGGAGATCATGCGAGGCTGCGGCGCGGGAGCGGGTGCGGGCGCGGGCGTTGTCGAATCGGGTGCGGCAGTTGCGATGGGACGGGACCCAACATGGACATATTTTGCGTACACATAAGCATATTGATCTTTGTACCAGATTTTATACCAACCCTTGTGACTGGTTTCGAAAACGAGTTCGATTCGATCTTGATATGACAGCGTTCCCAACTTTTCGGAACGGACGCTCTCGTCCGCACGCACATGCAGGATATTGCTGGTGACCCAGCCCGTATAGAATTTGGCAGGCTGCGTATCGAGACGAATGAGACTTGCGGCAATATAGGCAATCTGGTCGTTGTACCATATTTCATGCCAGCCATTGGTTACGTTGGACTGGAGAACTTCCAAGCGCGTATCCTCATAGATGGTGTCGATGATGTAGGTATCTTTTGTTGAAGGACCGGAGCGAACGTGACAACCATTGTGTATGCAAGTAGCCATCTGCTCAATGGTAGGTTTATCGGTGATCACGGGCGTAGGTGCTGCCGTGGTGCGCGGGTCCATGAGCGTAAGATAGGGCGAAAGGGTGTTGTAATCGAGCAGGACGCTCACAATTCCCATTTCACCAGTAAACAGCCATTCGATTCCGTCGTCGCGTACAACAAAATTGGTTAACTGATTGGCACTGAGCGTTTTTGCGGTGCCAAGAATGCTCTTGTCCATTTTCTTGATCTGTGCGGTCAATAAGGCAGATACGGCATCCGTGTGCGCACTGTCGATGACATTGGCAAGTGAGAGGGATTTGCCCGTTGACAGATCAAAGTTAAAGGTGTAGATAATGTCTGTAACGGCATCCTTTCCATTGGCATTAAAGAGGCCAAATTCCTTGATGCCGACAAAACGATTTTCAAATTCGTAGGAATCATAATTGACTAGCAGCGTGGCGCCGTCCTGCGCTTGCTTTTCCATGGCTAGGAAGGTTGTGTTTGCCCAATCTGAAATTGCAATATTGATGGGTTCAACTTCACCCTGCGGATAGAACAGTTCGCCGGTGAATCCGTTATGATCAGCGATGATGGACATTTCCATTCCGTAGTGGTATGTGTGCGCATCGGGCGCGGGAGCAGGAGCGGTACTTTCAGCGTAAGCGGTCTTCTGCAGTGCAGGTGCGGCGGCGTAAACAACGCTGAGCAGCATCATGGCGCAAAGAGAAAAAAGAATTGTTTTTTTCACAGATGAATGGTCCTTTCTATAATGGACGGATGATCGCATCCCTCCAATTGATCAGTGATACGGGGAGTCTTGACTTTTTCCAGATCGGATTGACTGCGGCGGCAGATCTGGGGAAACGGTTCAATCGTCAGTCGCCCGATGCAAAATCTGCTTGATAAAATCGGGTAAATATTCACGGCTGTACGCTTCCGCAAAATATTGAATCAAGCGGGATAATAAAGGTGCGGTCTTATCGTGTAAGCTGTTTAATTTTGATAACATGGGGGGAAGGCTCTTGATGCCCTGATTGACGATGCCTTCCAGCGTGGTTGCGCCCGAAGCTTCCAGCACACCAAAAATCGTATCAATACAATCCGTGCGTTCTTGAATTGTTAATTCATCTATCCAACGGCTTAATACAGAATTGATCAATTTTGTATTTTCAGAGAGGTCATCTTTGGTAAGAAAATGATTTCCAATAATTTGCCAGGACATTGCGTCGTGCTGCATGACGCCGGTCTGAGAACTCTGCACGCAGCGATGAGGCTGCCGATGATGGAATAGCATGCCAATGAGCGATTCTTCCGGAACAAACATCTGCATACGCGGCAACATTATGTCAAAACCCGGGGCTTGCAGCTGTTCCTCAGAAAAACCGGGACCATCGTTATTATAGATGCTGATGATGCGATTTTGAACCTTAGCTTCACAGTGGGTTGCCGCATAGACCACAAGATTTCCACCCTTGGAATGGCCGCCAATGCGATATTTTCGCTTTGCTCCGCGCGTTGTTTTTTCGAGATAAGCGACCGCATCCACCTGAGCGGGAATCGTTCCGAGGGCAAGCGCACAGTCTTCCTTCCAGCCAACGAGGGTATCGTCGGTACCACGGAAGGCAACATAGATCGTTCCATCTGAAAGCCGGATATGTATGGCCGAAAACTGTTCGTCCTTTTCATTGTCGATTGTATTGACATAGTAGCACAACTCAGCATGACGAAACCGGTCGCCGGCGGCCATTGCCTTGAGGACAAACGGAGCCAGATGAATCAATGATTTACCGTTTTCGACCTCATCCTCCGTGTGTCTGGCAAAAAATGCACGGTTGGCTTCCTCGACAGTAATGGTGGCTTTGCTGGATAGACCGGGTACGATGTCACTAAAATCGACATAAGAAAGCTGGGAAAGCACGATGTTATCAACCTCGCAAAACGGATCAAGACAAAGCGGTAGATCGCCGCGCCAGTGCAAATAATCAATCATGGTTCCCATATGAGCAATGAATCTCGCTTCCTTATGGCAGAAATACCATTTTTTTCAGTATATCATAAAATGCAGAAAACACGAAATTTTCGTTGGATTGTATGCACCGTGCTTGCATGCGTGTAACAACCCGGTAACAAATGATGCAAATAGGGCAGAGCTATTAAGATTTTGTTGCGATATGGCATATGCAGATGTATAATAAAATCATTATAATGAAACAAACAATATATGCGATGGAGTGGAATCATGATGTTTCCATTCATAAAATAGGAGCACTTGTTATAGGAGTACTTGTTGCATAAGCAAGCCCGGCAGACAATTATAATCGGAGATGCCTTGAGTTGATGGGCGTAACATGGGTTACTGATGTACGAACGCATGCGGGGTAGTTGTGCTTACCGCTTTTCCTTAACAAATAACAGATCGGATCATTATGAAAAGATTAAATATCTCAAAAATATTAACCATCATATTTTTTATAGAGTGTCTTTCCTCGTTGGTGATAGTTATATATGCGCTCTTTAAGCCTGTTTTGGTTACAGGACAGAACGTACCGATGGAACGGATCTGCACACCGGGGACAGTGCTTGGGGCAGTGCTGATGTTTTCACTGCTGCTGGTTCTGGCAACCCTGCTACTGCTGTTTTCGGTTCTTGTTAGACCACACCAGATTGCCTGCGGTCGAATGCTGTTTGTTAATCTTTCGTTATTCATATTGCTTTCGGCGGTTTGGCTGTTTTTAGAGAGTCCTGTGCCCTATTTGATTATACCTGCAAAGGTCGCATCTTGGCTTGGCTCCTATTTTAGTTTTTATCTGATGCCGATCCCCTTGCTTTTTTTCACGAGAGAAATCTGTATTCATGAGAAAAAAGTGATCGATGTACTTGCAGCGCTGTTTATTCTCCACTACATCATCGCCTTTGTATATCTGGTTGTTATCGGATTAAGTATTCCACCGACACTTCCGATACTCCATGGGTTGATAATGATTTCTGTGGCGACGTTAGTGGTTATCAACTGTATGGAGCTTTATCGATATAAAAACAAAGAGGTGACGGATCTACTGATCGCAATCACAGCCTTTGCGATTTTTTCTGCTGCGGGTATTTTCCAGTTTTATATCCAAGATCAGCACGGATATATTCCGATATACATGGGCGGACTGCTTATATTCATTCTCATACTGGTGATTGGAACCGTACGCCGCATGCTTGTGAGCTTATCCAAGGCCAAGCGTTTCGAAACAATTGCAGATTCTATTCCGAGCGGAATTATCCGCGTAAAAAATGACGAACGCCTAACCATCACCTACGCGAATGCTGCGTACTATCATATCTATGGTCTAGCATCAGAACACGAAGCCAAGCGCACTGGAATGCTTTACGCCGATAAATTTATGTTGGAGGAGCAGAAAAACCAGTTTCTGCAAACCTGCAAACGAAATATTGCGGATGGTATTGCTCAGTTTGAAGTGGAGACGCGGGAACAGGACGTCAACGGACGGGAAATTTGGATATTGAATCGCATGGACTATCAATCGGAAACCAACGAATTCTTTTGTTCCATGATCGATATCACCGACCGTAAAAAGCTGGATGAACAACTGCGCATTCAGGGGGAAGAGTATCGGATTGCGGTGGCGCAGAGCGAAAAATATATTCTTCGCTATGATATTCAAACCAAGACAATTTATCAACAGCAGGCTGCGGCTGCCGTGTTCGGGGTTACGGAGTGCATTCCCAATATACCCCAAAATGCCATTGTAAAAGGGTTTATTGCGCCGGAAAGTTCAGCAGCCTACTACGAGTTTTTCGAGGCCATGCAGCGCGGCGAAGCACAGGGGAGCGCGGTCATCCGCATGATGGATGCAATGAAGGGCGATTATTCCTGGTTTCATGGAGATTTTACAACAATATTTGGCGATGATGGTCAGCCGCAGCATGGAATTGTCTCCTTTTATGATATCACGGAACTGCGCGAGAAGGAACTGGCTTATGAGCGAATCCGTCAGGATCTTCTAAGCGTTCCGCCTGCGGAGATTACAGCCTTTGATTGCAATTTGACACGGGATAAGATTGACAGCATCAACGGACAATTACTGCCGGTGGCAGACAACAATGGTGATCTGACTTTCAACGAACGGACGCAACACAACATTGCCTTCATACATCCGGCAGATCGAAAAAAGTATGCTGCACTAATGAATCGGGAGCATTTACTCAACGATTTTGAAAAAGGCGTTTCCAGCCATTGCTTTGATTATCGGCGTATCATTACGGGCAAGGATTATCGTTGGATTCAGACGACCATACAACTTGTGCAGTATCCGGATTCCGGGGAAGTCAAGGCCTTTGTTGTGGCGCGAGATATCGATGAACAAAAGCGCGCCAGCTTGATGATCATCGAGCGATCTAAAAATGACGCGCTGACCGGCGTGCTCAACAGAACCGCCTTTCAAGAGCAAGTGGAGAATCTATTGCAGGATACCGAACTGGGCGAGCAACATGCGTTTGTGATGATTGATATCGATAATTTCAAACAGATCAATGATAAACTGGGGCATGTTGTTGGCGATCAGGTGCTCATTACCGTTACAAAAAATCTAAAATCTATGCTCAGGGAAGGCGACCTCATTGGGCGTATTGGCGGGGATGAATTCATGATCTGCTTGAAAAACATCCCATATGACGATGTAATCGAAAAACGTGCGCAGCTTATTTGTCAGATTCTTTCCGTACTGCCAGATGCGGACGTTCATATCTCCGGCAGTATCGGAATTGCTATGTATCCACGGGATGGTTATACATTCGAAGTGCTGTATCAAAAGGCGGATATCGCCATGTATCAGGCAAAGGAACGTGGCCGTAATCAATATGTGTTCTACCGTGCAGATATGTACTCGGAAGTGCACGAAATTGCAAATTCACCAATTGATCAGATGCAAACGGATAGATGGAAAAACGAAGAATGCAAGGAGCATGCGGAGATTCTTCACGAGAGTGTTCGCTTGCAAAAACTGCAGGAGGAAGCGGAACGTTATCGTTTGATTTCAGACGGAATGGGGATGATTACGTTTGAATGGAACATCGAGAACGGAGAATTTAGCAAGGATGCGGAACTAGATCATTATGTTTTGGGTACCCAGGATCCTGCTAAGATCTTTTTGAATCAAGGGGATTTGTCGGCGGTACATCCAGAGGATGTAGCTCAGATGACGGATGAATTGTTTCAACCGCTGGAACACGGGGCGAAGCGGGCAGAAGTTACGGTACGCCTTAAGCGAATGGATGGATGCTATGACTGGTGTAGGCTCGGGGCGATTTTGGTTCGTGACGACGAGGGCAATCTGCTCCGCGCGATTGGTACAATTGTCGTTCTGAAGCAAGCTGAATGCACTGGTCAAGAAGAGTAGTAACAGAATTGAATGGGTTAACGGAGCGCCACTTGCAGATGCTGGCGTAGAAAGAAGCGCAAGTGATACGCCGCGCGGGTTAGGCATTTACAGGCAAGCAATACCATACGTGTGCATACTCGGTTCGATTGAGTGCTCTGGCAGATTTGCTTGCCGGTGAATATTGTAGTAAAATAATAGTATGACGTGCCGGTGCGGAACAAACCCGTCTGCCCAGGCACGTTTTTATGTGCGGTAAAAACCGCGATGGAATGGGAGAATAACGATATGAAAACGATACCTTATCAACTGATTGCTCTGGATTTAGATGGGACGCTGCTCAATGATGAAAAACAGATATCTGCAGTCAACCGAAAGGCGTTGCAGATGGCCTACGATGCAGGGCTGGTTATTGTACCATCCACGGGACGATTTTTTGAGGGACTGCCCGAGGTTGTGAAGGAGGCGGCGTTTTTGCGCTATGCGATCACGATCAATGGCGCGGAGATTTATGATACCGCAACCAAACAGGCGCTGCATCGTGCGGACATGTCCCTGTCCAGTGCGGAACGTGTGTGGGATTATTTTGAATCGTTGCCAGTGATCTACGACTGCTATCAGGATGGCTGGGGTTGGATGCAGCAGGATATGTATGATCGTGCGGATGCGTTTGTGCCTGATGAAAAAATGCGGTGTACGATGAAGAGGCTGCGCACGACACTGATTGATTTTCGTACAGAGATGCATGCACGAAACAAAACGGTACAGAAGACGCAAGCCTATTTTCAGGATTCGAATGTGCGAGCAAGGGTGCTGGATGAGATGCCGCTCCTGTTTCCCAATTTGGAAATCTCCAGCGCTGCTTCGAACAACGTTGAGGTCAACAGCAACGAAGGAACAAAGGGGAACGCACTGTGTGTGCTGTGCAAACATCTGGGCATCTCGATGACACAGGTGATTGCCTTTGGCGACGGAAGCAATGATATCAGTATGCTGCGTACCGCCGGGATGGGGATTGCTATGGGGAATGCCGTTACTGCCGCCAAGCAGGCTGCACGCAGGACAACGTTAAGCAACAATGAGGACGGCATTGCTGCCGCGCTGAAAGAACTGATGCCAACGCTTTTTTTATAGGAGAGATTACAACCAAACAAAAAAAGGCTGCTCTTGTACAATTTGCAAAACCGTACAAGGACAGCCCCGAATGAGATACAAATTACGGTAAATCCTGACCGCCGTTTGGAATCGGTGTGGGTGCGGGCGTAGCAGAGGGAATGGGGGTGGGGGTGGCGATGATGCCGACTCTCTTCCTGAGCGGGTTGCCATCATAGGTGTCTTTATAGAGGAAGATGGATTCTTGCAGTGCGCCGTTCAGATAACGGTCGATATAAACGTCAACAACGAATCCAGAACGCGCTTCGGCAAGGATCTGTTCCTCTCCTATAAAGAGCTTTTTACTTTCGGTAATCTCCGGTTCACCGGGCAGAATTTCCTCCATCAGCTCGGTGTGGGGTTCATAGGTGATCCCTTCCGGTAGTGCTTCGCCATAGATATTGACTGTGATATTGCGTTTTCGTCCGCTGGCTTGCTTGTTTTTCGAAATATAAGCGAACACATATAACGGATATTCGGAGGTATTTTTAAAGGAAAAA
Source organism: Clostridia bacterium (assembly GCA_036651815.1). Taxonomy (GTDB): domain Bacteria; phylum Bacillota; class Clostridia; order Christensenellales; family CAG-138; genus JAVVXB01. Next base: position 16,885 of record JAVVXB010000007.1, read on the forward strand.
TCAATATGACCCGTGTCCACCGTTGCATCGAGTCCCTTATCCACATAGGTTGAGGGGATGGAATGCTTTTGACGGTTCAGTTTTACATAGGGATAGCACTTGAGGAGCGCATTATAGAGCGTGGTGCTGACCTGGCAAACGCCGCCGCCGTACTGTCGGCTAAAGGTGTCTCCGCCAAAGATACCGTTGGCTTCCTTCCAACCGTTCTTTTCGTTGCGATCGCCGACCGTGTCGTTAAAACTCCACGAATGGCCGGGCTTGACAACCTGATTATTGATAAGTCCAGCGCATTTTTCAACATTGTAGGCACGGTTGGGAATCAACTCCAGGCGCTGTTCCTCGGTGTTTTCAGCGGTGCCCTTAAAGTCGTAGGTGGTGGTAAAGCTGCCGACAAGTGTGGTGTGGGCTTTCACGTCAGCCACGGTGATGAGCGGGTCAACGGTGGTGAGCGGCGGTGTAATCGATGTTTGAAACTGCTTGTTTACAAAAGCCTGATGCACCAGTTCTTCGGTGGCGGCCACATCGATGCCGAAACCCGCTTTTCCATCAAGATAGGTAAACGTGGGTTTGCCGCTCTCAGAAACCTCAACCGTAAAGCTGGCATCCGTTGGCGGAGCAGTTAGCGTTTGGTTGATTTCATCAATGCGCTGGGAAAGCGCATCTTTATCGAGGCTGATCTCGGTATAGTAAACTTGATTAGAACCGCCGGAAAGCGCGGCAGTGAGTACCTCATTGAGATTGGTGGTCGCAGCCATATCCATGCCGGTAATAGTCTTGGAGAAGCCGTCACCCTGCAGGGTGATGGCAATATTATTGATGGCATACTGCTCGTTGGATTCCAGCGTAGCTTTGACTTCTTCAATGGTTTTGCCGGAAACATTCGCACCGTTGATGTATACGCCGCTGCGGAACGCATCCGTGGCGGGATCAATTTCAACAGGGGTTGCACAACTGCGCGCAATGACAACAACGGCAAGCACTAAGAGCCCCAACAGAATCAGCGAAGACACTGCAACTACCATACGCCGCCGCTGCAACATTTTTTTGCGCTTGCTGCTGGAAGGCTTTCGTCCAGAGGGACTGCTGTTATATCCACTGCTGCGGGTGTCATAACGACCGGTATTGCCGGAAGATCTGGCCACTCGGTCGGTATTTTCTGAAGATGGTTTTGTTGTGTCCGGTAAGCCGGAGTATTTTTCGTACATTCCTATTCCCCTTTGCGCCAAATGCGCGTATCCAATTATTATACACAGTTCCCTAGACCTTCGCAACCAATCAAAAAGATTTTACGATTCTCCATTCAATGGAAGCACATTATAAGGATGAACCTTCCTGCAATTGTAACAAATCGGTTCGATCTGTGATCTGAATGCAAGCGTTGATGTCATCTGTAACGCTACCGGTCGTCATTCATAAAAAAGAAGCGACGTAGTGATACGCCGCTTCTCGTCTAGCCAAATCACTTGGGGTTTCAAAGTAAATTAAGCGAGTTCCTCGGCAGACACCACGCCGGACTGGAGGGAGACAGACTTGAGCTCGCTGTAATAGCCTGCTAGCGAATTGTTTCGATAGGGCATTACAAAGAAAATGGACAGAATGCCGAAGGTCAGGCCGCTGAGCAGATTCCAACCAATAAAGCTCAGAAAGAACACGAATAGCTCCCACTTGTGGCCGTTCATCATCCGCATGGAAAGTTTGAGCGCGGTTTTCGATTCTACATTGGGACAATCCCCTAGGATATAGGGCGTCATGGCATAGGATAGACTCTTGATGATACCCGGTACAAAGAGGAGCAGCGACCAGAGAACAGTGAACAGCTGCATCCAGAGGTAACCGCCCAGTTTACGACCGAAATTGCTGAATCCTTCATTAAATACGGTATCAAAGGTAGCAGTGGAACCACTGAATAGGTTCAGACAAAATTTGTTGAAGCCGATGGTCAGTGGACCGGCAAGGATCAACGTGCCAAGTCCTGCAGTTATGCCGGCAATGGATGACAGCAACATCCAAAACACGATATTGACTGCGACACAGAGCCAGTAATTTGCATAGAAAGATTGCTTTGCAGTTTCTTTGATCTGTTGTCTTGTCTTCATAATATCAATTAATTCCTTCCATAATTATATAATAGTATAACATCGATTCGATGGTATAAACACATAAATTTTCGATAACACAAAGAAATTATAGTCAAAATAAAAAAGATAAAAATGAACCACAAGAATTTTGCAATAATCATTTTGGAATCATTGGAAATTCGGATGGGCATCTAAGCAGGGCCGCGGATATGGATTGGCTCGGGTTAGCGGCCGATCAAATTTTCGTACCGAACGAGGGCCTGATCGATAATGCGGTCCCAGGAAAGGTAGATGGTCTTGCGTGCCTGCTGCCCGATGACGGAGAGACTGTCTGGCGCGGAGAGAGCGCGTTTGATTACGGCTGCCAAATGATCGGCGGAATTCATGCAGAGTAGACCGTTCATTCCATCGGTAATGGGTTCGGCCGCCGCGCTGCCCGCAACCACGACACTCGGCGTCTCCATGGCGGCAGCTTCCCGTACGACCATGCCGGAGGTATCATACAGCGAAGGAAATACAAATAGCGACGCGGCTTCATACAAGCCAAAGAGCAGACATTCCTGCGTAATGTGGCCGGTGAAGATGGTGCAGTCGCCCAGAGCCAGTTCCTGCACTTTTCGTTCAATCGCGTGTGTGTCCGGCCCTTGGCCGACCAGCGCCAGTGTAAACGGCTGCCCGCCGCGCTTTAGGATTGCGCAGGCTTCCAATATGCAAAGGATGTTCTTCTTCCAGTTCAATTGTCCGCAGTACAGGAGTAAATTGCGATCCGGCAGATGAAATGTCTCCCGCGCAAGGAGCAGATTGCTTGCGGAAGGCATGACCTCTGGCGTGCCGTTTGGCATGACGACAACATCTCCCCGATAGCCGTAGTCGGACAGCGTTTCGGCGGAGCTTTGGCTGACGGTCCAGACCTCGTCGCACCGTTCGTAAAAGGAGATGATGTATCTTACGCCAATATTAGCCAGCATCTCCGCACGGGTCAGCTTATAAAAATCATCATAATATCGCGAGTGAAACATGCCAATGACCGGGATATTCCGCTTGCGGCCAAGACGAAGCGCTTCCTTACCGGCAATGAAGGGACTGTGTACGTGGATGATGTCCAACGGAATCTTACTGATACGTGCTTCGTAATGCGCATCAAACTGCGGAATACCGGAGTTGTACTGCCGCTGAGTGGGGATGCCGAAGCTCACAAATTCGATCAGTTCAAATGGTAATCGTCCCTGGTAACCAGTATCTGCCATGGGCGCGACCACATAGCACTCGTGTCCCTTACGCGCAAGTGTATCCGCATAGCTGTATACTACGCGACCTACGCCATCCACAATGGGCAAAAAGGTATCGGTAAACTGGCCTATTTTCATGCGCACTTCCATTTCTCGATCCACAGTATGCTTACATATTCTATAGTTTACCACAGGAAGCATAAGGATACGAGTCCTTTTGCAATGTATGGCGGATTGAAGTGGTTTCTATTGCCGTCCACTACTGTTTGCGATACAATGATAACCATGTATTTTTATAGAAGATAAACGGAGGATACAATGAAACGCTGCCAATGCGGAGTGCTAGCCCGGCGATGGATTTTAACGGGGTCTGTCTGCACATCTGCAAAAGGCGATGGATCGGTTAAAGCCACCGGAAACAGGAACATGGCGGCGGATGCGGCCGAGGGAAAGACAACGCTGGCCGCAGTGGAAGAATTAATAATCGACGCTGCTGAAACGGTCAAGATGGACGACCGGCTGACGGATAGCCGCTATCAAACATGGATTCGTGGCCCGAAACTGTTGACCGACGATGGAAGAACGTTGGCAGCGGTGGGTGGCTTGCGGCATTTAGCCGGACGGATGGCGATCGGTTCTTATGAACCAGGACGTGTTTGTCTTGGTTGCACGGAGAGTTTTCTGGTGCAAAATATACAGGAGATGATGCCGGATGAACTGGCCTACGTATTTGGGGCGCTTGGACGCAAAGCTGCCTATCATCCATCCGGCGGTAGAAGCGCCACAATGGCGATGCAACCTGTGGACAGGCAAAAGGACGGCACACGTTCCATCAACGATATATGCTATATCTGCGAGCCAACGGAGGGGAACGTCGGATGAAGAGAAAAAGGCTATTGAGATGGGCGTTTTGCTTGCTAATGGTGATGATAGCGATGCCGCGTTCGCTTGTGCGTGCGGAGGACGAATCAGAAGATTCTGACATTAACAGAAGCGGGGTTGAAATAGTGGTTACCGCTGCGGAGGCGGCGGAGGTATTGCGTGCGGCTAACCGTGCTGCGGACAATGCCGAGATGATGGAACTGCAAAGCTATGACCTGACACAAAACGGCGTGGTGAACGATATCGATGTGCGCGTTGCGCTATGGGCGGCAGCGGGACGGATTCCGGATCTTGTGAAGTTTGTGGAGCGCGTTACTACGGGCCTTCTGGATGAGACGGCGTTTGATCGCTTTCGTTATGCAGACGTGTATGACGACGGGCAGGGGAACTATCAAAGCTCATCCGTCAGCGTAACGGTGACGGAGCATATGTTAGAGCGGAATGTATATTTTGTGGCGGATATTTACATACAGGACATCCGTTGCCTTGCCACCGCCATGCCTGGAAAATCAAGTGGGCGCGATGGCTATGTGGAGACGATGGCACGGGAAAACAATGCGGTGTTGGCCATCAATGGCGATTATTATACCCAGCGTATGCAGGGACCGATCATTCGTAATGGAGAAACCATTGTTCCCAATGTATCTGCCGCTTGGGATGTGGGCGTGCTAACCTGGACGGGAGAACTGAAAACGTTCCCTTATCGTACGCTGACCAAGGAGCTGCTCACTGAGCTGAATCCCTATCAAACTTGGGTATTCGGGCCCGTACTGCTGGATGAAACGGGACAACCGGCAACGAAATTTAATAGCGCGGTGACGCCGTCCAATCCCCGCGCAGTCATTGGATATTATAGCCCGGGGCACTACTGCTTTATTCTAGTCGACGGCCGACAGAGCAAGTATTCTGTTGGCATGACGATGAAGGAACTGGCGGCCTTGTGTGCGGAGATGGGACTGAAAACCGCCTACAACCTCGACGGCGGGCAATCCGCCGCCATGGCTACGCGAAATGGCCTGATCAGCCGTCCTTATGGCGGGGGACGCGCTGTGAGCGATATCATCTATATTCGAGAACTACCGGAGGATTTACCAGCGTGAAAACAGGAAGACAGAGAAGACTGCGCCGTGTACTGCTGCTGGGGCTACTGCTGGGCTTGCTGGCCGGCGGCACGATGGAGAAAACAACTTACGCAGCCCGATCGGTGGGCGATATGGACGGAAACGGAACGGTGACTGCTGCTGATGCGGCGAGAATTCTGCGCGCGGCGCAGCGGTATACCGTATTGACATCCGAACAGCGCATCTGCGCGGATGTGACGGCAAACAATGTGCTTGACGGCACGGACGCGCGCGCAGCGGCATGGCTTGCAACGGGTCAAATTGTCGATTATGGTGCGTTTCTTGCGTCCATCCGCTCCGGCCTCTGCGACGAACGGTATTTTGATCGATTTCGTTATACCGGAGTAACCGACAGTGGAGACGGCAACTATAGAAGTAAAAATGTCGGTGTATGGATAACGCGGGGGGAAGCGTACAACAGCGTGTATTATCTAGCCGATATCTATATTCGCGATATTCAAGCACTTAAGACGGGTTTTGGCGGCAATAAGTATCAGGGCGGCAGCGAGAAGGTGGGCGTCATGGCGGCCAATCTCGAAGCGATTGTTGCGGTCAATGGGGATTACTATGCCTGGCGTGCGGCAGGCCCGCTGGTGCGCAACGGGGAAGTTTACCGCGAGTATGTCAGCTATAGCGGGGAGATTGCATTTCTTTCCAAGGACGGCACGTTCACCACGTTGCCGGCTGGTCTAGTCGGGCGGGACACCGTAACCCAGCTGGACGTATACCAGACCTGGATGTTTGGTCCACCCTTGCTTGATGAAAACGGGAACGCAAAGACAAAGTTTACCGGGCAACTGCTTAAGTATAACCCGCGTAGCGTCTTTGGTTATTATGAGCCTGGACATTACGCGTTGATCCTCGTGGATGGACGGCAGAAGGACTATTCTCTGGGGATGGAAATGCAGGAATTGTCCTCGCTGTGCCACGATCTGGGACTGGCAGCAGCCTACAATCTGGATGGTGGGCGGTCTGCAGTTATGGCGAGCAAATATGGACCGATCAGTCATCCGCAGAGCAAGGACGGCAGACCGGTGAGCGATATTGTTTATGTTTGCGAACCGTGACGAAAAAAAGTTAGTGTGAGCGTACGCTTGAATCAGTGAATCATAGAAGCTGGGATGGTCGGGTAAAGACTATGGCGAAGACCGATTCCAGGACTTTTTTGCAAACGACCGGTCAAAGCCGGTCGTTTTGATGTAGGCACGGGAATCATCGCAGCATCGTGGCAGCATCGTCAAACTTTTGTGAACGGTTGCGCAATTTGACGCATGTGAAAAAGATCTGTGCTATACTGTAAAATCAAAAGAATTGTGAAACGAATATGTTCGGAGGATGGTCCTATGAAAAAGAAGAAGAAGCGCATCATCATTCTGGCAGTAGTTGCGGCGGTGATCGTAATCGTTATTGTCATGATCAGCCAAATGGCGCGTGCCAGCGCATCCAAGATGATGGAAGCGGTCTATCAAAACTATACGGTAGCAAAGGGCACGGTGGAGACAACCATTACAGCCGGCGGGCAGCTTTCTGCGGAAGAGACGGAAAACGTACTGGTGCCGGATGGCTTGACCGTCACAAAGCTCTGTGTCTCCGCGGGTGACGAGGTGAAGGCCGGGGCTGTGTTGTGCGAACTCGATCCGGATAGCGTGCGCAATCAGTTGATCTATGCAGGGAAGCAGGCGACTACCTCTGAAAATCACCTTGGCAAGAGCGGCACAAATGATACCATCACTGCCCCTGCCCAGGGCCGTCTCAAATATCAGCCGGCCAAGGTCGGGGACGATGTGATTTCTGATATGCTGCAATATGGTGCGCTGGCCATACTATCCACGGATGGATGGATGCGGCTGGAGGTGCAGACCAACATGGAGCTGACGCTTGGTGAAAAGGTGATTGCCGAGTGGGACGGCGGCAAGGCCAAAGCCGTTGTGGATAAAAAGGTGGACGGCGGATATTCCATTCTGGTTCCGGACGATCACGCACCCTATCTGGTGACCGCTAAGGTGTACAAGATGGATCAGGAGGTTGGCAGTGGCACACTCCGGATCAATTTGCCAGTAGAGGTCTACGGCTTTGCGGGAACCATCCGTAAAGTCAGCTATCAAGTGGACGAGTCCGTACCGGATGGCCGGGCGCTGTTTACACTAACCAATCCACCGGTTTCAACGGGCTATGCTGCCCGTTATAATGAACGCAGCGGCCTGGCAGATCGATACGCGGCCCTCATCAGGCTGCATGCCAACCCCAGTGTGGTCGCGCCCTGCGACGGGATTATCAGCGAGATCTTTGTCACACAGGACGGGCTGACCGGCAAAGTCGATAAAGCCGACAAGGACAGCATTGCATTTTCCATTGCCACGGGCAGCATCAATCAGTTGGTTGTGGACGTGGACGAGCTGGATATTATTTCCACCTTGGAAGGATTGACCGCAGAGGTTACATTTGAAGCTTTGCCGAACGAGCATTTTTCAGGAGCGGTGACGCGGGTAACCAAAATTGGCAAGAAGCAAAACAGCATCTCCACCTATCCCGTGGAGATTACGATCGAGCCGGATAAACGACTGTTGATTGGCATGAACGGCACGGCGACCATTCTTGCGGATCGTGTGGAAAACACACTGATTATCCCCATAAATGCCATCAGCGAGGATGGCGAAGGAACCTTCGTCAATGTGCTGGCGGCGGACGGTGCGCGGGTACGTACCGCAATTACAACTGGCAAATCGGATGGTAGCATGGTGGAGGTGACCAGCGGCCTTTCTGAGGGGGATGTGATTTCCTATACATTGCCCGGTCTAACACTGGCTGATATGTACGGTGGCATGCAAGGCGCGGCCGTAGCCATGGAGTGAGGAATCTGATAGTGAAGAACGAAACGCCCGTCATTCAGATGCGGGATATTACAAAGGTATATGATGTGGGTGGCGAGCAGGTCTATGCCTTGAACCAGGCCTGTATGAAGGTGTATGAGGGTGAGTTTGTGTCCATTGTTGGGCCTTCCGGCAGCGGGAAGTCCACACTCATGAACATCATGGGCTGCCTGGATACGGCTGACAGCGGTGAATATTTGCTGGATGGACAACCCATTGAACAGTACACCGAGCGCCAGCTAACCAAAATCCGCAATCAAAAGATTGGATTTGTTTTCCAGGGCTTTAACCTGCTTGGCAAGATGACGGCGGAGGAAAACGTGGAACTGCCGCTGATTTACCAGCGGCTGAATGCCGCGCTGCGCCGGGAACGTGTGCATGAGGCGCTGGAACGGGTTGGGTTGACCGACCGGCGACAACATAAGCCAACGGAGCTTTCTGGCGGTCAGCAGCAGCGCGTTGCGATAGCGCGGGCACTGGTTACGCATCCGGCTCTTCTTCTTGCCGATGAACCAACCGGCAATCTGGATTCCAAGACCGGAGACGATATTATGCGGCTGTTTCACGAACTGCATGAGGCTGGCAACACCATAGTCCTCATTACCCACAACGAGGGTATTGCAGAACAGGCCGGCCGGTGCATCCATATTATGGATGGACAAGTTAGCGAGGTGGATTGAATGCTGGTGCAATCAATCAAGATGGCCTGGCAGGCCATCGTCAGCAATAAAATGCGGTCGTTTCTGACCATGCTGGGCATCATCATCGGCGTTATGGCGATGGTGGTTATGGTGTCGCTTGTCAATGGTGCCACCGGTAAGGTTACGAGCGAAATTGAATCTCTTGGTACCGACCGTATCAGCGCCTATATATTTGACAACAAGGGCAAGCCGATCAAGTTGAGTGATCTGGAGGAAATTCAGCAGAATGCAGCCATCGATCAGGTCGCGCCACAGGTCAACTACAGCACAGGGGCCAAGCATGGCTACAAAGACGCCACTGTCGTGATGTATGGGACAACGGCGGCTTATGAAGCCATCGGGGGGATCAGTTTGAAATATGGGCGTTTCATCCGAACCACCGATTTGGATAATAATGCTTATGTGGCAGTGCTTGCTTACAACACGGCAAAGAAACTGTTCGATCGTGTAGATGTCGTCGGCGAACCGCTTTCCATCGGTGGACGGACGTTCACGATCGTGGGGGTGCTGGAGGAGAATAAATCAACGATGTCCTATTCGGCGTTCCAGTATGATGTATATGTACCGTATACGGTTTTGACCCGGATGACGGGTCAGACTGAAATCGGCACGATCTTTGCCACATCAGCCGATCCGGAAAGCAACGACGCGGCGGAGCAGATGCTGACAAGCTACCTCAGCGCACGGTTCAACGGGGATGCCGACGCATTCTATATTGACAACATGACCACCATGATGAATACCATGAGTACGGTGACCAACACCATGCAACTGCTGCTGGGCGGTATCGCGGCCATATCGCTGCTGGTGGGCGGCATTGGCATTATGAATATCATGCTGGTATCCGTCACGGAGCGCACACGTGAAATCGGCATTCGCAAGGCAATCGGCGCAGGGCGCGGTAGCATCATGATGCAGTTTCTGATCGAAGCGCTCATGGTGAGTTTATTCGGTTGCATCATCGGATTGCTGTTTGCTGCAGGCGTATTAAGGATTGCGACGGCAGTTGCAGCGGCGACGGCGGGCATCAACTTTACCATGTCGCCGGGGGTTGTGATACTGGCCGCAGGATTTTCATCCGCAATCGGTCTGATTTTCGGCCTGTATCCAGCCAATAAAGCCGCCAAGATGCCGCCAATTGAGGCACTCAGATATCAAGGATAAGGAGAACGATTCATGTTCCATATCGTATTGGTGGAACCGGAGATACCGCAAAACACAGGCAATATTGCCAGAAGCTGTGCAGTGACGGGAGCCGCACTGCACCTGGTGCGGCCGCTGGGTTTCTCAGTGGATGATAAACAGCTCAAACGTGCGGGACTGGATTATTGGATGGATTTGGAGATTCACTATTACGATAGCTTTGCAGAGGTTGAGCAGACGTATCCGGCGGCAAAGTTCCATTTGCTCAGTACGCATGCGACGCGGTCCTATGCGGACGCAACCTATCAAGATGGTGATTTTCTCGTGTTTGGGAAGGAAACGGCCGGCCTTGGGCAGATGATTCTCACCAGGCGCGCGGGCGATGCAGTGCGCATTCCCATGCGGCAAAACGAACGCTCGCTCAACCTTTCGAACTCGGTTGCCATCGTTTTATACGAAGCTTTGCGGCAAAATCAGTTTTTCGGCATGAAATAATATAAAAAAGCTTGCATTACCTGACTTTGCGTGGTACTATTACTTCGTTCGATTTTTCGTAAGGAGGTGGACTTTAAGCATGGGTAAATTCTGTGAAGTCTGCAATAAGGGTGTCATGTCCGGCAATCTGGTCAGCCACTCCAACCGCAAGACCAAGCGCGGCTGGGCGCCGAACATTAAAAGCGTGCATGTTGTTGTCGGCGGTACGCCGACCAAGATGAACGTTTGTACCCGTTGCCTCCGTTCCGGCAAGGTTACGCGCAGCGTCTAAGTGCTTTCCACACGCGCCATGCTCTTTATCAGAGCATGGCGTTTTCTTTTCCAGTATATTTCCATTGGAAATGGCATCTGATATAATCAAATGATGTTGACAAACGATTCTGAATGGACGCAAGTCTTTCTCGAAAGACTGCATGCGGAGCTGACTGTCCGCTGTGGTTCCGATTGGCGTGTGCGCCTTGCACAACCTAGTGATGCGATGATGCTCAATCTACTTGGGGAAACGGTTTTTGACCGCTTTCATCTCGGTCAACAGGCACTGCCTCTTTGCCGCTGCGCGCTGGATAAACTGTCTGAAGAGCCAGAGGAGGGGTGGATTGCCGCAGCCTATGCCTACCTGATCGATGCATTCTATCCGCCGGAAGTGCCGTCGCCGGAATCACCGGAACGCACGGCCGCGCTGGAGCTGTATCTGGCAGTTTTGCACACCTGTATCCTGCGGGAACGTGAGACGCGTTCCTACGATCCGCTGACCGATGTGCTGTTTGTGACGGAGCAGGAGCGTGCCGTGAGCGCAGTGTCGGATGAATACGATGCATTTCTTACTGCGGTGACACAGGCGCGATACTTGGAACTCATGCATTTGGCGCGGGCCGTAACGCCATTAGATCCGCTTTCCCACACGGCGGGCGTACATCATGTGGCGGTACACATGGCGCGTCAGGCGGTAGACTGTGGCATTCCTGTGGATATCGCGCTGGTTTCTGCGGCGGCGGTTGCACACGATATCGGCAAGTTTGGTTGCCGGAGCAACGACAGCAAGCGCGTGCCTTATCTGCATTACTATCATACCGATCGATGGTTGATCCAAAACGGTCTACCGCATATTGCCCATGTTGCGTCCAACCATTCCACTTGGGATCTCGAATATGAGAATCTGCCGGTGGAATCACTGCTGCTCATCTATGCGGATTTCCGCGTGCGCGGTACGAAGGACGGCGGCAGAGAACGCATCGAAATTCACACGTTGGCGGAGGCAGGGGAAATCATCTTCGGCAAGTTGACCAACATGGTGGCTGAGAAACGGCGGCGTTATCAGCGCGTCTATCATAAGCTATGTGACTTTGAAGGTGCGCTCACACACCTTGGCGTGAACCCTGATCCGTTTTCGGATACGTTTTTGCTGGTGGAACCTGTGAACGCTGCCCTGCTGCCGGATGCGCAGGATGTAGATCTGCTCAAACGCATGGCCATAGAGCGCAACCTGCGACTGATGCATGCCTTCAGTGCCAACGAATCGTTTGAGCGATTGTTGGAGCAGGCGCGCAGCGAAAAGACACTGGAGAGCATCCGAACCTACCTCAATTTGTTTGAGGAATACTGCACCTATATGACGCGCGCGCATAAGCTGGAAACGCTCAATTTGCTCTACGAACTGCTGATGCATCAGGAGAGCGATGTGCGCAGGTTGGCGGGCCGGCTCATGGGACGAATTTTATCCAACGACGGATTGCAATATCGTAAGGAATTGCCAGACAACGCGCCGGAGACAGCCATTGCGCCAACGCTGTCCGAAATGCTTCAGGAGCGTGAGGCACTCTGGCAAAAGTATCTAGAGTTGCTGCTGTCCCCCGATCCAAAGATTGGCAAAAAGCATGCAATACGCATTGTCAACTCGCTCAAGGTGGTTGTGGAAAGTCTCTTTGATCACTGCAAACACATGGATGCGCGGGGATATCTGAACCAATTGCTGGCGCGTTATCGGAACGTGTTGCCAACGGAACGATTTGTGTTGATGGATACCATTGTGCGCATACCGGTTCAACTGCTGACGGAGGATGAGATGGGCATGCTCATCGAATCGACGATGCCGATGCTGACGCAGACCGATAGCAGCGAACAGGTGTGTGCACTGCGTGCGTTGTTGCATTTTGTTACGCAGCGCCGCGAAGAAACGGGCACACAGATTGGCGTGATGCTGGAAAAGACGCCGATTGTGGGCGGAACGGCGGTCAACTATCTGCTGGGCTGTATTTGCGCACGGCTGCGCAGTCAGAATGCAGCGGTTCCGGCTACGGGCCGACTGTCTGGCGGCGAGGTTTCGGAGCTGTGCCTCATGAACCTAAAAAACGCGGTGCATTGGATTGTCAAAGAGACAAATATTGATGTGCTGTGCGCTTATGCTACCAACAGCCCGGCGGATACATTTCAAGTTGCAACCCATCTAAGCAATCTTTTGATGGTATCTGAACATCTTCCAGTGCGAGAACATGCAGGCAGGGCGCTGGTCGCACTGTCGGGCAGACTCGGCGTGGATCAGGTTAACGAACTCGTCATCGATCTTTGCCGTGGACTGGATACGGAGCAGAGGGAATTTCTGCGCTATGTACCGGCGACGCTGTCGACGATGATTCAATGCCTACCCGCCCAGGAGCAGGACGAAACCATTTCTATCCTGGAACATATGGTACGTTCCGGCGCGGCCCGTGCCGCAGGCGCTGCGCTCTCCACGCTGGGGACAATGCTTGTGGGGCTTGCGCTTTCCACCGAACCGGGAGATAAGCTGTCCAACGGCCGCCAGAAACGCATCCTGGGCATCCTACTGGCCGGCTTGGCACACTTTGACGACACGGTGCACCGGGCGGCGCTGACCGTTCTCTGCCGGGACGTGTGTGGCGCACAGCAGTTGCCGCTAGGCAGACGGCGGACGCTGTTTGTTCAATTCATGAAAAAAATGATTACCATTTTGCCAGAGCGGGCAGAAAATGAGATTACCTTTTTCAATACGGGCGCTATGCTTAACCATCTGTACCGAATGATGATTGACTGCGAAGTGAACTTTGGCCCATTTATATTTCCGGCACCCGGCGCGGTTGCGTTTTTTCCAGGTACATTCGATCCGTTTTCCAGTGGACACAAGCGGATTGTGAGGGAGATTCGTTCACTGGGAATCGAGGTCTACCTCGCTGTGGATGAATTTTCATGGTCGAAGAGCATGCAGCCCAAACTGCTCCGGCGGCAGATTACGCTGATGAGCGTGGCCGACTGCTTCGGGGTATATCTATTTCCGGATGATCAGCCGGTCAACCTTGCCAATCCGGCAGATTTGGCGCGGTTAAAGCGGTTTTTCCCCGGACGTCAATTGTTTTTGGTAGCCGGTAGCGATGTCATCGAACAGGCGACGGCTTACGCGGACGCATCCATTGCAGGCAGTGCGGGTACTTATGACCATATTTTGTTTTCCCGCCGGAAATTGGTGGAGAAACAGGGCGATGCAACCCATAGCACCGCTCGGGAACGTCTGCGCGGACAGATCATTGAGTTGTCGCTGCCAACGTATTATGAAGAGGTAAGTTCATCGCGCATTCGGGCGTTTGTCGATAAAAATCTCGAAATCTCGATGTTGGTCGATCCGGTGGTGGAGTCGTTTATTCATGAAAAAGGCTTGTATTTGCGCGCACCACAATATAAGCAGACGCTGCCGCCCGAGAAATGGGCGCTGACAACGCTTCTTTGCACCGATGAATCCACGCCGCATGCGCTGCGCACGCTGCCGGAGGATTTTGCTTCAAAACTGCTGGATACACTGCGGCAGGGGAGCGGACGGGCCGTGCTGCTGACCGACGGCAGGAGTGCGATTGTGTCCGCAGCAATCTTTGCCCACACGGTCAATGCGGGACAATTGCTCTACGAACTGCGAAACGTTAAGCTTGCGGAATATGTGCGCATGCATAGCTCCGGCAAGGTTCTGCGTATCGATGGTGCGTGCGTGCCGCCGGATTGCCCGGAGGTCGCGGAAGAACTTGCCAACGAGCTGGTTACGGGCTGTCTCGCTGATGATCATACCTATGCGTTGTATGTTAGCACCGGGCCGGACGATCCGCTGGAAATCGTGCTGCGCAAGAAGGGATTTCGGATTGTGGATCGGGACGAGCAGACGTTGCTTGTGGATATGCGCGCGCCTCTTGTTATAATGCTGGATGCGTTTAGCATGCTCAAGGAACCCTTTGCTTCCGATCCCGTAGTGATGGCTTGCGTGCTGTCGTCGCGCGAGAAGCTGCTGGATGGGCTGTGCGCCCTGTTTCCGGGCGAACTGGTACTTTCGTTTGATACGCGGCAAATCAACCATGCGCTCATTCATAAGGCACAGCAGTATAATGGCGTTCTGGGATTGCCGGAAAAGCCGCGGCGTCTGGGTCCGTTCATGTGTGTGCCATACGGCAAGATCCTTTCCGACGTGGTTGTGCCCAACACTGTAACCAAGGCGCTGCACGTGGAAAAAGTGTTTGAAAACGACATCCGTCACTTTACCATCCGGGAGGAAGCCGGTTATTCCCCGCTTGTGCACCAGATCCGAACGATCCGCTCGTTCAATCGCCCCGTGCTGCTGGTGGATGATCTACTGCACAATGGCTACCGTATGGAGAAGCTGAGTCCGCTGTTCACCAGCGAACAGGTGGAGATTCGGCGGATACTGGTGGGGATTCTTTCCGGCCGCGGCAAGGATCTTATGCAACAGCAGGGACGCAGCGTAGATGCCGTCTATATGATTCCAAACCTGCGCTACTGGTTTACGGAGAGTCTGCTGTATCCGTTTATCGGCGGGGACAGCGTCATGCGGCGCGGCGGAAACGCAGAGAGCAGCCTACCCTCCGTCAATTTGATTCTACCGTATCGCTCACCAGAGTTTCTGCATGAAGTTTCGGATGAGAAGAAGGCGCACCTGTCCATGCTGGCGCTGACCAACGCCTGCAAGATATTGCATACATTGGAGCAGCGGTATCAGGTATTGTTTCGGCGGAGCCTGACACTGGCACGGCTGGGGGAGGCGCTGCAAAAGCCGCGCATGCCCGACAAGGGGCTGTGTGTGCACTATGACCGCAGCATGCCCGCATCTGTTGTTTTGCGCGATGATATCGACTGGATGATGAGAATGGGGATTTGATATGGAGTCACTGCATAGAATTGAACCAGTTTTGCCAAACGGAAAAATCGGACGTACGCTGCATCTGGTGGGACTCGGAGATGTGGGTGGCACGTTGCTGACCGGACTCATGCTGACGTGTCCAATGCTTGAAACCATTGGAATCTACGATTTTGACGCACGCCGCTGCGCACGCTACGAGCAGGAGATGAACCAGATTTTGCCTATGGACGGCAGGAAACCTCATGTGACTGTGCTGCAATTGGAAGAACTGTTTGATGGCTGTGATCTGTTTGTGTTTGCGGCATCGGCAGGGACGCCGCCGGTGGGGACGGGGGTGGCGGATGTGCGGATGATCCAGTATGAAAAGAATCTGGGCATCCTGCGACCTTATGTAGAGATGGCAGTTCGGAAGGGCTACGCGGGGTTGTTTTTGCAGATGTCCGATCCGGTGGATCAGCTCTGCATGCAAGTAATGAACGTGGGGCTGAAGCCGGAGCAAATTGTCGGTTGTGGATTGGGGGTGATGCTTGCCCGCGCAGATTACTGCGCACGAAAGCGTGGCAATACAAACTTTCTGGTGAATGGGCGCGTATTTGGTCCCCATGGAAACGGTCTTATTGTGGCAAATGACCCCAAGGATGGATATGACGACGAATATTCCCGCGCACTTACACAGGCAGTGCTACAGGCAAACCTGGCCGTGCGGGAAACTGGCTATAAGCCGTACATCGCGCCTGGACTGTCCTCCGGCTGCCTCAGCATTCGCAGCCTGCTGTCCGGCACCTGGTTCCATGGCTCGTTCTTCGATTCGGGCGGGATTTTCTGGGGATGTCGGGCAAGGCTCACAGAATGCGGCGTGGAACGAGAGACAATACGGCTGCATCCACTGCTGCATGCACGCATCGAAGAAACCAGAAAGGGGCTGTTACAATGCCGGAACGATTGACGATTCTTACCCTTGGGAAGCACACACGGCTCGGGGATATCCTTGCCTATGCGCTGGATGGTGTGGATTTTAATGCGGTAACTGCGGAGGAGATGAAATCGACAGACCTCAGGGGCAGGCGCATTCTATTTGCGCTCTCGCTGGACGAGAGCGGCTTGGCGGACGATTTCATGTGCTGCATCCGCTATCTGCGCACCCATTTTCAGGCGCTGGATGGCGCTACGGGAGCGATACTGGTGGACAGTGCCACGGAGCTGTATACAAAAGAAATTGCCCGGACGTTGGTATTTGACGCAAACTGCTCCGGCTGCCGCTTCCCGGGGCGGGGCATGGTTGAGGCGACCAAATCGTTAAAAAATTTTGATGTTCTCTGTGGTGTTTATGGCGTGGATCGTTACACAGCCTATCAACGTGCTGTGCGTTTACTCATCGAGCGGTTGTGTTCCGATGTGCCGGCTCAGTTTGAACGGCCCAAAGTATTATGGTTACACGCGTCCGACAAAGCACGTTCCAACGCCTTTGCACTGGGCAGTCAAGTGACGGAACGGTTAGCTGACTGCTGCGAAATTAATGAGATTTCCATGCAGGCAAGTCCGATCAATGACTGCAATGGATGCTCGTATAAAACCTGCCAGCATTATGCCGAACAGGAGACGTGCTTTTATGGCGGGATATTGCCGGAAGCGGTTTTTCCGGCCATTATGGCATGTGACGCGCTGTTGCTTTGTTGCTCCAATTACAACGATGCGCCCGGCGCACATTTTTTGGCGCTCAACAATCGCCTCAATGCCCTGCTGCTGCGTGGGAAACCGTTCAATAAGGCGCTGTTTGCCATCGTGGTATCCGGCTATAGCGGCGGCGATTTGGTGGCGAAGCAGCTGATGGGCGGCTTCTGCTTGAATAAACCTTGCTGCCTGCCACCGCGCTTTGCGCTGCTGGAAACAGCCAATGATCCGGGGACCGTTTTACAGGAGATGGGTGTATTTGACAGGATTGCGGCCTATGCCGACCAAATTCAGCAAGAACTGTGCATCCGAGAAACAGCGCGGGTGCCATGCGCAGAAGCAACGCCAGAATGATCGTTCCTACCCTTATCATGGCGCATTCAGATAATCGATTTTATGACGAGAAAATTTGCTTGATTTCAATATCAATTTTGGGTGTGTTCCTGAATATTCCGAAAAACGTTCTCGATATTGTTTATCATTTCGGGGTATATATTCTGCACGCATGATTCAGATTGACCGCCAGTAAACCTGCGAATGCTCATTCTGAATGGATAAAAAATCAACTGAAACCGCAGAACTTCCGATATAAAAGCATACCTTGATGCGGACAAAGAATCCAGCGAAACTGCAAAAGCTCTTTATAGAAACAAACCATCATAAAGAAGAAAATGCCATTGCAAACTTCGCGTTTGACAATGCCTGTTTTTTCGTTGGGTGGGGGGGCAGGCTTCAATATTTTGCGCTTGCGTAACAGACATTTTTTACAGAAAACAATGGCTTGAATACATTAAGCAAGGCCCAGCTTTCCATTTAGTTTTTGATAGATAACCTGCATGCAGGGTTCCGTACTGCGAGAAACTGCCTCCGATGGCGTCATCCATAACACGCCGCTGTTTTCGTCAGGCTTCACTTTGGTTGCTTCTGCATCGTCCGCCTGTAACAAATAGGTGAGATTCAGGTGCAGATGGGCAGAGACAAACGCGCCCCGCTTGATGTGGCTGTCCACCGGCAAAATTTCCAGAGACAGCGGTTCAGATCGCAGCGGCGTTATCCGGGTAACGCCGGTTTCCTCCTGCGCTTCCCGCATGGCAACCGCCAAAAGATCAGCTTCTCCATCGGCGTGGCCACCCACCCACGACCATGACTGATAAATGTTATGGTAGATCATCAGCACCCGCGTGTGCGTTGCGTTGATGATCCAGGCGGAGCCCGTAAAATGGCAGAGGGCATTCTCCCGGGTTAGTAGATTGTCGAATTGACGAAGGTAGGTTAGCAGCAACCGACGATCGAATTCTTCCTGCGGGCAGGATGGGATAAACGCATTAATTTGTGCTTGCAGCGGAGCGGCCGTGGGTACGAAGGGGATCATGCTGAAACCTCCGTATTTTGAATAAATTGATTGTAGCACAAAGAAGAGATATTGTGTTAAAATAACGCGTATGGGCTTGAAGGAACGGGCACAACAACTTAAAACGGAGATTCCGGCGGTATTTCTAGCGCTCAGACATCAACGGACGCCCTGGTATGCGAAGGCAGTGGCGTTTATAACGGTTGCATATGCGCTTTCACCGGTGGATCTTGTACCGGATTTTATTCCAATATTGGGTTATTTGGATGATGTGCTGCTGCTTCCACTGCTGGTTAAATGGGTTATTCAGCTCATTCCACCGGATGTGCTGGCCGAGTGCCGTGCGCAGGCCGCAGGACTTTGGGTGGATGGAAAACCGAAAAAATGGTATTACGCCATTCCAATTGTGCTACTCTGGCTGCTGATTGTATATTGGATTGTGCGCGCAATTTTCCGCGCGCGGAACGGATAGAGGAACAAACGAATATGTCGGAACGAAGCAAGGGAACAATGCAGATGCTGATCTGTGCGCTGCTGTGGAGCATTGGTGGATTATTCATCAAATTGCTGCCATGGAATCCGGTGGCGATTGCCGGCTCGCGCAGCCTGATAGCGGCAGGCGTGATTTTTATTTATATTCGTATTCGCCGTTTTCCGCTGGTGATCTCAAAGCGTACGCTGTGGATTGCCATCTGTATTGCAGGCACACATCTATCGTTTGTGGGTGCAACCAAACTGACCACGGCAGCCAATGCCATCGTGATCCAGTACACTGGGCCGTTGTACCTGCTGATCTATAATGCGGTCTTTCGCAAGCAAAAAATTCATATTGCCGACTACCTTGTCGTTCTGTTGACGGTTCTTGGCATCGGCGTGTTTTTCTTTGATGACCTGGATGGCGGGACGGCCATCGGCAACGGTGTTGCAATGATATCCGGCGTGTTTTTTGCGGGTATGTTTATTACCACCGGGGATGTAGGGGAAACGGAGCGTATCAACGGCATTTTTCAAGGGCAGTTGTTGACCGCGCTCATTGGGATACCGGTGCTCATTGCTACCCGTGCGCCCATCACGGGACAGACGATCCTCTGCGTTCTTGCGTTGGGCGTCTTCCAACTTGGCATATCTTATGTGCTGTATTCCCTGGCTATGCGGCAGTGCCCGCCGCTGACGTGTTCGCTGCTTGCCGCGTTGGAACCGCTGCTCAATCCTGTCTGGGTGTTTCTGTTTGCGGGGGAACGGCCGGGATTGCTGTCCCTTGCCGGAGGCGTGATTGTTATTTCATCCATTACGCTTTGGTGCGTGTGGAACGAAAAACGTGCGCGACGCGTGGAAATGAAAACGGCAGACGGCTAATTGGAGGGCGTGTTTATGAAAGCAAGTTATGTTTTTTCGATGCATTGAGGCTGTTGTGAGCGGCGATCAAGAATATGATTTGAGAAAAAATGTCATATTGAATGCGGTTTGATGGATTACAATGGCGTACGCGCTTTTTTAGAAACCGGTCTGACTGCTGATACATACTGTGATTGTACAAATTGGCTGCATCGATTATAATGGGTCAGAATCAACCGTTTTTTCGAAAACGGGGGGCATTGAATAACGGAGGAAAGTATGTCGGAAACGAAAACAGAACAAAACGCCGCTGCAGATGCGGCACATGGGACTGAATCCGGGCAAAGCGACGTTGTGCTGGCACCCATGGCGAAAGATTATGCGCCAAGAACCATCGGAAGATGGATTGTATTGCTTTTACAAGGGATGACGATAGGCGTGGGTGCCATTTTGCCCGGTATCAGCGGCGGAGTACTCTGCGTTGTTTTTGGCATCTATCCGCCTATGATGGAGTTGCTGGCGCATCCAATCAAGAGTCTACCTAAGTATTTCAAGTTATTTATACCGATCTTTCTTGGTTGGATGGTGGGCTTTGTTGCACTTGCGGGTGTGATTGGTAAAATGTTTGCGAATGATGGCACGCAGACCATTGCGACCTGCCTGTTTATCGGGCTGATCATTGGCATGTTTCCCTCCCTGTTTCGCGAAGGCGCAAGGGACGGCCGTACGAAGACAACCTGGACGGCGCTGCTGGTCAGCACCGCTGCGCTGCTTACACTTTTTCTGTTGTTAAAGTCTGGAACGGCCATACATCTGACGCCTTCACTGGGGTGGTTTTTCTTCTGCGGCGTACTGTGGGGCATCAGCCTCATCGTGCCGGGCATGAGCTCGTCTTCCGTGCTGATTTTTCTGGGACTTTACGGGCCCATGTCCGTAGGGATCGCAAAGCTGGATATGGCCGTGGTCATCCCCTTTATGCTCGGCATCATGGCAACGGTGCTGCTGTTGGCACGGGCGGTCAACCGTCTATTTCGGGATCATTATGGGGTGGCGTTTCATTGTATCATTGGGTTTGTGATCGCTTCTACCATTCCCATTATCCCGCTACATTACAAGAATGTATGGGAATTCATCATCAGTCTCATCTGTGTGGTGATTGGGTTCTTCCTCGCGTTCTATATGGATCGATGGAGCAATCAGATCGGTGCAAAAGCGCAGACGGAGCAGATGTAACCCCATGATGGAGAAACTTATACGCGTTTGTGACCGCGGGATGTAAAAACTAACGGGAAGGAACGGAGGACTGCCGATGCTGGATCTGGACGCAACCGTACTGCGGGACTTGACGGTTTGGATTGCGCTGATGGTAGGCTCCGGGATGCTGATTGGACTTGCACCATCGCTGATGCGTACGGGCGCCAAGCGAAGCGATCCTTCCGTTGCCGCGGCACTTTTCGGTACGGTGCTGGCGCTGTGCGCCATAGGCATAGCGGCGCTGTCAGGCGCGTTTTCCCTGCCGCAGAACACGCAGCTGATCTGGTTGATGCTGTCGGGATTTTTTACTGGATTGGTCTGGCTGTGCCTGTTTACGGCGCTGACGGGCGGACTGACCAGCAAGGTTATTCCGCTGGTTCAGGTTTCCATCGTACCCGTACTGGTGGCTTGCCATTTTCTCATTGGCACACCAATGAGTCTGTGGCGGATCAGCGCGTTATTGGTGGTACTGCTCGGAACGGTATTCATTGAGAGCCGGACAAAGGCGCTGCGTGGGCAGCTCTGGTTGATATATGCGGGCATTGCCGCGTTGGCGTATGCGGGACTCGACTTGATACAGCGCACAAGCCTGGCCGGGATGAATCGGCAATTGTTTCATCTGTTTCGCACGGGGATCGCCTGCATGTGGCTGTGGGCATTCGTTCTGCTTCGGGGCAAACAGAAGTCCTTTGCCGGTATGAAGTGCAAAGCATGGGTAGCCATTCCTTGCTCGGCGGTGGCGGTGGCGGGCTGTTGGCTGTGCAATTACGGCATTTCACTGCGGGGAGATGGGGGCAGATTTGCGCCGCTCTCCATTCTTGGCTATTTTATGATGCTGCTGTTTGCACGCGTCATACAAAAGGAACGGCAGCCGGGCAGTGCCATTTTTGGCGCACTTCTGGTTTTGTTTGGCATGTTTGTTCTGGCAATTGGTTGGTAGGAAAGGAAATCAAAGAAGAATGATACAACTGGCAATATTTGATCTCGACGGAACGCTCGTCAACACCATTGGCGATCTTGCGTACGCGCTCAACCACGCACTGGAAACGTGCGGGTTACCCACGTTGACGCAAACGGAGGTTGAGGCAATTGTTGGCTACAGCACGATCTATATGTTTCAACATGCCGTTGCTGAGGAACACAAGGATGATTGGCAGGCGGTGGGCGAGGCTTACAATGCCTATTATCCCAAACACTGCTGCGATCATGCCCGTCCCTATGACGGGATTTTACATGTTCTCAACCGGCTTAAGGCAGCGGGAATCAAGCTTGCGGTGGTATCCAATAAACCGCACCGGGATACGCTGACGGTGGTCGAAACACTGTTTCCCAAGGATCTGTTTTCCATGGTGCTTGGCCGTATGGAAAAATTCGCAACCAAGCCGGATCCGGAGCCGCTCCATTTTGTGTTGGACTACTTTGGCTGCAAACCGGAGGACGCCGTCTATATTGGTGATTCCGAGGTGGATGTTCGATTTGCGAAGAATGCCAATATGCCCTGCATTTCTGTCTTGTGGGGATATCGAACCCAAGCTGTGCTTGTGGAAGCGGGCGCAACAAAAATGGTTGACGAGGTGGACGACATTTGCAAATTGCTGCTGGATACATGAAGCGCAACGTTTACGATTTTGACGGAACCATCTATGATGGCGATTCCACCGCGCATTTTTACAGGTACTGCGCTGCACGGCAGCCGCGTATGCTGCTGGATCTGCCGGCGGTTGGGGTTGCCTTTCTGGGGATGTCGCTGGGGCTTGTGGAAAAGACACGAGCCAAGCAGCGGCTTTATCGGTTTTTGACTTTTCTGCCGGACGTGAATGCCTATGTGGCTGATTTTTGGGCAACGCATCGGCAACGCATCAAACCTTGGTATCTTGCGCAGAAATGCAGGGACGATTTGATCATCTCGGCCTCTCCGGATTTTTTACTTGCACCTATCTGTGCGGAACTTGGCGTTGCATTGTTGGCTTCTCGCGTTGACCCGCACACGGGCGAGACCGAGGGACTCAATTGCCACGATGTGGAAAAGGTACGCCGCATGCGGGAAAGAGATCCGGACAGTGAAGTCGCACAGTTTTATTCCGATTCTCTGTCTGATTTGCCATTGGCAGAGTTGGCGCAGGAAGCCTTCTTGGTGAAGGGAAACGAGTTTTTTGATTTCACGCGGGATAAAAGAAGGAAAAAGTAGCGAAATTCAAAGCGAACATTCAAAAAACCGGTTCAGGCGCGTTACGCCCGGGCCGGTTTTATAATGCAGACGAAATTGTGGGTGCCGGAATCTTGCGTCGATTCCCAAAATGGAGCCGAAAATTGGCGGACGCATTGATGAAGGCCAAACGGACTAGCGATCATCCTAACGCTAGCATCGTCATTTT
This sequence comes from Clostridia bacterium, assembly GCA_036651815.1. GTDB lineage: Bacteria > Bacillota > Clostridia > Christensenellales > CAG-138 > JAVVXB01. The sequence goes on from JAVVXB010000007.1 coordinate 40,536, forward strand.
CCCAAACACTGAACCGCACTGGTGAAGGGCAAGCGGACTAGCGATCATCCACCTAAATAGGCTTTTTGCACGGAGTCGTTGTGCAACAGCGCTTCTGCGGGAGCGGATAGCACGATCTTACCGGTTTCCAGTACATAGCCGCGGTGTGCAATGGACAGTGCCATCAGCGCGTTTTGTTCCACAAGCAGAATCGTTGTGCCAGCTTTGTTCAGCTCCTTGATGATATCAAAGATCTGCTCAACCAGCAACGGCGCAAGGCCCATGGAAGGCTCGTCGAGCATCATGAGCCTTGGACTGGACATGAGCGCACGGCCCATGGCTAGCATCTGCTGTTCACCGCCGGAAAGCGTCCCCGCAATCTGGCGGCGGCGTTCCTTGAGTCGCGGGAAACGATCGTAGACGTTGGGTAGCGAATCGCCCACGCTGGAGAGCGGCTGTGTAAACGCGCCCATCTCAAGATTTTCCTCCACGGTCATCTGACTGAATACGCGGCGTCCTTCCGGTACGTGCGCAATGCCAGCGGAGACAATCTTGTGGGGTGCCATGGTTTTGATGCTGTGTTCGTTAAAGGTCACATCGCCTGTTTTTGTACGAAGCAGTCCAGAAATCGTCTTGAGAATGGTACTTTTGCCCGCGCCGTTTGCGCCGATTAGCGTCACGATTTCTCCGGTTTCCACCGAAAAACTGATATCCCGAATGGCCAGAATATTGCCATAGGATACATTGATATTATCAACCTTCAGCATATGCTTTTCCTTCCTGTCTGCGGCCAAGATACGCCTCGATGACAACTGGGTCGTTCTTAATTTCTTCCGGCGAGCCCTTAGCAATGATCTTGCCGTAATTCAGCACAGCGATGCCCTCACAGATACCCATGACAAGGTTCATATCGTGTTCGATGAGCATGATGGCGATCTCAAACGTATTTCGAATCCGCTGGATGTTTTCCATCAATTCGCCAGTTTCGGATGGATTCATGCCTGCGGCAGGTTCATCCAGAAGCAGGAGCTTTGGATTGGTTGCGAGGGCGCGGACGATCTCCAGTCGACGCTGTGCGCCATATGGGAGGGAACCGGCCTCCGTAGCCGCTAAATCCTGCATGTCGAAAATGCTCAGCAACTGCAGTGCGTTTTCGTGGGCCTTGCGTTCGCTTCTCCAGTAGGATGGCAGACGAAACAGGGAGCTGCCCAGCGAATATTCAAAGGCATTGTGCAGGCCAATCTTCACATTGTCCTCGACGGTCAGCTTTTTAAACAGACGGATGTTCTGAAAGGTCCGCGCAATGCCCATCCGGTTGAGTTGCCAGGTTTTTTTGCCGCGGATATCGACACCGTCGAGCAGAATGACGCCGCGTGTGGGCGTATAGACATTGGTCAACAGATTGAACACTGTGGTTTTGCCCGCGCCGTTCGGCCCGATCAGTCCTGCGATTTCTGTGCGACCGATGACCAGATTAAAGTCGGATACGGCGTGTAAACCGCCGAAATCAATGCCCAGATGATGGATGTCGAGGATGGGCGCGCTGCCGATATCACGCTCTGGAATCATGCCAAGACTCGGCACAGGAACAAGTTTATCCATTCTCTTCACCCGCTTTCTTCTTGGATTGCTTCTTCCGCTTTTTACCGTTGATCAGATGTTCCAGCAGCCGGCTCAGCGAAAAGTCATAGGTGCCAAACAGGCCGGTAGGTTTAAAGATCATCACAACGATGAGCAACAGGGAGTATACGATCATGCGGTACTGGGAAAACGCGCGCAGCAGTTCCGGTACGGCGGTGAGCACCGTTGCTGAGACGACCGAGCCGATCATACTACCCATACCACCAAGCACCACCATGACCAGAATTTCGATGGACTTCATAAAGCCGAAGCCAGAAGGATTTAATATGCCCAGGTAGCTGGCGTACAGTGCGCCGGCTACACCCGCGAATACGGCGGAAACCGTGAAGCCCAGTGTTTTATAATAGGTAAGATTGATTCCGCAGGAGTCTGCCGCAATCTCGTTTTCGCGTACGGAGAGAATCGCTCGTCCGTGACGTGATTTCATGAGCGTATGAATCAGAAAACACACGATACCCACGCACAGAAAGGTGTTGAGGAACGTCGTGGTTTTCGGAATGCTCTTGAGGCTTGCCGCGCCGTAGGTGAGCTTGAAGCCCAGCACACTGTCGATGTTTAGTAGCACCACACGAATGATTTCACCAAAGCCCAGTGTGATAATGGCGAGATAATCGCCCTTGAGCCGCAAGGCGGGAATGCCAATGAGGATGCCGAAGACACCTGCAACCAGACCGCCAAGAAGAATGCCAATGGGGAATGCGATATCGGCCGGTAGGCCGCTGCGCGTCATGAAAATGGCGGATGCATATGCGCCGATGGCCATAAAGCCCGCGTGACCCAACGGAAGCTGACCCAGATAGCCGGTGGCAACGTTCAGCGACACGGCCAGGATGATGTTGATGCCAATGAGTACGATGATCTTGGCGTAGTAATTGCCGATGAAACCGCTCGCAATCAGCGCATTGCCGCCCAGCAGAAACAAAACGAACAGCACTGCGTTGATGCCGTAACGGATTGGCATGGGGATGCGTTTGTAAGGTTTATTATCCATTTTCATTCCCCTTTACACCTTTTCGGTCATCGGACGGCCAAGGAGACCCGTGGGTTTTACCAGCAGTACAATGATCAGAATGGCGAATACAACGCCGTCCTTCCAGACGGATAGCCCAACGGTGGAAACTAGTGCCTCCGCAAGGCCGATGGCAAGTCCGCCAATCATTGCGCCGGGGATGGAGCCGATGCCGCCCAACACCGCCGCAACAAATGCCTTGAGGCCCAGCATGGAGCCCATGGTGGGGGTTGCCTGCGGATAGGCCGAGCAGTAGAGCACGGAACCGATGGCCGCCAGCGCACTGCCGATGGCAAACGTAAATGAAATGGTGCGGTTAATGTTGATACCCATGAGCTGCGCTGCGCCGGTATCTTCAGAAACGGCGCGCATGGCCTTGCCCATTTTGGTCTTTCGGATCAGTAGCGTCAGCGCAACCATGGAGATTGCCGTTGTTGCCAGCGTGACGATAGCTGTGCCGGAAACTTCGATGGAGCCAAACGATGGATTTGGCAGGGTAAAGAAGGTCGGAATCACCTGCGCATTGGCGCCAAATACCATTTGAGCAACGTTCTCAAGTAGGAATGAAATGCCAATGGCCGTGATCAAAAGTGAAATGCGCGGAGAACTGCGCAGGGGCTTGTAGGCGATCTTTTCAATCGTTACGCCAAGCAGTACGCAGCCGAAAATCGCGCAGATAATTGCAAGCAAAGGACTGAGCGCAAAGCGTGCCATGACGATCCACGCGATGTAAGCGCCAATCATGATGATGTCTCCGTGGGCAAAATTCAACAGCATGATGATCCCATAGACCATGCTGTAGCCCAACGCCACGAGTGCATAGATGGAGCCGGATTGCAGTCCGTTGATGATTTGCCGAAGGATGGTGGAAAAGACGGACATAACTATTACCTCTCTTGACATGCGGGCGGGTTACGCCCCATGTCCACTGAAACGGCCGAAGCCGTGCGAGGGGGAAAATGCCCCCGCACAGTCTCCGAACCCTACAATCGGCAAGACCGTTCTTACCGCATGAATTAGAACATTTCCTTGAAGGTCTCGACACCATCGGTCAGCGTCATGATGACGGCATCCTTGATGGGGTTATTGTTCTCATCAAAGGTGTAGCCATTGGCACTGGTGACGCCGTCGACGCTGGCGCCTTCGCTCTTGATGGCATCAATGACCGCTTGCTTATAGGCATCACTGCCCTGTTTTTCGCCGGAAGCTTCGGCCTTTGTGAGGGCTGCACACATTAAGCTGGCTGCATCATAGGCCAGCGCTGCAAACATATTGGGGACATCTTCGCCGTATGCGGTCTTGTATGCCGCTTCAAAGGACTTGACCGCATCCGTCGAGTTGGGGGCATAAGCGGAGCAGTAGTAGCTGCCCTCAAGGTCGGCGGCGGAAGCATATTGCGCGATGCCTGCCCAACCATCGCCACCCAAAAAGGTTGCGGTGAGGCCGATGGAGCGAGCCTGCGTGATGATCATACCGTCATCCTGATAGTAGTTTGGGCAGAAGACGACATCCGGATTTTTACTCATGATATTGGTCAGCTGTGCTTTAAAGTCCACGTCGCCCTTGGCGTAGCCTTCTTGCGCAACCACTTCGATTCCAAGTTCCGCACATTTTGCGACAAAAGCTTCGGCAAGACCGGCAGAGTAAGCATCGCCCGTCTGCACAATGACGCCGGCAGTCTTGGCGGAGAGCTTCTCGGTAGCATAGGTAGCCATCTTTTCACCCTGGAAAGGATCAATGAAGCAGGTGCGGAACACATTGGTGTACACCGTGCCATCGCTTTCGTTGACGGTGACGGCCGCGGCGGTGGCGGATGCGGTGATCATGGGCATGTTGATCGGATAAGCTTCTCCGACAACTGCGATGGTATTGCCGGTCAGGACGTCGCCCACGAGGCAGGTGATGCCATCCTGATCGACCATGCGGTTGAACGCGGTGACGGCTTCTGCGTCGTCACCCTTGTTGTCATACGCAACGACCTTGACCTGTTTGCCATTGATGCCGCCTGCGGCGTTGAGTTGGTCGAAGTAGAGCTGCGCGCCGTTTCTGACGGCCAGGCCATAGACAGCGGTGTCACCGGTATAGGGGCCTTCCATGCCGACGATGATTTCGCCAGTGGCGGTGTCAGTGGCGGGTGCTGCCGGCGCACAGCCGGCGAATACAGCGGCCATCATCATGAGAGCCATTACAGTGCAAAACATTTTTTTCATTTTTTTATTTCCTCCCTATTATTGCTTATTTGTTCGGGTGGCTTTCGCTGCCCGAATTAAAAAACGGCGGTTCCGCTTTGGAACCGCCGCAATTTACCTAAAAAATCAGGATACAGCTTTGTTCCGATGCGGAGTATGGCGCACTAGCGCCAGGCTAATCAGGATGCCGCATAGTACAGCAACCAAAATAAGCAATACGCTCAGCGAAATGCTGAGCGTACGAAGAATCAGAATAGAAGAAGTTGCCGCAGCGCACGCAAACATAGCAGATGCGGCTGGCATCGCGTTGGTGTAGGCTTTGTTTGCGGTCGTGTTTTTCATGGTGCGGCTCCGTTCTGCAAATATTTGATAATGGGGTTAATTTAGCACCATTCTTTCGCCTTGTCAAGCAAAAGAATATATTTTCTACATTTATTTTATGATGGTTCGCCTTAGACGTGTTACAGGACATTTACGCGGACGCAAGAATATGGTATCATGCAACATAATTACAGACAAGTGCGCCAGCCGGGTATGCACTTGCTTTTCCAGAATCGTTCCGGCGTTTCGGATGCCAAAAGGTAGGAGGAATGTAGCGGATGAGGAGACTCAAATCATTGGGAAAATTTACAGGTATTTTTGCATGCCTTATGATTGGCGGCTATGTACTACTGTTTATCGCGGGGTTGATTTCCCAGGAAGCAGTCACCGACAGCATGCAACTCTCCGCCAGCCAACTGAAAGAGGAGGGCTATGCGCCCGTGCTGCTGATTCGCAGCGATGGTTCCTATCAACTGGATAATTTTTCAGAAACGCGCATGCTGCTTTCCAGTTTATATATGAACACGCGTGAGACACCGAAGTCGGTTTTGATCAATCCGACCTATGAAGGCGAGCATGATCCGATTGCTACCATCAATGCGGTTGCCGAAACTGGCAATTTTCCATCGGCAGACACGTATTTTACGCATGCGATCATGGGTTTTCGTTCCGTAATCCGCGTACTGCTTGCTTTTTTGAATCTGAGGCAGATTCGGCGCTTGCTGATGTGGCTGGTTCTGCTGCTGTTTACGGCGAATGTGCTCAGCATTCGGAGGCACAGCAGCATACTCATGTCCTTTCTATTTGCTGCGGCGTTTCTGTCGATTAATCCGATCATGGTGATGAGCTCTCTCCAGTATGCCTGCTGCTTCATCCTTGCGCTGACCGCAATGCTGTTGATGCCGTATATCGGCAAATGGAAGATATCCGAGCCGATGGTATTTTTTATCATCGGCGGTGTTACCCAGTATTTTGACCTGTACACCGTACCCATCATCACCTTTGGACTACCCATCATCATTCGCCTGCTGATCAAGCAGCGTGAAGGTGAATTGCTGACGTTTCGCGCGGATCTCGTTTTTGTGTGCAAGTGTCTTGGTGCGTGGCTAACCGCCTACGTTGGCATGTGGCTGTGCAATCTGTGGGTCACCACACTTTTTACGGATTTCAATGCGTGGAAGGACGGAATCGCGGTGCTTGGCGAGAGCATTGGAATTCCTGGGCATGTACATCCGTTATCCGCGCTTGCGGGGGCATTCAAATATCTTGTGACCATTGAGTGCGCACTATGCCTGATTGGGTTTATCATTGCTTGGCCGTTTATGATGGATACCCGCGCACGAAGGAAGGTTGGCTATCGGCAGGGCCGCATCTTCCTGCTGATTGCGCTGCTGCCGGTTGCTTGGCTTGCAATCAGTTCACACAGCGTGCTGCATGAGGGGTATTATCAATACCGGGTGCTCATTGTAACTATTTTTAGTGGATTGTGTTTTTATGCAAAGCCAACACAATACCTTGAAAAGAACATGCGAAAGCCTATATAATAGATATCAGTATTTTTTTGGAGGATTAGCAAGTATGGATCGTTACTGTAACAATGTCGGTGTATGCGTGCCGCGTGTCCTGCTCCCGAAAGAGGGTTCCAATTTCATGAAATGGGCGGTTGTAGCCTGTGACCAATATACTTCGCAACCAGAATACTGGGCATCGGCGAAGAAATTTGTTGGCAAAGCACCTTCAACGCTGGAATTAATCCTCCCGGAGGCCTTTCTGGGGAAACCGGAGGAGAAGGAGAAGATTGCGTCAATCCGCCAGCATATGCGCGACTATCTAAAGACCGGCGTGCTGGAAGAGAAGCCACAAGGGTTTGTACTGGTTACCCGCACGGTGGCGGGGCAGACGCGCACCGGCCTTGTGATGGCACTGGACCTAGACGCATATGATTATCATAAGGGCGCGGTGACTTTAATTCGCGCCACAGAAGGTACGATTGAATCTCGTATTCCTCCGCGCCTGAAGATTCGTGAAGGCGCGCCGCTGGAACTGCCACATATTCTTGTGCTGATTGACGACCCGGAAAAAACCGTCATTGAGCCGCTTGTGGCGGATCAGAAACGGTTCAGCTTGCTCTACAATACCGATCTCATGCTGGGCGGCGGTCATATTGAAGGGCGTTTGGTTTCCGAAGAGCCGGCCATTCTTGGTGTGCTTTCCGCTCTTGATAAATTGGCAAATCCGGAATCCTTTGGCAACAAGTATGGGGAAGGGGCTGCACCGTTACTGTTTGCCATGGGAGATGGAAACCACAGCTTTGCTACAGCCAAGGCGTACTGGGAAAAGATTAAGGCGCAGTTGCCGGAAGAGGAACGGGTGGATCATCCGGCGCGTTATGCACTTGTGGAGGTAGAGAATGTCCATGACGATGGCATTGTGTTTGAGCCAATCCATCGCGTGGTATTCGGGTTGTTTGGAAACGGCGCAATTGAAAAACTGCAAAAAGTACTGAAAACACAGAATGGGGACGTTTGCGTGCAGCTTGGCGAGCACAAGGCCGCAGGTGGAGACGTCAAGCATGTGCTACCGTTTATCACGGGTGAAACCAGCGGCGCGTTTATCGTCGAAAAACCCGTGCAGCAGCTGGCCGTCGGGACGCTGCAAAGCGCGATTGATGCCGTGCTTGCGGAGAACCCCGGCGCGGAGGTGGATTATATCCATGGTGTGGACGTGGTTCGCGAACTGATCAAAACCGGTAATGCCATCGGCTTTTTGCTGCCTTCCATGGGTAAGAAGGAGCTGTTTCCGACTGTCATTTATGATGGTGCATTGCCAAGGAAGACCTTCTCGATGGGGGAAGCGAATGAAAAACGGTACTATATGGAGTGCCGTCTCATAGAAAAATAACAAATAAGGAAACAAACCGACATGGCCATTAAAGTTACAAAATTCGGTGGAAGCTCGCTGGCTCAGGCTTCGTGCTTTCAAAAAGTCAAGGAGATCATCCTTGCGGACAAAACACGTAAATTCGTGGTGCCCAGCGCACCTGGCAAACGTTATCCCGGCGATGAAAAAATTACGGATCTGCTCTATCTATGCTACGCACAGGTCAGCCAAGGACTGGAGTTTGACGCCACCTATCAGCAGATTATTGACCGTTATGTTGGCATTGAAACCGAACTTGGGCTATCCACTAACATCATTGGGGAACTGAAAGCCATTCAGCACAACATCGAAAATGGCGCCAGCGAAGATTTTATAGCAAGCCGCGGCGAGTATTTAAACGGATTGCTGCTGGCGGAATATCTAGGTTTTACGTTTTATGATGCGGCAGAGCTGATTTGCTTTCATTCCGACGGCACGTATGACGATGAGACGACCCAGAAGTGGACGCAGAAGCTTATCGATCAGGAAAACATCGTCGTGCCGGGTTTCTATGGCAGAAAGCGCGATGGCAGCATTAAGACCTTCTCCCGCGGCGGATCGGACATCACCGGCTCCATCGTTGCTCGTGCGGTGCAGGCGGACGTATATGAAAACTGGACGGACGTGAGCGGCTTTCTCATGGCGGACCCACGGATTGTGGACCATCCAAAAGCCATCAACATCGTGACCTATTCAGAATTACGGGAGCTTTCCTATATGGGTGCGACCGTGCTGCATGAGGATTCCATCTTTCCAGTGCGCCGCGCACATATCCCGATCAATGTGCGCAATACCAATCGTCCAGAGGACGAGGGAACCATGGTCATTCCGGATAGTTATCTCAAGTATTACAAACGCGAGGGACAGTTGACCGGTGTGGCGGGGCGTACAGGGTTTACCGTTATTACGGTTTACAAAGACAATATGCACAATGAGATCGGCTTTGGCTATCGTCTACTGCGCGTGCTGGAACGATATAATATTTCCTTTGAGCATGTACCCAGCGGCATTGATACAATGAGCCTTGTCATTTCGGATGATAAACTGCGCGATAATCTGGAAGCGGTGCTACGGGAAATTCAACATGACTGCGATCCGCAATCCATTGAACTGCACAGCAACATGGCGCTGGTCGCCACCGTTGGCAAGGGCATGATTCGCTCCCTTGGCGTAGCCGCACGTTTGTTTAATGCGCTGTATGAAGCGGGCATCAACATCCGTATGATTGATCAAGGAAGCAGCGAAATGAACATCATTGTCGGGATCGAGAACGACGATTTGAACAATGCGGTGCGCGCAATCTATAAAGCATTCGCGTGATTGGCGCAATGCGACAAAGCTGATGCGCGAACGTTGCATCAATGCCAAAGCAAGTCATTCAGAGATGACCTATCGTTTGCTGCCTGAGTCCGTCGCAGATCAGTGCTTTTTGATGGGCGCAACGTATTTTGCTTGTGCCGAACATTGTCTGGATCAGCAAAACATACCGGAATTTCGCCCGTATTGGACGGGCTGCTCCACCGAAGGAATCGTAGGAAATGAAACGGAGGATTGCCTGGCCTGCGGACGCTCAACTTGTCCTTATTAGATCGGATAAGCGTACCATTCTGAGTGGACGATTATTAAATGGAGCAGGAGAAGAAGCAAGTTTGAACATCAGAAAATACCGGCATGCGGATTGCCCCATCTTGATCGAATTGTTTTACGAAACGGTTCACGCGATTCCCACAACGGATTATACAAAAGAACAACTGGATGCGTGGGCAACAGGCTGCATCGATATGGAAAAATGGGATCGGGCCTTTTGCGGACATTCCACATTCGTTGCGGAACATAACGGCGAGATTGTTGGGTTCTCCGATATGGACGGAACCGGATATCTCGATAGATTATATGTGCATAGAGATCATCAGAAAAAAGGAATAGGTGCTGCTCTTGTTTTGCGTCTGGAGGAAAACGCCATGCGAAATGGGCTATCAATCTTTGAAGTACACGCGTCCATTACCGCAAGACCATTTTTTGAGCGACAAGGGTATACGCTAATACGGGATCAGGCTGTCGTAAGAAACGGGATAGTGCTCAAAAATTATGTCATGAAAAAAGAGGTTAACGGCGGGCGTTGACGTGATGCACCATCGCAATCCCTATATGCCAAAGTTATAGAAAAGCACTGAACCATCTGAATGTTTTAGATGGTTCAGTGCTTTTATTCTGTCGGAAGGCTCGTTCGGTGATACAACTTCGTGGCTGCTTCTAGGTGGTGGCAACGCGCATGGCGACTAGCCCCGAAAATTCTTCCGGATTTGTGCCGATTGTGGGCGTTAGAAAGCAAAGTTGGAACTTTGCGAAAACAGATTGCGGAGAAAGGCAGGGCATTGCCAAAGACCGCTACACAAAACAAGTGGCCGTTATTTCATATGCTGATCGTATCGATGCCAATCTCGCCTGCGTACTTTTACACGCCTGTGCGCTTGCCGTCATCCGTCAATGGAATTGCACCGAACGCGGTTGAAACGGATTTTATCGTTTACATATGTGATTGAACGTTTTAAACCGTGCGATATCGGCAGATTTACTCGTTTCGTTTGATATTTTTATTTTTTAGGGAAGGGCACACCACATTCCTGCTTGAGATACACGTCGAAGCGATCCCGGTTTTTGATAACATAATTGGCAAAGTTCTCGGTGGCACGGGAAAGATATCTCGATTTGCGCCATGCAAGTGCAATGGAGCGCGGCGGAATATCGTCTAGAATCCGCAGCATTTTGATGGGGCTTGCATGCTTGCCAAGCGGCTTTGGAATCAAAGCGATCCCGAAGTTTGCCGATACGGAACTGACGATGATGTTGTCGTTGGTGGTTTCAAAGGCAACCTTTGGGGCAAAACCCGCATTGTGCAAAATGCCGTTGATGTAACCCCGAATTTGGCATCTGTTTTCATAGGTAATGAGCTTTTCGTTGCGTAATTGGGAAAGGTGGATGGCCTTGTACCGCGCGAGGGGATGCTGATTAGAGACGATAACCACCGTCTCGTGGTAGCCGATGGGATAGTATTCGAAGCTGGGGTTTGCAATCTCTGTAGTAAACGCAAGATCGCTGCTGCCGTTTGCAATGGCTTCCTCAATCTCCGTGGTGGAGGAAGGAAAGAAGCGAAAGTGCGACTGAATTTTTCCCGTATCCGTATAGTAGCAGGAGATGGCATAGGTAACGAGGTCGTTTAAGGAGCTGAAGTAGCTCAGCGAAATCATGCCGGATTCCGGATCGGTCATGTCCTTCAGCTTGAATTGCGCCTCGTCCAGAAGGGCGAGGGCGGGCTTCACATACTCCAACAAAATCTCGCCGAAGGGGGTGACGGTAATGTCCCGGCCACTGCGGTTTAAGAGCGGCGCATTCAGTTCGCGTTCCAGTTCGTTGATGGAATGACTCAGCGTGGACTGTGTTACCCGAAGCTGCTCGGAGGCGCGTGTATAGCTCTTTTTTTGCACAATCGTACAAAAGTAGGTAAGCTGTTGTAAATTCATGAAAACACCTCATGTAAGCAAATTATATCATCTGATGGACATAAAAATAATTTAAAATATTGATGAAAATTCTTCATACTACATTGTCGAAGAAATATTGTATTCTCAGGGCGGTATCTGTGTGCGGCCAGCATTAGGCAATATTGCGCAAAGGCACATGGAAGCGCATTTTTTGCGCAGTCATACAAAAGCAGGCAAGCGGTGGAAAATTCATGAAATTACTTGATGCAAATATACCATTTTTTAGATGAACATGCAACAAATTCGAGAATATGATGAAAATAATTCATAAGAAAATGCAAAAGGGGTATAGAAATAGTCGGGCGGTATTTGTATAATGAATGCATCTGAGAGCAAATTGGAAATTTTATTAAAGGGGATCATCCTATGATTCGACCCATAACTATTAAAAACGTTACAATCGGCGAAGGTGTTCCCAAAATAATTGTACCAATCACGGAGCAGCGCAAAACAGATATTATTGAAAAAGCCCATGAGATCGCTTTGATGGACATCCATATGGTGGAGTGGAGATCTGATTTTTACGTTGATGTGGCAGATACTGCGAAGGTATTGGCAACGCTCAAGGATCTAAGAAACGCACTGGGAAAGAAGATTTTGCTTTTTACCTTCCGCACGATGAAGGAAGGTGGCGACAGGGCGTTTTCCGAAGAGGACTATCTTGCGCTGAATCTCGCTGTTGCCAGCAGTGGAAACGTGGACGTTGTAGACGTAGAGGTTCTCTCACTCGGTTTGAAGGCGAAGGCGCACATTGCTGCGCTTCAGTCGACGGGGACGCTTGTCATTGGTTCCAACCATGATTTTTACAAGACCCCGGCGCGGCAGGAACTAGTCGACCGGCTTTGTGCAATACAAGCCGCCGGTGCGGATATTCCGAAACTTGCCGTTATGCCTCAGAGCAAGGAAGACGTGCTGGAACTTTTATCGGCAACGCAAGAGATGTTCTCCCGGCATGCCAATCGTCCGATCATTACGATGTCCATGGCATCGATGGGTGTGATTTCCCGGCTTTCTGGCGAGGTGTTCGGCTCCGCCATGACCTTCGGCGCGGTAGGTCGTGTATCTGCTCCAGGACAAATTCCTGTAGAACAACTGGCTCAAGGCCTCGCCATCATCCATAGCGCAAGCTAAGAATGCACGATCCCAAATATCAAATCAAAATTAGTCGGTCTAATACGAAGTAATCAGTTTTAATAACCATATGAGAATGCACCATAAGGGTATATGAAAGAAAAGCATAAAAACGCAGCTTGAAAACAAAATATGGCACAATGGGTTCAGACACTCAAGCACCATCGGAATCCATAGCATGGTAGCCAAGACGTAAGCCGGCGAAGGTTGCCGGAGAAGCCGCTTGTAAGCAATCGCGTTCTTCTTGTTGGGCCATGCGATAGAAGCCGCCACAAAAGATGTGTGAACGAAATTGCCACGACAACCCGGATAAACGGTTTTAAGTGCCATATTCGTACGTTTCACAAAAAAAAGTGCGGTGAAACAAGCAGTGACGGATTGCTTGCATAAAAGCGGGCAGCGTTTTTTACAAAGATACGTTGACAAGATTATATTTGAACCATTGTTTTCTAAGAGCGGACGGTGCACACAATCACGCACGGCGTTGCGCTATGTCCGCTCAACCCCACACGTTGTGTCGTGTGCCTGCTTCCTCGCTGCTATTGTATAAAAATCTACCACGAAGGCCTGCGGTTTCGTTCCGTTTTGTGCCTTTCGCAGAAAGGTTTGGTCGTAATCATGATAACCGTTGATACCAAGCTGATAGGCTTGTTAGGAAATCCACTTCGGCAGTCCTTGTCCACGCGTATGCAAAATGCAGCGTTCCGTGCCTGCAGTCTCGATTTTGAGTATTTTCCCATCGAAACCACAGAGACGTCCCTCGATGCGATTGTGCGGGGTATCTGCCATATGCGCTTTGCGGGCTTTGGCGTGACCAAGCCCGACAAGGTAGCGATCATAAAACACTTGGATCAGCTCGATGATTTTGCCGCCAAGATGGGCGCGGTTAACACCGTGGTAATCGAGCCGGATGGTTCACTCACCGGTTACAATACAGATGGCGTGGGCTTCCTGCGTTCCCTTGGCGAATATTATCAAAATCCGCTTTGCGAAAGCACATTTTTATGCCTTGGCGCTGGTGGCGCAGCGCGGGCCATCTGTGGTTCGCTGGCGCATCAGGGGGCAAAGAAAATTACCGTGAGCAGCCTTTTTGACACGGATAGCGAACAACTTGTTAACGAGATCAATGCGCAGTTCGCGCCGGTTGTCGGCATGGTACCGTGGGACGATAAGAAGGCGATTCAGGCCGCTGCGGGAACTTCCGATGTGATCATCAATGCCACCGGCGTGGGAATGGGTGCGCATGTGGGGGAATCTCCCGTGGATCCGGATGTTTTTCACGCCGGGATGTTGGCTTTCGATGCGGCCTACAACCCCGCTGTTACGAAATTCCTCATCGATGCCAAGGCAAAGGGTTGCGGCATTCTCAATGGACTCGGTATGCTGCTCTACCAAGGCGCCGCACAATTTGAAATATGGACAGGCGCGCAGGCGCCAACGGATCTCATGCGCCAAACGCTTGAAGCGTGCATTGGCGACAAAGGCTGAAGGGAGATTCTTATGATTGCGAAGATATATCCGGGCTCCGTTCGCGGAGAAATGAGTGTTCCAAGTTCCAAGAGCCATACCATCCGCGCACTAATTGTTGCGACCTTGGCCGGCGGCCGTTCGTACATCCGCAATCCGCTTTTAAGCGAGGATTGCAAGGCGGCCATGCGCATTGCGGGACAATTTGGTTCCACGGTTGCGGCGGCGGAAAACTGCTGGATGGTGGATGGCCCACAAGATGGACTCAAGACACCGGACGATATTGTAAATGTCGATAATTCCGGCACAACCTTGTATTTTATGACGTCGATTGCAGCGCTGCTGCCGGACTATACCGTTTTTACGGGTGATAAATCCATCCGAAAACGCCCGGTGCAGCCACTGCTGGACGCGTTGAATAAGCTGGGTGCACAGTCCTCACCCACCCGTTCTGGCAGCAACAGCGCACCGTTCTTTATCAAGGGGCCGATCTGCGGCGGCGAGGTCGAGGTTCCCTGCACGACATCCCAGTACATATCCTCACTGATGATTGCGGCGCCCATGTGCAGTGGAGATACCTGCATCACCACTCAGAAGCCCATGGAAATTCCCTATCTCGATATGACGATTCAATGGTTGCGGGAGGCCGGTGTCGAAGTTGATTATGATCAAAAAGAGCACAAATACTTTAAAATTAAAGGCAATCAGAAGTACAAGCCTTTTGACAAGGTAATGCCAAGCGATTGGTCCAGCGTAGCGTTTCCCACCGTGGCGGCGCTTACGGAAGGCTCTGAACTGACCATCCACAACATGAATTTTAAGGACACACAGGGAGACGCGGCGGTAATTGACCATCTGATTGCAATGGGTGCCGACATTCAAAAGAATGCGACCAAGGGCGACCTTGTGATCCGTGGCGGAAACAAGCTTCATGGAATCACCATTGACCTTATGAACACGCCTGATGCATTGCCCATCCTTTGCGTAGCAGGCTGCATGGCAGAGGATACGACCGTGCTGGACAATGTGGCCGGTGCGCGGCTTAAGGAAACGGATCGCGTTGCAGTGATGACCGAGGCACTCACGCGCATGGGCGCGGATATTTTTGCAACGGAGAACACGATCACAATCCATGGCGGCAAAGCCTTGCGAGGATGCATCCAAGATAGCCACGATGATCACCGTATCGCCATGGCATTGACGGTGGCGGCACTTTCCGCTCAGGGCTGCACGACAATTCAGGGTGCGGAATGTGCAAGCGTTACATTCCCCGGATTCTACGATAAAATGCAAGTTTGCGGCTTAAACGTAACAATTAGCGAATAAGGAGGAATCATTATGACTGGTAACACATTTGGTAAATTATTCCGCGTAACGACCTGCGGCGAATCCTATTCCGGCTGTTTTCGGAAGCATTCCGATATTCCGAAGGAACTCTATGGTGGCCTGCTGACCATCGTGGATGGTTGTCCCGCTGGCATTCGTATTACGGCAGAGGACATACAAAAGGAGCTGGACAAGCGTAAGCCCGGCCAGTCGCCCCTCGACTCCCCGCGTCTCGAGAAGGATCGGGTGTTCATTTTCTCCGGCGTGATGGAGAACGATCTTTCTACGGGCGCGCCCATTGGCATCGTGATTCCCAACAATGACATCGAGGACGTTCACGTGGGCCAGTATCGTGACTACAAGAACAATATCCGGCCCGGCCATGCCGAGTACACCTTCTTCAAAAAATACGGTGATTACAGCGACTGGGTCGGCGCGGGCCGCGCATCTGGACGTGAGACGGTGAGTCGTGTTGCCGGTGGCGCCGTAGCGAAGCTGATTCTCGACAAGATGGGCATCGACGTGATCGCCTACACCATCGAGTCCCACGGTATCAAGGCTAAAGAGCTGAGTTATGAGGAAGCGAAAAAGAACTATCGTGCAAACGAACTCAACTGTCCCGACCTCGAGGTCGCACCGAAGATGATTCAGGACATTCTCGATGTTCGCAAGAGCGGAGAAACCTGCGGAGGCATTGTAGAGCTCATTTGCCGCGGCGTTCCCGCCGGACTTGGCGAACCGGTGTTTGACAAGCTTGAGGCAACTATTTCCCATGCGCTGATGTCCATCGGCGCCGTGAAGGGCATCGAAGTCGGAGCGGGCTTCAAGGTTGCCGAGCTGTTGGGCTCCGCGTGCAACGATGAATCTTACGTGGATAAGGAGACGGGCCGCGTGGCGTTCTACAGCAATCATGCGGGTGGCTTCCTTGGCGGCATCAGCAATGGCGACGAAATTCGCATTCGCCTAGCCATTAAACCGACGCCCACCGTGTCCGTTCCCCAAAGGGCCGTCGATGTTGAGCGCATGACGGATGGTGTGCTGTCCCCCATCACAAGGAGGGATGCGTCGCTACTGCCACGCATCTACCCGGTTTGCGAGGCCATGGCCCGTATAGCGATTGTGGATGCCATGATGATTGCCAAGGGCTATCGCGCCATGACCGATCTCGAAGAAAAGTGGGATAAAATCTGAGCAATCGGGTTTTGTAAGTAAAAAAAAGGAGTGTCCCCAATGAAAAAACTAATCGTTCTCATCCTGTCGCTCATGATGGTTTGCATGAGCTTCGCAGGCTGCACGCAGCAGGCCCCAGAGCAAGGATCTACGCCCGAGGCGGGCGTTGGCGAAACAGTACCCGCAGAAGGCGAGACATCGTCGGCTGAACAGACCGCCGTCCGTAAGGATACCTTGGTCGTTGCGATTCAGGCCGAACCGCAGACCATGGACCCCTATGCTGCTTCCCATGATACTACGTTCGTCAGCTCCGAAACGATCTTCGAGTCCCTGCTGAAGTCCGTTGATGGCGAACTGACCCCTTGGCTCGCAGAGAGCTACGAAATCGTTGACGATCTGACCATCGTGTTCCATCTTCGCGACGACGTCTATTTCCATGACGGCAACAAGATGACGGCGGACGACGTTGTATTCTCGCTCGGTTACGCCGCAACCAGCAGCTTTACGAGCACCATGTTCGGCGCAATCGACATCGAAAACACCAAAGCGCTGGATGAAAAAACGGTAGAAGTCAAACTGAAGTACGCTTATGCACCTTTGATGGAGGGCATTGCAAGCTATCGCGGCGTTATCCTTAGCAAGGCTGCGTTCGAGTCCATGGGTGTAGACGCCTTCGGCCGTGCGCCTGTCGGTACCGGCCCCATGATGTTCAAAGACTGGATTAACGGCGACAGGATCGAACTTGTTGGCTTTGATAAATACTGGGGCGAGAAGCCCATGTTTGACAACATGACCATCCGCATCATCCTCGAGGCTTCTTCGAGAAGCGTGGAGCTTGAAACCGGCGGCGTTGACATTGCTTTCCAGATTGCGCCCGTCGATTGGACGCGCCTTGCGGAGGGCCCGGACACGCAGATGCTCACCGGCAACTCCATGGGCATGACCTATCTCTGCTTCAACAACTCCAATGAGCTTTATGGCAATGAACTCGTTCGTAAGGCGATTGCCTATGCCATCAACGTTGAAGCCGTCGCCAAGACTGCTTACCAGGGCCAGGCCGATGCGGCCGACGGCTTTATCGCAAGGAGCATCCCGGGCTACAAGAAGGTCGGTCCCTGGGAATACAACCCCGAAAAGAGCAAGGAACTGCTGAAGGAAGCGGGCTACGAAAATGGCCTCGAAGTGAAGTTTGTTACCTTCCAACAGCAGTATTACAACGCCTGCATCGAGATCATCCAGAGCATGCTCAAGGAAGTTGGCATCACCTGCACCATCGACATGGTTGACCTTGCCACCTTTACGTCCATGAACAATGCGGGTGAGCTGCCCATGACCGTTATGGCCAACAGCGCGTCCATTCCGGATCCCGCCAGCGCACTGGTTGCGTGGCCTCTGGCCAGAACCATCTCCCTGCGCCACAACGACCAGCACGTACAGGATCTGCTGGACAAGGGCGAGCGTACCTACGCGCTGGAAGATCGTATTCCGATCTATGAGGAGTTGCAGGATTACCTTTGGGAGAAACTCTACCTGCTTCCGCTGGTCTATCCCATCACCGGTTATGGTGCCCGTGCCAACATCAAAAACTTCAATTACGTACCCACCGGTATCCCCGATTTTGCGGGAATCGTATTTGCCGGTTAATCTGAACACTGTGTAATACCCCCTGGATGTCCAACGCCTACGTGCGGTGGGCATCCAGGAGCTCTCTATTCCTGAGGCCGGGCTATCCGGCATCAAATCCCCCCCATAAGGAGTCAAGTGATGCTACGATATATAGCAAAGAGAATACTTCTCATGATTCCGGTTCTGCTGGGCATTAGCTTTTTGATTTTCGTGCTGATGTTTTTTACGCCCGGCGACCCGGCCCAGATGATTCTCGGTGATATGGCTGAGAAAGAGGAAGTCGAAGCCCTGCGTGAAGAGTTGGGCTTAAACGACAGCTTCTTCGAACGGTACTTTTCATATATGGGCGGCTTGCTTAAGGGCGACCTCGGCATATCCTACACAACAAAGCTGCCCGTATGGGACGAAATTGCGGCCCGTCTGCCGGTTACGGCCAAGGTTGCTTTTCTCGTCATTATTTTTGCTGTCCTTGTAGGCGTCCCAATCGGCATTCTTTCCGCGGTGCGCCAATATAGCGTCATCGACAGCATTACCCGCGTGTTTGCGCTGCTAGGCATCACGATGCCCAGCTTCTGGCTCGCGCTGCTGCTGGTATTGCTGTTTTCAGTAAAGCTGCAATGGTTGCCGGCGTCCGGACTTTACGGCTGGCAATATTACATTATGCCGATAATAAGCATCAGCGCGGTTTCAGTGGCCACGATTACGCGTACGGCCCGCTCCAGCATGCTGGAGGTTGTGCGTCAGGATTATATTCGTACCGCAAGAGCCAAAGGACAAAGGGAAAGCGTGGTTCTGTTTAAGCATGCGCTTTTGAATGCACTGATTCCCATTTTAACCATCGTAGGCATCCAGTTTGCCGGTGGGCTTGGCGGCGCCGTAGTCAACGAGCAAGTGTTTGCCATTCCCGGAATTGGCAAGTTGATGGTGGATGCGATCAAGGCGAGAAACTATCCGCTTGTGCAGGGTTCCGTGCTGGTGCTGGCCGTCCTGCAAAGCCTAGTGAACTTATCAATTGATATTTTGTACGCCTTTGTCGATCCTCGTATTCGTTCCCAGTATAGCCGGGGCAAGAAGAAGAAGGACAAAAAAGAAGACGATAGCCAATCCCCTGAATACGGAAAGTTGCTTGCGGCAAAGGAGAGTGACCCGATATGAAGAAAAGAAACGAGGCAGGATTGGGTCATTTTAAAAAGCGCAGTCTGTTTCAGGAAACCTGGCAGAGACTTTCGAGGAACAGCCTAGCGATGGGCGGCCTCGCCATATTGGTGCTGCTGGTGCTGGTGGCGATCTTTGCCGATGTAATCGCTCCATTTCCCTATGACAAGCAGGATTATAATGCACTGCTGCAAACGCCTTCCATGGCGCACCTCATGGGTACGGATGAATATGGCCGCGATATTTTAAGCCGCGTTATCTACGGCAGCCGAATTTCCCTCTACGTTGGGTTCATTTCTCTTGCATGCGGTGCTTTTGTCGGCTGTGTGGTGGGTTCCATCGCAGGATTTTTTGGCGGTATGACCGACAACGTGATTATGCGCATCTGTGACGTTTTGCACGGCATTCCGAGAATCGTGCTGGCGATTGCCATCGCTTCCACCATCGGTCCGGGTATTACAAGTGCGCTGATTGCTGTCGCGGTGAGCTCTGTGCCAAACTTTGCCCGCGTTGTGCGCGCAGCGACCATGACGGTTCGCGATCAGGAGTATGTGGAGGCGTCCCAGTCGCTTGGCGCCAGCAACGCCCGCATCATCGTCCGCCATATTTTTCCCAATATTCTTGCACCCATCATTGTGCAGGCCACTTTGGGTATCGGCACCTCCATTTTGCTATGCGCTTCTTTGAGCTTTCTTGGCCTCGGCGTACAGCCGCCTACACCGGAATGGGGCAGTATGCTTTCCAATGCGAGAAGCTTTATGCGTGACTATGCCTACATGGTCATTTCACCGGGCATCGCCATTATGCTGACCGTCCTTGCACTAAACCTGTTTGGCGATGGCTTGCGTGATGCGCTTGACCCCAAACTGAAGAGATAAGGGGAGCGACACTATGGAGAATATTAATAAACTTCTGGACATCAAGGATCTGTCCATTCACTATTTCACTGAAACCGGCGTTGTTCGGGCGGTAAACAACATTGATTTTGAGCTGAACCGTGGCGAGACGCTCGGTCTCGTCGGTGAAACGGGTGCGGGCAAGACTACCACGGCACTCGGCATTATGGGCCTGATTCCCGATCCGCCGGGCAAGGTGGTAAACGGGGAGATTCTTTTCGAAGGGCAAAACTTGCTCAAAGCCAGCAAGGCGCAGCTTCGCCATCACTGCGGCAAGGATCTTTCCATGATTTTTCAGGACCCAATGACCTCGCTAAACCCGATTTTGACCGTCGGAGACCAGATCTCCGAGGTAATCCGGTTGCACGAGAAGCTTTCCCGTAAGGACGCAACCCGCAAGGCTGCCGAGATATTGGAGATGGTGGGCATTCCCGCTGAACGGATGAGCGAGTATCCGCATCAGTTTTCCGGCGGCATGAAGCAAAGGGTCGTGATCGCCATCGCACTTGCCTGCAACCCAAAACTGATCATTGCGGACGAGCCGACTACCGCGCTGGATGTCACGATCCAAGCACAGGTACTCGAACTTATGCACAATTTGCAGCAAAAGCTCAGCACGGCAATGCTACTGATTACCCACGATCTTGGCGTTGTTGCGGACAACTGTGACCGGGTCGCCATTATGTATGCGGGACAGATTGTGGAGATGGGATCCCTCAAAGATGTGTACGATGAGACGAAACATCCCTATACGAAGGGCCTCTTTGCATCGCTTCCGAGTCTGTCAACGAAGACGAAGCGCCTTGTTCCCATCAAGGGCCTGATGCCGGATCCCACGGATCTGCCATCCGGCTGTCCGTTTCATCCCCGCTGCCCCAGCTGCATGGAAGCGTGCAAGCTGCGTATGCCTGAAAACAATGAGGTCGCGCCCGGACACTATGTGCGGTGCCTACTCTATGAAGCGTGCTCGACGGTTGGAGGTCAAGATGTCTAACACATTGATCGAAGTTCAAAACTTAAAAAAGTATTTTAAAACGCCTCATGGCCTGCTCCATGCGGTTGATGACGTGAGTTTTTCCATTGAGCGCGGGCAGACGCTGGGCGTGGTCGGAGAGTCGGGCTGTGGAAAATCAACGCTTGGGCGCGTCATCATCAAACTTCTTGACGCGACTGACGGCAAGATTATCTTTGAAGGCGAAGATATTACAAAGCAGGAACACTCCCTTGCGCAGCGCCGCAAAATGCAGATGATTTTCCAGGATCCATTTTCCTCGTTGAATCCGCGTATGTCCGTAAGCCAAATTATTGCCGAACCGCTGCAGATTCACCATGTATTCAAGAGCCAGGACGAGCTGAACGAACGCATTCGGGATCTCATGTCCACGGTGGGTTTAGCCGAGCGATTTGCAAACGCCTATCCGCATGAGTTGGACGGCGGCCGGAGGCAGCGGATCGGCATCGCCCGCGCGCTTGCGCTTGAACCTGAGTTTATCGTGTGCGATGAGCCCGTTTCCGCGCTGGATGTGTCGATTCAGGCACAGATTCTCAACCTCATGCAGGACCTGCAGGAGGAGCGGAATATTACATACATGTTCATTACCCACGACATGTCGGTAGTGAAGCATATTTCCAACGACATCGTCGTGATGTACCTTGGCAACATGGTGGAGAAGGCCGGAGCGGATGAGCTATTCGAGCATACCCTACATCCATACTCGAAGGCGCTGCTCTCTGCGATTCCGGAGCCAAATATTCATAACAAGAAAAAACGAACCATCCTGCGGGGCGAAATCACATCCCCGATCGATCCGCCGGCAGGATGCCGCTTTGCCGTGCGCTGCGCCTATGCCACAGAGGAGTGTTTCCACCGCACGCCGGTGCTGGAAGAAGTTCTGCCGGATCATTATGTAGCTTGTAACCATGTCCGAAAAATTAATGGACTGGGCTAAGGAGAATTGATGGAAATGAGTTATTTTCGGACGCTTGCTGAACATTTTTCGCAATGCCGGATGTCGGATATCGATGATGAAACGCTGCATCAGGTGCGGCGTTCGCTTGTCAATTACTTAGGCGGAAGCGTCTATACGGCTTCGCACGATAGCTGCGCACAGCTGCTTGCGATGATCCGCACCATGGACACCGGCGGCAAGTCGACTGTCTGGTCGGAGGCGCTGCCCGCAGCGCCGATGATCGCGGCGTTTTCCAATGCGGCGCGCCTATCGAGTCTTGAGCTCAATGACGGCACAAAGGCCTCGGCGCATCCTGGCATCTATGTATGGTCCAGCACCCTTGCGACCTATCAGCAGTACGGTGGCAGCGTGGAGGATGTTATACGAGCGGTGGTCTTTGGCTACGATGTTTGCACGCGTATGGCGATGCTGTCCATTGAACGTATCCTTGAGCTGGGCTTGCACAACCCTGGGTTTGTGGGTGGCCTCGGCGCAGTTGCCGCCGCGGGTCTTCTGCGCGGGTTGTCGGTTGACGAGCTCTGCAATGCATTCGGTATCGCTGCATCCCTGCTGCCGCTCTGCCCCTTTGTCAGCTTTGTGGAGGGATCGGATTCCAAGGATCTCTATGGCGGATGGGGCGCTTACCTTGGTCTGTTTGCAGTGGAGGCCGCTTCTCGCGGGCTGACCGGTCCTGAGCATGTACTCAAGGGGATAAAGGCGCTCGATACCATTTTTCAAGGTGACAGCGGCAAGGAGATCGAACCTGGCAACCCCTATTTGATCAACTGGTTGTCCATCAAGGAATATCCGGCCTGCTTTGCCGTCAGTCCAGCGGTCAATGCGGTGCTGGCGCTGCAAAGAAAGCATGCCATCGACCCGGAGCAAATCGAATCGGTTGTTGTGGACACCTATCCATATTCGTTCGATCTCAACCAGGGCGTTGGTCGCAGTCCGAACGTTACTTCCGGAAAGCTTTCCCTCTACTATACTGTTGCCGTTGTCCTGATGGACGGCCAGCTTTCGCCGGATGCATTTGCTGATGAAACGTTGCATGATACGCGGTATCAGGCTCTTCGTGACAAGATCACGACCAAGCGGCACGATGCCTATGGCAACGGTCCGACCGGTATCCGCGGCTGCGTGATCGAGATCCGGATGAAGGATGGACAAGTGCTTGTAGAGGAATTTAACGCTACCGAAAACAAGAAGATCTATTCCGATGAAATGCTGTATGAGAAATACTGCGGCTTGACAAAGGATGTGCTCACGCCGCCGCAGCAAAAGGAATTGTATGACTTTGCCATGCAGATGGACGTTAAGCAAGACCTTGATTCCATTTTACACTTACTGCATACGCTGCCAAAAGTGCATAAAAACTGAGATTTGTGGGAGATATGAAGATACAGGTCATACAAGAGCAATTGCAAACGCCCGTCTTGGGGGAGTATGATGTCATTATCGCCGGCGGCGGCGTTGCGGGCGTCTGCGCCGCTGTGGCGGCTCGGCGCGCCGGGGTGCAGCGCGTGCTTTTGCTTGAAAAGGGGATTCTCTTTGGCGGACTTGCTACGCAGGGATTGATCGCACTCTATGAGCCCATCTGCGACGGACAGGGGCGCAAAGTTACCTATGGCATGGGTGCGGAACTGATGCAGCTTTGCATGAAGTACGGACCGGATGTGTTGCCAGAGCAGTGGCGGAGCGATCCGGATGCCGCGCAGGGTGATAACCAGCGGTATAAGACATTCTTCTCCCCGACAATGTTTGCCATGGCATTGGACGAATTTGTGCTGGATGCCGGGGTGGAGGTTCTGTTCGATACGCAGGTTGTGCGCCCGGTGATGGATGGCGTAAGGTGTATAGGCCTTGTTGTGGAGAACAAAAACGGACGTGGCATGTACAAGGCAAAAGCCATCGTAGATACCACGGGTGATGCCGACATCTGTTGCCGCGCCGGCGTTCCCTGTGTAACGGGTCAGAACTATATGACGTTTATGGCATACCGGGCGGACATGGAAGCGGCCGGGAGCGCCATAGTCGAAAATAATATTCTTAAGGCGCGAAAATGGACGTTGCTGGGCGCTGGGCCTCGTGGCAACGGCCATCCGGAAAATGTTCCGCTAATCGCGGGAACAACGGCCAAAGAAGTCACAAAATATGTGCTTGACGGACGAAGAATGATGTTGGAGAGCATGCGCGGCGAGGATCGTTTTGCAAGAGATATCAGTATGTTGCCCACGATGCCGCAGCTGCGAACAACGCGCCACATACGGGGCGCATATGCGTTACAGGAATTGGATGTGTGCACGGCCCAGACGGATTCTGTAGGTGTTGTTGCGGACTTCCAGACGCCGGGAGAATGGTACGAGTTACCCTATCGTGCACTCTACGATCCCGCGTACCCGAACCTTTGGACTGCAGGACGAACCGCTGCCGCAGAGGGCTGGGCATGGAGTGCCATACGCGTCATTCCCGGCGCGGCCTGCTCCGGGCAGGCCGTCGGCATTGCAGCAGCGCTGTGCGTCCGGCATGGCCTTGCGGCTTATGACCTGCCATACGCAATGCTGCTCGACGTTATCACGGCTGAGGGTGGGCGCGTACATGCGGGACAGGCATGCCGGTAGAAAGACTTTACGTATGACAAGGATGGGGGAATGGACTATGGAACGAAACAGCGCTTTATACCAACAGTATACCAACATCCTGCGCGAGGAATTAGTTCCCGCCATGGGGTGTACGGAGCCGATTGCTATTGCCTACGCTGCGGCGAAATGCCGCGCGCTGCTAAGTTGCATGCCGGAAAGGCTCACGCTCAGGGTCAGCGGTAGCATCATTAAGAATGTCAAGAGTGTAATCGTGCCGAACACCGGTGGACGCAAGGGCATGGAGGTCGCGGTTGCGGCTGGAACCGTTGCCGGTGACGAGGATGCGAAGCTACAGGTTCTCGCGAACATACAGCCGGAGCAACACCGGCAAATGGAGCGTTTTCTTGCGGATGTACCCATTGAGATAAAGCCCTCATGCAACGGAATCCAGTTTTATATCGATCTTATGGCCTTTGGAAAAGGGCATTGTTCGCGCGTTGTTATCGCTTATCACCACACCAACATCGTCCGCATAGAGATGGACGGCAACGTGCTGCTGGATCTGCCCGAACAGTCTTCAGAAGGGTATGGGACGGACAGGAGCGTACTTACGGTGGCGGGAATCTGCGATTATGCGCGTACGCTTGCACCTGAGGACGTGGAACCGATGATTGGAAGGCAGATTGCCTGCAACAGTGCGTTGTCGCAGGAGGGGCTTTCAAACCCTTGGGGTGCACAAATTGGCCGGATTCTAAAGCGCGACAGTGGCGGCGATGTTCGCTTCGAAGCCCGCGCGGCGGCGGCGGCGGGAAGCGATGCGCGCATGAACGGTTGCGAGTTGCCGGCCATTATTCTCTCCGGCAGTGGAAATCAGGGCCTCACGGCCACCATGCCAATTCTTGTGTATGGCGAGCATCTACACAGCACGAAGGAGCAGATATTGCGTGCGCTGGTGCTATCCGACTTGATTACGGTGCATCAGAAAACCGGGATCGGCAGCGTTTCTGCCTTTTGTGGCGCGGTGTGCGCGGGCGCGGGCGCGGGATGTGGCATCGCCTTGCTACAGGGAGCGGATGACGACGTGATTTGCCATACGCTTGTCAACACACTCGCCATTCTTTCCGGCATGATTTGCGATGGGGCGAAGTCTTCCTGTGCTGCGAAGATTTCCGCCGCCGTGGATGCGGGCATCCTGGGCTACTCGATGTATATGCATGGACAGCAGTTTTATGGCGGAGACGGCATTGTGAAAAAAGGCGTAGAGGCGTCTATCAACAGCGTTTGCGAGGTTGCCCGGGAGGGTATGCGTGAAACCAACGAACGAATACTGGAAGTTATGCTGCAAAAGTGATGCGCCAAACGGCGGGAATCCACCCGCGCTGATAAGCGGCCGGGCAGAGAAGGAGACAAAACGGTTGCGCTACGATTTTGACCAGATTATAGACAGAACGCATACGAATTCTTCCAAGTGGGACAATGTGGGCGCGCGCCTCGGCAACGCCAATGCGATTCCCATGTGGCTTGCGGATGCGGACTTTGTTTCTCCCGAGCCGGTGAAAAAAATGCTGGAGGAGCGCGTGCGCCACGGCATCTATGGGTATCCATACCGTACGGACGATTTTCAAGCGGCGACCAAACGGTGGATTCTCAAACAACACCATATCGAATTACAGGAAAACTGGATGGTCTTTACCACCGGCGTCGTGCCGATTATCTACACGGCCATTGAGGCCTTTACGGAAGCGGGTGATGAAATCATCATTCAGCAACCGGTATATCACCCATTTATTCACGCGATACAAGACCAGAATCGCATTATCTCCAACAATGCCCTGCTCTATGTGGATGGCCGCTATACGATCGATTTCGATGACCTTGCGCGGCGTGCGGCGAGCAAAAAAGCAAAGCTGATGGTTTTCTGCAACCCTCATAACCCGGTGGGCCGTTGTTGGAGCAGGGAGGAAGTTGACCGGGTCTCCCAAATATGCCTGGATAATCAAGTATTGCTCATCAGCGACGAAATTCATTCCGACCTGATGCTCTTTGGACACCGGCACAGCCCTGCCGCAATTGGGAACGATGGCTTTGAGCGCAATACCATATTGTGCTACGCACCTAGCAAAACCTTTAATATCGCCGGGCTCAGGGGCTCTTGCGCCGTGATTGTGAACGCCGAAACCCGGCAACGTTTTTCCTACCAGCTGCGCTGTAACGACAGCGTACAGGAAAGCCTGTTTTCCATCCCGGCATATGTGACTGCCTACACCATGTGTGACGATTATCTCGAACAGATGTTGCCCTATCTCGAGGGTAACATACGGTATCTCGATGCATACCTAAAGGAGCATATGGCGCGAATTCGACTCGTGCGGCCGGAGGCCACCTATCTTATGTGGCTCGATTGCGCGGGGCTAGGACTTGAAAAGGAAGCCCTGTACGACTTTATCATCAACCGTTGTCTGGTGGGCGTGAGCCGTGGCGATGGCTTTGGCGCCGAGGGCGGATCGTTTGTACGCATGAATATTGCCTGTCCACGTATAACGCTTGAAAGGGCATTGAATCAAATGCGCAACGAATACGAAAAGTGCTTTCGGGAAGTGGATGAATGAACAATATCGCCCCTCACAATTCGACGCTGAAGGGATATCTGCTGCTGCTCTCGACCTTCTTTATCTGGGGCAGCGTCTATGTTGTTGGCAAGTATTCGATGGGTGTTTTATCGCCGGTGACCATAGCCGGGGGGCGATATTTGATTGCATTTATCGTGATGATGGCCGTCGGTGGCAAGCGTTACAAGGTGAAGATTGACAAGGCGGACTGGAAGTATTTCTTCATCATTGGTGTGCTGGGACACTACCTGCAGACCATTGTGAACCTGTTTGGGGTGCAGCTGATCGGTGCGTCTACGGCATCGCTGATCAACTCTATGAATCCGGTGAGCATCAGCATCGTTGCTGCCATTTTGTTGCACGAGCGAATTGATGCAGTGCAGATTAGTTGTATCGTTCTCTCCGTTATTGGCGCGGTTGTTATTACAAGCGGTGCGGATGGCAACGGACAGGTTATGGGCGTACTGCTCTCTGTCAGCGCGATTATCCTCTGGGCAGTTGCTTCCGTGAGCCTACGAAAGATGGCTGCAAAATATGGCGTCATGCCTGTCACCATTTATGGCATCATCATTAGCCTTATGTTCTATATACCAACCATGGCGGTGGACATAATTCATCAAGGCGGGCTACATTTGACGTGGGGGGCTGCCGGCGCGGTACTGTATCTGGGCATCTTTGGGACAGCGTTGGCCGGATATCTATGGACTAAGGCGCTTTCTATGCTGGAAGCCAGCGTATGCTCCGTATTTTATCCGCTACAGGCACTGTTTTCCGCCTTGCTCGGTGCGGCATTTCTGCACGAACGATTTCAATCAACATTCTATATTGGTGCGGCGATAATCGCCGTGAGCGTGGCTGTCAACTGCTTGCACCACGACAAAACGAAACAAGGACAGACTGTGCTGAGGTGACATAATGAACATTCCATCCAAAGTAACTTTGTGCGAGGTCGGACTCCGTGACGGACTGCAAAACGAAAAGACCTTGCTTGCCACAGACGGAAAGCTGGAGCTTGCAAGGGCCATTATCGCGGCTGGCTGCAGGGCCATAGAACTCGGCTCCTTTGTAAGTCCCAAATCCGTGCCGCAGATGGCGGACACAGATGCGCTCTTTTCAGCGCTTGGCGGAACGCCGGGTGTTGAACTGCGTGCGCTGATTGCCAATCCGCGCGGCGTGGAGCGGGCCGCCGCCTGTGGCTGCAAGAAGGTGAAGCTAAACGTTTCAGCAAGCCGTGCGCACAATCTCGCGAATCTTCATATGACACCGGAGGAGAGCGTTTCGCGGTTTCAGGAAAGCTGCGTACTGGCCAAGACGTACGGGATTGGTATTTCAGGCTCGATCTCTATGCCGTTTGGTTCGCCTTGGGAGAAAGAAATTCTCGTCCAAGACGTGCTGCAGATCATCGAGGCGTACCTCGATGTGGGCGTGAATGAAATCTCTCTTTCCGACACCTCGGGTATGGCGGTTCCGACGCAAGTTTATTCGCTTTGCGAACTTGTGCAGCGGACATATCCGTCCGTGCGCTGGTGGTTGCATTTTCACAATACACGCGGGGCGGCAATGGCCAATATCCTTGCCGCGCTGCAGGCGGGCATTACGCGATTCGATACCTCTTTTGCGGGATTGGGCGGTTGCCCGTTCGTTCCCGGCGCTGCAGGCAATATTGCGACCGAGGACGTTGTGCATATGCTGCAAGAGATGGGTGTCGAAACGGGAATTGCGCTCGATCAGACCATAAAACTTGCAAGAAGACTCAAAGAGCTCGTTGGACATGAAACGGACAGCTACTTGCTTCGCGCAGGCTGTTCGCGGGATCTAAAACTGGAGCTGCCGGTCAGCCAATCCCATGCTGCGGTAGCAAAGTAAAGCAGCGTTCAGGAGGAAAGCATGAAAAAACTTGTATCTGAGCAGATGGTGGATTATCTCGAACGGAGAGGAATCGAATACGTATTTGGTCTTTGTGGGCATACGGTGATCGGCTTTCTCGACGCGCTCTCCAAGAGCGAGAAAATTCACTATATTTCCGTTCGACATGAGCAGATTGCCGCTACGGCGGCTGATGGTTACGCACGCCTGACCAAGAAGGCGTCCGTGCTCATGTGTCACTTGGGACCAGGAATCACCAACGTAGTCACCGGCGTTGCCAACGCCGCCTTCGATTCCATCCCAATGGTTATTATCGCTGGCGACGTGCCTAGCTACTATTTCGGTCGTCATCCCCATCAGGAAGTAAACATGCATTGTGATGGGTCCCAGTACGAAATTCTCAAACCCGTTGTCAAGCGTGCATGGCGCATTGACGATCCCGAGGCACTGCCGGATATATTGGACAAGGCCTTTCGCATGGCCGAGAGTGGGCGTCCCGGCCCTGTGCTCATCGATGTGCCGATGGACATGTTTTCGAGGGAGATTGACACCGATTTGTTTGACCGCACCTACAGGGACAGTCATGAAACGATCAAGCCCGCACTGGCACCGGCGGCGGCCGCCGCGATTGCTAAGCGGCTTATGGAGGCAACGCAACCCGTGATTCACGCGGGTGGCGGTATCCTGCTTTCCGGCGCAAGCAAAGAGTTGCAAGCGCTTGCGGAGTTCTTGGAAATCCCCGTGTCGCGTACGCTGATGGGACAAGGGTGCATCTCTGATACGCACCCGCTGATGGCCGGGCAAACCGGCTTCTGGGGTCTCGCCTACACGCATAGGCTGACTACCAATGCAGATGTGATTCTGGCGCTGGGCACCCGCTTTGCAGAGGCAGACAGCTCGAGCTGGTACCCCGGCGTGACGTTCGACCCCAGAAAAACGACTTTTTTGCAAATTGACATCGATCCGAATGAAATTGGTCGGAATTATCCGGTGGAGATCGGAGCGGTGGCGGATTTGAAGCTGGCGCTCGCTCAAATACTGGAAGAGGCACGCAAACTAAAGCCCGCCGGTATGAAGCGGCCCACTGTGATCGCGGAAATCGCCCGTGAACGGGCGGCGTTCCGGGCGGAGAACGAGGCAATTTCAAACGATGGCCGTTATCCCATGACGCCACAACGTATTTTAAAAGATATAAAGGCAGTTCTTCCGGAGGATGCCATCTTATTTACGGATGTCGGTTGGAACAAAAATGGCGTCGCCCAGCAGTTTGACGTGACGGTGCCCGGTACGATTCACCATTCGTCTGGCCTTGCGACCATGGGCTTTGGCGCGTCCGCCCTATTGGGCGGCAAGCTTGCTGCACCGGACAAGGTTGTGCTGGCGCTTGTGGGCGACGGCGGCTTCGGTACGAATCCATCCTGCATGGCAACTGCGGTGGAGCAGGGAATCAACGTTATTTGGGTGGTCATGAACAACTCCGCTTTCGGCACCATTGCGGGACTGGAGTATGCGAACTATCAAACTCGCTTCGGTACGGAGTTTCACACGCCTGACGGTAACCGGTATTCTCCCGATTGGGCAGAGGTTGCCCGTGCGTATGGTGTGGAAGCGGTGCACATTGAGTCGGCAGAGGCATTCCGACCCGCGCTTGAAAGAGCGGTGGCATCAGACCGACCGTACCTGCTGGATGTTCCAATGGAGAACATTGCGGTGCCGACGCCTGGCTGCTGGAATATCAACGATATCTATACGCCCAAGGAAAACGTGATCGCGGGAAAGGTTGTACGGGACCAAGAAGGCGCCTTTATTCCCCCCAATCACTTGGCCTCCCATAAAAGATAAGGCGAAAGAACGTATGAAGGAGAGAATTGCGAAATGAGGAAATACTCGCTTGCTTACCTGACGGTGCCAGGCACGGATCCTGTTAACCAGATTCGCATTGCGGCGGAAGCGGGTTATGATTCTGTGAGCCTGCGCACTATCCCCATGCAACTGCCTGGGGAGCCGGATTTTTTGCTGGACAAGGATGTGGCGCTGTTTACCGCAACGAGGAATGCTCTGCAGGAATATGGCATGTCGCTGATGGATATCGAGCTTGCTCGCATCCGGCCGGACTTGGACGTGAGCTCGTATGCGCCTGCCTTTGAGAAGGCGGCGGAGCTTGGAGCAACCGACGTATTAGGCAGCGTCTGGACTCGGGACAAGGTTTACTATATGGAAGCCGCGGCGAAGGGTGCCGACTTGGCTAAGCAATTCGGACTGTGCTACAACATCGAGTTTCTGCCATGGGCGGGCGTGCGCTCCTTGCAGGAGGCCATCACCCTTGTGGACGAATCCCAGCGGGACAACCTATATATCATGGTTGATACGCTGCATGCGGGCCGCTCTGGCATGACCGCAAACGAACTCAAGCGAACCGACAAGAAATACTTCCGGTTTATGCACCTTTGCGATGGCCCGGCAGGTCCAGATGGAGATCCGGTTCTCGACGATATCAAGGATAAGTCCATGTTGTCCTGCGCACGGGAAGGCCGCCTGTATGTTGGCGAAGGGATCATGGACATAGCCGGCATGGTGAGCGCCGTTCCGTCGGTGCCTTTGTCCATTGAACTGCCTAATCTGAAGGAGATGGAAAAGCGGGGCGCGGCGGGGCATGCAAAACGCTGCCTTGAGACGGCCAAGGCTTATTTCGCCGCAAGGGGCATTGAATAAACGATTGACGCATTGCGGGTGTATAGCTCGTGCAGCGTTATAAAATCTACAGAATATAAGGAGCATAGCACCATGGCAGACAGAGAGATTACAGCGGAAGAACAACAATTGATGGACGAAATGTTCAAGAAGGCAGATGCGGCCGCGAAGATTATTGAGACCTATGACCAAGAACGCGTGGACAAGTTGATTCAGGCGGTTGCGTGGAGCGTGGCAAACCTTCGCACCTGGAAGCCGCTGGCATATGAGGCGGTTGCGGAAACCGGCCTTGGCGATCCGATTGGAAAGACCAACAAGCGCAACAAGGTTCGGGGCATTCTTCGGGATTCACTGCGCGCAAAGAGTGTGGGCGCAATTGAGGAGATCCCCGAAAAAGGCCTTACCAAGTACGCAAAGCCGGTCGGCATCATCGCCTCCCTCGTTCCGACAACAAATCCCGTTTTAACACCTGTAGGACAGGCCGTGTACGGCATCAAAGCGCGCGACGTTATGATTTTTTCACCCCATCCCCGTGCGAAGGCTGTCACAAAGAAGGCCATCGACATCATGCGTGAAACGCTGGTGCGGGAAGGTGCGCCTGCGGACATTCTCCAGTGCATTGAGCAACCGAGCATTCCGCTGACCAAGGAGCTTATGAATCGCGCAAATCTCGTTATCGCGACGGGCGGACGGCCTATGGTGAAATCCGCTTACAGCTCCGGTACCCCTGCATACGGCTCTGGCGCAGGTAATTCCACCATGATCATCGACGAGACTGCTGACGTCAAGGAAGCGGCCATGAACACACGCATTAGCAAGTACAGCGACTTTGGCTCTGGCTGCTCCTGCGACGGCAACCTTATCATCCATGGTTCCATATATGATGCCATGGTACAGGCGCTCAAGGATGAGGGCGGTTACCTGGCCAATCCAGAGCAGGCGGAAGCCCTCAAGAAGGTGATGTGGGATGAGAGCGGCCACCGTCTACCGGACACCGTTGCGGTTTCGGCCCAGGCGCTTGCACAGGCCGCCGGTTTTTCCATTGATTCTTCCTGCAAGTTTATCATGGTGGATGGTGAAAACAAGATCGGCAAGGAGTACTTTTTCTCTTCGGAGAAGTTGACGACGCTGCTGGCGCTTTTCCGCTATGAAGGCGAGTTTGAGAACGCTCTGAATATGATGCGTGCCATCTATAACGTTGGTGGCAAGGGCCACTCCTGCGGCATCTACTCTTTTGATGATTCGCATATTCATCGCCTAGCGATGGCGGCGCCTGTCAGCCGCATCATGGTGCGTCAGCCCCAGAACAAGGCGAACGCCGGTTCCTTTACCAACGGTATGCCGATGACCTCATCTATGGGTTGCGGCACCTGGGGCGGCAATATCGTTTCTGAAAACATCTGTCTCAAGCACTATATGAACACGACGTGGGTAGCACGTACCATTCTTGAGGATAAGCCCTCCGATGAGGAGCTATTTGGCGAATACTATGATCCGGCGTTGGATCTCGAGTAAAGAAAACAGGCGAAACCTTGGCGGGGGCGTCTGGAAGATTGATTGTAGAGAAAAGCCATCCGTTTTTATGCGGGTGGCTTCGTTCGTTGATAGAATGGATGCCATAAAACAGCCGCTCTGAAGGCCATGATTGGCAAGCAGAGCGGCAAAATGGGCCGTAACAATTTTGGAATTACTATTTTGCAGGTACCATTATGTGTTGATCGCTGAATCAATGTTGCAATGGATGGGGTAATGAAATCAAAACATGATCAGCTGTAAACCGTTTGTGGCGAGAGCGCACCTTAGGTACAAAAAAGCCCAGAAAATCCGGGCTTTCCGCATAGAAAAAGTACCCACGAAACGTATCATCTCGTGAGTACTTTGCTGGCTAAACCCTCACAAAGTGATACAATCGCGCGATTCAGTGGGGTGGGTGCAAATTGAGATTGGTGGGTGCAAATCATATTTAGGCCTTGGATCGAAAGCCGATAATCTGATATGGGGTATCATCGTTAACTAAAGGAATCATTGGGGATTTTGGGGAAAAGCAGTAAAAAAGCAACACATAGCAGTATAATAATAAATTACTTAAATTTTGCAGAGTCAAAACTGTATGCATAAAACACAGCAATATAAGTTGCATGTATTATGTTTGTGCATGAAATAAGTAGATATAGAAAATGAGGTTCATATATCTACTGCTGTTAAAAAATGTTCTTTGCTTCTCATACGCTTATAAATTTAATTGCCAGATCGCCATGTTCTGCGATATTCAGCAGGCGTCATTTTTTCGTGCTCTCGAAAAATCCTAATAAAGTAGCTGGAGCTTTCGATCCCTGTCTCTTCCGCAACAGCGGAGACGGGAATTTCTGTCATGCGCAGTAGCTCCTTTGCGCGAGAAATACGGATATTGACCAAAAACTGATTGGGTGTTTGACCGGTTTTCATGACAAAGAGTTTTTGCAGATAGGTTTTATTCAGAGAAATGAAGTCGGCAAGTACGTCCAATGTAATCTTTCGTTTATAGTTGGCGTTAATAAAATCCTGCGCTTGACGAACGTATTTTGACTGAACTCCGCTATCGTCACGCGCAACGGACGTGATGCATTCGGTTTGAATCTGCAGCAACAGGGTGGAAGCCAGCAAATCTGTGTTTTGTGCCGACTGCTGTTTGTATAATCCAATGAGCGAATACATGTTTTGCACGACGGTGCTATTTGGCGGGAGCCTGCCAGTATTTCCGCCGTTTATTCGGATGAACCGATCATACAGATATTCGCTTGCTCCACCATAAAAGTGAAGCCAGAGAACACGCCAGTTTCCTGTACGCGGACTGGTTAAATAGTACTGAGGATTTTGACAATCGATCCAGAAGAAATGTCCTTGCGGTAGATACACTTCTTGGTTTTCGTAGGAAAGATACCCTTCTCCGGAAAGCGTGTACTTGATCAGATATGACGGCAACCCTTCGCGTTTTGTAAAATACTTTTCGTGCGCGATGAAATCACCCAACTCTTGAACGAACGGAAGATTTTCTTTCGTCTCCTGCTGTGAAGAGACGATCAACCATTCGGATTCCGGTTCCATATCGATTTGATAAGTAAGATTCACACCTATACTCCAAAATACCAATATTTTATTATATTCTAGCAAGAATCATTGATGTAAACAATAGAAAAGGGACTTATACTGTAATTGCAGTATACCACGAAATGTATATTCATATCACAATATTGATCGGGGGAAGTCGTATGA
Organism: Clostridia bacterium; assembly: GCA_036651815.1. Lineage (GTDB taxonomy): Bacteria > Bacillota > Clostridia > Christensenellales > CAG-138 > JAVVXB01. Next base: position 75,856 of record JAVVXB010000007.1, read on the forward strand.
GAGAAAAAATGATAACTCACGGATTCGAAATTGCCAAGGAACAATACGCCGCTTGCGGCGTCGATGTCGAGGTTGCGATTGCGCGTGCAGACGCAATTCCCGTATCTATGCATTGCTGGCAGGGGGATGATGTCATCGGATTTGACGGCTCGGACGCGCTTTCCGGCGGCATTCAGACGACGGGAAATTACCCCGGACGCGCCCGTACGCCTGAGGAACTGCGCGCCGACATTGACAAGGCGATTTCGATGATTCCCGGCAAAACAAAGCTGAGTCTTCACGCCTGCTATGCTGAAAAGAATGGCAAAGTCATTGATCGCGACGCATATACCATCGCAGAGTTCTCCAATTGGCTGGATTGGGCAAAAGCTGGAAAGATCGGACTTGATTTCAACCCGACTTACTTTTCACATCCCATGATGGAGGGGGATTTTTCTCTAAGCAGCTATGATGCGGCCAAACGCCGGTTCTGGATTGAACACGGCAAGAGATGCCTTGAGATCGCCGGTGCATTTGCAGAGGGGACGGGCCAACCCTGCACGGTGAATTTTTGGATGCCCGACGGGTATAAAGATACCTGCGCAGATACGGCTAAGCACCGTGAGCTCATGACGCAGTCTTTGGATGAGATATTCGCAACCGCTTACGATAAGAAGAACGTATTTTCGTCGATCGAGAGCAAACTCTTTGGCGTTGGAGTGGAGAGTTATACCGTCGCTAGCCACGAATATTCGCTTGGTTATGCCATCAGCCGGAACCTACTCTATACGCTAGATGCCGGACATTTTCACCCGACCGAGGTCATTAGCGCGAAGATCTCTGCGGTGCTTCAGTTTGTGGATCAAATTCTGCTGCATGTCAGCCGTGGCGTGCGCTGGGACAGCGACCACGTCATCACGCTCGATGACGAGTTGCAACGCATCATGGACGAGATCGTCTGGAACAACTATGAAAAGCGTGTGTTCATCGGACTGGACTATTTTGACGCTTCTATCAACCGCATCGCGGCCTGGGCTGTTGGCATGCGCAATGCCAGAAAAGCGATTCTCAACGCCTGCCTCTCACCGGTGGCGGCGATTCGCTCTGCTGAGTACAGCGGAGACTATACCGCGCGGCTGGTTCAGCTGGAAGACCGTAAAACGCTGCCGTTCGGTCTCGTCTGGGCATATTACTGCGAGAGTCGCGGTGTTGCGGTGGACGGACTCTGGCTGGACGACGTGAAAAATTACGAGCGGGATACTTTGAGCAAGCGCTAAGCACGCGAATATTCCGCAACTAGAATAAGAAGCAACGGTGGTTATGATATGAGCACTTTTTCAGAAAAGTATGTATCGACATTAGAAGAATATTCGCGCGTCTCGCGGGAGGCGGGCTCGCGCCGGGACTTTGTGCAGGGCGGCGGCGGCAATACATCAGTCAAGCTGGATGATCGCCTGATGGCGGTGAAGGCGTCCGGTTTCTGCCTGGGCGACGTGATGCCGGATCACGCCTACGCGGTGATGAACTATGCGGATATCCGCGCGTTCTATCGAGGGCATGAGGCGACAGATTTCGAAGATGCCGAAAAGAACGGATCGGAGCTTGCGAAGGCTTCAACCATATTGGTAGAGGGAATCGCGCCGCTGCGCCCCTCCGTCGAGGCGGGGTTTCATTCCCTGCTCGGCAAATTCGTCATCCACAGCCACAGCGTCTACACGAACTTTGCCTGCTGCGCGGTCGAGATGCACAAAATTCTTGCCGACGTGCTCAAGGACGCGGACTTCTGGGGCGTGGTACCGTATATCGACCCCGGCGCGCGGCTTTCGTTCGCGATTCGAGACGAGTTGGATCGCGTGGAGCGCGCAACCGGCAAAATCCCCACCGTGCTGTTCATGCAAAACCACGGGCTGATCGTGCATGAGGAAACCGAGGACAAATGCCTTGCGCTGCACAGCGCGGTCAACACACGGTTTGCGGAAGCATTCGGCGTTGCGGCGGATTCGTTTGATACGATGAATTTGGAAGCGTATATCGCAGACAAGCTGCGCGCGCGTTCCTATGAAGGGTCGTTCTTTATCGAAACGCCGCTTTATCCCGACCAGATGGTGTTCTTCAACGGTACCCTTAGCTTCGGAACCGCCGAACCGCAAAGCGGTGAGGTGCTGCTGGATTTGAGCAGCGGAAAAATTCGCTCTACAGCGGGAGAAGCGCAGACGCGTGTCGTGACGGAAACCATCGCCGCGGTGCTTTTTATTCAGGAGCAGATCGAGAAAAAGGGATATACGCTCTCGACCATGGGCGAGAAAGCCAAGCATTTCATCGCGAATTGGGAGAGCGAGAAATATCGAAAATCTCTGTTGGGAGCGAAGGCATGAAGCATCTCAACCTGCTTGCGTTCGACCTCGGTGCATCCAACGGCCGGGCCATGCTCGCCCGCTTTGACGGCGAACGCATCAAACTGACGGAGCTGCATCGTTTCGAAAACCCGATGGTGGAAGGCAATGGCATGCATCATTGAGACATCGCCTTTTTGCTCCAACAGCTCAAGATGGGTTTCTTGGCGTGCAAGGCGGAGACGGGCGGACAGATTGATTGCTTCGGCATCGACACTTGTGGCGTGGACTTCGGGCTTCTGGATGAAACGGGCGCGCTGATCGAAAACCCGCGCTGCTATCGCGACGCGACGGATGAGGAGATGCTGGCGAGTTGGCGGATCGCTTCCAGACAGGAGATTTTTGAGCGCACCGGCATCGCCGCGATGAACTTCAACACGATATATCAGCTTGTTCGCCGTGTCCGTGCGGGGGATCAAGCTCTCAAGCGAGCAAAGACGTTGCTGCTCATGCCGGATCTTTTGGGCTATCTTCTGACTGGTGAAAAAAGCAGCGAATACACCAATGTCACCACGACGAATCTATATAGCGTAGCAAGGCAAAATTGGGACTTTGAACTGGTTGAAAAACAAGGCTTTGCGGAAGGGAATTTTACATCGATCGATAGAGCGGGTTCGCTACGCGGGCGGCTGACGAAGAAAATCGCTGATGAACTCGGCATATCACAGATTCCGTTCGCGGCGGTCGGAACACATGACACAGCATCTGCCGTCGCGGCGATTCCAGGCGAGGGCAGCTTTGCGTTTTGCTCATCCGGCACATGGTCACTCTTTGGCATTGAGACGGATGCGCCGCTGCTGGGAGAATCAATCTATCAGGCGAATTTCTCTAATGAGGGCACGGTACAGGGCGGATTCCGTCCGCTCAAGAACATCATGGGTCAGTGGATCATGCAAGAATGCCGCAGAGAATGGGCCGAACAGGGTATGTGCTACTCATGGAAAGACATCGACACTTTAACCGCGCATGCAAAGCCATTTGCCGCGATCATCGACCCGGACGATGTGCCGTTTTTCTCCGCGGGGGGATATGTGCGGCAATGTCGCGTTTATCAAGGCAGCGGTTGCCGATAAATCCGGCAACTGCTTCATGAAGGACACCGCGAAGAACTTCGGCGCGCTGATGGCGCGCGCCGAAGACTACGTCGTCTGCGAAGCGCAGAAGATCGTAGAAGTCGGCGAGATCGACCCTGAACTCGTGACGGTGCCCGGCAGTTTTGTCGACGCAGTCGTTCCCCGGAGGTGTAACGATGGATAGTAAAAACCTGATTGCAAAGCGCATCGCAAAAGAGCTCAAGCACGGTGACGTGGCCAATCTCGGCATTGGCATCCCGACACTGATTGCTAACCATTTGCCAAAGGACATCGAGGTTATCTTCCAGTCTGAAAACGGTGCGCTCGGCTCCGGTCCCGCGCCGGAAGCGGGCAAGAAAGATCGTGAGATCACAAACGCGGGCGGATTCCTGATTACAGTGGTTCCCGGCGTGTCGTTTTCCGACAGCGCGACTTCGTTCGGCATTATCCGCGGCGGCCACGTAGACCTCACCGTTCTCGGCGCGCTTCAGGTGGACGAGCAGGGCAATCTTGCGAGCTGGATGGTGCCCGGTAAGAAACTCTCCGGCATGGGGGGGTGCTATGGATCTCGTCGTCGGCGCGAAAAAAGTCATCATCGCGTTGGAACACACAGCAAAAGGTGCGCATAAGATCCTCAACCGCTGTGAATATCCTCTGACCGCGGTCAATGTCGTGGATATGATCGTCTCCGAAATGAGTGCGATGGAGATTACGCCGGACTGAAACGTGCTCCGCGAAATCAATCCCGCTTATACCGTAGAAGAAGTACAGGCCGCAACGGAGCCAAGTTGATTATTAGCGACCCGCTGGGATGCATGGAGTGCGATCTGCAGCCGGACGAAATGGAGGCATAAGAACATGTCAAACATCATACTTGCGGGCGCTTGCAGAACCGCAATTGGAAAATTCGGCGGCACGTTGGCCGGCACACCCGCAGTTCAGCTCGGCGCCATCGTGATTGCGGAATCGCTAAAACGCGCTGTCATTCAGCCGTCTGATGTGGATGAGGTGCTGATGGGCTGCGTGCTGCAGGCGAGACTCGGACTAAACGTCGCCCGGCAGGCGGCCGTGCAGGCAGGTCTTCCTGTGGAAACTCCTGCGATGGCCATCAACAACGTCTGCGGTTCCGGCCTCAAGGCAGTCAATCTGGCGGCGGCGATGATCGCCGCAGGCGAGGCAGAGATCGTCGTCGCGGGCGGCATGGAGAACATGTCGGCCTCTCCCTATGTGCTGCCGCAGGCGCGCTTTGGTTACCGTATGAATAATGACTCTCTTGTGGAGGTCATGGTCAACGACGGGCTTTGGGACAGCTTCAACAACTATCATATGGGCATGATTGCCGAGAACGTCGCAGTTTAATATGACATCTCGCATACGGAGCAGGACGCGTTCGCGGCGCGAAGTCAGCAGAAATGCGAAACGGCGCAGGCGATGGGTAAGTTTGCGGAAGAAATCGTACCCGTTCCGATTAAAGTGAAGAAAGAAATCATTCCGTTTCTGGTCGACGAATGTCCGCGTCAGGGCGTCACGGCGGAGAGCCTTGCGAAGCTCTCGCCCGCGTTCAAGCTAGACGGTACCGTGACCGCGGCGAAATGCCAGCGGGATCAACGACGGCGCGGCCTGTGTGATCGTGATGAGCGAAGAGAAGGCGAAGCTGCTCGGCGTAACGCCGATGGCGAAGCTCGTTTCATCTGCGTCAGTCGGGGTCGATCCGTCGATTATGGGCATAGGCCCTGTCGAATCGACGCGCAAAGCACTCGCAAAAGTAGGGCTAGCCATCGCGGACATCGATCTGTTCGAGACCAACGAGGCATTTGCCGCGCAATGCATCGCGGTCAGTAAATCGCTTGGCATCCCTGATGAGAAACTCAACGTCAACGGCGGCGCTATCGCGCTGGGGCATCCGATCGACGCTTCCGGCTGCCGCATCCTTGTTTCGCTGCTCTATGAGATGAAACAGCAAAACGCGAAACGCGGACTTGCGACGCTCTGTGTCGGCGGCGGCATGGGCGTGACGACAATCGTGGAATCGATGTAGCCAACCGATATCCGCCGCAACTGGTGCGGCAGATACGTTCCCGCTCACGCCAACCGAACTCCAAACAGGCAGAACAAGCATAAATAATGAATTTGAGGAGTTACCGATTTATGAAACAACTCACAGCGGATGTTATCATATTTGCGGCAGGGCCTTCCGGCCTGGCAGCGGCAGCGCAGGCGGCGGAAAACGGTGCCAAAGTAATCGTGTTCGAAAAAGCGAACGTTGTCGGCGGCGCGGCCAACATGGGCATGGGCCCGCTCGGCATCGGAACGCGTCAATAGAAGGCGATGATGGTGGACCTGACCGTTGGAAAAGCGTTCAAGATGTCTATGGAATTTACGCACTGGCGCGTGGACGCAAATCTCATAAAGAAGTATTTCGAAAATTCGGCCGCTACGATCGACTGGCTGGAGGACATGGGCGTGGAATTTGCGGAGCATATAAGTATTTTCCCAAGTCGGAAGCGACCTGGCAGATCGTCGCGGTCAACGGCGGTATCGGCCGCAATGGCGGCGCGATCATGAACAAAGCCATCATGGAGAACGCCAAGAGCCACGGTGCGGAATTCTATCTGGGAACCACCGTTCACAAGATTCTCATGGAAAACGGCAAAGCTGCGGGCGTTCTGGCGAAAGGCCCGGACGGCGACGAGATCGAAGCCCGATCAAAGGCCGTCATCGTCGCTAACGGCGGCGCGGGCGATAACCCTGCGATTGATCAAGGCGCGCATGGGGTATACCTTCGGCGTGGATATGTTCAACTTCGCAATCCCCGGTTTGAAGGGCGAGGGCATCAGCATGGCGCAGGAAGCCGGCGCGGCTTCCACGGAGATGGCGGTGGAGATGATCTACGTGCTGCCCAAGAGCGATATGCGCCTGGACTGCATGCCCGCGGTCTTTATGCAGCCAAATCTGCTCGTCAACCTCAACGGCGACCGCTTCATCAACGAGGAACAGATGCAGAATACCACGTTCACCGGAAACGCCATCAATATTCAAAAGGGCAGCCGCGCGTTTTCGATTCTGGATTCCTCGATCCTGTGCGGTTACAAAAAGAACGGGTCGGATGTCGTGAACTTCGTGCATCATCCGGAAAGCGGAAAACGGGCGCATGCGCATCGTCGTTGACGGCGCGAGCCTGAACGAAGCGGGCTGCCACTTCTGCGGCGCATGCGTGGAGGTCTGCCCGACCGGCTCGATCCGGGAGGATGAGACGATTGCGGAGAAAGCGATCGGCAAACCGCGAAACGACGCGCTGGTGCCCTGCCGCGCGGGCTGCCCCGCGCATAGCGATATCTCGCGCTACATCCGGTTTATCAAGGAGGGCAACTTCCCGGCGGCATCCGCGGTCGTGCGCGAGAAATCGCCTTTTCCGCGCGTGCTCGGCGCGGTCTGCACACATCCCTGCGAGCTGGAATGCAAACGCAACGCGCCTAATTCGCCCGTATCGATCCGGAAGCGGAAAGCGCGTTGCGATCATCGGTGCGGGCCCGGCTGGTATGACGGCCGCGCGCTACCTCGCCTCGAAAGGCCCGCGGTCACCGTGTTTGAAAAGCTGCCCATGCCGGGCGGCATGATGCGCTACGGTATTCCTCCGCATCGTCTATCCGCGGAGACAATCAACTGCGAAATGCAAGACATTTTCGATATGGGCGTTGTGCAGAAATCCTGTGTTTGCATCGAGAACGCGCCGGATCTGCTGCGGCAGGGGTTTGACGCGGTGTATGCCGCCGTCGGCACGCATCAGGGCGTCGTGCTGCCGATCAAAGGCAAAGAGCTGGACGGCGTGCTGATCAACACCGACTTTTTAAGACTGAATGCGATGGGCATGCTGGCAAAAATCGGCAACCGCGTCATCGTGGTCGGCGGCGGCAACGTCGCGTTCGACTGCGCGTCGGTCGCCCGTAGGCTCGGCGCCAGAGAAATCCATCTCGCCTGCCTGGAATCGTATGAGACGATGCCATCCTCCAAGGAGGAGCGCGCCTGACGGAAGAAGAAGGGATTGTCCTGCATCCTTCCACGTCGTTTTTCGAAATTCTGGGAGAAGACGGTACGGTCAGCGGCCTGAAAATCGCCTCCGTCAAAAGCTTCCGCTTTGAGGCGGACGGCCGCAGCGTGATCGATCTCATGCCGGACAGCGAACAGATTCTGCCGGCGGATACGATCATCTTCGCCGTCGGCCAGCGGCCCGATTAAACGGACGCATTCGGATTGCCGCTTGCGCGCGGCGCGAGAATTGAACTCGCGGACGGCTGTAAAACCCCGGTGGAAGGCGTTTTCGCCGGCGGAGATGCGGTGACTGGCACGCAATCCGTCATCAAAGCAGTAGCGGCCGGGCGAGACGCGGCGCAGCAGATCGACCGATATCTCGGCGGGGACGGCGAAATCGAAGAGGCGCTTGCGTCCGTTCAATATCGCTGCCCGCACATCGGAAAATTTGCAGGGTTCGGGGAACTCCCTCGGCAGGAATCCGTCGTAGTGACGCCGCAAATCCGGGTGAAAGGCTTTGAACGCATGGATCTTGGGTTTACCGAAGAAACGGCTCTTTGCGAGGCAAACCGTTGTCTGCAATGCGACTTGAGAACTGATATTGCTCCGCAGCAATTCTGGAGCAGCTTTTCTCAGGGAGGTGACAAGGCATGATTGACAGAATTCAGGTGTTACGCGAGCGGGGAAACGGACGCATTTTTTGCAATCTCGCCGCTGGATGCGACGAAAATTCCATCGACGCATTTCTTGCCAAAACACAGCTGGACGCGATTGCAACGGGGCTGAAACGCCTCGCTGCGGAGTGTAACACAACTGAAATTTTTGTTTATGCGCCGGACTGCATGGACATATCCGCGCTGGCCGCCGCGCTCTCCGATTGTCAGGTGACGCTCAAGCACGGCCCGGCCTCGCCGGTTCTACGCGAAGAGAGCGCGTTGTATTCCGTGATCGCCACGGGTGAAATCCGCTCTGATCCCGAGTGGTATGCGCTTCGCTGCGCATATGACAGCGAAGGGTTCGACGGCAGGCCGACATTGATTGTGGACGGCGAAACCGCCTGCTTTCTTGCGGGATCTCCCCGCGTGACAAAGCTCATTCGGATCGGGAACGCCGAACCTATTGAAGCCGCTATCGGCGTATCTCTGGAAGCGCTGTTGCATAAGCATGGCTTGAGCTTTGAAAAAGGGCTGTTGCTCGGCGGCAATCTGGGCCGGTTTGTCGCGCAGGAAGCGCTTGCGGAGACGTTGGTGACGCGGGACCGCCTTTTTGACAGCATCGACCTGTTCACGGATTCCGACTGCATGGCGGATGTGATCCAGGCGTTGCTCACAACAAGCCGGGAACAATCCTGTCAGCAATGTGTGCTCTGCCGCGAAGGCACTTATCAGCTCAGCGCGATTTTCACCGCAATCATAAACCGAACAGGCACGCGCGATTCCCTGCCATTAGTCGAGGATATCTCTCCGCTAATCGCCTCGGGCGCGCTCTGCTCCTTCGGACGAAATATGGTGTCTCCTGCGATGAGCGGCGTTTCGCTCTATCGAAAAGATCTCGAATTGCATATCGTCAGGAAAACCTGTCCTGCGGGGAAATGCGTAGCGTTTGCAAAATACGTGATTAATCCCGTCAAATGCACGGGATGCGGCGATTGTGTAGTTGCCTGCGATTACGAAGCGATTGAGGGGAAATCCGGGTTTATTTACGTCATCGACGAGACGATCTGTGAGAAATGCGACGCGTGCAGAAAAGCATGCCCTGAAGGCGCGGTTCTGTTGAACGCTCCGCAGGTGCGTACGCCGGTAAAGCCGGTTCGCGTCGGGACGTTCCGTTGAGTAAAATTTTGTACGACCATTTCAATTTCGCTCGAATTCAGTAGAGCGATTGAGAGGCGAGTTGAAAATCAGGGCTGCTCGGTTGCCTGCTCTTTTCGAAATTCCTGCGGCGGTACGCCGTATACTTTTGAAAATGTACGGGAAAAGTGGTCGACCGATTCGTATCCTACTAACCGGGCGATCTCGAACACCTTCAATTCCGTGTTTGTGAGATACTCCTGTGCGCGCGTCATCTTCAAGCTCCTGACGATTGCGCTGAAGCTTTTGCCGATGTTCTTCTGGATAACCTTACACAGGTAGGTTTCGTTATAGTGGAACACCTCCGCAAGCGATGCCAGCGTGACGGTTCTATAGTTCTGCTGTATGTACCGAAGAATGAGTGTGAAGTCTTCGCGATTGAGCATGTTGCCATCCATACGGTACATCGTGATGGTATTGCTGTATCGTCGCATCATTTGTGCCAGAAGCAAGTTCAGAAGACACACTGCGCATACGTTGGCATAGGGGTCTTCGCGGTTGCACTCATAGGCAAGCTGCTGGATCAACCGCCGGATTTCCGGTTGCAGTTCAGTTTTCAAACGCAGATAGTTCGCCTGATTCGTACCGTAGAGCGACTTTCGAAAGAATGCGGAGACGAGATCTTTGTTTGTTAAAAGCGCTCCGAAGATTGAGTCGAACGTGCTGGAGCGCACCGCGATTCCAATCGCCAGACAGGATGGATCCATCGGCTGATTATGCGGCGACATCGGCGGAATGATGCACAACTCTCCTTCTGCCAGGAGGAGGGACTCTCCGCCAAACAACAACCGGCAGCTGCCGGAGTAGAGAAATGTCAGTTCAAAGTAATCGTGCGAATGCGGCGTCTCGTCCATGTACGGCAAATGCTTGAAGCAGAACACATCCTTCTCCCAGGGAAACATGCTACCTTCTTCGATCAGCGCAAGGTGGTAATACTGTCCAACCGTATTGAGAATGGCGGTTGCGGTCACCGGTAGGGCCTTGAACATATCGTCAAACGCTTCGGGCGTCTCGCACTCAAAAAAAAGCGGATAAGCAGCGGGGTGTGCCGTCAATGCTCCGGCGCGGTACAGCGTGTCCAGAGCGCTCGGAAATGATAAGCTCTCCTTCGTACGATGGTAATGATTTTCGACGCATTCCTGAACAGAACCAACAGTAGTATATAACGATTGATTCAACATGTATGTCCTTCTCCAATCGTCTTTTATTTCTTGTTTGAAGATTCCTCAACTCCGATATCTCAGTTTAGGAATAAATGATGACGAAAGTCAAGAATAATGACAAAAAAAGTCGGACTAAAACGAAAATACTACATTTCTATGTTCCAATTCCTTTGCTATGATGAAATTAACCCATGATTCTATAAAGCTGCATGCTTTTCTCCTGCATTGATCGACGATAACATCACAATCAACCAGTTTTACAATCCGCTCCGATTCGGATCGAGGATGCATATGATTCAATAAGGCCTTTACAGGCAAAGCCTGAAAAAATAGGAGGAAGAGACATGAAAAACGCATTTCGTATTCTTGCGGTGGTAGCAGCACTCGCGCTGGTGCTTGGTACGCTTGCCGCGTGTACCAAAGCAGCAGAAGCACCCGTAGCGACCGAAGCACCCGTAGCGACCGAAGCGCCCGTAGCGACCGAAGCGCCAGCAGCAGCCCCCGAAGTTGCTTCGCTGGATCGCGCTGAACTCAAGATTCCGGATCAGTACACCAAGGCTAAGATCTTCACCGGAACCTATGGCTTCGGCGAAGCAGAAATCACCGCAGCGATGACGGAAGATGAGAGCGCATTCTACATCACCTACGTCAGCTTCGATGAAGACCAGATTCTAGAAGGAACGGTCAAAGACGGCATTTGCCTGGTCACCTATGATGCCACCGGCTTCATGGCAGGTGACTGCCAGCTGATCTATGACGACGCTCTGACAAGCACAAATCCCTGGCAGCCTCTGGCATAATCGGGAGCTTTCGGGAAACATCTGGATTTTGATTGCTTGTGGAACTACTTTCGAATGGAAGCAGTTCCACAAAACTCGAATTTCACATTTTGGAGGCTCGTGTGACACAAAACAAGGAACCCTTGCTTGAAACCCGAAAACTTTGCAAGAACTTTGGACCTACCATCGCGTTGAGCGATGTTGACTTTCAGGTGTTTCGGGGTCAAATTACCGGGCTGATTGGCGAAAATGGTTCGGGGAAATCGACAATCACTTCGATCGCAGCGGGTATGCAGCCAGCAACCAGCGGCGAAATGTTTTTTATGGGAAAACCACATAAACCGGCAACTATGATCGAGGGGATCAACTGCGGGATTGGTATGATTGTTCAGGAACAAGGCACAGTTCCCGGCATATCGATTGCGGAGAATATCTTTTTGGGCGAAGAGTCAAAATTCGGAAAAATTTTGATCAATCGCAAGAAAATGGTACGTGAAGCCAGAAAAGTTTTAGACTACATCGGATTGAACGCGGTGGATCCCGGCGCGTCGATCGAGTCGCTCGATATTCAGGACCGCAAGCTTGTTGAGATTGCCAAGGTCATGTATTTGCAGCCGGAATTTCTTGTAATTGACGAGACGACAACAGCGCTCAGCCAGCGCGGACGAGATATTGTTTACAGCCTGATCGATCGCATGCGGAACGAAAACAAAGCGGTGGTGTTCATCTCGCATGATCTAGATGAACTGATGCAGATTTGTGACACGATGACGGTTCTGCGAGACGGAAAACTGATTGCGACGCTAGACCGGGCCGACTTCGAGGAGAACGCTATCAAGCAGTTCATGGTAGGCCGCGAGATGGCCGGTGATTACTACCGTAGCGATTTTGATACGCCGGTCAGCGAAGAAGTTGTGCTGAAGGTCAACAATCTGACCACCGGTATGGGAATGCTGATGAACTTTTCACTGGAGCTGCACAAAGGTGAGATCCTCGGCATCGGCGGATTAAGCCATTGTGGGATGCACGAACTTGGCAAGGCAATCTTCGGTGAAACGCCGGTCATTCGTGGTGAAGTGATCGATATGCCGACCGGCGACAAGATAACGAGCGCGAAAATCGCCCGCGATCACGGATATGGTTATGTTTCCAAGGATCGTGACAGGGAAGCGCTCGTCATTACAGACAGCATAGAAGACAATATTCTGATCGCCGGGTATGATAAAATTCAAGCAGGCCCGTTCCTGCTGCCGAAAGCGAAGCGGGATTACGTCGATAAACAGATTCGGGATTTGAGCATCAAGTGCGCATCGTCAAAACAGGATGTGCAATACCTTTCCGGCGGCAATAAGCAAAAAGTCGTCTTTGGCAAATGGGTTGGAAGAAACTGCGATATCTTAATTCTCGACTGCCCGACCCGCGGGGTGGATATCGGCGTGAAGGCAGCCATGTATCAACTGATTGTGGATATGAAAAAGCGCGGAACCTCGATGATCATGATTTCGGAAGAACTGACGGAACTGATTGGCATGTGTGACCGCCTGCTGATCCTGAAGGACGGCGAACAGACGGGCGAATTTTCACGCAGTCCAAAATTAGGTGAGAACCAAATCATTGCGGTCATGATTTAGCGGGGAGAGCTTATGAGTGAAATGAAAGTAAAAACAAATCGTGGCAATGTGCGGCTAATCGGAACGCTCGCTCCGTATGCGGGGTTCGTTCTGATTCTGATCGTGTTCCAGATTTTAACCGAAGGCAAGCTGCTCAGCAAGATGAATCTCCAGTCAATGATCAACAATGTGATCGTGACGGCGCTGTGTACGACCGGCGCCGTGTTCGTATTCGGCGCGGGATATTTCGATATGTCCATCGGTGCGAGCGTCAATTTCTCGGCTGTCTTCGGAGCGATGGCGACCGTAGCAAGCGGGAGCCTGATCGTCGGGCTGATCACAGCGCTTGTGGCGGCATTGACCTTAAACGTGCTCAAGGCGATCCTGGCTATCTACGTGAACGTGCCATTTTTTATCTTTACGATCATCATATCGTCTATATTCTCCGCGCTTGTCACGGTTATAATGGGCGACACCTCGATGATACTGCTGGATGATCCATTGAATGAACATATCATCGAACTGGTCAGCGCTAAAGCCATTACCGAAATCAACTTTAGCGTGTTGGCGGCGTTCTTTCTCTTTTGCCTCGTCCTGTTCAACTTTACATCCGTCGGACTCCGGGTAAGGAACATGGGCGGAAACTTCATTTCAGCGAAGCAGAGCGGTATCGACACCAAAAAAACGACGTTCACCGTGTTTCTCATCAGCGCACTGGGTATCGCGTTGGCGGCATTCCTGATCCTGCTGCGCACTCGCACCGTCAGCAACGGAACGGCCGCGACGGTCAGCAACGATATAATGGTCGCGCTGGTGGTTGGCGGCATGCCGCTCAGCGGCGGAGCGCGTTCCAAGATCAGCGCAGGTATCATCGGAGCCGCAACGATCACGGTATTGAACAGCGGGCTTGCGATTCTGGGGCTTACAGCTGGACAGATTCAACTATTCCGGGGGTTCATATTTATTATTGTTGTACTGGTGGCCAGCATGAGCTACAGAGGCAAACTGCTGCCAAGGTAAAACGAGCGGCTCATCCCGGACTCAAATTAACAGGAGGAAGAGTAATGAAAAAGATTATTGCATTGTTCATCGCCGCGCTGGTCATCATGTCGCTTGCGGCATGTGCCGGTACGGGCATCGAAACGACGCCCTCGGCAACAGCTCCGGTTGCTGAAGAACCGACAGCGACCGCTGCTGAGTCTGCTCCTGCCGTGGAAGCGGCCCCGTCTCTGTCACTCGACGAAATCACCGTGAATTATGCGTATGACAGAAGCTGGCCGGAAGAGACCCTGAAGATTGGCATAGTGCTGTTCAACCCGACAGACAGCACCTGGCTGAGCGTAAAAGAATACTACGACTATCTTGCAAGCATCTTCAACATCGAGTTTATCTATTCGGAAACGATCAGCTCACCGGAAGAAGAGTTTAAGTTTGTCGATTCCTGCGCTGCCGCAGGGTGTAAGGGAATTTATGCCTATTACAATGCTTCCGGCCCGTCCATTATCATGGAAGCGACCAACCTCGGTATGTACTATGTTGGCGTAGCAGATTACTATGATAGATTCCTTGACAATCCGTACTATGTCGGCGGGTATTCCTTTGTCGGGAAAGACGGCCTGAGCGGCGACTATACCGCCGGTTATGCGCTGGGCTACAATCTGGCCAAGCAAGACGTGAAGCACATTGTGTATGCCAGCGGCGAAACGAAAGTGAAAATGATGAATGAACGCGCGCAAGGCTTCTATGACGGCGTTGCAGCCGCGCAGGCCGAAGGCGTCACCGCATTGTTTGATCCCGCGAAGGATGTCATTGGCGGCTGGCCGGATGCACCCACGTTCCCCGCTTTGCAAACCGCGGCGTTGACTTCCGATTATGACGCTGTTGGTTCGGCTACCGATATCGCATATTGGTTCCAGCCCGTTGAGGATATCGGCAAACAGATGAAGATGGCTTGCATCGGATCCGTTTCCGATACTTACAAGTCTTATGTAGAAAACGGCATCGTCTCCGTAATCGTCTATGACGCGCCGGAAATCGTGCATGGCGCACCGATGATCATGCTCATCAACTGCTGTACCGGACATCCGGAACTTGCTAAAAATGCGGATGGCACACCGCGCCTGCAGCACGTCGTACGCTGGACGATCGACTCGCCGGGACTTTTCAATGAGATTTACAACAAGCATAAAGCCGGTGAATACTATGTATCAATAGAGAATACTGTCAAGCTGCTTGGCGGTCTGGATCCGGACGCATCGATCGTGTTGATGGATCAAGTTTATGACATCAGCATGGAACAGGCACTGGGTAAGTAAAACAATTGACGGATTGTTCTGCGGGGAAGGTCCTTCCCCACAGAACAGGCAACCGAAGAATAGTCGAATACCGCTTTCTGAAAAGGACGGCTTTCGCATCCGAACACGAAGAAAATGAGGCCCTTTTTATGAAAATCATGAAAACCGCGAAAAACATTGGCTTAACGATTTCGCTTCCAGTCCTAACTTACGTTTTTTTTCTGTTCCTGACTAACGCAACCGGGCATCCAGGATTCGGCGTAGGCGAGGACTTGAAGACCATCATTTATGGCGCGGTTTATGCAACGCTGATTGCGCAAGCTATGAGCATCAATTTGCAGACCGGACGGTTCGATTTCGCAATGGGAGCCACATTGGTTTTGTCCGTCCTTGTTGGCGGCCTTCTGACGGAACGGTTTCAGTTTGGGCCGATCGTGATGCTGCTGACGATCATGATCATGGGAGTATTGATCGGGCTCGTCTCCGGTGTCGTTTATGTTTCGCTTTCTCTGCCCCCGATGGTTATATCAATCGGACTTGCGATGATCTATGAAGCGATCGGCTTTATACTGACTGATCAGGGCGTTAATCTGATTGGCCGGACGGATCTGCTGATCTTCGCCAGATTCCCCAACAACCTTATTTTGATGGGCATTGTGCTCGTTGTGCTGGTCATCGTGTATGACTACACGAAGATCGGATATAATCGAAAAGCATTGAGAGGCGGACAGAAAATTGCCGTTGATATCGGCATCAATGAAAAGAAGAATGCCGTGTGGTGTTATGCGATCGCCGGCGCACTGCTTGCCCTGGCTGCGGTGGTGTACTTAAGTAAATTCGGCAAGGTCGGTCCCGCAATCGGGCTGAGTTCGGTATCTTACTTTATGAGCGCGTTCTTGCCTATGTTTATCGGCGCGATTTTCGCACGGTATACCTCACAGCCGATCGCAATTTTCATGGGAGGAATCGTTCAGGCTACCCTGGATTCCGGGCTGGCACGAATGGATGTTTCCACCTCCGTTAATACGGTTATCAATGGTTTGATTGTTTGTGTATTTCTGATCTACTCATCCAACGCCTACAAGATTGTTGAAATCGAGATGTTCCGGCAGAAACTGAAGAGAGCGGAAGCAGCCCGCACAAACGCGATCGAATAAACCCGGCTACAGAACAGAACTTCTAAAAATGATTGTGCATTTTGGCGGCGTGCGAGGCACGCTTGGGATTGATTACCGTTTATTTGGCTCATGAATGCCTTTGAAACAGGATTTTTGAACCGATTTAGCAGAACCGAATTCCGCATTTAGATTTGGAAAAAAAGGATAAGAATTATGAAAAAGTGGATGTTTTGTCTGTCTGCCGTCGCAATGTGCCTCTGTACGCTTGCGGCTTGTTCCGATGTACAACCGACAGCGGCAGAATCCGTTCTGACCGAAGAAGCGGCGGAAACTGCCGTACCCGCTTTAAAACCCACTCCTAGCGAAGAACCTGTTCCTGCGGAAAAGGACTACGCGCGTCTGATTACGTACATCCCCGCGGATGTCGACATGGATACGGCTGTACGGGTGGAAAATCGAAATTGCAAGCATATTCAGGCAATGAAAGTGTTGTTTGACGAAGACTCCTACATGGCATACATAAAAGCGGTTACCAAATTAAAAAAGACCCCATCCGAGGAAACCCTGACAGCTGCGCTCGTGGCGCGCGAAGCGCTCGCGGAAGTCGATACTGTGGCGAACAGGCTCTGGTTTATCTGGGACGGTTCTACCATGCCCGTTGCGGGCGGCGAGTCATACACAGAGGAAGATTTGGATAAATCCCAGATGTTCGGTTACGGTTATGAACCTTTTCTGATCAAATACCTTGTGGCGGATCAGTC
This sequence comes from Clostridia bacterium, assembly GCA_036651815.1. GTDB lineage: Bacteria > Bacillota > Clostridia > Christensenellales > CAG-138 > JAVVXB01. The sequence goes on from JAVVXB010000007.1 coordinate 92,905, forward strand.
CGTCTGCAAAGGAAATATTATCGCCGTATCCGGCGGAGCTATGCTGGTTTGGGCGAACGGTTCAGAAGGCTACCCGGCGGCAAAGGTGTTCAATGATCTCGATTACAATTATTTCCTGCTGCAGCGCCGCGTGGGGCCGTATTCCAATGAAGATATCTTTATGGATTATCAGCGAGCCGTCCGCGTTGTGAAATACCATGCTGCTTTGGAGAACTATGGCGGTCAGGATATGTACGCAGCGCTTGGCTGGTCGGGCGGCGGCTTTACCATTATGGGCGCGGTGAACTATCTGTATGGAAGCCTTACGCCAACCGTCTATGACACCGCATACATACCGGATGAGATCGATCAAACAATCTCCGCCGATCTGGATGTCGCAATGCCGATTTACGGCGGCAGCCTGGACGACGCAAGCGCAAACCCAAATCTGCCCGCGTTCTTTATCGTTCATGGTTCCGCGGATGAAACAATCGATCCGCAGAGCTCTATCAATCTATACAACAAGGTTAAGGACATTGTTCCGGCAGAGCTCACCATCATAGAAGACGCCGGGCACGGGTTCGGCGTGGGCCTTGCGCCCGCCACGGGTCAGGCGCCAGGCACTGAATTGTGGCCCGCACAGGCGGATGTATTCATGCAGGCGAATTTGAACTTCCAAAAGAACACATACCACAGCAGGGTCGAGCCGATTTTATTCCCAGAAGTGCCTGAAGAATTCACGAAGGTGAAGTCCTTTTATGGATATTACATTCTGGAGGACAGCGACGTGCTCTTTGCAGTCAACGACGGCCTGACGAGATTCTGCGTGAAATTCAACGCGATTGGAGGCAGCCGTGAAACGGTGATTACCGGCAATATTGTGGATGGACAAACAGTTGCCGATCCTGGTACCAATGGTCTGTTCGGAGAGGATATCCAATTAATGTATGAGGATGCTTTGGTAGATTCACAGCCTTGGGCGCCGATTGTGCGGAATTGATAACAAGTGGTAATAAAGGAAAGGGAAAAAAAGATGAAGAAATTCTTGACCGCACTGATGATAGCGACAATGAGTCTGGGCATGCTGACTGCATGCGTCAGTGCTCCGCCCGCAGCAACCGCTCCGGCCGCCACACAAGAAGCCGCCGCTGCGACAGACACTCCCACTTTAGAACCCTCTCCTAGCGAAGAACCTGTCCCAGCAGAAAATGACTACGCGAGATTGATCACGAACATCCCCGCGGATGCCGACTTGGAGACGGCTGTGCGGCTGGAAAACAGAAATTGCAAGCATATTCAGGCGATGAAGGTGTTGTTTGACGAAGGCTCCTACATGACATACTTCAAAGCGGTTACCAAACTAAAAAAGGCCCCATCTGAGGAAACGCTGACTGCTGCGCTCGAGGCGCGTGAAGCTCTCGTGGAGGTCGATAGTGTGGCGAACAGGCTCTGGTTTATCTGGGATGGTTCTACTATGCCCATCGTGGGCGGAGAGTCGTTTACGGAAACAGATCTGGACAAGTCCCAGATGTTCGGTTTTGGGTTTGAGCCTTTTGCAATCAAGTATCTTGTCGAAGACCAGTCCACCTGTAAGGGTAACATCATCGCAGTTTCGGGAGGTGCTTATTTGGTATGGTCAAACGGATCCGAAGGTTACCCGGCCGCGAAAGTGTTTAATGATCTCGGTTACAATTATTTCCTTCTGCAGCGCCGCGTTGGGCCATACACCCAGCAGGATATTTACATGGACTATCAACGATTTGTTCGGGTTGTGAAGTACCATGCGGAAACGGAAAATTACGGCGGGCAGGATATGTATGCTGCTTTGGGCTGGTCCGGTGGCGGCGGAACAATTTTAGGCGGGTCTGTCAATGAACTTTACGGTTTACTGAATCCAACAAAGTTTGATAAAGAATATGTGCCGGATTCGATTGACGCCATCTCAAGCGATGTCGATGTCGAGTTGGTGATTTATGGTGCGCATGACGGAATCACGGCAAAAGACAATACAAATCTGCCGGCGTTCTACATCTGTGTCGGTTCGGAAGATGGCACCGGTCCTGAGGATTCCACCGCGCTTTATAATCAGGCGCTCGCGGCAGGTTCACCCGCTATGTTGTACATTGTCGAAGGAGCGCCGCACGGCTTCGGCGTAGGGCTTCCGCCCGCATCCGGAGCGGATGTGCCGGGCACAGAATTGTGGCCCGCGCAGGCGGATGAATTTATGCAGGCTAATCTGGGCTGGCAGAAGAATAGGTAACGAATCCTAACCGGAAGAGGCCTCTGCCGCCTCTTCCGGTTGGAATCATGTTAGATTACGACCTTGGAAATTCCGTAAACAGTTACAAGTTTTTTCAACGACATGAGGAGAATATGTTATGAAGAGAATTTTATGCGGGCTGTTGATCGCGATTCTGGGGGTTTCTTTTCTGATTGGCTGTATCGTAGCGCCTGAGCAGGCCGTAGCGACGGAAGCAGCGCAAACGCCGGAAGCCACACAAGCTCCGTCAGCCACGGCAGCTCCGACCGAGAAACCCAGCGCGACCGCGGCGGTGGAATCGTCTACAGAACAGGATTTCTCGGCATTTTCGACGATTACCACGACGGGCGTTCTTGATTTCCCGCTGGAATTCACGCTGCTACCGGATGCATACAACACGTATGACACGGAACATAAGGGTACGAATTTTGTGATCCACTATACCACAGATGTCTATGGGGACGGTGTGACTTATGACAAGTTCTGCCGTATTTACTTGCCCTATGGTTACGACCAGAATGACAAGGATACAAAGTACAACGTGATCTATTTTCAGCATGGAAATAACGGTTCGCCAAACGAGTTTTTCGATCATGTCCTGAAATCGGCAAACGTCATACGCTTGTTTGACAACATGTTTGACCCGGATCACAAGGTGATGGAGCCCTGCATTATTGTTTGTCCGACCTATTATCTTAAA
>JAVVXB010000008.1:0-95709 GCA_036651815.1 Clostridia bacterium
ACAACGGTTGGCGGGCTATATGAAAAAGGCGGCAAGGCAGTCAGCGTTCAATTTGCCGGTGATTTGTTTGAAATCTATTTTTCTGAAACTGCACATTCACCAGACAATACTGCCCCCGCCGCATATACCATGATGAAGCTTGGCAAAAACGGCTCTTTGCTCTCCAGCTACTTACTGAAGAATAATGAGCTTGCAGATGCAATCCTTTTTGATGCCGTATCAAAATCTGCGGCATGGGAGGGTGTGGATGTCAGCACTTTAGAGGAATGCTATCTCATCCGTCAAAGCTTTTCCGAAACTGGTGAAATCCACGATTACTATGCTTATCGGTTAAAAGAAGCTACAGCGGCGTTGCCGTCCGATACAGCAGTATTACAGGGTGGTGCGGATGGGCGGTATAGCGTACTCTCCGCGGAACTCTATACACAGCTTGTCGATTCATTCAATTCATGAAAGGCGGGGCAACGATGAGTAAAATAAATTGTAAAAATACACTGTGGGCACTTATCGCATTCATTGCGCTCGGTGTATCATACTTGGTTTTCCGTTTCGCTATGTTTGATTTGCACGGCATGAAACAATGGCCAACAATATTAGGCGTTGTTTCACTTGCTGTGTTGATTCTGTCGCTCATCTTGAAAAAACATTGGCTGGCAGCAAGCACTGATTTTGGATATATCGGTGGCTTTGTCGTTGCTCTTTTACTCAATTCTGACGGTGTGGATGCCGGAGGAGCAAGAACAAATAACTTATGGATTATTTGGGCAGCAATCCTGCTTACCTGCATTGCTGCTGGAATTGTTATTGAGATTGCAGTAAACCGAAACAGGCTTAGCAAGTGAGATGATGAGCAGTTCACGCAAGCGTAAAATCAGCGTAGCACTCAAAAATCCGCTAATCTCGAAATCAAGGGCAACCTCGTCATTATCGGCTTGGTTGCCCTCTTTCTATTTTTATCGTCCTTATGCGAGTATCGTCCAATGTATCCTAGGGCTTCTTAAAAGATAGCAACTATCATTTTGTATTCGCTTGATGATAAGCCATACCATTTTAAAATGGATATCGATCAAACGTTTCTGCTCAAAAAAATGATATCCAATTAGTAGGGGGTCATGTCTGATCGCATATTACTCTTTTTAAAATACATCCAGGAAACAATTTCAAAAGTAATTAAGGACAGGAACTACTGATGCAACTTAGAAAAAGCTTGCATCGGTTGTCAAAACCAGCTGCGCATTGAGGATGAAGGCAGTTATGAAAGACTTTTTCGGAACAGAAATATGGAAACAAGTAGCATAATGCCATCTGCAACCAACGAAGCGCCAAGGAAGATCATCAGTACCGCAGCTGCATTAAAGGGGTTGAGCAGTGCAAGAACGCCGCAGATGATGGACACCACCGAAAAGATTAAGGGAATAAACCATTTTTGCACCTTGAGTCGGATCAATTCAATTGCGGTCTGCAAGCTATTAAAACCGGAGAATATTAACGAAAAGCCAAGCATAAACGGCAGAATTTTGATTAGAATTTCGGGAAGGATCAGCAACAGTATGCCGATGGCCAGCAGGGTTAGTCCTACGGAAAGACTGCCAAATGCCGGATGTGCCTTCCTGGCAAAATAGAGGATGGTCAGGATCAGGCCGGCGATGGAGACAAGACCCGCGACAATGTACACAATGACATAGCTGGATTCACCCGGCCAGATAAATAATGCAATGCCGATGAAGATCATCACGATCGCAGCAATCAGATTGTTCCAGTCAAACCTAGACTTTTGATGTTCTACAATGATGGTTTCCATATAAAATTCCTCCTAATTATTTTATTGCCGCAGCCTGCGGCACTATTTGCACTGCTCCGAAGCGCTGAGTGGAAGAGCAGAGTTTTGTTTGGGTACACCGGCTAAACAGGCGCAGGCGCCATATACATGCTTAGCTCCTGCTTGTTTGAGCGCGTCTGCACAGGTAATGAGCGTCGCTTGGGTTGTGGCGACGTCATCCACCAACAATACGGATCGCCCAGATACATTCTTTGAGGCGGAAAACGCAGCAGTCAGGTTGAAACTGCGGTGCGCAGCATCCAATTGCGCCTGTGGCTTTGTATAACGTGTACGGAGAAGAAGATGGGTACAAACTGGGCGTTGATATCGTTGTTGCAATTCCGCACAGAGCGCTTGACTTTGATTAAAGGTGCGCACCCATTGCCGCAGCGGATGGAGCGGAACTGGAATCATGCAGTCAAATTTCCAGGAATCCGGAAGCTCAATGAATTGCGCAAAGAATGACGCAAGCGCAATCTGCCGTTGATATTTGAACCGGTGCATGGGGGATTCCACCGCCTCTGTATACGCCAATCCGCAGATCAGGCCATCTAACTGTGCGGGGCATTCACAGGATGGGTGAATGGTGAGTTGCGCACGGCAACCTTCACACAGACCATCCATACCAACCAGGGTTTCCAGACCACAGATGGCACAGACAAGATTCCTAGGATATAGCCAGTCGATGAAGTTGGCCAACAGCTTCATTTTCGAATTTCGCTCCATTCCACCAACCGTTCACGCAGTGCTGTGTAACGACGGCTCGTCCGATTGTTGTTCACCATATAGGAAAGCGAGTCGCGGCGACCTATGCAAATCACCTGTTTTCTGGCACGCGTGACGGCTGTATAGAGAAGATTGCGCGTCAGCATGGGACTGGCTCCACCAAACAGCGGAAGGATCACAATGGGGAATTCACTTCCTTGACTCTTGTGAATGGAAATACAGTATGCAAGATCCAATTCGTCGAGCTGCGAATAATCAAACATTGCTAGGCGGTTGTCATCGAACAATACCTGCATGCGCCGATTCATCGGATCAATTCGGTAGACCGTCCCAAGATCTCCATTAAACGCGCCTACACCTTCCTCCGCAGCAACAGTAGAAGTTTCGATTTTCGTCCAAGCAACCTTATAATTATTTTTAATCTGCATAATACGGTCGCCTTCACGAAGGACGGTATCGCCACTGAGTTGTTCCCGCTTTTCTGGTGAAGGTGGATTGAGCGCAGCCTGCAAACTGGTATTGAGATGATAGACACCGAGCGTTCCTTTTTTCATGGGGGCTAGCACCTGTATGTCCATGAGCGGTTCGCTGGTGGGCATCTCATCACCAGGATGTGTACAGAGGCTCAGAATTCGGTTTAAGATTTGATCCTGACTCGCAATCTCTTCGAAACGAAAATCCGATTCAGGACGGTCTAAATAGGGCGGCTCACCATCATTAATGCGGTGAGCATTGGTGACGATCATGCTGCGCTGCGCCTGACGAAAAATTTCTGTTAACCGAACAACGCGAATGACATCGCTATCGATGATATCGCGCAACACCTCGCCGGCACCGACTGGCGGAAGCTGGTCGGCATCGCCCACCATAATCAGCCTTGTACCATCCGGTACGGCTTTGAGTAGTGCAGACATCAAGGGAACATCCACCATGCTCATCTCGTCCACAATGATCATATCAAAAAAAACAGGGTTGTCCTTGTTGCGCAGGAAGCCTTCGCCTGGAATGTATTCCAGCAGTCGGTGCAGCGTCTTTGCGTCGTGCCCAGTTGCTTCTGTCATGCGCTTTGCGGCGCGGCCTGTTGGCGCGGTTAACGCTACTTCAAGCCCCATTTCCTGCATGAGAAACGTGATAAAACGAATGATGGTCGTTTTTCCGGTACCTGGACCGCCAGTAATAACCAGCACGTTTTCCTTGAGTGCAGTCTGCACAGCCAACTGTTGTTGAGATGACATTTCTAATTTTTGATTGATCTGAAGCGCCGCATAATCAAAAAAAGGATTATCGATTGGTTGTGCCGCTAAATGGAGCAGGCGTTCCGCGATGGTGTTTTCCATACGCTGCATGCGGGGAAGAAAAACCCCATCCTGCTCACCAACCATTTGATTGACAGCATCATTGCTTTCGATCAGATCGTCAAGCGCATCGCTGATTAAATCAGCGGGAACGCCAAGAAGCGAGCTTGCATAATTAATTAGATTTGCGCGAGGCAGGTAGGTATGTCCATATTCTCGATTTGCATTTTCCAGCGCATAAAGTATGCCCGCTCGTAGGCGTGAAATAGAGTCAAAGGCATAGCCAGAGACGTTTTGCGCAATTTTATCCGCACTAATAAAGCCGATTCCATCGACATCATGAATAATCTGATAAGGGTTTTCCTCAATGCGTACCATGCAAAGTTCCCCGTAGATACGGTAGAGCTTGATGGCCTGATTCACGGTTACACCATAGGGCTCAAGGGAAAGCATGATATCGCGCATCATACGATTTTCCCGATAGGAATCAACGATCATACCGAGGCGCTTTTTGCCAATACCTGGAATTTCCACAAGACGCTCCGGACATTCGTCAAAAATGGTTAGGGTCTCCATGCCAAAGGCTAGCACGATGGCATGTGCGGTGCTCGGGCCGATGCCGCGGATCAACCCGCTTCCCAGATAATTTTCCACTGCCGACAACGTGGCGGGTGCAAGCGTGCGGTAGGACATGGCCTTAAATTGATTGCCATATTTCGGATGGGTGGTATAACTGCCGGTCAGTTCAACACGTTCGCCCGTATTTGCGAGTGGGAGCACGCCTACAACGCTCAGCTTTTCGCCTTCATCGGGCTGTAGCTCCAACACTGTCCATCCGTTATCGGCATTGCGATAGATGATGTTTTGAATTGTACCGGATAACTCCATGTAACTCCTTTGTACGGTTATGCAATCAACTGCAAAAGCAGTCCTGACACAACGGCAGCAGCATAGACGACGCCTAGCACCAGCAAATAGGTTTTGATTCCACGTTTTCCACGCATCAACACCAGCAGACCGATGCCGCTTGCCGTACAGAGCCCAGCAACTGTGCTGCCAAAGGTGATCATCCCATCTAGATACAGTTGGGTAATGAGAACGCTTGCAGCGCAGTTCGGAATAAAACCAATGAGGCCAGCAAGCAGTGGCTGTAATGGACCGGGCAATAATAGGGCCGAAAACTGTTCTTCGCCGATGCCGGCAATCAGAATATTCAGCGCCAATGTTACGAGAAAGATAAAAAGAAGGATGGAGAGCGTCCGCTTTATGGCGGCGACAAAAATGTGAATGAATTTATCATCGCTTTCGCACTCGTGCGGCGTTTCTGTTTTAGCATAGGCGGCCTGTTGATTTTTCAACGACCAACAAAAATCCAGAGTAAATCCTGCAATGATGGCCACGACCAGTTTTGTTGCCATGAGCTTCCAAACGGCAGAAAAGCCAGTTGGATTTGCAAGCAAAATGGGAATGGCCTCGTCTGAAGTGGAGAGAAACACCGCCACAAGCGTGCCGGCGGAGACGAGTCCACCATTAAACAGATGTGCGCATGCGGCAGAAAACCCACATTGCGGCACCAGGCCAAGCGTTGCACCAAGTGCTGGCCCAAAGCGGCCGGCGCGTTGCATGGCGCAGACAAATTTTCCTGCGGCGCGATGCTCAATATACTCCATCAGAAAGATGGTAACCAACAGAAACGGAATCAGTTTGGCGCAGTCCAACAGCGCATCCAATAATAACTCTAAATAATCCATTTTAATCAAGTGCCCCCGCTTATCATACACGCGGGGGCTTCCTTACTTTCTTTACTTAAAAATCAAGACGTTGTTCGATGTATGAAATTAAGTTTGCAATGGGCATGCGCACCTGCTCCATTGTGTCACGGTCACGGACGGTAACAGTTTCATCGGCTTCCGTATCAAAGTCAACCGTGATACACAACGGTGTACCAATTTCGTCTTCACGCCGATAACGTTTGCCGATAGATCCAATTTCATCGTAATCTACCATCAATTTCTTTGAAAGCAACGTGTAGACCTCTAAGGCCTTAGCCGATAGCTTTTTGCTGAGCGGCAATACCGCGCATTTGTAGGGCGCTAATGCCGGATGCAGGCGGAGAACGGTGCGAACATCGCCACCTTCAAGCGTTTCCTCATCATAAGCATTGCAGAGAAATGCCAATGCAACACGATCGGCGCCAAGCGAAGGCTCCACACAGTACGGCACATATTTTTCATTGGTAAACGGATCGACGTATTCAAAGTTTTCTCCGCTATGGCTCGCATGTGCCTTAAGGTCAAAATCAGTTCGGTCAGCAATACCCCACAGTTCACCCCAGCCGAATGGGAAGAGATATTCAATGTCGGTCGTACCTTTACTATAATGGGAAAGTTCTTCTTTTTCATGTTCACGCAGACGCATGCGATCTTCCTGCATGCCCAAGGCAAGTAAAAAGTTTTTGCAATAATCTTTCCAGTAATGGTACCATTCGAGATCGGTGCCGGGTGCACAGAAGAACTCCAATTCCATCTGTTCAAACTCACGGATGCGAAAAATAAAGTTTCCGGGCGTGATTTCATTACGAAACGATTTGCCGATCTGCGCAATGCCGAACGGAAGTTTGCGGCGGGTTGTGCGCTGTACGTTTTTGAAGTTGACAAAGATGCCCTGCGCAGTTTCGGGCCTGAGATACAATTCGTTCGTCGAATCCTCTGTAACACCCTGAAACGTCTTAAACATCAGATTGAATTTTCGTATGCTGGTAAAATCAGCTTTTCCGCATTCGGGACAGACGATGCCTTTTTCGGCGATGTACTGTTCCATTTGTGCATTTGTCCAGCCATCCGGATGCACGTTTGTCAGATCGTTGGCCACGGCGTAATCTTCAATAAGCTTGTCGGCACGAAACCGCGACTGGCAAGCCTTACAGTCCATCAAAGGATCTGAAAAACCGCCTACATGTCCGCTGGCAACCCAAACTTGTGGGTTCATAAGAATCGCTGCGTCCATTCCGACGTTATAGGGACTTTCCTGCACAAATTTCTTCCACCATGCGCGCTTGACATTGTTTTTAAACTCTACGCCCAAGGGACCGTAATCCCAGGAGTTGGCTAGTCCGCCATAAATATCGCTGCCCGGAAAAATAAAGCCGCGACCTTTGCAGAGCGAAACGATTTGATCCATTGTTTTTAAGGTTGCCATTGAGTCTATACCCTCCTCCAATATTCCAGACTATATTATCGCAGTAAGTTATCTTGTTTGTCAAGGTTTGCACCAACACAGCGAAGGTCGCGTACTATACAGTAATCGGCAAATCGATCGAGCCGAAATGTAAATATCTGTTAGGAGGATATCTATGGGTTGCTTGAATAATTTCTGCGGCGGAAACAGCATGTGGTGGATTCTCATCTTGATGCTCGTCCTGGATGATGGCTGCAATACATGCGACAGCCTGATCTGGATTCTGCTGCTCTCCCGCTTCTGCAACTGTGGCGATGAACCCGCCAATAATGGTTGCGGATGCGGCTGCGGCTGCAATAGCGCGCCCGTGGGGCGCAACTGCGGTTGCTAAACAAAACAAGTTTTACAAAAGCACGTTGATTACCTAAATCGGCCTCCTTTGTGCTATACTAAATCGATACGCAAAGGAGGCTATGTGTCGTCATGAAGAAGTTTCAAATCTCAATCACCGGCATGGGATGTGCGCACTGTGTGCAAAGCGTCACGCAAGTGCTGCGCAATATTGGTGCAACCGTCAATTCCTGTGAAATTGGTCAAGCAAATATCTTCTTTTCCGGCAGTGTGGATGTTATTACAGAAGCTGTCGAAAGCCTCGGGTTTACGGTGAAGACCGTTATGGAGGCATAGGAATACGTGCGTACGGGTCATGTGATTGTTGGCATGTCGGGCGGCGTGGACAGCGCGGTTGCCGCGTTGCTACTCAAGGAACAAGGTTATGATGTCGTCGGCGTGTTCATGAAAAATTGGGAAGAAGAAGGCGAGGATGGCGTCTGCACGGCCGCACAGGACTATGCGGACGTGGTTGCTGTTTCGGAACAGATCGGGATTCCATACTATACCGTCAATTTTGCAAAAGAATACCGTGATCGCGTTTTTTCCTACTTTTTAGATGAGTATAAGCGCGGACGAACGCCCAACCCGGATGTACTCTGCAACTGCGAAATCAAATTTCGTGCATTTATGGATCTTGCCGTTTCAACTGGAGCAAGTCTGCTTGCTACGGGCCATTATGCACGATTGGATAAAACCAATGATGTGCGTCTATTGCGGTCATTGGATACAAATAAGGATCAAACGTATTTTTTGGCAGGTTTGACACAGAAACAGCTGCAGAATGCGCTATTTCCAGTTGGAGAGCTACACAAAGGCAACGTGCGCAATATTGCGCGGAAGCATGGCCTTGCCAATGCGGAGAAAAAAGATTCTACAGGCGTCTGCTTTATTGGAGAACGAAACTTCAAACAATTTCTGATGCAGTTTTTACCGGCACAGCCAGGTGATATGGTAGATGAAAAGGGAAAGATCATCGCCCGCCACGATGGGCTGATGTATTATACCCTTGGCCAACGCAAGGGGTTAGGGATTGGCGGCCGTAACGATGGTACGGGCGAAAGCTGGTTTGTAATTGGAAAGGATCTCAATCGCAATCTACTGATAATCCAGCAGGGAGAGCATGAGGAATTGTTCAGTAAATCCTGCGAATCCGATCGGATTTACTGGGTTGCGGGACAACCGCCAAATAGATTTTTCTCCTGTACGGCAAAGTTTCGCTACCGTCAGCCGGATCAGGCTGTAACTGTAACCATACAGAACGAGGGCGCCATCGTGCAATTTGCACAGCAGCAGCGTGCAGTAACACCTGGCCAGTGGGTTGTGTTCTATGAAGGGGATACTTGTCTTGGCGGTGGCCCAATTGATCGAACTGAACCTGTAAAGTCGTTACAATTATAAAAACGTTGGTGAATTTCCCCAAACACCTTCTACTGTGAAAGTTGCTTTTGAAATTCACCTTATTTGCACATCCTGATTCAAACAGGAAAAGTGTTTGAGTATTTTCGCATTTTATGGTATGCTTTCATTTATATCATAGGGGAGGTATGGAGAATGAAAGTAACTTTGCGAGAGAAAAGCTTTCCATCCGCTACGGGCTTGACCGACATTCGGTATCGTATGTGGATCCCGGAAGACCCGCACGCTGCGCTTCAAATTACGCATGGCATGGCGGAGCATATCGACCGTTATGATGCGTTTGCAACATTTCTTGCTGAAAATGGCATTCTAGTTTATGGCTTTGATATTGCTGGACATGGCAAGAGCTTGAAACCGAACGGAACCAAAGGTTATTTTGGCAAGGAAAAAGGTTGGGACGCAAATGTAAAAGACATGCATAGCATGCACGATCTTATCAATAGCGAGTTTCCTGCGATTCCTTTTATTTTGATGGGACATTCAATGGGGTCGTTTTTGGCGCGCACTTATGCCGGCAGAGACGGCGCCGACTTTGACGCATATATTTTTTCCGGTACGGCTGGCAAAAACCCCGTGCTTGGAATCGGCAAGCTGCTTGCAAAACGCGAGATTAAAAAAAACGGCGGTATGGAACCCAGTACAACCTTGTTTCAAATGAGTTTTGGTTCGTATAACAAGGCGTTCAAGCCAAACAGAACGGCCAACGACTGGCTTTCACGGGATAACGAACAGGTTGATCGATATGAGGCGGATGAATTCTGTGGATTTCCATTTACCGCCTGTGCCATGCTGGACGTGTTCAACGGCCTTTCTGAAATTAGCAATGAACGTTGGGCTGCCCGTGTTCCGAAACGCCCGATTCTGGTTCTTTCTGGTGCTTGTGATCCTGTCGGAGGCAATGGGAAAGGTGTTAAACAGGTGGTGAACTGGCTGGATAAGACGGGGCATCAAACGGAACTCAAACTATATCCGGAAGGCCGCCATGAGATGTTAAACGAGCTTAACAAGGACGATGTCTATCGTGATATTCTGTTGTTTATTAACGCTGTAGAAGCGATGGGAGAGATATGAGCGTACTTGTTTATCGTGATAAGGCAACGGCTTGCGCTGCAGCCGCAACCTTGCTTTCCGCCAGCATTATTGAAAAGCCAACTTCGGTTCTGGGTTTGGATTTCTCACCGGAACTTGCGCCGATCTACCGTACGCTTTCCCGCATGACAGCCGATGGCCTTTTAGAATGGAGCGAGGTGAAAACCTTTAACCTCTATGAACATGTCAAGGCGGATGCGGATCGTTCTGTGGACAAACAGCTTGGTACGTTGCTGCTTGACCGTGTCAATATTCAACCGGAACATCGCTTTTTACCGGATACGGATGGAAATGATTGGAACATCGTCTGCAACGATTATGAGAACGCAATTCTTTCCGTTGGTGGCATTGATACTGTTTTTTGTGCCATTCGTGCCGATGGCAGCATCGCCTATAACCTTGGTGCCAATGAGCTTGCGCCGGTGACCCATGTGGAACGGACGGAGTCAGGTCGTGTCGTCACGGTGGGTATGACAACCATTATGTCCGCCAAACGGATCGTTGCAGTTATGATCGGCGCGGATAAGACATCTATGGCGGGACGGGTCTTCAGTGGTTCCATTGTGCCGACTATACCAGCTAGCTATTTACAACTGCATGCGAACGCTGTATTTTTATTGGATGAGGATGCGGCAGAGAAAATATAATATTGTAAGGAGCGGTTGACCATGCGGGTCAGTTGGGAATCGCTGCATAATGACGTGCAATGCTGCGGAAAATGTGGACTTTGCAAATCTCGTACTCATACCGCTTTCGGAGAAGGCAATCTCGATGCGGATATTATGTTTGTGGGAGAAGGACCTGGTCGAGAGGAAGACTTACAGGGACGTCCATTCGTGGGGCCTGCAGGTCAACTGCTTGAGCGTATGATTGCGGCGACGGGCTTTCGACGGGATGATGTATACATTACAAATGTGGTTAAGTGCCGTCCACCAAATAACCGCAACCCTGTTGATGATGAAGCAGAAGCATGCTTGCCTTATTTGCGTGCTCAATATGCGTTGATTCATCCAAAGATCGTTGTATGTCTTGGCGCGATTGCAATGCGGCATTTGTATGATCGGGATGCGAAAATTACACGGGTACGTGGCCAGTGGCTGAATAAGGGCGGTGTTTGGTTTATTCCAACATACCATCCGGCTGCACTTTTACGAGATGAAAGCAAGAAACGCGATGCTTGGGCAGACATGCAGGCGTTGCTAAAAAAATATACCGAACTGGCGGAGAAATAGTAGGAGGATACCATGTCAGGACATTCCAAGTGGGCGAATATCAAAAATAAGAAGGAAAAAACGGACAGCCAACGCGGCAAGGTTTTTACAAAGATTGGCCGTGAGATTGCGATTGCGGTCAAGGAGGGTGGTGGCGCGGACCCGATGATCAACAGTAAGCTGCGCGACGTAATCGCCAAGGCCAAGGCCAACAATATGCCAAATGATAACATTTCGCGTTCTATCAAGAAAGCGGCTGGTGAGGGCGGCAATATCAATTATGAAGAATCCTATTACGAAGGCTATGGGCCTGGTAACACTGCGGTAATTGTGGAAGTGCTGACCGACAACAAAAACCGTACTGCAGCAGAAATGCGCCATATTTTTGATAAGAGCGGCGGTAATCTTGGCAGCACAGGTTGCGTGAGTTGGATGTTTGATAAAAAAGGACTCATTGTCATTGAACGTACCGCGCTCATGAATGAGGATGAGGTTATGTTGCAAGCACTGGATGCTGGAGCAGCTGACTTTGTGGCGCAGGATGATGCATTTGAAATCTATACAGATCCCGCCGATTTCTCCGTTGTACGCGAGAAACTCGAAGACTGCGGGTATGAGTTTATCTCGGCTGAAGTACAGATGATTCCTCAGAACACCGCAGAGATTTCCGATGAAGAAACGGTGGATAAGGTGCTGCGCTTTCTTGAAAAGCTTGATGATAACGATGACGTTCAGGAAGTGTATCACAATGCCATCTTACCGGAGGATGCGGAATAATCCAGCTTTTGTTGCATGAAACACAAACATCGATTATAATAATAGCGAGAATTGCAAAGGAGGTACCAATATGGCTGCTGAATTGATAACAGAACTCGGGAAGATCACAATCGCGGACGATTTGATTTCGAATATCGCCGGATATGCTGCTGTGGAAAACTATGGAATTGTCGGTATGAATGCAAAGAAGACCACCGATTCTCTTGTGGAATTATTTGGCAAGGACAACCTAAAGCGTGGCGTTAAGGTCAGCATGGTGACTGTAAACGAGGTAGATATCGACCTTTATGTGACGCTTGAATATGGAGTATCGCTGCCTGCTGTTGCGGAAAATACAAAAAGCAATGTGAAGTATCGTGTGGAAGAAATGACTGGCGTTACGGTGCGAAATGTCAATGTCCACGTGGAGAATATTCGCGTATAGGACGCGGTTTGGATGATTTCCGAACGAGCGGAGGATTTTTAATTGGATACAACAAAAATTAGTGGCGCGCAATTTCGTGATATGATTGTTGCGGGTGCGGTGTTACTCGAAAAAAACAAGCAAGCCATCGATGCGTTGAACGTATTTCCAGTGCCAGACGGCGACACTGGTACCAATATGTCCATGACGATGCAGAGTGCAGTGCATGAAATTAAGAGCTGTTCGGATGCAGCATCCGTGTCTGAAATGGCGGATGCGTTGAGCATGGGCGCTTTACGCGGCGCACGCGGCAACTCTGGCGTCATTCTTTCACAGCTATTTCGTGGATTTTCGCGCGCATTTAAAGACGAAACCTATATGGATGCAGCGCTTCTTTCCAAGGCGCTGACCATGGGTGCCGAAGCTGCATATAAAGCGGTTATGAAGCCGAAGGAAGGAACGATCCTCACCGTATCCCGCGTGATTGCGGAAAGCGTTGCAGATACATTACAGCATGGTGCAAATGTGTACCGCGTTGTGGATCGCATGCTGCAATCTGGTGAAAAGGCGCTTGCTAACACTCCGAATCTGTTGCCTGTTCTCAAGGAAGCTGGCGTTGTGGATTCTGGCGGCAAAGGGCTTTTGACCATCTACAAAGGTTTCAAACTTTCGCTTGACGGCGAGGAAGTTGAAAGTTACGAGGAACTTGTACCCGACATGCAACCCGCCAGTCTCAATACGGACAGCTTTTCTGGTGAGCATATTGAATTTGGTTATTGTACGGAATTTTTTATTGTTCATCCCATTACTCCTGGATTTGCTGACGAGCAGGAGATTGTGAATTTTCGCGATCATCTTACAAGGCTTGGAGATTCAGTCGTTGTGGCTAACGATTCGGAAATGATCAAGGTACATGTGCATTCCAATGCGCCAGGCAAGGTGCTGCAAATGGCGCTACGTCTTGGAGAACTGGATCATCTGAAGATTGAAAACATGCGCGAACAGAACCGTCAGCTCATGGATGAACGCAAAAAGAACGAAAAAGAATTTGGCCTCATTGCGGTCAGCGCGGGCGAAGGTATAGATGATCTGTTTAAAGCGCTGAACGTGGATTCTATTATTTCTGGTGGTCAGACCATGAACCCCAGCATTGATACGATTGCTACGGCCATAAATCGCGTCAACGCGCGCAATGTATTCATACTGCCGAACAACTCAAACATTATTCTTGCTGCGCAGCAGGCCTCAGAGCTGACCGAAAAGAATGTTGTGCTGATTCCAACCAAGACGATTCCACAGGGCGTTTCGGCTTGCATGGCCTATTCAACGGACGCAACCGTAGAGGACAATGAAAAAAACATGCGGGAAGCATTTGCTGATATAATTAGCGGAGCCGTCACCTATGCCGTGCGCGAAACAACCTTTGATGGCAATAAAATTCACAAGGGTGATATCATTGGGCTAATGAACAACCATCTGGTTACAGTTGGCGAGAGCATTGATGCCGTTAGTTGCGCATTGATCGACAAAATGATTGCCGAAAATGACGCATCCGATGGAACTGTCACGCTGTATTATGGCGAAGGACGGGATGAGGGCAATGCCAACGCACTTGTCGCTGAGCTTGAAAAAAAATATCCAAATGCTGAGTTTCTTGTGCAACCGGGTGGGCAACCACTCTACTATTATTACTTTGCAGTTCAATAAGTAAGTAACTGCAGTGCTTCAGGATCCACTACAATCCATCCCGGGCATCGGACCAAAACGTGCCGAGCAGCTTCAGTCGCTGGGAATTTCCCGCGTCATGGAGTTGCTTTTCTATTTGCCAAGGGACTATCTCGATTATTCTGTGGTGACGCCGGTTGCACTACTAAAGGATGGTGCAATGGCTGCCACCCACGTGCGTATCCAATCGGAGCCGAGGATATTTCATGCTTCAGGAATGACGGTGATCACTGTGCAGGCTTCTGATGAAACTGGAGCGGTAGCGCTCAAGTGGTTCGGACAGCCATACCGATGTACGCAGGTGCATACCGGTATGATGGTGTATGCATGCGGACGCATCAGTATGAAGAAGGGCTGCGCATTGATCAACCCTACGCTGAACGCAAAATTGCCGGGTACGTTGCCGATTTATCCAACGGTCAAGGGACTTTCACAGCGCACCATACGGGACGCAGTATTTTCGGCACTCAGGTCTTGCTGGAATGAAATTCAGGAAACACTTCCGTTGACAATATTGGCTAACTACGAGTTGTGTACGCTGCAACTTGCACTTAGACATGTACACTTTCCATCCAGCCCAGAATTACTGAAAATTGCGCGGCGACGAATGACATTTGAGAATATGCTCTGCTACCTGTTGACGGTCGAGATTGAGAAACAAGAACGGCAGCGCCTGATTGGAATCTCATTTGAAACGTTGGACTTGAAAGAGCGATTTCTACAGAAGCTTCCGTTTGCACCAACACAAGCGCAACTGCGCGTTCTCTGCGATCTGGAGCAAGACATGTCCTCGGCTGTACCGATGAATCGTCTTGTGCAAGGTGATGTTGGTTCTGGGAAAACCGTTATCGCGTTATATGCCCTTACTGTGGCTGCAGCCAATGGGTATCAAGGAGCGATGCTCGCGCCAACGGAGATTCTTGCGCAACAACATTTTGATTTGGTGCGGACGTTCTTTGGCGATACGGCTGTATTGTTGACCGGCAGTATGAAGAAAGCCGTGCGGGAAGCTGCACTTAACCGGATAGCGGATGGGACGGCTATCTGTGTTGTTGGAACGCATGCACTGTTTCAACAGGAGGTGCGATTTCAACGCCTTGGTGTAGTTGTAACGGATGAGCAGCACCGTTTTGGTGTGCGTCAGCGTGCTACTATGCAGGAAAAAGGAATCCGACCCGATGTACTGGTCATGAGCGCAACACCCATTCCCCGTACGCTTGCATTATTGCTGTACGGCGATCTTGATGTCAGCATCATTGATGAACTTCCGCCGGGCAGAAAACCAGTTAAAACCCATATCATTCCAACGGAAAAGCGAACCGATATGTATCGTTATATTGCAGAGGCAGCAAAAAACGGTCTTCAAACATATATTGTTTGCCCGTTCATTGAAGACTCGGAACTGTTGAATGCGCCAAGTGTGGAGAGCGTTTTTCAATTCATGAAGATGCAGTTTCCAAAGATACGTATTGCGGCGTTACATGGACGAATGACAGAATTGGAAAAGCAGCGCATCGTTCACTCTTTTCGGGATGGTGATATTGATGTACTGGTTACCACCACCGTCATTGAGGTTGGTGTGCATGTGGAGAACGCATGCATCATGGCGGTGGAAGGTGCGGATCGGTTTGGACTCTCCCAATTGCACCAGCTCCGTGGACGTGTCGGACGTAGCACCAAACAGGCTTATTGCTTTTTGCTGAATAGTAGCGAGACGGAAACCGCCGAAAAACGCATTGATATTCTGGCAAAAACCAACGATGGGTTCGAAATTGCGCGTCAGGATCTTGCCTTGCGTGGGCCGGGTGATTTTTTAGGACTTCGGCAGCATGGCGAAGGGGATGCATCACTTATTCGCAACGCACTGGATATGGAACTGATTGAACAAGTAAAATTGGCGGTAAGGGACGTGTTGGACCTTCCGAACACGGAGAATCAGACTTTGATTGAATATGCGTTGCGTCGGTATGACAATGCGCTTTCTGGAATTGCGATGAATTGACACTTAGCTTGTAAAAACAAATCCATCATGGATTGATTTAGTGACGGTATGCATAGCATATCGTTATTTTGATTCAATTTTCCAAAAATGAAAAATACGTACAACTATTTCCAGTCATAATCAACATTACTATGCACATCATAATGATACATCCGAAAGAAAAGGAGGTGACAAACATGGCACGTAACGGAGCATTGATCCCGGATTCCAAGACCAAGCTGGATAGTTTCAAGAGCGAGGTCGCAAATTCCCTGAACGTTAATCTCAAGCAGGGTTATAATGGCGATCTGACCTCACGTGAAGCGGGTTCCATCGGTGGCGAAATGGTAAAACGCATGATCGCGTATGCAGAAAAAAACATGCACTAATTCTGGATTATACAAGCACGCATTGTAAGATCCTACGAAAGGAGCAAAATAGCTATGACACAGACCTCTGAGAACAAATCCAAACTTGACAGCCTCAAGAGCGAGGTTGCGAGTTCTTTGAACGTCAATCTCAAGCAGGGTTACAACGGCGACCTGACCACCCGTGAAGCGGGTTCGGTAGGCGGCGAGATGGTAAAACGCATGATCGCTTATGCGGAAAACAACATGAGCGGTAGCAAGATGAGATAACATTGGCAACACAACAATTGTCCGGTACAGAATATGTGCCGGACAATTGTGTATGGACGCTTTAGTCAGCTTCAAAAACTACATGTGGTGAGTTTTGTGATTGACTCTTACATGCATACTGTGTTACGATAAACGAAAATCATTTTTGGGTAGTGGTGCGCATGAATTATCAAAACTTAATTTCCGACTGTGTGAAACAGATTCCTCCGTCCGGCATTCGAAAGTATTTCGATTTGCTGGATGAAACGCATATTAGTCTAGGCGTGGGTGAACCGGATTTTCCGACGCCTGAGCGGATTCGCGCATTCGTTTCAGAAAAACTTAAAAACGGGCGTGTTGCCTACTCCAGCAACTCCGGCGATCCACATTTACGGGCATTAATTCTAAGATTTCTCGACGAGAGATATCATGTTTCCGGATATGAATCCATTGAAAACGTGCTGATCACCGTCGGTGCAAGCGAGGCCATCGACCTTGCCATGCGTGCAGTGATTAATCCTGGAGACGAAGTGATTGTGCATGAACCGATCTATGTTTCTTATTTGCCTGCTGTAGAGCTTGCGGGCGGAAAAGCGGTTACGGTCGTTACAAAGGCAGAGGATCGTTTCCGGCTTAAAGCGGATGCGTTGCGCGCAGCCATTACGCCGAGAACGAAGGCCATCCTACTTGCCTTTCCAAACAATCCAACCGGCGCTATTATGGAGAAAGAGGATTTGGAGGCCATTGCGGATGTAATACGTGGTACTGATATCCTCGTGATTACAGATGAGATTTATGCTGAGCTTACTTTTAATGAAAAAAAGCACATATCATTCGCTTCCCTGCCAGGCATGTTGGAACGGACAATTGTACTCAATGGATTCAGCAAAGCTTTCTCTATGACCGGGTGGCGGCTTGGTTACGCAACTGGCCCGGAGGAGATCATTGCGGCGATGCGCAAAATTCATCAACTTACGATGCTCTGCGCACCAACACCCGCCCAATGGGCTGGCATTGCTGCACTGGAAACGGGCTTTGCGGATAATTTTGCTGATTCTCGTGCAATGATGGAAGAATATGCCCGCCGGCGCCGATTTGTAATTGACAACTTCAACCGTCTTGGGTTGCCCTGCAATGAGCCAGAAGGAGCTTTCTATGTATTTCCCTGCATTTCGTCAACGGGAATGACAAGTGAGCAATTTTGTGATACGCTGTTGGAAAGAGAAAAAGTCGTTACTGTGCCGGGTACTGCATTCGGTGCGGCAGGCGAGGGCTTCATCCGCTGTTGCTATGCAACCAGTATGGATGATTTAGGACATGCTTTTGAACGAATTCAAACGTTTCTCAATGGAATTCGCCGATAATCGCATGTGTAGGATACCCCGTCCGCAGCGCTGATGCGGCGGGGTTTTATTATTTGCGAGGGTTAGATGAACGAAAAAGTTTTACACACGTTAGAATACGATAAAATCATATTTCAACTAAAGAGGCATACGGTTTCATCTGTAGGCGAAGAATATGCAGATGCGCTTTGTCCTACGGATGCACTGGCGGATGCGCAGACGCTTCTTCAGCAAACGATTGAGGCGGATGTAGTTTGCCGCCGCACGGGCTCCACGCCAATTCTAGCATTTCCTGATGTGCGTACGCTACTTGGCAAGTTGCATGCCGCTTTATTTTTGACCACTGGTGAACTACTGAATATTGCACAGTTGATGAAGGCTGCGCGCGAGGCCAGAAATGTACTGCAAGGTGGAGATGGCGAGGGACTTTTGTATAATATGGCCAACCAGCTTGCCTCACGCCGCAGCATCGAGGAAGAAATTGCGCGCTGCATACCAGCTGAGGACGAAATTTCTGATCAAGCTTCGCCGGAGCTTAGCCGCATTCGTCGACAGATGAAAATTGTGAATGAGCGTATGCGGGATAAACTAAATAGCATGATCAAAAGCACGGCTACTCAGAAGTACTTGCAGGAACCAATCATTACGATGCGTAATGGTCGTTATGCGTTGCCTGTCAAAGCGGAATATCGCGCACAGGTACCGGGATTGATCCAGGATCAAAGCAGTAGTGGGGCGACACTATTTATTGAGCCTGCAGCTGTTGTGGAATTAGGTAACGATCTTAAACGGATGTTATTGGAAGAAAAAACGGAGATTGAGCGCGTTTTAACCGGACTAACTGCGTTGATCGCGCCCTATGATGCAGAGCTTTCCGGAAGCATCGTTGTACTTGGCACACTTGATTTGATTTTTGCCAAGGCAATTCTCGCACAGGATATGAATGCGCATATGCCGTTGCTCAATGATGAACAACACATTCATATCTATCGTGGCAGACATCCGCTCTTGCCAAAGGAATCTGTCGTACCGGTCGATATCTGGCTGGGAGAAGAGTTTTCAACGCTTGTGATCACAGGACCCAATACCGGTGGCAAAACTGTTACGTTGAAAACAGTTGGACTGCTGACGCTCATGGCGATGTCGGGCATGTTTGTACCAGCCGAGGAAGGTACGGTACTATCTGTTTTTACACAGGTTTTTGCTGATATTGGGGACGAACAGTCAATTGAACAATCACTGTCCACATTCTCATCCCATATGAAAAACAATGTGTCCATACTCAACAACGCTGATGCGCACTCGCTGGTATTGTTGGATGAACTAGGCGCTGGCACTGACCCTGTGGAAGGTGCGGCACTGGCGCAGGCAATTTTAGAATCGCTTTCTCATCGCCATGCACTGACCGTTGCGACTACGCATTACAGCGAAATTAAAGCCTTTGCACTCACCCACAGCGGCATGCAGAACGCGTCCATGGAGTTTGACGTGGATCGTCTCTGCCCAACTTATCGGTTGTTTGTTGGCATACCTGGGAAATCAAATGCATTTGAGATATCCCGTAGACTTGGATTGAACGACGATATCATATCGCGCGCGCATGACTATTTGGAGAAGAAGGATGTAGCCTTTGAAACGGTTCTGTCTGAGGCAGAACAAGCGCGCCGAGCAGCCGAGCAGGAACGGGAGACTGCACAGCAAGCACGTTGGGAATCAGAGCGCATTCGAGGCGAGCTGGCATATGCGCAACAGAAGCTGAACGATGAAAAAGCATTGTTGCGTCAAAAAGCGCGGGACGATGCGCGCAGATCCGTACAGGAAACCCGGCAGGAGATGGAGCAGTTGATCGCCGAACTGCGCAGCATCCGGAACATTGATAAACAGGAATTGGAACGTGCAGTTCAAAAGACACGCGATAAATTGAGGCTGGCAGAGGACAAGATGTACGAGCAGTCCATGCGTAGAAACGCCGTGGGAGAAGCGCCAAAGACGGTGAAAACTGGCGATTTGGTGCATATTTTATCCGTTGATCAGGAAGCAACCGTATTGAAAGCACCGGATAATAGGGGGGATGTTATGGTGCAAGCCGGCATCATCAAGATGAGCATTCCGCTTGCTGATCTGCGTATGACGGAATCGAAAAAAGAGAAGCAGAAAACCGCATCAAAAGTGATGCTGGCCACGGAACAAGTAAGTGTAATGGAACTGGATCTCCGTGGCAAAATGGTAGATGAGGCATGTATTGAGATCGATCGTTTCATTGATAATGCAGCACGAACAGGAATCAATGAGCTGACCATTATCCATGGAAAAGGCACTGGCGCGCTCCGGGCAGGCGTGCAAAGCTATCTAAAAAGGAACGCACGAGTCAAGTCCTACCGCATGGGCGCATATGGCGAAGGCGATGCAGGGGTCACGATTATCACACTCAAGTCATAGACAATATATGAACAAAGTGTTATACTAAAACCAAATTGAATACCCAGCATTGTTCGGTTGAACAACAAGCGGAGGTTTATGAATGGATAATAATACGATTCTGGTCATTGATGACGATCGCAATATCCTAGCCATCATTGAATTATATTTAAAAAAAGCTGGCTTTCAGGTTGTTACCTGTGACAATGGCATGCTTGCAATTCCTGCATTTCACGAGGTGCGGCCAACGCTGGTGGTTCTGGATATCATGTTACCAGGGCGCGACGGATGGGCAGTACTGCACGATATCCGCATGGAATCGGAAACACCGGTGATTATGCTGACGGCAAAGGGCGACACGGGCGATCGTGTGCAGGGACTTGAACTTGGCGCGGATGATTACATTTCAAAACCATTCGAAGCAAAGGAATTGATTGCGCGCATCAAAGCTGTTTTGCGCCGGAGTGCGCCGGTGGAGCCGGAACGAACGATTACGCTGCCCGGGCTATCCGTTTCCCTCGAAAATTACGCGGTTATTTTGGATAATCATCAGCTGGAAATGCCGCCAAAGGAGATTGAACTGCTGTATTTTCTTGCGTCCCACGCTGGCAAAGTGTTCACACGTGAGCAATTGCTCGAGCAAGTGTGGGGATTTGACTTCTTCGGTGATTCCCGCACGGTGGATGTACACGTTAAGCGCATCCGGGAAAAGCTTGGCGATCGACATGAATGGCAGCTGAAGACCGTATGGGGCGTTGGTTATAAATTCGAGCAGCAATAATAAAAACGAATGCGCAAGGACTTATTGAAAACCCTATTTTCCCGCATGCTTGCGACCTATCTGACCGTTACGCTCGGCATGCTGTTGCTGACTGGCGTAACGGTTGGTGCTTTGTTACAGAGTTTCATGATGCGTGAGAAAAAAGAGCTTATTGGACGTGAAATGATAATCATTTCGCAACTTTATAAAAATATCAACAGTGGCTTGGTCGACAAAAATGCAACAGAATCCGAACTAAATGCGACTGCGCGTCATTACGACGGTTTAATCCAGATTATAGGGGTAGACGGAAAGATGACGCAATATCGTTCCAGCGAAAAATGGGATGCCATTGCGGCAAAAACGTATACGGCCGATGAATTAAACGATATGCTGCGACTTGTCTCCAACTTAGATAGTAGCACGGCAAAATTTACCCAAGCGAAAAAGCCGTTTCATGTACTTGTGGGCACAATGAAAATTGGCCCGTCCGATGCGCCGAACTATGTTGTGCGTTTTCATATTGATATAACGCAGATGCGTAGTGCGCTTGAGATGATCTACCTGGAAATCATATTGGTTTGTCTGGTTGCCATCTTGATTGCAGTAATTGCGGTATACTACACTACGACACGTATGACAAGACCCTTTATGGAGATCAATCAAACGGTGCAGAAATACAGTAAGGGAGATTATAATATTCGAATTCCGATCAGCAGTACGGAGGAAGCGACCCAACTTGCTGTCAGTTTCAATGTGATGGCAGATCAGCTCAAAGATCTGGAGGCCACCCGCAGAAGTTTTGTTGCAAATGTCAGTCATGAACTGCGCTCCCCACTGACCTCGATGAAGGGTTTTTTGGAGGCAATGCAGGATGGCACGATTAGTCCGGATGATTATGAAAAATACATCGGGATTGTGCTTTCGGAAACGAGGCGTATGGCGGCTATGGTCAACGACCTGCTCGATCTTGCCCGCATTGAATCCGGTAGAACGGCACTCAAATTGGAGATTTTCGATATTAACGAGTTAATTCGGCGAACACTACTCACCTTCGAAGCACGAATTTATGAAAAAAGCATTGAGGTTGAGGTCAAATTTGCGCAAGAACAGTACTTTGTGGAAGCTGACAATACGCAGATTGGACAGGTGCTACGCAACATCATTGATAATGCAATTAAGTATTCGCCAGATGGCAGCCGTTTGCGTATTGCCACCTATGCCATGCGGCGGGAAGTTTATGTGAGCGTTGCAGATTCAGGACAGGGAATTCCACAAGAGGATATTCCGCATGTGTTTGACCGGTTTTACAAGGTGGAAAAGGCGCATACGCCGACGAAACAGAGTGGCACGGGCCTTGGACTTTCGATCGTCAAAAGAATTATCGACCAACATAATCAGACGATCACACTTACTAGCGCCAGAGGGAAAGGCAGCACGTTTACGTTTACATTAAAGCGTGCGCCTTCGCCAAAGCGCCAACAGGACGGAGGGAAAAAAAATGGAGAATAACTATTATCAATCGGGGGATTCATTTGAACGCTATGATCCCAAGCCACCGAAGACGTCTAGGGGCGGCGGCAGAGTCTTCGCTACAGTCGTCATCATCATAGTGGTTGTTCTACTGGCAGCCTTGGTCATCGGATTGTTCCGGCCGGATCTATTGGGCGGAGAAATGCCAAGCAAGACCAATCAACCTACCGCTACAGCGGCTCCTGCAATGCCACCAAATCCGGCTGAAGCGAGCGAGATTCCCGTGGTACCTGTACCAACGCCTAAGGTATCCGAGGAAGATCGTAAAATGCCGACTTTGGATGGTGTGTTGCCAATGTTGCCGTCCATTTCGGACAATCCAATCCCGAATATTTTCGATGCTGCTGCGCCCGGTGTTGTAAGCGTTATCAATTATGTTAACGTTAATACGGGTGGAAAAAGCAAGCTTGCTCTCTACGGAAGCGGAAGCGGTTTCTTCGTTTCTAGCAACGGATATATTGTCACAAACGCACACGTGGTTGAGAATGCCTCAAAGGTTACGGTCAAGCTCAATGATGGAGACGAAGTGGATGCACAGATCATTGGGCAAGATATTGAAACCGATGTTGCGGTGCTGAAAATCAATCGCAGTGGCATGCCCGCTCTTGCGTTTGGCAATTCGGATGAAGCCCGTGTGGGCGAATATGTACTGGCAATCGGTAATCCAATAGATGCTGATCAATTTGCCAATACGTTAACCTTTGGTATTATCAGCGCAAAATCCCGTGAAATTACCATTGACTCCTATACAAACACCTATATGCAGACGGATGCGGCTATCAACGTTGGCAACAGCGGAGGCCCACTGCTGAATATGAAGGGTGAGGTGATTGGCATCAATAGTGCTAAAACCATCACTGCTGGTTTTGATGCCTTTGGGAATCCTGTCAGCGCAGAATCCATTGGTTTTGCGTTACCAATCAATCAGGTGCGTAAGGTGATGGAGATGCTCATTACAAAAGGCCAGATTGAACGGCCAGGCATTGGAATTGTGGTGGGTTCTGTAACGGAAGCCATGTCTGAAGCCAACGGAGTACCGGTGGGCGCATTGGTGGATAGCGTTGTGAAAGACGGCCCAGCTGCAGCTGCAGGCATCAAGGCGGGCGATATTATTGTGGAGGCAAATGGCCAAAAGGTCACAAAGCAGACGGAGTTAATTGAACTGGTCAAACAGCTCAAGATTGGCGATCAATTTGTGTTACATATTTACCGCGAAGGCAAATATATGGATTGCACAATCATCGTATCCAATAAGTCCGAGATGAACTTTGATGCTAAGCAAGAGTAATTGAATGCCATGAGTGCTTTTAAAACAATAAGGATAGTGCGATAAATTTGTGTAAGCATCAAACCGTCAGATAATAACAAGTAGTCCTGCGGGGCAAGGTTTCTCTTGCCCCGTGTCGATACCCGTACCACCGTGAAGACGGGAGCCGTCAAGGAGAAAAGCGCAGCGTGCCTTTACGCTCCCGGATCACCGTGGTAGTTTTAAAGTGACACATTGACGCCATCACCGAAGAATTACAGGATGCTGTCCCAGTCTTTGATGGGCATCGTCCATTTATTTGTGATTTGCATGATCACTAGATACAACTGCTTGAGCAGGATGTCATCGCTTACCAAGGCGCTCGTGGCTTTTGTAACCTTGATCCATTTCTGAGCGACTAATGGATGTCAAAAGCAGAGCTACCTTTGGCCACTGGGCGCTGCACTACATGGTTTCCAACGGTGGAGAAAGCAAAAAGCTGCTTTGCCACCTTCGTGGAGCGCAAGACAAGAGCCGATTGTATACCGTATTTACGATGTCTGACAGAACTGCGCTGTCTAGCCAAACAGCGATTATCATGCGTTACAACACGTTGCCAAAAGGCACGTTCGAGACTGTGACAACTGACTGTGGAAAAGAGTTCGCTTGCTGCAACAGCACGTAGAAACCGTTTGGGTTAACACGCTATTTTACGGATGCCTATTCTTCTTGGCAGTGTGGAAACAACGAAAATGCCAACGGGTTGCTTCGCGTGTTTTACCCAAAGAAAACAGACCTTGCCGTGGTGCACCAAGAATGTTTAATGCATAACTGGCTCCGCATTAACACCAGACCTTAAAAATGGCTGGCTTGGAAATCTCACTTTCATATATTTCTATACGAAGGGGCGCACGTAATTTTCAACCTGTCATAATCAATACCAAAGTCGATAATTAGTGTCTACTGAACAACTGACAACTCCAGATAAAACGGGACAGATTTGATTGTTCGCTGGATAATAAGTGCAAGACAAAACAACTGAATAGGATAAAAACTTGCACAAAGGATAACGCAGTGGCACTGATATAACAATGGGTAAATCAGTTGAATGAATTTCAAAAAAAACCGATTGCTATGAATCCTAATGAAAGCAATCGGTGGGCAAATAAGGCTGTGGCTATCCTTTGGACTAAAATTGGAAAGCGATATGTATCCCTGTTTCCGAGCGTTTGCTGGAATGTGGCAAAGCCCCTGTAGCTGGCACTGGGTGCATGTATTGTTCGGGAATAAATATGAATATTTAGATGGAGAAACTGCCCTTATGATTCAAGAAAACCATAAGGGCAGTATTTCTGCGGTTATGCGGGATACGATGGCAGCAAATGCTGCCACTTTAATAGGCGATTGTTCAGGAGCCATAAAGTATCTAGCAGGTACAAGCTACAATTGTTGAGCATACGCACTTAAACCAATGAGCCACTAGAATTGTCGAAAAACTCTTTAGATAACGCTTCTTTCATCACATCCGCAGGTGCATCAATACCTGTCCACATTTTAAAACTAATGACGCCTTGGTTGACGAGCATGTCCAAACCAACAAACGTTTGGCAGCCCTTTGATCGGGCGCGTTTTACAAATCCGGTTTCAGGCGGGTTTGGTACAATGTCGCAAACAACGAGTCCTTGCGGCAGTGTATCATAGTCAATATTGGGGCAAGAGAGATCCGGATAGAGACCAATACTTGTGGCTTGAATCAGAAGATCGGTCTTGTCTGGGATCTGGTAGATATGATCCCATAAAACATAATTGGCGCGTGCGGCGGTCTTTTCGTTGAGAAGATCAACCAGTGCGTTTCCGCGCTCAGGGTTGACGTTGACCACCGTAATGTGCGTTATTCCGGCATTGGCCAACTCAACGGTGATTGCTCGCGCCGCACCACCCGCGCCTAAAACAACAGCAGTTTTTCCATTCATGGACACGTTGGCGTCGTTGAGCGTCTTTAGAAAGCCTTTTCCATCGGTATTCTCGCCGTAGGTTTCCCCGTCTTTGATATAGACGGTATTAACCGCACCCATGACCTGCGCATCTGGTGCGATATGGTCGAGGTATTTAAGCACTTCCACTTTATGCGGGATGGTCAGATTCGTTCCCTTGAAGCCCAAAGCCTTGAGCGAATGAATTGCGATGGCTAAATTTTCGGGTTTGACCTCCATGGTCACATAGCGGTAATCCAGTCCCAATGCACGAAAAGCTGCTTCCATTGGTACGACGGTAGGATTTTCATCAACAGGGGTACCCAGTAAACCCACCAGCTCGCTTCGATAACAACGATTTACCATTAAAATACTCCTAACTATCTGATAGATGCAATCTGCAGAAATTCTGCAATCGTATCCACGATGATCTGATGATCTGTTTCATGGGGAAGACCGGAGCAGCAAATGGATCCGATAACGCCCGTGCCTTTGAGCGTTAACGGAAATCCGCCTCCTAAAACGGCATAATCCTGCGCTGACAATAACCAGTCATGACTGATGTCCTCATTGTTTTTCTTTAACAGCGCGCCAACATGCAGCGAACTCATGTGCACGGCGTGTACGGTATTGCTTTTTCGCTTCAGCCACATGTCGTTGTGGAGATTTGTGTGCGCAAAGGCGTAACGAAACACGGTATAGCCATTGACAATGATTTCAAATGCCGGCATGACACCGCGCAACTTAGCCTTGGCAACTAGCATGCTGCCAAGTGTCCAGGCATCGTCATTGGAAAAATGTTCAAATTGCAGGAGCGCTTCTTCCTGTTCTAAACGTACAATCGTATCTTCGATATTTAGCATTCAAAATCCTTTCTTGTAATCGTTACAAATTATACATCATGGCGATGGAATCGTCTATTCAACATAATTGATATTGAGCAGACAACGAATAATATCCTTCAACTTATGAAGAGAACTACTGAAAAACCAATAGTTGAGCGTCAACGTGGAACGGATTTGATTGGGTGCTTGGAAAGTTCGCCCGGCTGTCTCGAGCTCTGCGAAACCATCGCCTCGTGTATCATTCATATAGACGAATAGGGAGCAGCCGGTTTTGCCAGGTTGATCAGATGGCTCCTTGATATAGCTTGTGGAGGGATCGTTGTAATAGTTGCGAATAAGCAGTTGCCATTCATCGTTGCCAATCTCCTGCAAGTATCCAATTCTGCCAAAGGTATTGAATGCCTTGGCGCCAATTTTATGTTCGCCGCAGGATGCCACTTTAATTTTCGCGTATCCGGGTTCAACTTGAAGGACTTTACCCATGGATGGTGTATAGTAGTCCACAAATTCAAACGTGTTTCCTAAATAAGGAAGCAAAAAAACGCCGCCGGAACGAACCTGAAATAGATTCCAGATCTCCAACTGCATGGGGTATTCCGGCGAAGTATCCTCCAGATTAATGGTCTGATCGAAGCCGCAGAATGAAACATCGTTCATATAGGAAGAGTATTCGTAAGCACCTTGCAGCGGATTGCCGGAGGGGGTTACGGTGCGTTGCATATGGAACGTTTTTCGAGGATAGATGTGCTCATAAAGTTCAGCGTACAGATCAGCTTTTAAGACAACACGCTCTTTGGTGTTGGAACAAAAATGGTAGTGACCAGGATCAATGCTGCCCTGAACGGTATACGTTTCGTTAAACCGGTTCCGATCCTTTGTGAAAAAAGGAAATTCTGGCGCAATCCACACGCGGTCTCCACCGATATTCCAATGGTGATCCACTAAAAATGCATGAAAAGATTCGGGGGTGCGTAGATGCTCTGAAACCCAGGACATGCCAACGGATGTAGCTTCATTGGTATATGGCCCAAAGATCCTGCCGGCATCCTCCGTAATCAGCAATATGCGTCCGTTTTGAAGTTTCAGCGTCGTATAACGAATATCGTTTGCTGCCAGCGATTTCAGCAATTCTCCTAAAGATATCGACATGGTGTGAATACCTCCTAATATAAGAAAAATGTAAAAACCAAGAATGATTGCAAAAAACATACTATATATAATGGATGCTGTCAATATAAAATATTCCTAATACGAGAAATAATCAACAATAATGCGTGAAATGGGGTATGAGATGCAGGGCATTAGTGGTTGCGATGCTCCATAAAACAAAACAAGATCGATTTGTAACAAAAAAATGGATAGAGCAAAACGATCATCAAGTATTGACAATTGGAAAAAACAAATGTAAAATACAAAATACACAACACAGTATTTGTCGGTAACAATCCTTACTGCACGGTTTTTGTAGAACGTTTATGAAATAATATGAAGGCGAATGGCTATAGGGAGGACAGAGGAGTGGAAGAACCCATCTTAGTGATGAAGGGCATCGAAAAGCAATTTCCCGGCGTGCTTGCCCTGAATAATGCACACTTAAACGTTCGCAGGGGCGAGGTTATGGCGCTCATCGGCGAAAATGGGGCAGGGAAAAGCACCTTGATGAAGATCCTTACCGGCGTATACGCACGGGACAAGGGTGAAGTGATCTATCGAGGGAAACCAGTCGAGTATATGAATACACGGCAGTCGATGAACGATGGTATTGCAATAATTCATCAAGAGTTGACGCTCATTCCACAGATGACGGTCTACGAAAATATATTTTTGGGACGTGAAGCAAAGACAAAAATGCATTCGATTGACCGCAAGTTCATGATTGATAAGAGCAATGAACTGCTTGGGATGTTAAATGTGGGGCTGGACCCCAACAGTAAGGTTGGCACGCTGTCCATTGCTCAGCAGCAGATGGTCGAGATTGCAAAGGTACTGCTGTATGATACGCAATTGATTATCATGGATGAGCCGACTGACGCCTTGCCGGATGATGAGGTTGACAGTCTATTTAAAGTGCTGAAAGAATTAAAAAAACAGAACAAAGCAATTGTTTATATAACGCATCGACTCAAGGAGATTTTTCAGATCTGCGATCGTGTTACGGTTATGCGTGACGGCGCGTTCATCAGCGAAAGCAAAGTAAGCGATGTTACGAACGATTCACTTGTTGAGATGATGGTAGGTCGTACGCTGCGCGATCAGTTCCCACATATAGAAATCAGTCAGGGCGACAAAGTGTTGGAGGTCGCGCAGGTGTCCAACCAATATGTTCATGACGTAAGCTTTGATGTTCATGCTGGCGAAATTCTTGGAATTGTTGGTCTGGTGGGCGCGGGTCGAACGGAGCTGGCGAAAACCATCTATGGTTGTTTTTCGCATACAAAGGGAACGGTGAGGGTCAACGGTAAGCCGGTGGAACCAGGTTCCATCAAGAAAGCCATTCATTCCGGTATTTACTATATGACAGAGGATCGAAAGCAGAATGGTCTGGTGATGCTGCTGGATGTGAGAATGAACATGACGTTGTCATCACTTCGAAATATTACTAAATTGGGACTGGTAAACACCAGAAAAGAAAAACAACTGGCGGAAGAATATAAGGATCGAACCAGTGTTAAAACCCCCTCGATCTATCAGAAAGTTCGCAACCTTTCCGGTGGAAATCAACAGAAAGTCATTCTCGCGAAAGCGCTGTTGACGCAGCCGGACGTATTGATTCTGGATGAACCGACGCGTGGCATTGATGTCGGCGCAAAAAAAGAAATCTACAGTCTCATAAATGAGCTGAAGGCAAAAGAAAAAGCCATCATTATTATTTCTTCAGAAATGCCGGAGATTCTGGGTATGAGCGATAGAATCCTCGTTATGAATGAAGGCAGGGTGAAGGGTGAGTTGCTTAGGGAAAACGCGACGCAGGAAAAGATCATGAAAATGATTCTGTACTAATTAGAAATTTGGGAGAAGGCTAAACAAAATGACAGTTAACAAAAATAGTGTGTTAGGATTCATAAAAAAATATCAGCTGTTCGTTATCCTTATTTTGGTCGTTGCAGTGTTGGGTATGATCAATCCCAAGTTTCTGACGGCATCAAATTTTTCGAATATATTTAAGCAAATTGCAACCAATGCCATTTTGGCAGCAGGCATGTGCTTTGTTATTTTAACGGGCGGCATTGATATTTCCGTTGGTGCGACACTGGCGTTCGTTGGTGCAATTGCGGTGAAACTGACTTCGCAGGGCATCAATATAGCGCTTGTCCTCCTGATAAGTCTGGTCATTGGTGGATTGGTTGGGCTGGTGAATGGTATCTTTGTTGCCCATTTTAATTTACAGCCAATGATTGTAACGTTGGCAACGATGTCGATCTTTCGCGGCTTGACCTATATTTTGACCAAAGGATCGCCGATTCCGCTCAAGATGGCGCTGCCTGGCGGACAAGCCTTTAAGTGGATTGGTAGCGGTACAATCTTTGGTGCGATTCCATTTCCATTGATATTGGTGCTGATTGTATATGCCATTGCGTTCTACATATTGAATAAAACCGCTTATGGCAGACATGTTTATGCGCTTGGCGGCAACGAGGAGGCTGCAAGACTATCCGGTATCAATACCAAACGATCCAAGACCCTTGCCTATGTTGCCTGCGGCGTTATGGCCGCCATTGCGGGAATCATCATCTCTGCCCGTGTCGCATCGGCACAGCCAAACGCTGGCGAGTCGTATGAAATGGACGCAATTGCTGCGGTTGTAATCGGCGGAACTTCACTCCGGGGTGGTGAAGGACGGGTACTGTACACAATCATTGGCGCAATGATTATTGGCATGTTGAACAATTTCCTCAATCTGATGGGCGTTGACAACTATTATCAAGTTGTTGTAAAAGGCGTTGTGATCCTTGCCGCCGTTTTGATGGACGCAAAGGCTGGAAAGTCTAGAGTCAAATAAATAGAACAATTTAGAAGGAGAAAATGTACATGAAAAAAATAGTTTCCCTCATGATGGTATTCGCAATGCTCTTTGCAGTTGCAGCTTGCGCTGCACCCACTGACACAGCGGCTGTTGTGGAACCAGAAGCCACCGCTTCGGAGCCTGCCGTCACAGAAGAACCTGCTGCTGATGCAAAGACTGAGAAAGAAGTATTGATCGGTCTGCTGGTTTACAATGATAAGAACGAGTTCATTCAGAAGCTTATCGCTGGTGCCCAAGCAAAGTGCGACGAATATGGGTACAAGCTCGTTTCCTACAGCGCGGACAAGGATGCCGCCACTGAGATTACAAACATGGAAGATCTCATCTCCCTCAAGCCTGACGTCATTCTGTATAATCCCGTTGATTCGGATGCAGCGGAAGCGACCGTGGGTCTTGCAAATGCAGCAAACATCCCTGTAATCACGGTTGACCGTGTTGCAAATGGTGGCGCAGTAGTTTCCCACGTTGCTTCCGATAACGTATTTGGCGGCAAACTCGCAGGCGAATACATTGTTGAACTTCTGGGCGAGGCCGGTGGGCAGGTCGTTGAGATCCAGGGCCAAGCAGGAACATCTGCAGCTCGTGATCGTGGTGAAGGTTTCCACGGCGTGGTTGACGGCAATTCCGCTATTAGCGTGGTTGTAAGCCAAATTGGTAACTGGGATAAGGCGGAGGGTATGACCGTCATGGAGAATGCTCTGCAGGCTTATCCTGAAATCAAGGCCGTCTTTGCGCACAATGACACCATGGCGATGGGCGCAATGGAAGCGGCTCAGGCTGCGAACCGTGGCGACATCATCATTGTTGGTTTTGATGCTGACGACGATGCGGTTCAGGCTGTCAAGGATGGCAAGCTGGCAGCGACGATTGCACAGCAGCCGGAACTGATGGGCGGCAGAGGCGTTGAACTGGCCAATCAGTACCTCAATGGCAAGACCATTGCCGCAGCTGAAGCGGTTGAAGTGACACTGATCAAAACCAAAGGTTAAGATCAGAATGAATTTGCAATAAAATAATTGCAAATTTTGTAAAAACATTTGGAAATGTGTGCCTTTCTGTTTTGTTTACTTTATAATTGACTTTATCAGGAACAAGGAGGTTACAAATATGAATAAGGCAGAAAGGCACCTAAAAATTCTGGACTACATGTTGTACAACGACAAAGCAGCAACCATTGATTTGCTGCGCGAGCTTTGTTGCGTAACAAGTGAAACCATTCGTAAAGACCTGATTGAAATGGAGGAGCAGCGGAAAGTTTGCCGGGTATTGGGCGGCGCGGTCCTCTATGAAAAAATCGATGAACGACCGTTTTTGAAACGATACAACGAAAATATTAAGTTAAAGATGGAGATTGCGAAGACCGTTTCCACTATGATTGAGGATAAGGATTTTATTTCGTTGGATTCCGGTTCTACAAATCTCTGCCTTGGCATGAATTTTCCAAAGCGTGTTGTTTCGGTACTGACAAATTCGTTGGATATTGCAAAAGAGCTATCCAAACATGAACATGTACGGGTATTTGTGGCCGGTGGCGAACTGCGTGAAAAAAACATGTCCATGACCGGTGAGGGTACGGAACAATTCGTTCGGAATTATCGTGTAAAGAAAGTTTTTTTAACCAGTGAAGGGGTTGGGATTGATTATGGAATTATGGATGCGCATGAGTCGGAAAGCCGAGTGAAGCGCGCGATGATGTCCATCGCAAATGAACGTTATTTGCTGGTTGACCACACAAAGTTTTCAGTGATTACACCCATTTGTACCGCACCGTTGAAGGAACTGACGGCAATTATTACCGACTCAGAGATCAATCCGGATATTGTGGAGCGTTATACAGATGAGGGGATAAAAATCATTGTGTCGGATCCGCTGCTCACGTGAACAGAAGCAATCGCAGGATATCGTGGGTGACGGTGTTCCACCACATTTGAATATAGCGATATTGAAGAAAGGATGGCCGGTGCAAACAAGAAACTGCATCGAAAGAATACGGTATGAAGACACATAACTTTCAAGTATTTAAAGAAAATCTGGCGGATAAGCATGTAGATGCCGAATGGGCCCTTCAGGAATTAGATAGGCTCATAATTGAGATCCCATCTTGGGGGTTCTCTGCAGCGGGCACCCGATTCTATACATTCACCCAGAAAGGCGACGCAAAAGATTTTTTTGAAAGAGCCGATGACTGTGAGCAGGTATTCAAGCATACGGGCGCGGGCAGCCAGATCTGCATGCATATTCCGTGGGATCAATGCGATTATAAAGCGGCACGTTCGTATGTTGAGAACAAGCATATGACCTTTGGTACGCTGAACACCAACATGTTTCAGGATGATGATTTTCGTTTAGGAACGTTGGCAAACGCTGAACAGCGGGTACGGGATAAGACAATTGAAACGCTTAAACATTGCATCGATGTAGCCAATGCAGTGGGGTCTAAATCCATCAATGTCTGGACCATTGATGGTAGCAATGTCCCTGGCCAGAACGATTTCCGCGCGCGCCGCAAATGGATGCTGGACTCTTTACAAAAAAGTTATGCGCATTTGGGAGATTCTGATATCTGTTTTAACATCGAGTATAAGTTATTTGAACCATCGTCGTACCATAATGATATTGCAGACTGGGGTACCGCGCTGTATTATGCCAATCGATTGGGAAAGCAGGCGAAGGTAACGGTCGATCTGGGTCATCATGCGTTTGGCACAAACGTTGCGCAGATTGTTTCCTTGTTGATTGATGAAGGCAAACTAGGCGCATTCCATCTGAACGATAATAATTGTGGAGACGATGATTTGATTCCTGGTACCATCAATCCATTCCGTCTATTTGCCATTGAAAACGAGATGGTTGCAGGGATCTGCAATCCGATGACGGAAGGCGTGACGCGGAAGGTATTGCAGGGTATTGATACCAGCTTTTGTATTGAACCGCGTGTGGAGGCAATGATCATATCCGTATTGAATTTGCAAACTGCCTATGTCAAGGCCTTGCTGGTTGATCGGGTTGCTTTGGAAGAAAAGCAGATGAACAACGATGTTCTTGGAGCCAACCGCTGCTTGATGGATGCTTTTAATACTGACATATCGCCGCTTCTTACGGAATGGCGCGCCAGGAAGGGCATCGAAGGCGATCCTTATCTGAATTACAAGGGAAGCAAATATTGTCAGGATCGTGAAAAAAGAGGATAACAAACCGTTTTAGTGCAGATTAAATCAAACAACGGGTTGTGGTTACCGCTTCACCGGATATCGGCTAGCCAGTGACGGTTGCGTGCCCGTATCATGTAATAACGAAATGAAATAAGGAAACTACTATGCAGAAATACACGAAACAATATGAAAAAGAAATTCGAGAATTGGCGGATGCATGCAATTTATTAGGGAAAAAGAAACTGACATCATCTGTCGGTGGTAATCTTTCCTTGCGGGTTAGCCCGGAGCATATTCTGATTACACCAACGAGCATGCAGAAGGAATTCATTAAGCCGGAGGATATCTGCATCGTTGATTATGCGGGCAAAACAATTTACGCCCGCGAAGGGTTGGCGCCAACCAGCGAGACACCGTTTCATATAATGGTGATGAATAACCGTACGGACATTGTTTCTGCGGTGCATGCCCATTGTACGGTGCTGAGCGCATTTGCTATCTCAAAGACCAATTGGTTGGAGCAGCCTTTTTTTCCAGAACCCAGTATGGAAATTGGACCCATTATAACCGTTCCCTACGTGGAGCCTTCCTGTGATCGGCTTGCTGATCAGATTCAGCGGTATGTACACAAGTCCAATGGATTTTTGCTGCAAAACCATGGCGCATTAGCACTGAGCGCCAAGTCGGTTGGCGATGCGGTGGAAAAGCTTTATATGATGGAATCCATTGCAAAATCCGTTTATATGGCGGTTACGCTGGGCGAGACGAAAAAACTGACCAAGGATGAAATTCGAAAGATAGAGGAATTGCAGCTGGTTAAGGGACTGAAAACGGAAACGGAACCGATCACTGAATCGTTTCTGTTTGATTGATTTAAGATATGAACAAATACCTCTTGACAATTGATTTAGGTGCCTCAAATGGCAGGGGAATCGTATTTGCATACGACGGCAGCGGCATGAAACCCGTCTATGAACATCGTTTTGCGAACGAGATTGCGCTGCTGCGTGGTACTGCCTACTGGGACATACTGTATCTGTTTCAAAATATAAAAACGGCAATCCGTGATGCAGCCCATCGATTCGAAATTTCCAGCATCGGTATAGATACCTGGGGATTGGATTTTGGCTTGATTGGCTATGATGGAAATTTGATGGAAAATCCCGTTGCTTATCGGGATAAACGCACCGATGGAATTATGGACGTGCTGTATCAACAGCTTCCGCAGCGCGATTTGTATTTTATGACGGGAACCCAGTGTTTGCCGGGCAATACAATCTATCAACTGTATTATCTGCTAAAGAACCGTCCTGAGTTGTTGGATCGAACAAAAAAAATCCTGATGATGCCGGATCTGATGACCTATTTTTTGACGGGCGAGACGCATACAGAGTTTACGATTGCTTCGACAATGCAATTGATGCAAATGGATCAACGCACTTGGAATTATGAGTTACTTGATCGGATCGGATTATCTCAAGAAAAACTAACGGATATGATTTATCCAGGCGAACAAGCCTTTGCA
This sequence comes from Clostridia bacterium, assembly GCA_036651815.1. Taxonomy (GTDB): domain Bacteria; phylum Bacillota; class Clostridia; order Christensenellales; family CAG-138; genus JAVVXB01. The sequence continues at coordinate 35,449 of JAVVXB010000008.1, forward strand.
CTGAGTAGAGATTTGCAGCAGGAGCTGGGCGTCCACAATATCCCGGTTGTGAGCGTTGCATCCCACGACACTGCGTCGGCGGTGATTTCAATACCAACGCTGGATGAGGAAAGTCTATATATCAGCAGCGGTACCTGGTCAATTATTGGTACGGAGCGCAGCGATCCACTGATTGACGAGACCAGTTATCGGGGCAACTATACCAACGAAGGTGGATTTGGCAAGACGATTCGCTATGCCAAAAGTCTGGTGGGGCTTTGGCTAATACAAGAATGTGTGCGTTGTTGGAAGGAAGCCGGGATCACCATCGGATACTCTGAAATTGAGGATCAGGTTCGGCAGGTCCAGCCGTTTATGTCGATTATTGATCCACAGGATGCGGCGCTGCAAAACAAGTGCGATATGCCGCGTGAAATTGCGCGTCTGTGTGAGCAAAATCATCAGCATATACCAGAAACTGTTGGAGAATTTGCCAGATGCATCTATGAAAGCATGGCGTTGAACTATCGAAGGTCGGTCGAAATTTTAAAACAGCAGACGGGACGTGCGTATTCACAACTCTATGTTGTTGGTGGTGGTTCGCGGGCGAGTTTTCTCAACCAATGTATCGCAGACGCAACGGGGATTACGGTTGTTGCCGGGATGCCAGAAGCCACAGCTTACGGTAACGCATTTGCACAACTGTATTGGGGCAGTGACATTGCTTCCATTCAGGATTATCGTGGAATGATTCGAAAAAACGAATCCAATGCGCGTATCTTTATTCCACAGAACACAGACGCATGGGAAGACACGTATTCGGCATTTGAGCAGATGAGCCAAGCGTAGCAAAAAGAAATCGCTGATTATAATAGAATTTGACGGATGGTATTTCAAGTATTTTTCGGTACTTTATGGTTTGTGTTGCCCAAAATTGGGAATCACTGCATCAAATGCACAGAGGAGATTTGTAGCATGAAAAAAATAATCAACGCGCCTGAGACGGTCGTTATTGAAATGTGCAATGGCATTGCCATGGCTCATCCACATTTGGAATTGATAGCAAAGTATAAGATTATCAAGAAAAAAGAGATCAATCGCAACAAAGTCAGTCTCATTAGTGGAGGCGGCAGTGGCCACGAACCTGCACATGCCGGCTTTGTCGGCAAAGGAATGCTGGATGCCGCAGTGTGCGGAGACGTGTTTGCTTCACCATCTCAAATTCAGATCTACAAAGCGATTCAGGCAACGGCAAGCAATCAGGGTACCCTGCTGATTATTAAGAATTATAGTGGCGATGTCATGAATTTCAAAAATGCAGCGCGTTTAGCTCAAGAGGATACAACGGTTGATTATGTCATTGTCAATGATGACATTGCCGTGAAGGACAGCCTGTATACGGTTGGCCGCAGAGGCGTGGCGGGGACGGTACTTGTGCATAAGATTGCCGGTGCAGCTGCAGAGATGGGGCAGAACCTCCCCGGAGTGAAGGCTGCTGCGGAAAACGCCATTGCAAACATCAGAAGCTTGGGGGTTGCATTTTCTTCCTGCACGGTTCCGGCAAAAGGCACACCCACTTTTGAAATTGGTGAAAACGAAATGGAATTCGGTGTCGGCATTCATGGAGAACCAGGAATAAGTAGAGAAAAGGCTGTCACGGCGGATGAACTTGCGCACCGGATGATTAATGCGTTAACCGAAGAATTAGGCATGGTTACCGGCAATGAAACCACACTGCTGGTGAATGGATTTGGCAGTACGCCGATGCAGGAACTGTATTTGCTCAGCAACGCGGCGTTCCGGGAAATCGCCGCAAGGGGCATTACCGTGTATCGCGTATTTGTTGGAAACTTTATGACGAGTATTGATATGATGGGCGCCTCAATTACCTTGATGAAGATGAATGCTCAACTGAGAGAATTGCTCTCTGCAGAGTGTGACGCACCTGCTTTTCACGTAAATGGTGAAACGCCTATTATATCCTATATTGATAGAAAACTGATCAGCGAGGAGAACAAGACCGTTTCATTCGGGATGTATGCCCATCAGCAGGATGCAGTGGTTACCGGAGAACAGTTAAGCCTGAAGAACATGATCTATTTGGTAGACCGCATGGGCACCTATATCATCGAAAATGAAGTGCCATTTTGCGAACTGGATGCGCATGCAGGCGATGGAGACTTTGGAATGAGCATTGCAAAAGGATTTAAGCAACTCAAACGGGAATGGCCTGCAATTATGGAGGAGAACTGCTCTGACATTGGTACGTTCTTGGAGGCCTGTGCCCTTATTATTATGGAATACTGCGGAGGCGCATCCGGCCCGATTTGGGGATCTGCGTTTCATGCGGCAGCCCGTGCTGTTAAGCATAAAATAACGTTGAACACGGCTGAATTCGCGGAGATGATGCAGTCAGCTGTTCGGGGAATTCAGCAGACCGGTGCGTGTTCGTTTGGCCGGGGCGCAGTGGTTGGCGACAAGACTTTGATTGATGCCTTGGTGCCGTGTGCAGATGTATGGAGCGAGAATGCAAAGCGCTCAAATCATTTTAAAGCAATTTTTTCTGACGGTGCAAAATCGGCTGTTCAAGGGGCAAAGAAAACGGAAGCGATCATTGCGCGTATGGGGCGCGCGGGCGCTGTTGGCGAGCGGAGTCTCGGATATCCTGACGCCGGAGCCTATGCTTTAGGTCAGATATTTACTGATCTGGCAAAGCATCTCGGATAGTACTGCAACAATTTTGAAACGAACGTTTTGTTCATAAGATATATCGATAATCTACGAGAACCGGATTATTTTCCACTAGCGATGATTTGATTTGAAGAACGTGCAGGAGTCCACTGAGCGGATAGGCTCAGTGGACTCCTGTGTTTTATATGCAGCCCGTTTTACGGGATTGGGTTAGCTGATCTTTAGCAGGGCACTTGCGTTGCCGTTCAGCATTTCGTGCCGCCGTCAATCTGACAGTCTACGGTGTTCAGTTTCATCATGAGAATGGATTCGAGCATCGACATGGCGTTGGTCATGTCGGTGACACTCTTGTTAAGGCACAAAAGTTGCTGCGGTGTTACGCCCGGCATGGAGACCATCCGCTGAATCTTTGCGCCCTCAGCGTTGGCGATAGCACCTAGTGCCGTCTCCTGCAAGGCAACGGATTCAATCAGATCAGTGATCTGCTGTTTGTAGTTATTTGTAAACACAACGGTGCTGGCCGGGTTGCTGGCACTGGTTGCGGTCACGTCGTCCACTGCGTTGGGGTTGACGGTGTAAGCATAAGCGGCATTCGCAATGTTTACGATGGGATTCGGGTTTGGAATTGCCGTAACTTTTACCTGGTAGGTGATGGTCACGGTCTGTCCCGCGGGGATATCGCTTGTCAGCGTAATGGCTGTGGCTGGACTGCCAGTATAGGGTACGCTGACGGCAAGAGAACCTGGCATGAAAACCGTTCCATTGGGAATCGGGTCGGTGATTACAACCTTGTCGGCTGGAACGTTGCCGGTGTTGGTCACGGAGATGTTGTAGGTAATCACGTCGCCAATGTAGCCGATGCTTTCACTGGCAGACTTCGTGACAATCAATTTCGCGGTGGAAACGGGTGTAGTTACCGTATTACTATTGCCGGTTGCTGTCACGCCGTTAGGGTTACTGGGGTCAACGGTATAAGCATACTTGACCGTTGCCGTGTTTGGAACAGGGTTGACCGGCGGTGCGCCAGCGGGCAGTGTTACCTGGAAGGTGATGGTCACCGTTCCACCTGCGGGGATTGGCGCAGTCAGCGTAATCGTTGAAGTAGGATCGCCGGTAAAGGGAACGCTGGCGGTGACGGAACCCGGTATATAGGTGGTTCCGGCTGGAATGACATCAGTAACAACCACATTGTTGGCTGCGACGTTTCCAGTATTTTTCAAGGTTAGCGTATAGGTCAAGGTGTCGCCAAATTGGGCGAAGAGAGGCGACGCAGACTTGATGAAATTGCCTTGTGAAGTCAAATCTGCATAGTTGATTTGGGTAGACACAGGGTTGGTGCTGCCGGAGGTACCGCCAGGAACGGTTGCGGAAGCGATATTCACAATCGGGTTGTTAATTGGTGTGGTACTTGCCACTTGGACCTGCCATGAAGCAGTCACTGTGCTGTTTGGCGGCATGGTGAGCGTAAGACCTGTCGCTGGTGTAGTTCCGGTGTAGGGAACGCTAACAACCAGATTTCCAATATAGGTTGTTCCCGCCGGAGTGGGGTCAGTAAACACAACACCGGGCAGTGGGAAGTTATTGGGATTGATTCCCGTGACCGTATAGGTCAGAATGTCGCCCGGCTTAGCATATGTTTTATCAACGCTTTTTTTGAAAATTTCGGGGGCTGCGTTGAGAATGGTGTAAGTGACGATATCGCCAAGTGCCGGGGTGAAGTTAATAGGTAGAGTGCCTGTCGGTGGGATACTGCCACCGGGCGAGAGATTGACGGCGGAAACGGTCTGCGTGTAGCCATTCAGCGGCGTGACGCTGCCTGGTGCCATCTGTTCACTGATGGTATAGGTGCTGCCTGCAAGGCCATAGACCACGGCGCAGGGAGACTGCATACCAACGGCAGAACCCTTGGTTGTGACTTGGTTATTGGGTGTGCCCGCAATATTCAATACGAACTGGTCTGCGGAGTCAATGCGGTCGCCAATGTTTTTGCACAGGGTTACTTTGGTTACTGCAAAGCCGATTGCGACTGCTTCACGACCGATGCATGAAAGAGATAGACTGGTTGGATTTTGCGTTGTCATAATGTATGATGCAGCAAGTCCCTGATTCAGCCCTGTGATAACTGCTGATTGGGTGCCGATACCTGCCAGAGAAGGCGGATTGCCACCAATAGTAGTAAAGAGATTCCAGGGAGTACCATTTGTGATCCAAGTCCAATTCTCGGTGTATTGTGGGAATGAATTTGTACTTTCCGCATCTGCTACCACAGCAGTATAGTTTGGAACGGGGTTGCCGTTGGGGTCTTTTACAACAATGTTACTGAGTACGACCACGCTGGGGCTGCCGTATGCAGGAAGCAGTGGGGTGTGGAGGGTGACGTTTCCCAGAATTCCGGTGTAGGCGGATGTTCCGAAATAGCTGAACCCTGGTGCGGCAGTGGGAAGTGCAGTGTAGGGGACAAAGGACGATGGCAGTGATTGAATATTAAAGGTAACGGTAGTGCCGTCGTTCAATGTACCGGTAAGGCCGTTGATGACCTGGCCGGGGTTGATTGTCAAATTGCCGAAGTTAAACCAGCCTATTCCACCCGCGCTTGGGCCGGAGCCGGCATTTGCATATGAAAAAGACATAAAGATCTCTCCTTTATATTAATTAAACTACTGGCAGACTGTGCTGCTGAACAAATCCAACTTGGCTTGCAGCTGCATTTCCAATCTGGAAATGGCACTGATTGCATCCTTCACGGATGCATTGACCGCCAACAGTTGCTGCGCGGACGCACCGCTATTGTTAATAACGGCCATCAGCTTTTCGCTCTCCGCGTTTAGAATATGTGCAAAAGCTGCTTCTTCTATTGCAACGGATTGAATGATGTCACCGATAGCTGTTCCCCTTGTAATAGTACTTGGTTGAATAATTGGCATTCCCATTGAAATACCCTCCTTATTATCGCTTTTTATGTTGGCAATGCTCGAAAATGTACATTCACAGTTTCAATCATCTGCCGAAAAGCCCATTAGGGGCTGAAGGCGCACACCTTTTACAATGTATTGCTTGAGCCTTATGGGCTTATTAACATAATATGTACATAGAATATATTGGTGACAATGTTAGGCATAAAATATCTCAGCAACAGAACATGAAGCATGCTGAATAAATGATACGGATAAGAGCGGAAGATAAAAATCGGCACAATTGGACGTAACAGGATAGTTACCAGGTGTAGATGGACACTTGTTCGAGTGCAATATTTTTATGAATCCGGCAACATGAGTTCTCAACTAAATTACTGTGTGATCCAGCAGGTTGATTGATAATTGCAGCTTATCGCATTGTTAAGATGTTGACAAAACTATTCGTACGGAATTTTCTACAATGTAATTAATTCTTATTTGCTGTTGATCACAGCTTTTTCTAAGGTTCGGCGGTTACTGGCCTTCGTCGGTATGAACCAGAGAATGGATATGTTTACAAACAGTGTCAAGATTGTTACGCCATGAAATCGCTGTTATGCTATAATGCTTGTTGGTATTCTTAAACACTCAATCAATGAGAATGACAAAATGCAAAGTAATGAGGTGCTTCTATGAACGAAAAAGAAATTCGTGAACTTCGTCGGCGGTTTCGTGCCGACCGCAATAACATTTCTTCGGTCTATGCCTGCTATGTGAACGAGGGCAAGAAGATTATTTCCATGTTTGAGGAAACGCTTTCCGGAAAATCGCAGGAGGAAGCGGATCAGTACCTCAATCTGCTAAAAAAAACGCTTTCCGGATCGCTGGGCAAGAAACTGGTTGAGTTGTCGTTCAGTGTTCAGCAGGTGATGGATAGCGATGAACATCGATTGCTGACCATGCTGCGCGAATCGGCGCTGAAGGATGACAACTTATTGGAGACTTTTTTTCAGAGGATTATTGAAAACCTCAACATAGAAGGCAGTTACCTGATTCTTTTGGCGCATGACGTATATTCGGTTCCTTACCGCTCCTCTGATGACGAGTTGCAAAAGGATGTGTGTGAAACTGAATTCGCCTACGTTGTCTGCGCTATCTGCCCAGTTAAACTAACACAACCTGAACTCAGCTATTATTCGTTGGAGAATCGCTTTCATGCGGGTTCCTCTTTATATGTCGCTTCCACACCAGAGTTGGGTTTTTTATTTCCAGCCTTTGACGGCCGTACGGCAAATATCTATGATATGCTCTACTATTCTAAAAATTCCTCAGAGAATCATCAGGAATTTATCGATGGCATGTTTCATACCGCGCTGCCGATGCCCGCAGCAACACAAAAGGAGACCTTTCAAAATGTGCTTGCTGAGGCGCTTGATGAGGAATGCAGATTTGAAGTGGTGCAGGCGGTACACGAGCATGTCAGCGAGCTGATTGATCAACATAAACAAAACAAGGAAGCTGAGTCGCTTGTGCTGTCGACACGTGAGATTGGAGCCGTCTTGCAGGGATGCGGTGTTTCCGAACAGCATATACAAGACTTCGCAGCACAGTTTGATGCGCAATTTGGTGCGGATGCAGAAATTTTGCCTACAAACGTTATCGATAGCAAACACTTTGAGATTACGACGCCTGATGTGGTCATCAAGGTGAATCCGGAGCGTAGCAATTTAGTCGAAACGCGTGTTATCAACGGCAGCAAATATATTCTTATCAGCACGGACGGTGGCGTTGAAGTTAATGGCGTGAACGTACAGATATAGCATGGGGGAGTGGCAATTTTCCAGCGCTTTGAGATGAAGGATCGTGCGAAATCTGCTTACTATACCATTGATAGCACATGTTTCAAAATTCATCGAAAAGCGTTTGCAATATATTTTTTGCCGTTTTTGCGCTCCTGATTCGATGGAATCTCTAATTATAACGCTCCCACACTGAACTGAAACCCACATAACGGACATTGAGAAAAGTGACCTCCTGTCGTAGGATGAAAAAACTACGTCAGGAGGTTTTCTACATGGAGAAACGGAAGTATATAAACATGAAAAAATGGAGTCAATAATTACTGAGTTAAAAAATGACTACCCCAAATATTACAGAAAAGTTTGTTTGTTATACAAGAGGCGTCGATCCGGGATCAATCATCGGCTTATCCTGTATGATAACAATATCAATTTTCAGATGGTACGCAAGATCATTGTGGAAGAACAATACCATTTTCTCATTGTACTATATGATTGCTGGCTCTGTACGGGGTAATTCTGTTATTATCTGAATACTGGATGCACGCGCCGGAGAGATGAACGTGGGTACTGTAGGCTTATAAATACAGATATTCCCAGATAGTTATCGAACAAAATATTGGTCTATTTAAAGAGAAGCAAATTTTGTTCTTGGGAAAATTTTTATAAGAACTGCGCAGTATGCGAGAGAATCGTGTGGGAGGGATACGGAAAATATTAACGCAATATATAATTGGGTTGACCAAAATACGTTTCATCCGTATACTGTTGATAAAGATTTTCGGCTTTTGAACGATAGGAATCAGAAAATACGCCTAGGCATAAGCTCGAATTTTAACAGGAATAAAGAGTAAGACGATATTATAAAACTGACTCAACGATTAGAATTCTCCATTCGAATTGTTTAAGTTGAAAGAGTAGGAACAATAGAGATAAAATCCATACAAGGCGCTATTTTGCGGTACGCCTGCGATATGTGTGCTATAACAATAATGCTGCGAACTCGGAAATTATAGGGGTAGAGTATGGATAAATCTTAAGAACAGGAGATATTGAGGTGCTACATCCTACAATGTAAAACAGGTTGTACGCTCCAAAAGATCACTGCATATGGCCGCAAGTAATCAGAGCCAAAAGTATATTTAATGAGAAAATGAATTACTAGAAGTGCTTTGATATTGATCAGAAAAAGGATTTGAAAACAAACGCGGAAGGAAAATAGATCATGGAAAAGGCGCCGTTTTTCAGCATTGTTGTGCCCATCTATAATGTAGGACCTTATTTAAAGGCATGCATTGAAAGCGTTGTGAATCAAAAATATCAGGATTTCGAATTATTGCTCGTTGATGATGGCAGTACAGATTGCAGTGGCATCGTTTGTGAGACTTTTGCAAAAAAAGATAGCAGGATCAAGGTGTTTCATCAGGCCAACAAAGGCTTGAGTGGTGCACGAAACACCGGAATAAAAAATGCCGTTGGAAAGTGGCTGCTTTTTCTAGATGGCGATGATCGCTTGACGGAAGATGCACTAGTATTGTGGCATCATGAAATAAAGAAACGTGTAGATATCGAGATATTCGTTGCAAAGTATGAAGCGATTGACAATGATGGAATTTTGATCGATGGGTTGGGAACGCCGCAATCCTTTTGCCCTGGTTTATATGAGCTTTCGGATTTTCGGCAGTCAGTCTTGAGATATGCACGTACAGCTGGATGGGCGGTCTGGAAATTAGCAGTTGAAACAAAATGTATTCAGCAGAATAACCTCTATTTTTGCGAGGACATTAATTATTCGGAAGATCTGTACTGGATATTCAATTTGTTTGCATCTTTCAGTCAAGTTCTATTTATTGATAGTGTTGTTTATCAATATCGTACTGCGCGAGTTGGCGCACAATCTGGAAACGTAAACAAAATGATGGAAGGTGTCATAAAGACATACAATTTATACCAATATCATTGCCCTCCTTATATGTTCGGCGAAAAGAAAATGGTCGTATTATCCTATCTTGCAGATACCATGATGGCTTTGATCATGCAAGGGATACACCTTGAGGGGGCTGCTGCGGAACAACGGAATCGACTAATTCATGAGCACATGGATGTACTTAGCTATGTGAAGAGAAAGATATCTCCGACAAAGCGGTTATGCGTTTATCCATGTTTAAAACTAATTGGTTTACAACGTACGGACAAACTGATTCGTACGTTGAAACAAAAAGTCTAAAATATCAAAACGAATGACATATGTGTGACACAGGGAGCATGCCGTGGAACTGACGGCTGTGGCATTTATTTGGAAACGGAAAAGAAATGACATGATAAGCGTTGTATTATTGGGTGGATTAGGCAATCAAATGTTTGTCTACGCTTTTGCAAGAGCATTGAGCGTTCAGACAGGACAGCAGATTTTATTGATTGATGAGCAATCAAGCGATGCGCCGGAAGCTGTTTGTGGATTGCAACATTTTCGAACGGATGAAAACGCAGTCAAAATCGTAAAAGGCAACTTTCTGCGATCCGGACTTAGGCCGATTTCAATCAAGCTGCTGATGGGTTGCGCGAAATTGTTGGATATTATTGGGATGAAAGCACCAAAAATGTTGCACTTTGCACAACGGGCATTCAATTTGTTTTCCGGTATCGCGGGGGTATCATGCCAATACAATGGATATCTGCCAGTTCAATGGTTAAACAAAAAACGGAATTTCTTGTACCGTGGATACTACCAGTCCGAACGATATTTCGAAGGGATCTCATCGATCATTCGCGATGAACTGAGGATTAAGGACGAACTATCACGCGAAAATGAGGAATTTTTACAGTTGATAGAAAGAGGCGATTCTGTTTGTGTCCACGTTCGTCGTGGCGATTATACGTCAGCTGCCATGCGCAAGCGCTTTTTAGTATGTACAGTGGATTACTATCAACGTGCAGCCAAACGGATGCTACTGTTAAAACCACAGGCGAAGTTTTTCGTATTCTCTGATGATATAAATTGGACGAAATCAAATATTATCTTTCCGTCAAATACGACCTTCATGAATAATAACAATTCCTCTTATGAGGACATGCTGTTGATGTATTCATGCAAGCACTTTATCCTATCCAACAGTTCGTTTAGCTGGTGGGCACAATATCTTGGGGACGCAAAAGATAAGATTGTGATTGCACCGGATAGATGGTACAATAAAATCGAAGATAATGACATATATTGCAGGGATTGGCTGATTGAAGAAGCTAAATCGCAAGTAGCATCTTAAATTAGATCAATCAATTTTATGGCTGCAATTTTGATAAGGGTGTATTAAGTGGCGGCAATTATTGATTGTATAAAAAAACTTAAGAATATCATTTCCAAGAAGCAGATTTGGGTCATGCTCGGGTTGGTATTTGGAACTCTGATTGGCGCGATTCTTGAAACCGGCGTGGTGGGCATGATGTTGCCATTTATGAATGTATTGGTTGGTGATACTGCAAATGAAGGCAATATGACGACGAACTTGATTAGGCGAGTGTTTCATTGCACGAGTTCCAATCAGCTTCTGTTTACGATGGCATTACTACTGACGTGTCTTTATATTATTAAGGGCGTATACAAGTGGTTTTTGCAATGGTTGCAGGCACGGAAAATTGCTGAATTTCGAACAGAGATATCGTGCACGGTATTCAATACGTTGATACACAGGCCGTATAAATACCATCTGGATCACAATACTGCGGAAATGCAACGTTTGGTCACCTCGGATATAGATTTGATCGTTATGATGTTAACACAATTAATGTTGCTGATTGCTGAATCGAGCGTGAGCATTGGTATCATTGTACTGATGGTATTTGTTGATCCCAAGCTGACATTTTGCGCAATTGCTTTAATGGGATGTTTAATGATAATTACAAATGGCTTCATTGCAAAGCAAATTCGTCAAAGTGGTGCAACGGTGATTAATAATTCTTCGGAGATGCTAAAATGGGTACAGCAGACTGCGGGAGGAATAAAGAATATCTATACAAGTAAGAAACAAGGATATTTTGAAAATCGCTATGCAGTATTTACGATGAAAACAGCTCAGAGCAATGCAAAATACACCACGTTGAATGAGACTCCGAAGATTGTGATAGAAGCTGTAAGCATGGCGAGTATATTTATATATATGGCAGTTACAGTTCTTAATGGCAATAATGTCGAAAAAATGTTGCCGTTGCTAGCTACATTTGCGTTAGCTGCGATGCGTCTCATTCCTGTGGCGAACAGAATTTCAGGTGCGATTGGGACAATGAATTTTTCGCTTGCACCACTCAACGCGATATACACTGTTATTGGTGGTACTCATAAAACCGAAAACAATGCTGATAATTCGCATGCCGAAGATGAAACGAATGCTGCGCTTTCCAAGACGATTCATACAGGAATCACCGTTAAAGATCTTGCATTTCGATTTGATGATACCGAAAAATATTTATTTAAAGACCTTAATGTTAGCATTCCTGCTCAGAAGAGCGTTGCGTTTGTGGGCGCAACTGGATCAGGCAAAACGACGCTTGCAGATATCATTCTGGGCATACTGACACCAGAACATGGTCAGGTGCTTGCAGATGAATACAATATATTTGAGGAATCTGATTGGTGGGCGAACTGCATCGGGTATGTTCCGCAATTTGTATATCTTTGCGATGATACGATTCGTTCCAATGTTGCATTTGGCGTTCCAGAGGATCGTATTGATAATGAACTTGTGATGCATTGCTTGGAGAAAGCCGAAATTCGTTCTTTCGTAGAGAAATTGCCGGATGGAATCATGACATATACCGGTGAAAATGGCGTGCGGCTTTCCGGCGGACAGCGCCAGCGAATTGGAATTGCAAGAGCGCTCTATACTTGCCCTCAGTTTTTAGTGATGGATGAAGCAACATCTGCATTGGATTATGAAACGGAAAAGGCGATCATTGAAACGATCGATTCGTTGGCCGGGAAAATGACGTTGCTGATTATTGCGCATCGAATGTCTACCATTGAAAAATGCGATCTCGTTTACAGCATCGAAGAAGGAAAAGCGGTGTTAATAAAAGGTTCACTCTAGAAAACCAGATTTGATAGAGGACTGACGTATATGCCCAGCTAAATTATATGATGTAAAATGGAGTAGACACAAAAATTGACCCGAATTAAAAAAGTAATCTGTATTCCACCAATTGGGATGACACTTGATGGGTATTTTTCGAAGTATCCGACCGGATATGAAAGAATCGGGTTGGTACGCAGCGTGTACGCGGTTCGGCAAGAATTACTTGATCGTGGAATCGAGTTGATTGAAGACCGTTCAGCGGAGACGGTGCAAGCGGAGGTGGTACTGCATCTTACCCCGTTGCGAGAGGATATTTTGTTGAAATATCGCGACAAGGTTCACATCTACTATGCAGGTGAACCAATGGTAGTCTATCCAATTCATAATAGGCGTACCGTAAGAAAAATGGCAAATCAGCTTTATGATAGCGTGGTGACCAATTATCAGTTTACGGATGATCGGGTTATTAAAACAACTTGTCCAAATCCCATCATACCGGTTCATGCTGGAAACATACCATGGGAAAGACAAAAACTTGCCTGTATGATTACGAACAACAAGTTTGCAATGGGATACAACGAGCTATATTCAGCAAGAAGACAGCTGATTCGCTATTTTGAAAAGCAGCATCCAGATCAATTTGATTTTTACGGCACGAATTGGGAACGTCCCTATACAGATTTTACGACATATAAGGGATATGTATCCTGCAAAATTGATTGTTGCTATCATTATCGATTCGTTTTTTGCTTTTCAAATGAACGGTCAGAGAATATGACATTGGATGAAAAAATTTTCGATTGCATGATAGCAGGGTGCGTTCCAATCTACTATGGCACAAAAATGATTGGCGATTTTATCCCATCAAATTGCTACATTGACTATTCGGAATTTGATTCAATTGACGCATGCTATCAATATATTGCATCGTTGAAACAAACGGAATACAATGCATATTTGGAACACATTGCGGATTATCTGGTGTCACAGAGCGCACAATTGGTTCACCCCCGATATTTGGCGGAGTCAATTCAGAAAGCAATGGCTCTTGGCAAGCGGACGGGTGAGCGTAACTTCCACCTTTTACATTGGTGCATCATCCGGATGAAGCTATATGGAAAACTAATGAAGTGCATTGGTTTGATTGACCGACAAACAACAGCAAGATGGTGTAAAAATAATGGCATTTTTGATGGATAAAATCAATTTCAAAATCAAGTGCAGCATCCACCGGTAATTTGATTTTCCACATAAAGTTACACATTGAACTTAGCAAATGCGCCTGATATGAGGGATAATTGGAAACAATCGGACGAAAGGTAGCCAAAGTGATAACCAGATTGAAAAATAATTGCAAAGTAGCAATGCCGAATACCTATCAGAGAATTAGAAAAATATGGCATTGGGTTCGTAGACCGTATGATCATATTGTTTATTCGGAAAAGCATGTTAGTTATGGCGAAGAAAATCCGGATAAGACGTTTTATCTGATTCCTTCATATCAATATGCATCCTTTGGTGCAGTTTTAAACGTACCGGTACTGAGTGGCATTCGGCATGCTCTACAAAGAAAATGGATTCCGGTTCTTGACTTCCTTTCGATGGATAATTGGTTTATCGAAAAGGATGAAATTGGAATAGTAAACGGATGGGAACAGTATTTTTTTCAGCCGATGGATTATTCCGTGGGAGATGTTGCAAGGAGCAAACATGTTATTATACCAAACAAGTATTTTTTGTACGAAGGGCCAAGCCCTTGCAAAGCGTTTTTTTACAATGAGTTTGGCATGCGTGATGAATGGAAGAAAATTTATGCCAGATACATTCGGCTGAAACCGGAAATTGAGGCCTATATCGAGGACAAGCGGAAAGCATTACATATTGAAGATGGCATACGTACGGTTGGTGTAAAATGCAGGGGAACCGACTATTCAAAGAGAAGAACTTATGGTCATCAAATCCAACCAGATACGGCGTCTATAATTGAACAGACGCAGCGCGTGATGCAGGAGTATGGTTGTAGCAAGGTGTTTCTATCTTGTGAGGATGAAGATATCCGCCGTGATTTTGAAGCGAAGCTAGGAGCAAAATTGATTATGTCGGAGCCAGCTGTCGAATATGACGGGTGTTCAATTTTATATGGTAAAGAAACGGGAAAGTTTCAGGATAATTTGGAGTATTTGTGTTCGCTTGCAATTGTATCTCGCTGTACTTGCATTGTGGCAACTGCTTGCGGAGGTAGCATGGTATCGGCATTGATGGCGAAGAATCCAGAATACGAGTACTATTATTGTATCGGTCTATACGGAATTGATGATAAGAACGAAGAACAAAAGAAACGAATAGATTTGGAGGATATAGAATGAACGTAAGCATAAAAGAAGTGATGCGCAGGCGCCTTCCGTGGGTATATCCTTTTCTTAAAAAAGCGAACGCTACATTGATGAAACAACGGCATGGAGAAAGAAAAATTTCATATGGATTTACACATCCCGAACAAACATTCTATGTCATTCGCTGGGATTCGAGGCTTGCAGCGCTAGGCGGTCTTGTTGTTCAAATTGTATTAGGTGGCATTCAATATGCTCAGGAAATCGGCAGCGTTCCAATTGTTGATTTTTATCATGGGGATAATTATTATCGGGGATGTGGGGAGCGAAGCAATATATGGGAATGGTACTTTGAATAGCCATCGGGCTATGCCTTAAACCATATACGCGGATGTAAAAATGTCATATTAGGTGCAAACAAAGATTGTCCACCGTTGATTACGATGCACAGCGGGCCGAATCCATCTGCAGCTTTTTTGCTGAAAGCAGTCTGGAACGTATAACATGGAAAAACATCTATCAAAAGAATATAAGACTGAATGCAGAAGTGAAGAAAATCGTTCGTAGTAAAGTTGCCGAATTACAGATGGAGGACGAAGACCTCAGAATTTGCGGCGTGCATTGCAGGGGCACAGATTACTTGAGCTTGAAACCAACGAACCATCCAATCCAGCCGTCAACGGAGGAAGTCATCGAGAAAACCCGCAAGGTGATGACAGAGCATTCTTGCGACAAGGTGTTTCTTGCAACCGAAGATGCGTTGATCGCAAAGAAATTTGCCAGTGCTTTTGGAAACAAGCTGGTGATGGCTTATCCACCATATGAAGAATACGAGGATGGCGAGTTCTTTATTCGCAAGGACATGAGCTTATATCAATCGGGGTTGGAGTACCTATGCACGTTAGAGATTCTGTCAAGCTGTACGTGCATAATTGGCACCGCCTGTGGCGGGAGTATGATGGCGGCATTGATGGCCAATAACCCAGAATATGAGTATTACTTCTGGCTTGGATTATATGAATAGAAAATTCGAATACAGATCGAAGCGTCGTATAGAATTTGTCAATTTATAAGCAAACATGTTACAATAACAAAAAAAGAAATGGAAATACTGCGATATGAAAAAGGCACTCATCACAGGCATCACTGGGCAGGACGGCGGCTATTTGGCTGAATTTCTACTGGAAAAGGGGTATGAAGTTCATGGTCTTTTGCGCAGAGCTTCCAGTCCAAATACCATGCGCATTGATCACCTGATTGCACAGAACGCTATTCAGCTGCATGGCGGCGATATGGCGGACTCATCCAGTATCGTTCGCATTATTGGAGAAACCCGGCCGGATGAAATTTATAATTTGGCAGCGCAAAGTCACGTGCAGGTCAGTTTTGAAGCACCGGAGTATGCAGGGGATGTGGATGCGCTTGGCGTTTTGCGTGTATTGGAAGCCGTACGCACATTGGGCATGGAAAAGACTTGCCGCATTTATCAGGCGTCTACAAGTGAATTGTTCGGGCGTGTGGTGGAGGTTCCTCAGCGGGAAACAACGCCGTTTCACCCATATAGTCCGTATGCCGTTGCAAAGCAGTATGGCTATTGGATTGTGAAGGAATATCGCGAGGCCTATGGAATGTTTGCGGTCAATGGAATCCTGTTCAATCACGAATCGGAACGCCGCGGAGAGAACTTTGTAACGAGAAAGATTACGCTTGCTGCGGCACGGATTGCCTGCGGATTACAAGAAAAACTTTATCTTGGCAACTTGGACAGTTTACGGGACTGGGGCTATGCTAAGGATTATGTGGAATGCATGTGGCTGATGCTGCAGCATGACACGCCGGAAGATTTTGTCATTGCTACGGGTGTACAACATTCCGTACGTGAATTTGCTACACTTGCGTTCCACAATGACGGTATTGAACTGGCATGGCAGGGACGGGGCATTGATGAAAAAGGCATCGATCAAGCCACTGGTAAGGTGCTGGTTGAGGTCAGCTCGGCATTCTATCGACCAACGGATGTGGTGAATCTCTGGGGCGATCCTACAAAGGCAAGAACCGTGTTGGGTTGGAATCCGTTGAAAACAAGCTATGAAGAGCTGGTTCGAATTATGGCAGAGCACGATCTCGAGATAATCAAGGGAAAGTCAGATAAGAGATGAATTTAACAGTATTTACAAGTAAAGTATACAGGTATGTAAAGGATCGGTTGCCGACGCCTTTTCATCAAGCAATCAAAGCATGGATGGCAGCGGATGGGGATCAAACGTTGCGTTTCAATTATGATCTGCGTGAAAACGCCGTTGCGTTTGACATAGGCGGCTATAAAGGCTGGTGGACGGCTGGTATGCTGGAACATTTTCCGGCATGCACTTGTTATGTATTTGAGCCAGTAAAAGATTTTGCCGATCAAATACAAGCACATTTTAAGGACGCTTGCGATGAAAGCAAAGTGCGTGTATTTAACTTTGGTCTTGGAGATACCAATTCTAAATTTCCAATCTCTCACAGCGCAGATGGTTCCTCTTTTTTTCAAGTTTCGGAGGACTGTGAAATGGCGGCATGTGTTTCCATAAGCAATTTTATTCGAGATCACAGCATTTCTAAAATTGATGTGATGAAGGTAAATATCGAAGGTGCGGAATATGGGTTGATAGAAGAGCTGATTCGTACGGATGATATCAAGAAGGTTCAAAATCTCCAAGTGCAGTTTCATAAGTTGTCGGATAAAGCATGCAATCAACGGATGCAAAATATCTGGAAGGAATTGGAGAAGACGCATCGGGTAACGTGGAGCTTCCGCCCTTACGTTTGGGAGAATTGGGAGCGGCTCGATCATTCGGAAGACTGAGCAGACCAATGATGCATTTTAGTATGGGAGGTATAAAATGATTCTTGTAACAGGCGCCACGGGCTTCCTTGGAAAGCATGTATGTAGAAAGCTGGAAGAACGGGGGCTGATTTTTACGCCAACATCCTTACATGCAGGTGTTGATCTGCGCGATGCAGAGCAAACGATGCAGTTGTTTGATAGCGTTCAACCGGACTATATATTGCATTGCGCAGCCTATGTAGGCGGGATACAGTTTGGGCTTAAACACCCAGCGGAAATGTTTCGGAACAATCTGCTGATGACCATCAATCTCTTGGATGCTTGCCAAAGATATGATGTAAAGCGTATGGTAAACCCGATTTCCAACTGCGCCTATCCTGGAGAAGCCACACTGTTTAAGGAGAGTGAGTTCTGGGACGGTCCGTTGCATGATTCGGTGGCTACATATGGGTTCGTACGAAAAGCGTCTTTGGTTGGCGCACAAGCATATGCAAAGCAATACGGAATAGACGTAATCAATATTATTCTTTCCAACATGTACGGCCCGGAGGATCATTTTCAAGCGGAACGGTCCCACGCGATGGGGGCACTGATCATGAAAATGGTGAAGGCGAAGCGTGAAAACCTGCCGGAGGTGATTGTTTGGGGAACAGGAGCGCCGGTGCGCGAATGGCTTTACATTGACGATGGTGCGGAGGCGATGATTCGCTGTTTGGATGCACCTGCGACAACGGAGCTTCATAATATTGGCGTTGCTTCCGGCATATCCGTCAAAGATATGGCGGAGATGATTCGCAAAGAAGTTGGATATATGGGTACGCTTGTCTTTGATACGTCAAAGGAAGATGGTGCCCCCTATAAAACGGTGGACGGCACGCGTGGGGAACAATTGCTGCACTGGAAGCCACAGGTTGGAGTGGAACAAGGGTTGCACGAGACCGTTGTATGGTTTGAGAATAATCGATAAGGAGTGACAGCGATGAAGGTGATTGAAAAAGACGGGCTGGTATTGGCAAAGCATATTACGCCAGATGATTGGTCGGGGGGACTTAGCTTTTTCTCCTCTGATGAAGAATTTATTCAGGTCGGCGCTTGGAAGTACGACAGCGGAAAAGAACTGCGGGCTCATATCCATAATGAAGTGGAGCGTAAGGTGACGCGTACCTGCGAGGCCCTATACATCGTTTCAGGAGGCTTGCATGCGATGATTTACTCCTTACAGGAGGAACTGATTGCCGAATTGGATGCGCATGCGGGAGACATTTTGATCCTGCTCAATAGTGGCCATGGATATCAAATATTGGAAGATGATACGAGAGTACTGGAAATAAAGAACGGTCCTTATCTTGGCGCAGATGCGGATCGCAGAAGAATATAGTGGAGGTTGAAAATATGCAATTGATCGAACAAATGGAGCCCTCCTTTGATCAACGCGAAACGGACGCGCTCTATCAGTATATGCAGAATGGCGGTTGGGTGACTGAATTCAAGAAAACGCGTGCATTTGAACAAATGATTGCCGAGTATACGGGTGCAAAGCATTGCTGGGTGGTTGCAAATGGAACAGTTAGTTTATCAATTGCGCTGATGGCAGTCGGCATTGGCGTAGGTGATGAAGTCATATGCCCCGATTATACAATGGTTGCAACGCCGAATTCGGCAGAATTGATTGGCGCAAAAGCGGTTTTTGCCGACATCGAACGTGAGACGCTTTGCATGAATTTTGATGCAATGAAGGCTGCGGTTACTGAAAAAACGAAGGCAGTCCTCCTAGTAACTATCAATGGTCGGCATCCGAAAAACTTGCAAGCTTTTGTTGATTTTTGCAAGGAGAAAGGCATTCATCTGATTGAAGATGCTGCGCAATCTCTGGGAAGCAGCTGCAACGGAAAACATCTCGGACGCTTTGGAGAAATCGGGAGCTTTTCATTCAGCGCACCTAAAATTATTACAACAGGACAGGGGGGCGCATTGATAACGGATGATGATGAACTTGACGACCGGATTAAAAAAATACGCGACTTTGGACGCGATAAGGGCGGATCCGATCACTATTTGGTAAAAGGATGGAATTTTAAGTTTACAGACATTCAAGCAGTGATTGGCATTGAGCAGATGAAAAAACTACCGGAACGCGTTGAACGTAAAAAAGCAATGGGAAAACTGTATGACCAATTGCTGGCCGGCATACCGGGTGTAACGCTGATCCACACCGATTATAGCGATACTGCTCCATGGTTTTTTGATATACTATGTGAAAAACGGGATGAACTACAGGCATATTTGAAAGGAAAAGGAATTGGAACGCGACCGTTTTACCCAGCTCTGCACAGCGAGCCGGCTTATGGATATACGCAACTTCATTTCCCAATAGCCGAGGAGATTGCCGCAAAGGGATTGTGGCTACCGTCCTCCGTCAAGCTGATGGATGAGCAACTGGAATACATCGCAGAAAATATCCGCTTATTCTATCAGAGAACATAATAGGGTGATTCTATGGAAGGATACTATTCCGAGCAAGAGATGGAAACGATGGGTTTCCGATCTTTTGGAAAAGATGTATTGCTCAGCAGAAAAGCGAGCTTTTATGGCGCAAAAAGCATGTCGTTTGGCGACAATGTGAGAGTCGATGATTACTGCATCTTTATCGGCAACATTACGCTTAGGAGCCATATCCATATAGGAGGGTTCTGTGGATTGCATGCAAGCATGGGCAGTATTACGATGGATGATTTCTCAACACTATCTTCGAATGTCACGATATATGCGGCCAGCGATGATTATTCGGGTCGTGTGATGACGAATGCTGTTATACCGGAAGTCTATAAAAACACGCACTTTTCGGATATTCGAATTGAAAAACATGTCATCATTGGTACAGGCAGCACGCTCTTGCCGGACGCTTCTGTTGGAGAAGGGGCTGCAGTGGGTGCGATGAGCCTTGTGAATAAACCAATTGAGTCATGGGGGATCTATGCTGGTATACCTTGCAGACGAATCAATGATCGCAGCCGCGAATTGTTGCAAATGGAAAAGGAGTTTACTAAAAATGACGTCGCAAGAAATAGTTTCATCCTCGCAAAATGAGTATCCGCAAGTGACGCTCAATGCAGCATCTGCTGCCGGAGAAAACACGCTGGTTCCGGGCAGCGATCCGCAGGCGTTGACGGATAACATTGCGTTTTTGCGCGTTTTTGCAGCTATTTCTGTTTTTGCTGTACATATGTACTGTGCTGCGGGACAGCCGCAAAATTTATGGGGAAGCATTGCAGCATATGGCGCACAAGGACAGATATTTTTTTATATTCTGAGCGGCCTTCTTGTGATGGACTCGTATGCACGTTCGAAAAGCAGCAAACAATATTGTATCAGGCGGATTGCGCGTATTGCACCGTTGTATTACAGTTGGTTGATTGTGATATTGGGCTGCGTTGCACTGGGGTGGCTTGATTTCGGTGCCGCAAGAGGTGCATTCGATATTCCGCGGGCGCTATTAATGCTGGGCAGTCTTATGCCACCAACAACTTCCTATGCGTGGAACAGTATGGCAGGACTTGGGATAGTCGCCAATTTTGTGGTTTTCTATGCACTGGTTCCGATCATATCAAAGTATATAAAGAACGTAACAAGTGCATTCTTTTTGGTTTGGGGCATGATCCTTATGGCCTTATTGACGCCTAGCATTGCAACGTTACTATATTCAGGTATTTGCGGGCAAAATGATTTGACAGGTTTTATTGGCCTAACATTTTGCTCCAATGCCTACTTTATTGCGTTTGGTGTTTTGATATACTATGGCGTGAAAACCAATAAAAAGCAGTTATTTGCGTATTTGCTTTTATTCTATGCGGCAACAAATTATTTTTCGTTTTTAAAGCCCTTTGAATGTGGTGCGATCTTTGCCTTGTTCGCTGCGATTATTATTTGTTTTCCTCTAAAGCTGGGATGGATAGGGAAAGTATTTCAGAAACTATCCCCCTATACGTTTACATTTTTTATTGTTCACATGACATGTTGGCCGGTAATGGTTTATCTGCATGATCAGTATCATTGGAAAATTCACGTTGCAATACTGATTATTGCCAGCTCTGTAATGGTATCGTTTTTTGTTTATCACTTGATTGAACGTCCAGCAAGGGCATGGATTCTAAAGAAATTTCAGGCATAGGGCGTCTTTGATGGGCAAGCCATTTTAAGCTAGATTTCGCGTGTTACACTTGCCAAGTCAAAGCGTAAGCAGCAGGCTGATACAGTGGATTTCCTCATTAAATTGTACATTTTTTCAGATATGGTTTGCAGGCTCCTTTCAGAATGGTGGTGTGATAACTTCATTCTACCAGAAGGCTGCAAACCTTGTCTATTTGATGGCGTTTTGAATTAGCGCAACTTATCGTACCTTATCTACAGTTCTACCAGAAAGTTGTAAACCTTGTCTATTTTCATGGCACTTTGAATTTGCGCAGCTAATTATATCTTATCCGTAATTGCGCATCATTTCACTTATTGCGTTTTCCATAAAAAACACTTCCTATCAGACGTTGACTCTATATGCTGAGTTTTGCCTGAAAGGAAGTGCTTATATACGCTTTTACACAAATATTTTTGCGATCTCGACGCTCACTCCCATTCGATGGCGCCGATGCCATCGAGATACTGTTCGTTAAAGTCCATATAGTCCTCAACCATGCGCATCATGTACATTTTGTGTTCCGGGTAACGCAACATCATCTGCTGACCCATCAGATCGAAAGCCGCGTCGTCGTCATAGATTGCGCCGTCACTGGCACCGCTGGTTTCCATGTACTGTTCATCGAGCGCCATTACATCGTCGATCATCTTGTCCAACTCATCCGACGTCACAATCTGCAAGAAATCCCCCTGCTCTATAAACTTTTCCAAGATAAAGCGTTTTGCTTGCTTCGGATTGTATGCTGCATTTTTATCTTCCATATGCCGTTCGCCTCCTGTTTGTAATTATTTTTGATTGATAACTTCTTTACGCAATGTCGCTGGCAATCGTCTGATCATTCACTTTGCCGGACAATCTTGCCGTAACGTCGTAACGTCATTGCTTTCTGGCATAGCCAGAGAGGAATCCTTCATTGTATTTAAGGGCTCTCATTGGTTCATAGTAATTCTGCCAGTTCGTCTACGCTTTGTTCAAACAGATCCAGTGCGGAGAGAATGCTGCGTTTATCGGTTAGATCTACGCCTGCCGCTCTCAGTAGCTCAATTGGATGATCGCTGCCACCGCTGGATAGAAACGTTAGATACCGTTCTACCGTGCCATGTTCTAGGAGATCCTCTGCCAATTTCACAGCGGCGCAAAGACCGGTTGCGTACTGATAAACATAATACGCATTGTAAAAATGCGGTATACGCATCCATTCGGCGGCAATGTTATCGTCCACGTTTACGCCGGCATAATATTGCTTGTTCAGTGCGCGATAAACCTCGCTTAAACTTTCCACCGTCAGCGGTTCACCGGATTCGGCCATCACATGCGCTTTCCGCTCAAATTCCGCAAACATGGTCTGCCGAAAACAGGTTGTACGAAATTGCTCTAAAAAATGGTTCAGATAATAGGCGCGTTTTTTGCGGTCTACCTCGTTTTCAAGCAGATGCTTGGTGAGCAGTGTTTCGTTGACCGTGGAGGCGACCTCTGCCACCATGATGCTGTATTGGGATGTTTCATACGGCTGCGCTGCATCGGAACGATAGGAATGCATGGCATGACCCAATTCGTGCGCCAGTGTAAAGGCATCCTCCATCCGGCCCTGGTGATTCAGCAGCACGTACGGATGCACACCGTATACACCGCTGCAAAACGCCCCGCTGGTCTTGCCGGACGTTTCATACACGTCGATCCAACCATCGTGATAGGCGGCGTCAAGCAGCGTTTGATAGGCATTGCCCAGAGGACGCAGCGCTTCGCTCACAAGCGCCTTTGATTGTTCATAGGACATCGCAATTTCACATTCCGGTACGATGGGCACATAGAGATCGTACATTTCCAACTGTGAAAGGCCAAGCTTTTCACGCCTCAAATTTAGATACTTTTGTAGTGCGGGCAGCTTTTCGTGTACCGCTTCGATGAGCTGATCATAGACCGAAACGGGCACGTTGCCTGAAAATAACGCAGCTTCTAGTGCGCCGGGGAAATTATGTGCTCGTGCTCGGAAAACATCGGCCTTGACAGAGGTCGTATAGGTTGCGGCCACGGTATTGCCAAATTTCCGATAGGCACCGTACATGCCAAGATAGGCTTCCCGGCGTACGCGGCGGTCGCGACTTTGCAGCAGCATGCTGTAGCTTCCGTGCGTCAACTCAATTTTTTCACCATTTTCGTCTGTTACCTGACCAAAGGACAGATCCACGTCCGACAGCATGGTAAAGATATTGTCTGGCCCGGACAACGGTTCTTCGGCCATGGCAAGCAGACGCTCCTCTGCAGCATTGCGTGAGTGGAAACGGGAACGGTCGAGATTGACCAGCATGAACCGAAACGGAGCAAATCGTGGTTCTGTCGCCCATTGCGTGAGTGTATCTCCGGGGATCTCCAAGATTTCCGGCACAACAAACGAGCTATTCGCACCGGCGGACACATAGAGCTGCATGGCGCGGTCGGTCATGCCTTGATAGCGCACATTGCCGTTATCCTCATCCTTGTGCATGTGTGCATAGGCATAGAGCGTTTCCACCTGGAGACTCAGCGCACTCTGGGCCGTCAACACGGTGAACAGCGCATCTGTACTGCGTCCCAACGTTCCCGCATATTGACCAAATGTATTGGCCAACGCTTGCGCAGCGGAAAAAGCCTGCTCCCACGCTGCATCGTTTGCAAAAATATCCGATAGTTTCCACTGATCTGCCTGATTAATTTGATCTCGTGTTTTCATTAGGGTTTCGTCTCCTCCTGAAATGGTATGGTTGCATGACTCTCTATAGCATTTCCCCTAGATTGGTTTTGCGAACCAAAGGTCAGGGAGTCTTGCTGAAAAAACCAAGACTACAGATGATTGGTTTGTTTCTGTATCGTTCAAATGGACGGCCGATCACGTATAAACTGATCCAAATCATTCCATATTGATCAGTATAGCACAGTTTTTTCCAGATGGCGATTGTCTATTGACAAACGAACAAATGTGCGCTATCCTCATTACACAAACAAACGTTTGTAACTCATTGACAGGGAGAAGGACAGCATGGAACGCAGAATTTTACACGCGGATTTCAATAGCTTTTATGCTTCTGTAGCTTGTTGCCTGAACCCTTCCCTTCGCGCGTATCCTGTGGCGGTGGCTGGCAATCCGGAGGTGCGCCATGGTATTATTCTAGCGAAAAATGAGTTGGCAAAGCGGTTCGGGGTCAAGACCGGAGAAGCGATCTGGCAGGCGAAACAAAAATGCCCACGCCTAATTAGCGTTGCGCCGGATTTTTCGGCATATGAGCGGTTTTCGGCACGTGGACGCGAGGTCTACGGACAATATTCTGATCAGGTGGAAAGCTTTGGACTGGATGAAAACTGGATCGATGTCACCGGGATTACGAGCTCTTTTCGGCAGACAGCACTTTTGGCAGATGAGATTCGCGTACGCATCCAAAAAGAACTCGGCATTACCATTTCCGTTGGGGTAGCGGCAAACAAAGTATTCAGCAAGCTTGGCAGTGATATCAAAAAACCAAATGCGGTTACCGTGGTTTCACCGGATAACTATCAACAGGTTGCATGGCCGCTGCCCGCAAGCGATCTGTTGTACGTGGGGCGCGTGACGACGCAAAGGCTGAACCGTTATGGCATCATGACCATTGGCGATGTTGCCAATACACCTCCGATATTTTTGAAATCACAGTTTGGTAAGTGTGGGCTGATGCTGCATGCATTTGCCAATGGTCAGGATATATCGCCTGTGCTACGCATGGAGGATGAAACAATGGTCAAATCCGTTGGCAACGGGTTGACCACGCCGCGTGATCTTGTTAACAATGATGATGTGTATCTCACAATCTACATGCTTGCCGAGAGCGTAGCGGCGCGTCTTCGGACGCTTAACATGCGTGCGCGGACGATATCAACTGCTGTGCGCGATACCGGGTTATATTCCTTTTCCAGACAGATGCGGCTGAGTAAGCCGACACATATTACCCAGGAAATTGCTTGCACTGCCATGGAACTATTTAGACAGCACTACATTTGGCGGGTGCCCGTACGTAGCTTGACGGTAACTGCGTGCGACTTAATCGGGGAAGAAACGCCGTTACAACTATCCTTGTTTGGGGACGAGGCGAATCGAGCCAAGGCGGAGGCGCTGGACAAGGCTGTAGACGGCATCCGCAAACGCTATGGCTATGACGCGATTGGGCGTGCATTACTGATGAAGGATCGTTCCATCGGCGGCGTGAATCCGCAGGATGATCACATCATACATCCCGTGGGATATTTGGCTAACAATACAATGGATGAGGTGATCAATCCAGCGGCCAGAGCGTATTTTGAATGAGCAAAAATTGACCGACCATGATTATCGAAGATTCCATCGGGGTAGCTTCTCTTGGAAAACCATACAAACAACGGGATTTTCATGGAGAGTGCCCTGTGGATTATTGAATCGTAATCAGTTTACAAACCATATAGCTGATCACAATTTCCGCTGTATGGCGGAGCATTTGATCCAATGCAAATTATTTGACCGTAATCAGTTCATAAGCCATTTGGCCAACCCCAATCTCTTCTGCATGGCGGAGCATCACGCGCCAATCGGTCGTGGGAAACGCATTGGTAAAATGGTCGTGATGCGCATCACCACAGGCGGCTAACTGATCGGACAGATAGCTACCGGGGAGGACGGGCTGGCGATTGCATGCATCCGCGCAGGCGGCGTCCAGCGCAACGGGATCGAAAGAGGCGAACATACCTACGTCAGGAATGATGGCCGTGTCGTTTTCCCCATGGCAATCGCAGAATGGCGAGACCTGATTGACGATGTTGATATGAAAATTGGGACGTCCCTGCACAACCGCCAATGCGTATTCCACCATTTTCTCACAAAGGATATGATTGCCGGAATCGGTATTGTTTTCGATGGCATCAAAATTGCATGCACCGATGCAGCGACCGCAACCGACGCAGCGATTATAATCAATGACGGCCTTTTTATTCGTGCCATAGGAAATGGCGTCCTGTGCGCACTGGCGGCTACACATTTTGCAGCCGCGGCAGTTGTCCGCAATAATTTCGGGTTTGCCGCTACAATGTTGCTCCATTTTGCCTGCGCGTGAGCCGCAGCCCATACCAAGGTTCTTCAGTGCGCCGCCAAAGCCGGTGATCTCATGACCCTTGAAGTGGTTGAGCGAGATGACGATATCTGCATCCATAATTGCACGGCCGATCTTGGCTTGCGTTACATACTTTGTGCCTGACAGCGGGACGATGGCCTCGTCGAGTCCCTTGAGACCATCGGCAATCAGCACATGACAACCCGTGGTAAGCGGGGAATACCCGTTTAGCTGCGCGGTTTCCAGATGATCCAGCGCATTTTTTCGGCCACCGACATAAAGCGTGTTACAGTCCGTTAAAAACGGTTTTCCGCCGCCCGCTTTGACAAGATCCACTACGACTCGTGCAAAGTTCGGGCGTAAAAAAGCGAGATTGCCAGGTTCTCCAAAGTGAATTTTGATGGCGACGTATTGATTTTCGAGTGGCATTTCGAATATGCCGGCCTTTTTAAGAAGCCTTGCTAATTTATCAAGAAGACTATTGTCTGTACCGGTGCGCATATCGGTAAAATATACTTTAGATGCTGTCATAATACCATTCACCTTTCCGCAAATTATTACTACATTATCGTACCATAAAATCAGCTAAAAAACAGCCCCCATAATCGACTTGTCAACGCGCGAAAAAACAGGTATGATGTCAGCTATGAGTAAATCAAAAACTGGCAGCGCACTGTTGCTTTTGGGCGCATCGTTTATATGGGGAATCGCGTTTGTTGCGCAGACGACGGGTATGACGTATATTGGACCATTCACCTTTTCTGCTGTTCGCACGCTGATTGCAGCACTGACGCTAGTACCGTGCTTTCGGATGTTTGATAGACTGGGATTGACGCCACAGCAGGCTGACAAAAAACAGACGGTCAAGGCTGGCTTGATTCTGGGCGTTATTTTATTTGTTGCAGCCAATTTGCAGCAGATAGGACTCTTGTATACCACGGTCGCAAAGGCAGGGTTCATTACGTCACTGTACATTGTGTTAGTGCCGATTGCGGGAATGCTGCTGCTAAAGAAAAAGGTGCATCAGGTCATTTGGGTCTGCGTTCCGATTGCGATGGTGGGGCTTTATTTTCTATCGATCCATCAGAACTTTACGATGGGGAAGGGCGACCTGCTGGTGCTGGCATGCGCGGTTGCATTTACGTCGCAGATTCTTGTCATCGACCATTTTGCAGCCAAGGTAGATGTGGTGCGCATGAGTTGCTTGATGTTTTTTGTGACGAGTGCGCTGACTGCTATCCTGATGTTTCTATTTGAGAAACCAGTGCTTTCGCAGATTGCTGCGGCTTGGTGGCCGCTGTTATATGCAGGTGCACTTTCCGGTGGTTGTGCCTACACCATGCAGATGCTAGGACAACGGAATATTGAGCCTGCGGCGGCATCGCTACTATTAAGTCCAGAGGCAATGTTTGCTGCACTTGCAGGGTGGGTATTGTTGGGACAAACGCTGACAGACCGGGAAATTCTTGGCTGTACATTGGTATTTGCAGCAATCATCCTATCGCAGATTCCATGGAAAACGAAACAAAGCGCCGTGCCGTTGCGGTCGGATCGCCCGCAGCGATAAACGCTCTCAAATAGTCAGAAAACGCACCGCATTTTAGGTGGCCGATTTTCGCTAAGCCGTTACAATTATTTCCACAGCGTGTTTGGCAGCACCATGTTATAATATAAGAATCGAGGAGGGATATTGACGTTGCAACTTTCGAAGCATGGTAAGATCAGCGCGAAATGCGGGTTGCTGCTGATGCTCTCCGCGTTGCTTGTGATTTTTCTTTTAGGATGTAAAAAGCAAACCAGCCCAATACTGGATGCGGAAGACATGGAGCCTGTGGAACTGGTGATGGCGCAGAAGACACCCGTGCCAACTGCGCAGAGTGCACCAACATTCATACTACCGACCGACGAGCCGAACATGCTGTTCGATGAGAATGGTAATATCACGTTATCCAAAGCATATAAAGCGCAGTTTACTGCGCGCGCCTATCCGTTTGAACACGTACCGCGGGTGCTGGTTTATCATACCCATGCGCGGGAATCGTTTTGTTTGCCCGAGCAGCCATTGAAAATGGGGAAACCATCACCGACGCCGGTTCCGGAAAACTCTTTAAAAACCCGCAGCACGGATAACGCAAAAAATGTTGTGCATCTAGGGGATCTGCTCACAAGCGAACTCAAGAAGCGTGGCTTTACCGTATTTCATGATACCACGGACGTGGAGCAGCCGAAGCTTTCGACCGCTTATGAACGCTCTCGCACGGTGATGGCGGCCTACAAAGAGATCGACCTTTATATTGATTTACACCGAAATGCGGCGGATATCAATAAAGCGCGCGATGATGTGGTTATGCTCAAAGGCGAACGGGTGGCGCGGATGTTTTTTGTTGTGGGTACTGGCATTGATGCCGATGGGTGGGATGCGAACGCCATGCCCAATTGGAAGGATAATTATCGTTTCGCGATGTCGCTGTCCGAGCAGCTTCGCAAGGTGGACGAGCAGCTTGTCAAGGAGCCGCGCGTAAAGCAGGGTCGATACAATCAAGATATGGGGCTGTGCATACTTGCTGAGGTTGGACACAATGCCAACCTGTTGACAGACGCAGAGCATACCATTCCATATTTAGCGGATGCGATTGGAGCGGTCTGTCAGTTTCCAAAGATAAAAAAGTAAATATAGCGTAACGTTAGGATCGCATGTGATCGGAATGGCATCAAAAATCCCTCATTTCAAAAATGATGGGTTTCTTATTTTTAGGGAAAGCATCATTTGATCGACTTGCCAATACGCAGATCCAACCGCCATTGGGGAGCGGCGCAATCATTCCCCCAATATTCGTCCAAAACGGTTAATTTTCAGCATAAAACTCTGAAAATGAGGTTGCATGGAAGGAGGCATGGTTGTCGGCCAACCATATTTTTGTTACGCTGACAACGACGTCCCCGATTTGTTCAATGCACTCGATTTCGCTTCGCAAATCACCGGTATATTGACAATTTGCAACAATGTAATCAACCACTGCGAATTGCTCATTCGTATTGTTCCACAGAATAGAAGCACTGGAAGTGCAATAAGCGTTCAAAGCTATCGTTTTTTGCGCGGCAACATCAGACCAGAAATCTCTTACAAACAATTTTTGATTCATGGTGGATTCTTCGCAAAATAGAAATAACCTTGCTTCTGCCAGCATGAAAGGTAATGGATCCGCTAATATGCCAACCATGGCGGCGGTAAGAAACATCATGGTGTAATGTATTAAAGAAAAGTTTCAAAAAAAGCTGGCAATCAAGGGAATTGAGGTTACCGTCGTTTCACAATATTCTTATAAAAGAGGCCGATATACCAAGTTGTCTTTTGACCATTTAGAGACTGAGCAGCAGACCTGCCGCTGCACCCAAGAAAATATACACAATTGGATGGAGGTTGCTGAGCTTCTTAATCTGCGTAGCGGTAAACAATACCGCAAGCAGAATGAGACAGCGCCAGTCAATGGCCTGAAAAAATCCGTTTGCAAGATCCCCGCGTATCAGCGCGATTTTTAATACCGAATAACCCGCCGCTGCAATGAGCCCGGTGACCGCAGGCCGCAGTCCGTCAAACGCATCGTTAACGAACTTGTTTTCCCGATACTTTTTCAACGCTCCGGCAATCAATGTGACGGTGATAAACGACGGAAGCACAACGGCGAATGAGGCCAGGATGCCGCCGCCAATGCCGCCCGCCGAATAACCGGCAAACGTGGCTGCATTCACACCAATGGGACCGGGTGTGGATTCCGCGATGGCGACGATATCCGCTAAAGAGAGGGTGCCAAACCAAGAGGGGTAGTGGTCCATCATTTTGAGGATAAATGGCAACGTGGCAAGTCCCCCACCGATGGCGAACAGGCCAGCTTTGAAAAACTCCCAAAAGAGCAGCAGATAGGTCATTTTCGAATCCTCCCAGCGAGCAGTCCACCCAAGGCTGCGGCCATAACAACGATGACCGGAGACTGTCCTAGCACGCCAACCACCAAAAAGCCGAAAATGCACATGGCTATGCCAAACCAGTTTTTGACGCTTGAACGAAATAGTCGGATGACGGCGGAAGCAATCAGCGCGGAAACCGCAACGCGTATACCATTGAATGCGTGTATAACCATGGGATGCTCCCAGAAATTACGCAGCGTTGCCGCAATCACCAGCACAAGAACCACCGGCACCGTGATAACGCCCAACGTAGCCAGTGCGCCGCCAAGGAAGCCCTTTCGTTTTTGTCCGATAAAGGTCGCTGTGTTGATGGCGATGATGCCGGGCGTACACTGGGCAATGGCAAAATAATCCAGCAACTCTTCCTCGTCGGCCCAACCACGTTTATCCACAAGTTCGCGGGTGAGTAAGGGCAGCATGGAATAGCCACCGCCGAACATGAATGTGCCAATTTTTAAAAATGTCCAATAGAGCGTAAATAGTTCTTGCATAGTTCCTTCGTCCATTTATTAGGGGTGTGTTTCGAGAATCTGAAAAAGTGTTTCCAATATCTTTTTAATTATTTCTGCGCTCATAATACCAGATTCATCTCCAGCGGACCTGCGAATTATCCGCTTAAATGGAGAAAAAACAATTCAAAAATGCAAATCCATCCTTTCGAAACACGCCTTAGTATACATACCACTGGTTGGCAAACGCATACAGATAGGCAATAAACATCGTCGCACAGGCAATGGTCGCGAGAATGTCCACCCATTTTTTTTCCGTCAGCGTGCCAAGCGCCAACGCCAGAGGAAAGCAAGCGGTCAGATATCGCGGCGCGGACAGTAGCCAGGTGGCACCCATACAAACAATATAATAGAGTAAAAAGTAAGAAACGTTGGAAGCACGTAGCTTATTTTGCGCGGCGGTTACAATACCCAGCGAGGCAAACAGATAGATAAGATTCGGAATCCAGAGTCCCCACAACATGGCAGTGTTGCCGGAAAATGTCATCAGCGCGTTATCCATCTGTGTAGCGGCGGTGGCGAAAAACCAGCCCATCTGCTGATGCCAATGTTCCTGCTGATAGGTCAGAAACATCAACGGATTGCCGGTGACGGATGCGTTGACACCCATATACAGCAATAGCCCAGCCGGGATGAGCAGCATGGAGCAAACGTTGCCGATGATTTGCAAGGCCCACCTTGAACTATGACGGTTTTCCGGCAGCTCGCGAATGATTTGGCCGACAAGCTCCAGACAGACGGGTGCAATCAACAAAATGCCTGGGGCGCGGGTAAAGGCGGCCAACCCACCCAACAGACCACTGAGCAGGTATTGATTCTTTCGCATGCAATAGACACATGCCACGGATAACAGCAGAAACAGACTATCCGAAAGCGGTGCGGACAACAGGAACGACGCAGGCAGGATGCAGAGATATTTTAGTGCCCGCAGACTGGTGCGTCGGTCGTAATCCAGCAGTGCCAGCTCGTAGAACAGATAGCCCGCGAACACACAGCATACGTTAGAAACGAACAGGCCGCTGGCCAGATAATTTTGAAAAATATAGTTTACAAGCCGTACGACAATGGGGTAGAGCGGCATGAATACAATCAGCAACCGATCATCACCGCTGGATGCATACCAGTTTTCTGCAATATTTAGATAATGCTGACTGTCCAAACCCAGATGATTCCACAGTTCCAGTGTATCGAATACACCGCCGGTATAACCATCTCGCAGAAGAACGATTAGATAAGCCACGATAAACAGTGAAACCCGAAATACGGTCAGCCAAAGGATGATTTGCAAAAACGGATGAAGATGGGCGAAACGGCCGCTGCGTTTCCCCTCTGCCACACGAGTCGGGAGCAATGGCTTTCGGCTCCAAGCGGCCATCCATTGCGGAATAAAACGGATGCCGCACAGCGCAAACAGGAAGGCAATGACGGTTGCGGCAATGAGCGCGGCCGTACTTTCCGGCGGATTCGACAACACCCAGCGCGCATAAAAAACGAGCAACAAGAATAAGGGGACTGCAGTAAACAGTACCCTTTTCCAGAATGTTCCGTTCGATTGGTTCAATTTCATACTGGTCATCCTGCCGAAAATCAGCGTGCGCCGGAGCGCATGGATTTGGGCTTTCCTAGGATTTCAGACATTACAATCCCTTGTAGCACCGCATCTTGATCCCACTGAAAAGCAATGTTTACGGTGGACCTTGACACGGAAGTTGCACTGTTTTGTGGAGTACGCTCAGAAAGTTTCGACGGACATTTTTCAACAACACCTGTCAAACTCGTTTCTTCGTGCGCATGTCCCATTGTGCCACTGACTTCCAGCGTATGGCCGGTTGATTGCTGAATCTCGCTCAACTGACTGCCGAAAGCTTCGTGCATGCGGGTTTGCGGCGGCGCGCTGTGACGATGTAGCGGTGCGCTACGCATTGATTGCAAGTCTTGCTGTGCTGCCGGTATCGAGCCGGCTGCAGCTGCCGGAGTCTCAATGGGATCCGATATAGGCGCATAGGGATCATATGGCTTTTCGACCACAATAGGTACACCCAAAGGGGGAACCGCGGTTCCCGATTCCCCGGTGGGCGTGAATATCGGTGCTTGCTGCTTGGCTTCTTCCTGCTGCTGTTGCTTCTTTTTTTTACCTACAGCGGACAACACGATCCAGCCAATGGCGATTAGTAGGAATAGTATATCCATACGAACCTGCCTTCTTTGTTATTTTTTCTCAGATTCGACGGGTTTGGTCCCCTTGGTGACCGCGTTGCGCATATCGGTGTCTGAGATTAGATTTTGCATGTTGTAGTAATCCATCACACCGATGCGGCCTTCACGGAGGGCTTGCGCCAACGCACGGGGAACCTCTGCCTCAGCTTCGATGACGCGGGCACGCATACCTTGCGCTTCGGCGATGTTTTCCTGTTCCTGGGCAACGGCCATGGCACGGCGCTCTTCGGCTTTAGCTTGGGCGATGCGCTTATCAGCTTCAGCTTGATCGATTTGCAGCTGCGCACCAACGTTGCGGCCAACGTCCACGTCTGCGATGTCGATGGAAAGAATTTCAAACGCGGTGCCGGCATCCAGCCCTTTGTTCAGCACGGTGCGGGAAATTTTATCAGGGTTTTCCAAGACGTCTTTGTGGCTGCTTGCGGAGCCAACAGTGGTGACGATGCCCTCGCCGATCCGCGCGATGATGGTTTCTTCACCCGCGCCGCCAACAAGACGATCAATATTGGCGCGGACAGTGACACGTGCTTTTGCGCGCAGCTCGATGCCATCCATTGCGACCGCTGCGATGACGGGCGTTTCGATGACCTTCGGGTTAACGCTCATCTGCACGGCTTTGAGCACGTCGCGGCCAGCCAGATCGATGGCACAGCTTTGCTCAAAACCAAGAGGAATACCGGCACGCTGAGCAGCGATGAGTGCGTTGATGACACGGTCTACATTACCTCCGGCAAGATAGTGGGCTTCCAGCTTGTTTGGGGAAACATCCAGACCTGCCTTGGTGGCCTTGATGAGGGGATTGACGATGCGCGATGGCACAACCTTACGAACGCGCATGGCCACAAGCTGCGGTATCCCAATTTTGACACCGGAAGCGCGGGCAGAAATCCAAAGGCCAAGCGGTACAAAGGTGAAAAATAGAATCAGAAACGTAATAACGAGAATGATGACGACGACTGTCCCGATGATATCCATGGGCATTGGCATAAGAGTACCTCCTCGATTGAATTAATTTTATAAGGGGAAAACAAAGCGTGATCCGTAACCACAAAAATGGAGGCGAAGACCGTTCCGGCGATGCTGAGGGATAT
Organism: Clostridia bacterium; assembly: GCA_036651815.1. Taxonomy (GTDB): domain Bacteria; phylum Bacillota; class Clostridia; order Christensenellales; family CAG-138; genus JAVVXB01. The sequence continues at coordinate 70,097 of JAVVXB010000008.1, forward strand.
AGACATTTGCCCACCTTCTCCGTGATGCTTGTTATGCAAATAATCAGATTCGGCCTGACAGCTTGGCAACACCCCAGAGAACGAAATAGATGACACCGATTAGCGCCGGGATTCCGATTATAATACCGATCCATTGCCTGATTTTGATTTGGCGGGAGGCTTCCGGCGCGGGTGGCTCCTCGTATTCGGCCAGCAAGTCGTTACACTTAGGGCACTGCGGCAGGGAACCATCATATAGCACACCACATTTTTTGCAGTATTTCATTGATATTATGATTCCTTTTCAAATTGCTTGACGAGGATATGCATACCCTCTGCATTAACAACTTCCACAGTGGTATCTTTCTCGATAAATGCGCCAGCGGTCATGACATCGAGTCGCTGTCCATCAATCTGCGCGATGCCGGCGGGCCGCAGCGGCGTTAATGCAATGCCGATCTTGCCGATCAAATCCGTTTTGGCGGTTGTAATATCTGGCGAGGATGCGGCGGAGATGGAGTCGTTGAGCACCAAAAAAGAACGGCTGAGTCTACCACGCTGGAAGGAACGCACAAACACGATGATTGCAAGTGTAAGAATGAGCAGTACAATTGCCAGAATATACGTTGCTACGCGGGGATTTCCCCAACCGAATTGCATAATGACGACAGCAATCATGCACAGGACACCAGAGACACCGGCAACACCGAATCCTGGGGTAAACATTTCAATCAGCAACAGCAGCAGACCGACAACAAGACAAATGATTGTCGGGATGGCCGCTGGCCCAAGCATGTTTAGAAACGTCATAAAATAAGGACCTCCTTCACCCCATGCGGGTTATTTGATTATATCATAGTTGCGCCAAATCGGATACGAACTTTTTATGACGAATGCTGACGCTTGACAAATGCAGCCCGCGTGACATATAGTAATATAAAATTACATGCGATTATTGGGAAAGAGTAGCGTTTTGTGCACGCCAAAAGAGAGGATCGGTCGCCGGCTGAAAGCCGACCCGGGCAGCAAAACAGCAAAGTGCCTCCCATAGCAGCCGCTGACAACCGTGCCCATGCGCACTCAGTACCGGCGGACGATCCAACCGCGTTAAGGTTAGCCGTGCAACATCGGGTGCGCGGCGCGAGCGGGGGCGCTTGCCCCAAATAAAGTGGAACCGCGAAGCACATTCGTCTTTATCTTTGGACGGACGTGCTATTTTTTATGATAAAAGGAAAGAACCTGCGATGTTTATAACCTGGAAAAACGATATCAAATGTGTGCGGGATCGCGATCCTGCCTGCCGGAACACGCTGGAGGTTTTGCTCTGCTATCCCGGATTCCGGGCGGTGCGTTCCTATCGGTTCGCACATTTTCTGTATAGGCACGGCATGAAGCTGATTGCACGCATGGTGTCCGAGCTGTGCCGATTCTTCACCGGCGTGGAGATCCATCCGGCGGCAATCATTGGACAACGGATGTTTATTGATCATGGCATGGGGGTAGTTATCGGAGAAACCAGCATTGTCGGTGACGATGTAACCCTTTATCAAGGCGCAACCTTAGGCGGCACAGGAAAAGAGATCGGGAAACGTCATCCGACGGTAGGCAATCATGTGACCGTTTCCGCTGGCGCCTCCGTGCTTGGACCAGTGATGGTGGGTGACCATTCTAAAATTGGCGCGGGCGCAGTGGTGCTTAGAAATGTGCCACGCTTTGCCACGGTGGTCGGCGTTCCCGGCCACGTAGTGCGCATGAACGGCTGCTCCGTCGTATGCGGGGAAAATTGCAATTGTGACAGTGCCGTTTCATGCCCTCGTGACATTGGCAAGGAGGGGGAAGCAGGCGTTGATCTGGATCAAGTACATCTGCCAGACCCCGTGGAACAGCAGATACAGGCATTGCTTGATCGCATCGAATGGTTGGAGAAGACCGTGCATGCGCAGCAACGTTCGATTGATGAAAACGGATCATGCAATTACCTTGTTTCGGTAGGAATGGGGCAGACAAAGGACGCAGAACAAATGCCGGAATAAACGGATCAAGCATGCGTTTCAGCACACCATTTTTTTGTGAAGTATGATATACTATAAAATTAGACATCGGAGGTTACTATGCAGATTTACAACACCATGACCCGTAAAAAGGAAGAACTTGTACCGCTTGTGCCGGGACAGATCTCCATGTACGCTTGCGGTCCCACGGTCTACAACTTCTTTCATATTGGTAACGCGCGTCCGTTCATCGTGTTCGATACGATGCGCCGTTATCTGGAATACCGTGGCTACAACGTGAGATTTGTACAGAATTTCACAGATATCGATGATAAGATGATCCGCCGCGCAAACGAGGAAGGGATCACCGTCAAAGAGTTGGGCGAGCGTTTCATTAAAGAATACTACACGGATGCGGACGCGCTGGGTGTGGAACGTGCGACGGTAAACCCTCGAGCAACGGAGCATATTGACGAAATTATTGAACTAGTCAAAACGCTCATCGACAAGGGAAACGCCTATGCCACGGAAAATGGCGACGTGTACTTCTCCGTACGCAGTTTTTCAGGCTATGGCAAGCTATCCGGTCAGAACATCGACGATTTGGAGAATGGTGCACGGGTTGATCCCGGTGAGGAAAAGCGCGATCCACTGGACTTTGCCCTGTGGAAGGCGGAAAAGCCTGGTGAACCCAGCTGGGATTCTCCATGGGGAAAGGGTCGGCCTGGCTGGCATATTGAATGCTCGGCCATGAGCATGTCGATCCTTGGCCAAACCTTTGATATTCACGGTGGCGGACAGGATCTCATCTTTCCGCACCACGAAAATGAGATCGCGCAGTCGGAAGCGGCGACTGGAAAGCCTTTTGCGCGCTACTGGATGCATAACGGTTATATCAACGTTGACAACCAAAAAATGAGCAAATCCACCGGCAATTTTTTTACGGTGCGGGATATTGCAAAGGAATTTGATCTGGAAGCTGTGCGTATGTTCATGCTGAGTGTTCACTACAGAAACCCGGTCAACTTTTCGAGAGACCTGATTTTACAGGCAGAGACAGCATTGAGTCGTCTGCGTACCGCCCGCGAACGGTTGGATGAAGCGGTATCGCTGGATACTCCAACGGTGGAGGACACCGCGTTTCTCGACGCGCTTGTACAATTCAAAACCCATTTTAACGATGCGATGGACGATGATCTCAATACGGCGGACGCGCTGGGCGTTCTATTTGATCTAGCCAGATCCACCAATACCTTCGTGACCGAACCGCGGGGAACGATTGCCATTGAGAAGGCAAAGACGCTCTTTGACGAGTTGACAGGTGTACTGGGATTGCTGCAGAATAAGAAAGCAGCAGCATTTCCGGCAGAAGCGTTGCAATTGCTCGAAGAACGGCAACGTGCGCGCAAGGCAAAGGATTTCCAGAAAGCGGACTCAATGCGTGACGCGCTGAAAAATATGGGCTTTGTTGTCGAGGATACGGCAGCTGGTCCAAAACTGAAAAAACTGTAAGGAGTAAATAAAAATGGCAAATTCTTTTTCGATCTTTGACTGGTTTTTGCTGGCCATGGGGATCTACGTGCTATATGGCGGCATCACCGGAAAGGGCCGACTGTACGCAACGGATAATGTAAAAGAGGGCATGGAGGCAAAGTTCAAGAAGTTTTCGCGCATCAGTTACAGCGTGCTGGGCGTGGTGATGTCTCTTAATGCCGGCGCATCGCTTCTGAAAACGACCTTCTATGAATTCAAAGAGATTACACCCGCCACGGATGTTGCAAAAGCGGTCAATGGCTGGGTTCTTTCTCAAGATCTGGGTGCGTTTAGTTTTCTGACGGCGCAGGTATTGGACATTTTGACGTATGTATTTCTCGGCTTGTGTCTAGCGATTGTGGTGGTGTTGATGATTGGTATCCGAAAGATGACCGATCGGAACGCACCGCCCAAGGGTCAGTCTGATGCACAAAAAGCGGCTGCGGATAAACAAGCTGGGCATGTGTTGCCGGTATCAGCCTTTGACTTTCAAGAAGACGATAACGACGGTCAGGCGGAATAAAGTAACGATTGTTGATAACAGCAAAGCGACCCGGGCGAATTCGCCCGGGTCGCTTTGCTTATAGGAAGGATTTTCATTGGGATTAGCTGAGCTCAAACATACCCATGTACAGCTGATAATACTTCCCTTTCTGGGCCAGTAGATCGTCATGGTCACCGCGCTCAATGATGCGTCCATTTTCCAGCACAAGGATGGCGTTGGAGTTGCGCACGGTGGAAAGCCTGTGCGCAATGACAAATACCGTGCGGCCACGCATCAGCCGGTCCATACCCTTTTCAATCAACGACTCGGTACGGGTATCAATGGAACTGGTCGCTTCATCCAGTATCAATACTGGCGGATCTGCAACAGCTGCCCGCGCAATGGCCAGAAGCTGACGCTGCCCTTGGGAGAGATTCGCGCCGTCGGCGGTCAGCACCGTATCGTACCCCAGCGGCATATGGGTAATGCAGTAGTGCGCGTTGGCCAACTTTGCGGCTGCGATGACTTCGTCGTCGGTTGCGGACAGGTTTCCATAGCGGATATTCTCACGTACGGTACCAGTAAACAGATGCGTATCCTGGAGCACCATGGATAGAGAGCGCCGAAGGTCGTCCTTTTTAATCTGCTTGACGTCAATGCCATCATATGTGATCTGTCCCTTCTGAACATCGTAAAAACGGTTGATCAGGTTGGTGATGGTTGTCTTGCCTGCGCCCGTGCTGCCTACAAAGGCGATTTTTTGACCGGGCTTGGCGTACAGATTCACATTGGAAAGGACATCCTGCTTCCCATCATAGCTGAATGTTACATCATGGAAGCGCACATCGCCGCATAGCTCGGTCAGTGCAAAGCCATCCTGCGCTGGCGTTTTCCATGCCCAGAGACCGGTGTGCCGTTCACATTCGGATAACGTGCCGTTGGCATCGTGGCAGGCATTGACCAAGACAACGGTACCTTCATCGACTTCCGGTTTGCTGTCGATGAGCTCAAAAATGCGCTCTGCGCCTGCCAATGCGCTGATAAAACCGTTGAATAGCTGCGATATTTGGGTCAGAGGCTGGCTGAAGGAACGCGTGTATTGCAAAAATGCAGCCAGCGTGCCTACGTCGGCATATCCAAGTATGGCAAGCACCGCGCCTGCGGACGCTGCCGCCGCATACAGCGCATAGCTGAGATTGCCCATGATGGGCATAAGAATCATTGCGAACGTCATGGCGCTAGTGGAGGACTTTCGCAGGTTTTCGGATCGTTGCTCAAACTCGCTGATCACTGCGTCTTCATGACAGAAGACCTTCACTTCACGCTGACCTTCGATCATTTCTTCGATATAGCCGTTGGTGTCTGCCAGCGCTTCCTGCCGTTTCGTAAAATAAAAGGAGGATTTAGTGCCGAGTTTTTTGACGATGAGCAGCATGAACACAAATACCACGATGACCAGCAGCGTGAGCAGTGGGGAGAGGATAACCATCATGGACAGTACGCCCACCACGGATACCGCGCAGTTGATGAGCTGTGGAAGACCCTGCCCGAGCATTTCGCGCAGCGCATCGGTATCGTTGCTGAACCGACTCATGATTTCGCCATGCGTGCGGGTATCAAAATATTCGATCGGTAGCTTTTCAAGCTTTGTAAACATATCCACACGCACGGATTCCAGTGTGCCAGTGGAGACTGTGACGGTAAGACGATTTACGCCATACATACAGAGAGCGCCCGCGCCATAGATGGCAGCTAATTGCAGAATATAACGGATGAGCATACTCGTATCTGCACTTTTCTGAGTGACGAGCTCACCGATATGATTGAAGATTGGTTTGAGCATATAGGTACCAGCCACCCCTGCACCTGCCGAAACCAGCAAGCCGATGATGATCAGCACAACCAATCCACGATAGCGCCGGAGATATCCAAGCAGGCGAAAGAGGGTTTTCTTTGTGTTTTTCGGCTTACCCACATGACCGACGCGATGACCTCCAGGACCGGGCATATTACGCCACCCCCTTCTGCTGCGACTCATAAACGTCGCGATAGATTTCGTTTGTTTTCAAAAGCTCCTCGTGGGTGCCAAAACCATCAATTTGGCCTTCATGCAGCACGATGATGCGGTCTGCGTCCATTACGGAGGTAATTCGTTGGGCGATGATCAATGTCGTTGTGCTGCCGTGATGCGTGCGGAAAGCGTTGCGGATGGAGGCGTCCGTGGCAGTGTCAACAGCGGAGGTAGAGTCGTCCAAGATCATGATCTTGGGGTTTTTCAGCAGCGCACGGGCAATGCACAACCGCTGTTTCTGCCCGCCGGAGACGTTTACGCCACCCTGACCCAGATCCGTATCATAGCCATTTGGAAACGAGCGAATAAAATCATCCGCCTGTGCCGCCTTGCATGCCGCAGTAATCTGTTCGTCGGTGGCGGCCGCATTTCCCCAGCGGAGATTGTCCTTGATGGAACCGGAAAACAGCACGTTTTTTTGCAGCACCATGCCAATGCTGCCGCGCAGGGTTTCGATACCATAGTCCCGCACGTCATGCCCTCCAACCTTGACAGAACCAGAGAGCACGTCGTACAGGCGGGGAATCAGTTGTACGAGCGATGTTTTCGCCGAGCCAGATTCACCGATGATGCCGATGGTTTCGCCGGAACGAATCGAAAGATTGATATTGGATAGCGTCAAATTATCCGGGTTATCAGCATAGGAGAAGCATACGTTGTCAAAATTGATTGACCCATCGGAAACGGTGAGTGTTTTATCAGCCGCCTTATCGTTGATGGCGGATACCTCGTCGAGGACGTCTACAATGCGCGCCGCCGAGGCCGAGGACAACACCAGATTGACGAATACCATTGTGATCATCATGAGGCTCATCAAAATTTGGGAGATATAGCTGATAAAACTCATGAGCTGGCCGGTGAGCAACGTGCCGCCGATAATGTCATTTCCACCGAACCAGAGTACGCACAGAATGCAGACGTACATGGTCATCTGCATGGCGGGCATGGCAATGACCAGCAGCTTTTCTGCCTTTTGCTGCGCATTTTTCAGCGCGGCAGCGGCATCCGCAAATTTGACCGATTCATAATCGCCGCGCACGAAGGCTTTGACCACGCGTATCGCCATGAGATTTTCCTGCGTGCGCGCATTCATGAGATCGTATTTTTTCAGCATGGCCTCAAAACGAGGAAAGGCGAGCTTGGTTAATACCATCATGATTCCGGCAAGGAATGGAATGGCACACAGGATGATGACGGAAAGCTTGGGCGAGATACGTATTGCCATGATGGTTGCCATAATCAGCATCATGGGCGCCCGCGCGAGCATACGGATAATCATCTGCGCGGATTGCTGCACATTCGTGATATCATTGGTCATACGTGTAATGAGCGACGGCGTGCTGAATTTATCGGTGTTTTTAAACGAGAAGGATTCTACATTTGAAAATAGACCCATGCGTAGGTTTTTAGCAAAACCATTGGATGCAACCACTGCAAATCGTGCACACAGCGCACCAACAATCAATGCGATGGCGGCGAATAGAACCATCAATCCTCCGGTTTTGAAAATAATCGCATAGTTCTGTGTGGGAATGCCCACGTCCACAATGCGCGCCATTAGCAGGGGAATGAATACCTCGAACACGACCTCCACCGCTACAAGAACTGGCGAAAGAATGAAGTAACGTTTGTACTTTCCGATATACGACATGAGTTTACGAATCATTTGGGTGGTTCTCCCTTCCAAAACGGGCACGGAATAATCCCCGTCCCCTCTACATTCAGATTTTGAATCATTCGGTCAAGCAGCACGGCAAGTTGATCGAACTCTTCTGATGATAGTCCCGCGAACGTCGCCGCGTCCACCTCATCAAAGCTTTGACGGTAGAGACTCGCAGCATGCATGCCAGCGTCTGTGGACAGCAGCCGGTTCTTCCGTTTGTTGTTCGGATCGACACGTTTCTGAATAAGCCCAACTTTTTGCAACCGCGTGGTGGATTGGGCGATGGACGCAGGTGTAACCTTGAGCTGTGACGCGATGTCCTGCTGCGTACAGCCGGGGTTCATCAGAATGAATTCCAGCAACGGTAGCTGCCCATGGTGCAGCTCATATCCAATGGTTTTTTGAAAAACTAGATTGCGTCTGAGTACGTTGAGCATCATCAGCCGCGCACCGAGCGTTCGAACTTGCAAGGCTGCAACCTCCCTTCAAACAAGAGTTAAGCACTTAATTATTAAGCGCTTACCAATCTTAGCAACAAAGCTTTCGGTTGTCAAGTTCTTTGCGAAATGGTACAATTGAACAATGAAAAAAGAAATAAACGGCAATACATCAGGCATTCGTGAGACTGTGCTTGCGGAACTTAACACGGTTTACGATCTGCCAATGCCGACAGATACGTTTCTAACGGCAGAGGTTATGGATGTGCTTGTGCGTTGCACAACACTGATCAATCGGGAAATTTTAATCTATGTTTCCCGCGCGGGCAATATCGAAGATGTGCGCATTGGGGATGACAGCACCGTTGCCATGGCAGAGATGCGGCTTGTGCGCAACAGCGACCGTCTTTGCGGTGTACGTTGCATTCATACACATCCGAATGGCAGTGGGATGCTATCCGAGGTGGATATGGGGTCATTAAACGTGCTGCGGCTGGATGCCATGGCAGCCATCGGCGTACATAATGGCAGCGCGACCAACGTGTATGCCGGCTATATTGGCGAAATGGTGGGCGATCGCCGCCAGACCGTGCTGTATGGACCGCTACGCCCAGACCGTTTGCCCCAAAGACAGTTGATGGACGCAGTCTGCGAGGCCGATGCGCGACTGCTATCATCCACCTATGACGTAACGGGCATTCAGCAGGATTGTGCGGTGCTTTGCGGAATTGAAGGCACCGAGGGATACGACACCATCGATGAATTGGCTGCTTTGTGTGAGACAGCGGGAATACGGGTGGTCGGCCGTGAGGTGCAGCGCCGCCGCACCGTGGATAACGCTACCTATATCGGTGCGGGCAAGGCAAACGAGCTGAACCTTGCTTGTAATGCGGCAGAAGCGGACATCTGCGTGTTTGACGACGAACTTTCAGCAATTCAATTGCGTAATCTTGAGAATGTTCTTGGTCTGCCCATCATTGACCGAACGATGCTGATTCTGGATATTTTTGCGCAGCGTGCCCAATCTCGGGAAGGCAAACTGCAGGTGGAGCTAGCCCAGCTCAAATATCGTTTACCGCGGTTGCTTGGCATGGGACGCGTGCTTTCCCGCCAAGGTGCATCGGGGGTCGGAATGCGTGGCCCGGGTGAGAAAAAGCTGGAGATTGACCGCCGCCGCATTCGGAGGCGTGTATTTGAGCTGGAGCAGGAACTCGCGGAGATTGGCCAGCAACGGGCGCTCCGGCGCACGAAGCGCAGTGCCAACCCGATTCCCGTGGTGGCACTGGTGGGCTATACCAACGCGGGCAAGTCAACGTTGCTTAACGCGCTGTCCGGGAGCGATGCATTGGCAGAGGATAAGCTATTTGCAACGCTTGATCCCCTTGTGCGCCGCGTGACGCTCTCTAGCGGAACGGAGTGTCTTGTTTCCGATACGGTTGGGTTTATCAATAAACTGCCCCATGATCTGGTTAACGCATTTCGCTCCACCTTGGAGGAAGTGAAAGATGCGGACTTAATTCTGCATGTAATCGATTGCTCCAGTTCGTACTTCGATGTGCAAATGCGCGTGGTGGAGGATGTGCTTGGCTCACTTGCCGCGCTGGAAACGCCGCGCATAGAAGTGTTCAATAAAGCGGATCAGGCGCAGGGTGATCCGCCGCCGCGGAGCAATGCGGTGTGCATTAGTGCCAAAACTGGCACGGGGCTGGACGAATTAAAACGGAAGATTGAGACGATGCTGAATCAGTCCCAAATCCGCGTGGAGTTGATTGTGCCCTACGATCGCTATGATGCCATGCAGATGATTCGCACGACCGGCACCATTTTATCCGAGGAGCATGGGGAAGATGGTACGCACGTGACCGTGCTACTGAACGAAAAAGAACTATGGCGGATTAAAAACGCGCTCATATAATAATGAAAGAAACAAAACAGCAGGTGGATGCTAAGACCAACCTGCTGTTTTGTATGGGATGGGACATAAACTTTATTGGACGGCTGTAATCTGCGCTTTGCTGCCGAGCTTAGAAAACCATCGAAAGGTTAGAGGCCAGAGCGTTGCGCCGGTGATTACCATGAGAAAATAACGGATGCCATTGGCCACCTGGTGTCCTCCGGTCAGCGCCAGTAGCGGTGTTTTAGTCAGCGTACGCACGGCGATAATCAACATAAGTCCCAATGTGGTCTTGAGCAACTGTGCCCACCAGACGGCGTGGGTATCGAAGCGGATGTATTTGGCATCAAGCCATATGGAAACCAAAAGCCCGAGCGCAGCGCCCAGCATCGTGTAGGCAATCTTGATGCCCGCGGACGAAAACTCCACAATTGCATTTGTGGGCTGTGGCATAAAATCCGCGCAGGTGACAAGCATGATTCCGAATGTGAACAGCAGTCCAAACAGCAGCAGAAACCAACGGGGCTTATGCCAGGCACGATTAAATGCAGGATGGGCCAATAGCACCAGCAGTATAGCCACAACGAGAGAAACACCCACGTCCGCAGGCGTATGCACACCAAGATACATACGAGAAAAGCCCACAAGCAACGTTAGAAAAATGCAGACAGCCGTGACAGAACTTTTTTCAAGAAACCGTGCAATGCCAAGAAACAACCCCGCCGCGCACTGTGTATGTCCGCTTGGAAAAGAATAACCTGTTGCGGAGGCTCGCGCACTTTCCACAATCGTAAAATCCGGATCGAGTATCCATGGACGCGGCACGCAGAATGTTAGCTTCAACAGTTGATTTACAATGGCGCCGAACACGCTTATATATAGCAGATAGTAGCCGCATTTCTTATCGAGGCACCAGAAAATAATTAGTGCAGTCACCAGAAACAGCGTCTCCTCGCCAAAGTAGGTGACAAATTGAAGCAATGTGTTTAAAAACGGTGTGCGAACCGATTCCAATAGCCGTAGAAAATTCATCCAAACCTCCCCAAACACTCTTTTTGGACATTATAGCATACAGTAAAGCAAGCGGGAACCATGGTGTATTTGTGTGTAAGCCCGCTGATGGGGAGGAATGAATATGATCTTTCAACGGATACTGAAATACGGCATGTCCGGCAGCGATGTGCGGTACATCAAAAATCAATTATTTGCGGCAGGCTATTATGCTGCTTCGATTACGTCGATACAAAACAATGTGTTTGGTGCGGACACTCGTGCAGCGGTGCGCATATTTCAACAGAACAATTTGGATGCGAATGGTAAGCGATTGACCGTAGACGGGACGATTGGCCAGAAAACTTGGGATGCAATTGAACGTACAAGCAGCGTGGAACAGAATGCGGCTATCCCAAAGAACATCGGGACAATGGCAGCAGTCGCGATTACGCCTGCGTTGGTGCGCGTTTCAAAAGAACGCAGCGAGCTTGTTTTGCAAGCGTTGTCATTCGCCTTTGATCCGGAAGTACCGGAAAATTTTCCAAGATCACTCTATATTCGGGGTGGAAATCTATACAATTCCGACCTCAAGCTCAATATCATTACTGCGCCGCTCATTGAGTCTGGGGCAAAAAAACAGCCGGAATACTATAATGGCGGTCGTGCGGAGATGATGAAGGCGGCCGTGCGTGCGGATCCGTCCATAAGCGGAGCGGATTGCTCCGGCGGCATTGTGGGACTGCTGCGAAAATATGGTGTAGTCAAGCCAACATTTGATACTACGGCGGATACGCTCACGGGCAGCTTTTACTCACAGGCGATTCAACAGGAAGCACTGCAGTCGGGTGATTGGGTGGGAAAATCCGGTCACATTGGCCTGTATGCCGGCGGTGGATATGCAGTGGAATGGATGGGCGGCGCATATGGCTGCCAACTAAGTAAACTGGCAGACCGGCGCGGATATGATTTTGTTGCAGGCAAGATGAAAAAACAGTCTTCCTGGACTAAATATCGAAAACCGAATCTGTATTGATGGCATTGCTATGAGGTTGCCGCGATCCGGATTGATTCGTTCGGTACTGATGTAGACGAAGACGGCAGGCGGCAATTTCATGGAGTTATATTGAAATATAAAAACCGCTTGAAAACCGTTACAATCAAGTCATTGTGATCCCAATTTACGCAAATCAATTGCCATGCGCAATCGATGCACCGGCGCATCATGTGGCGGCTCTTGCTGCTTGCCACTGTTCTTTGGTTATGCAAGTGATGTGCTCTCATGCAAAAGTGAACACGTGACAGATTCGTTGCTAGGATGTTAATGAAGTCTACATTTTTCCTGTACGCGTTTTGATTTTTCATTGTCGTCATCATAGTTACACCAAACGGTTGCAATGCCGAGCCTCTCAAATACGTATTGCATCAATGCGCTTACAGCTTTAGGAATGATGGCCTGTCCTCAATAGGGAACATCAATCCAATACCCAATCTCCGACTCATGGCCGTTCTTCATGAGATTGCTTTTTTCCTCCGGTGCTGATACCACGTTGCCGATTACGCATCCTTCTTTTTTAATGTCACGGCGTAAATTCCATCCGATGACAGAATATCTTGTATAATTTGCCGCCTGTCTTCGATGCTGATATGAACGAGCCAACCGGCAATTAGCCAGACAAGCGGAACCTTTGTAAATGCATGCAAGCTTTCCACATCGTTTTCATTCCACGGACGAAGACGAAGACGTTCAGTTTCAAAAATCATGAGTACGTTCCTTCATAAAGTATATAGTTAATTCACCGTTTTTTCGTGTAAACATATGCGGTCAATTGATGCTCTAGACGAACCAGCGCACATAGGACGATCCTATGCCATGCAGAATTTCACATAATCCGTCGGTACATCCATCCGGACGACGATCTCTTGAACGGAAAGTCCACCGTTGATGAATTTTTTCGAACAACCAGTCCCATCGTTTCTCCCACTTCAATACAATTTCCTCACAACTTTTGTGGATGAAATTCGTTCATGTATCGGCAGGTTGCAGGCCGATGCTGTCTGCGAAGATTACATTTGCACCAAAGTCAACGGTGATTTCCAAATCCAAGACATCGCGGTAAAACTGTTTTAATTTTCTATATTCTTGACGGCGATGAGTGTAGAAACGTATTTGATGAGCGGATTCCTTCATTGCGTATATTTTTGCTAGTTTGTATTTTATTGTATACATATCTGTTAAAGCTGCACTTGTTTTTCTGCGCGGATAATCGATGGAAGGATACGCTGGCCAGCATATGGGAGAAAGGGGTGACCCTGCCGAAAGACTTTGATTTGATCGTTTAAATGGCTCATGGCCTGCCGTACAATCGCATAATGAAGACATCGGAAGCAATCTCAACCAGTAGTTTGCGGTCGGCAATCCAATAACCTCGCGTCTCTTTCGTCAGCACACCCTCTGTGCATAGCCTGTTCAGCTCGCGGAACAGATGACGGCAACTTACGCCAAGCAGTTCAGCCAGGTGGGTGTAATTGGTGAAAAATATGCCATCAGACTGCGTCGAATCGATATACGCGCATAGCCGTTCCCGTAGGGAACTCAGAATGTTCACTGCGGCATTTCGGCTGCTGCGTACCACAATTTCCGCCAACAGACAAGTAATATATTTTGAAAATGCGGGGCTTGTATCGAGCGCTTTTCTACAACGTTCGATGGGAACGGCGACGCATTCCGTTTTTTCGGTCGCCTCTACGTCGGTGGTTGCTGGTACGCCAAGCGGCAACTCAACGGTTCCGAGAACGGTTTTAGCACCATAAAAGTACAATAGTAGCTTTTTCCCGCTGGAAACGAGGATGCTGACCTTGGCTCGTCCACGTTTGACCAGCATGAGATACTCGATGGGAAAGCCCTCTCGAAAAAGGAATTCGCCCCGGTCAAACGTCAGCCTTACCGCTGTTGCAGCATCGCTGGCGGGGAGACCTATTTTGACGAATTCTGCTTGATCCAGCAACGACGCAGCCATCTTTTTCATGAAGTATTCTCCTATTTTTTGTAGAAATAGTCTATTTTGCTACTATGACATATGTCATAGCGACTGTCAATGTGCTAGGACTATAATAGCAGTGCATCTTTATAAAAACTTGCGCACGATTGCAAGCGGTTGAACGGGACACATTTGATGAATTCTCAACCCGTATATTTACGAGAATCGCTCACAATAGCCTCTAGGCATTGAGCACGCAAAATGTACGCATCGAGAGCGCAAAATGTTTTTTTGAACATGCTTGGCAATCATAATTAATTGGAGGGCGATTCTATGTATTATATAATCAGCGTGATCATCGGTTGCATCATCGCTGGAATGATCGCGATCAACGGTGGGCTTTCCGCGCAGTACGGAATCTATGGCGCTACCGTGATAATACACCTCGTGGGGACGATTTTTGCGATCGCCGTCATCAAGCTCCGTCGAATGAAGCTCAATTTGAGCCGCGCCATACCGGTGTGGCTGTTTTCAGGAGGCGTCATCGGTGTGTTGACGACGGTGTTCAATAATTTCGCGTTCAGCAAGATCAGCATGACCTCGATCGTAGCGTTGGGGCTGTTTGGGCAAACGCTGACCTCGATATGCATCGATAGCTTTGGGTGGTTCGGCATGCAAAAACATCGGTTTTCGAGTTCGAAACTGCTTGGCATTGCCTTTGCCATAATCGGAATTCTGATCATGCTCGACAACACGGAGATTGCTGCATTGACAGCGATCATTCTCTCGCTGACAGCGGGGGTGACCATCGTGCTTTCAAGAACGGTCAACGCAAGACTATCCGACCGACTTGGCGCCTTGCAGGGTTCGTTCATCAACCATCTCGTTGGGCTGCCGGTTACCATTGCCATCTTGTTTCTGTTCGGCCGAGCAGAGCCGATATTCACGGACTTTGCGTTGTCACCAGCTGCGTGGATCTATCTTGGCGGTGTACTGGGGGTGATTATCGTGCTGCTGTTTAATATCATTGTTCCGAAAATGCAGTCGGTGTATCTAACCTTGCTTACCTTTGTAGGACAAGTATTTACCGGAATTATCATCGATATTTTTACGAAGCAAAGCTATTCCGCATCAACTTTTTATGGGGGAATTCTTGTTGCCATCGGCATTTTTATCAATCTGCTGTTGGAGTATGTTCAGAAAAGAAAAACGAGTCTTCCGTGTAAGTAAGCGCTGAAGGAAAAACGATCATTGCCCAAATACAGTTTTGGGGGTTGGGTGTGTTACTCCATTTTTCAAAAAGCGTTTTTGATGGTTTATATGCCATTTTGGCGATTTGAATTTTAAAACTATTTCCAGTAAGCCCACAAGTTATCCATGGTACCTGACATGAAAAATCACTATGAACCCACAAATTCCTCTTTTTAAAACACGTCCACCAAGAGACGAATTTGGAGATGGTATTGATTCAATCACCATTTCCATATTCGTCATCCGCCGTGTATATACCTAAGAACCCCATGTTTTTGAGATGCATCATAAAGGCCAATCGATAGGGGAATCAAAGAGCGGATGCAACGGGAAAAGACTTATTTTTTACAATACGCTTCATAGCCGCAAATGAACAGACCCACCACTAGTACTGCAAACGAAATGATAAACGGTGTAAGGATTCCGGCTTCAAGAAAAGAACCCATTAAACCGGAAATGCCGTTATACGTCCATGGGTTTATGACGGCATAGATAAAGCAAAGCACTGACACGCTGAAACCAATAACGGAGATCAGTATTCCGAACGCGAATTTTTTCTTTTTAAATCTTCTTGTAAATCTATTTAATGCAACTATATGAGATGCTCTTTTTAAAAAATTACGCGATCTCTTTCTGGCATACCGTGGTAGAGCAACATGATTTTTGCAAGATAACATACAAGGAACACTGCAACAATCAGAACAAGTATCACGCAACGCTTACGCTTGCTTTGAGTTAGTAATGCATGCGGGATCTGCTGACGGCTGAGTTCCCGCAACCATAGCAGAGAATGGAATGCACAGATAGATCCAGTGCATTGCACCTGCGGACACATCAAACATCTTGCAGAGCTGACACAACTTGCTAATATCAGGATTGGCTTTTCCTGTTCCCATTTGTACACAGACTAACGGCTGGCAAACAACATTTGTGCCAATTCATCCTGTGCCATACGGTGTGCTGTTCTTAAGGTTCACAGCTTTTCATGTAGCGCCATCGACAGATACTCCATTCGCCATACATTTCGCCGTAGCCGGAACGGATGAGTCCTTCAGGGAGGCGCCTCTTAACAATCCAAAGTACTTTCGTGGATAGCACTTGGCCTACACATTAAGCGGACCTTGCGCTGTCAGTAATGAACTATTTGGCGATGATCGTTTCATTTTGTTTGTAGTAAGTTTCTCCTGCTACAAAGCCTAGCTTCGAAAGGTGGAGCAGTTCTTGGACGGTTACAAGCTGATAGCCCTTTTGTAGCAATTGCGGAACCATGATCGCAACGGCATCCACCATCCAAGGCTTGGTGTCGTGTAACAGAATGATGTCGCCATTCTCCAATTCTTTTCCATTGACAATTTGACGCTGTACGTTTTCTGCGATTTTGGCGGGATCGCTCTCGTGAACGTTGCCACTCTGCGCCCAAAGGATAACCGCAAGGTCGAACTTCTTTGCCATGCGGGCAACGTTGCTGCCGGAATAGCCACCCGGCGGTCGAAGGGATCGTATGGTATATCCCGTGGCGGCGAAAACTTCTTCGTTCACACGCTCAATGGTTTGCAACAATACAGGATATGGCGCTGAGGTAAGAATTTGATGTTTCCAGGTATGGTTGCCAATTTCATTGCCTCCGGCAAGCAACTTTTTCAGTAGTACGGTTGTTTCTGGCCGTTTCATGCGGGCGCCACGAATGAAAAACGTAGCGCGGCAGTCATATTGTGATAGAATATGAGCAATCTCATCACTGATGCCAAGTATGGGGCCATCATCAAAAGTTAACGCGATCATGGGTTTTGCAGGGTCAATTTCCATACGCATAATCGTCTTGTCAATGTCTGCTTCGCTGTTGAAATCCCCATAGAGCTGCATCCATTTCTTCATGTCAGCGGTGCGCTGCACATACCAGGGATCCGTAATCATGGGCGTAGGCGCTAAGGTGGGAGAAGGCGAAGGGACGGGCGTAGCAATTGGCTTGGGCGTGACAGCGATGGCAGAAGCTGATGGCTCGGCGGTGTCAGGACGCGCTGATTGAACGGGCAACGCATTACAACCGAAAAGTACAACGGTTACCAAAACGGCGAGAGCCAGGATGCACCGTATGGAATTATGTATGGAATATTGTTTCATATTGTTGCATTATAACATGGGAACGATATCCTTTCAAGCAACACGAACCAAGCAAAACGAAGCATGTTCATGCAAAAACTTGCGTGTCAACTTCACAATATTTTCCGTTAAACATGTAATCTTCAAAACAAACTTAAGTGTAGCGAATATTTTTGCTTTTCGGATCTGTTTCTAAAAATAATTGTGGGTCTGATTGGATTATTTATTAATAAAGGTATGTAATTGGCAGCGGCGCAGGAGATCAGTCTAGAATCTGGAGCGAAAAATAACAAGAAGATGCCGAAAACTTGTTGCATTTCGTCTTTATCTTCCGTGCATTGTACTTAATATTCGAAAACGTCTGTAAAGGCCCGGGATCTTCACTCATTATTGTTTTTAATGATAACATGGCGGCGGGGGGAATTGTCAATTAGGGAGTCCATCATCATTGGATGATGGACTCCCTATTATGTTTGCAACATGTTTCCGATATCTATTTCAATTGCTCTTTTGCGAAATACCTTTGATGACGGACAACGCCCAGTCATGATCGGCAAGCGTGATGACCGTATTGCAATATGGGCATTTACCCGACTGATTAATTGATAACGGCGCCCCACAGTTCGGGCAATTGATCTCGGTCATTTCTGCCTGTTTCAGCGTTAATTTATCTTTCTGACGAATCAGTTTCCAATCGTAGGTCATAAATAGTTCCTTGGTTTTATTGCCGCTGACAATCTCTCCCGTCTGATCATTTTGGGTGTAATCGCAGATGCGCGTTTGCAGGCGAATGACAAGAACGTCGTTATCGCCTTCCACGGCATACCGTTGAATATGTGCATTCAGCACCGCAATTCGTTCCACGTGATTGGTCAGTCCCTGCTGTTTTAACACATCTAACTGCCGTGCCATCTGGTTAAACAGCGTATCGGTCATAATCGCACGCATAGGTTCCCAGTCATGGCGCTCCCACGCTTGTTGCATTTGCACATACTGATTTCCGATTTTCTCAAGCAACGCTTGTTCATTGAAATTTGGATCTTTCTGCTTAAGCGTTTCGATAGGTAACCCGGGTTCCTCCTGTTGCGCTTGATACAATTCTGTGCCTTTTTTGACTTTCTTTGACTTAATAAAGAAATACACGACCGCGATTACAATTGCAAATAAGATGAATAACAGAAAGTCGGTGCCGAATCCGTCATCATCGACTTTATTTCCACTGTTTTCAGAATCGCTTAATATGCTGTCGGCAAGCACTCCGGAACCAAATGATTCGATGTCATTTGAGCTGGAAGTATCCCAATCGGAATCACTGCCCCAGTCAGAGCTCGAACCCCAATCTGTATTACTGCCCCAATCTGCGCCGCCACCCCAATCAGTGTCACCGGAAAAACTGCCTGCATCCGCTATTGAGAAGGAGGTAACTGTAAGTATTAGCAGCAGGGCAAATCCTACTGCACAAAATTGCCGCCATTGTCTCTTCATAATTAATACTCCTTGGATTGATCTTATTTCATCATAATACAAATATGCACGTTGGTAAAGACATATTCTCCTGTCATAACGCATACAAGTCTTTCAGACGGAGGAATCTTATATGTGTCGTTTATTCTATTGGATCATGGTTTGTCTGCTGATATTTACCGGCTGCAGCACCAAGCAAAGCACAGAACTAAAAGAACATGAGGCGACTGCCGCAATGGCGTATGCACTGGCTGCAACACTATATATGCCCGATGACAACGGGAGTCTTCGTGTGGAGACAAAATTGCTACCGTGGGAAGCAAATATGCCGCTTTACGTGCTGTCCTTTTTGCCAATTGGATCGGATGTCACGTACGATTTCCAGATAGATCATGGGATTATGTTGTTAGACATTGCGCATTTTCCAGTATTTGATGATGCAAAGAGTGAGCAGTGTGCTGTTGCAAGCATTGTAAACACCCTGCTTTCTTTACCGGATATTGACTGTGTGGAGCTACGCTTTGATGGCGAACAACTCGTTTCGCTTAAAAAAGGTACAGTAGTTGGAGAACCATTTGAAACATTGATTGCAATTGCCTAAGCGCGTTGCTCCAATGCTAAGAGATCGCGTTTGATCGCAATCCCGGCTGCAAAGCCAGTCAGCGCACCTTGCGCGCCAATCACGCGATGGCATGGTATCACAATCAGCAAGGGATTGTGATGATTTGCCGCGCCCACAGCACGTGATGCGCCTGGTTTGCCGATGATGCGGGCAATCTCGCCATAGGTGCGCGTTTGTCCATACGGAATGGCGGTTAATGCATCCCATACCTGCCGCTGAAACGCAGTGCCGCTCGTCACTTGATAGGGGAAATTAAATATTTTGCGCAGCCCTGCGAAGTATTCCGTCAATTGCTGCGCTGCTTGTCGCACACAAGCCGGTGCGTTACCCGTTTCGCCAACAGTGGAGATGCATTCTTGAATTTTGATTGAAGTAACCATGTTTGCCTCAACCCCAATCATCAATGAGCCGATCGGCGTATGCAATCCATAGATCTGTTCCAAATCGTCAAATATCCTCCTGTTTTCTATTCATCATACAGCATTTGTGTTATACTATCAAAAGAAATAGGGAAAGGATGTGTCGTTTGTGGAAGAAATCAAGTTACCGGAACAAGGCATTGCCGAAACGTCATCCAAAGCATCCGAAGATCATATGCAGGATAGCTTTGGTACGCTGGATTATGTCAAAGAACTGTTTCTACAAGGAATCGAGCAAGAAAAGCGTGATCGAAAAAAGCTTCGCATGCTGCGGCTTTGTACAATTTTCATCGGAATTATGATGGTAACATTGGTACTCTCCGCTATATTAGTTGGACCGTATTTCCAATCTGCCGTTCGAGATTTCCATGCAATTACGGAGAAAGTTCAGGAAATCAATGTTCAAAAGTTGACCGCTCAGATTGATCAATTTCTAACGGATGCGACCGTCTCCATTAACACGGTGGGACAAGCGGCCGGAAAGCTTAGTGAGTTGGATATGAAAGCACTGAACGATGCCATATTGGAATTAAGCAAAACCGTGGAAATCTTCGGTAAAATTGATATTGGGAAGATGAACGCTTCGATAGAAACGCTATATAATGCCACGGAAAAGCTGAGCAAGTTTAAACTATTTGGTTGATATCCCCCTATCAAATAGGACCAAGCTTAAAAGAACGCATCTATATAGGCGCGTTCTTTTTCTGATTCAATGCGAAACAATGGGGGAGGGAAAGTGGCCAAAGGTGTCTCTGTTCTTGACATCCGTTGTTCGCTCAGAAATGGATATCTTCATTGAGAATTTACCGCGCTTTCCAGCCCGCCGTCGCTTGCCTTTTTGCCGTAGATTTTGTATGGTGACTGCTGGAAGAATCCCGAAATAGAGCCAATTGCAGATGGTTTTGCAGCTGACAATTTCCAATGTCACGGTGCTTCCAATTTGTTCCGGCGGCCAGGTTGCCAGCAGCTTTTTTATGATACTTGCGACTCAATCATCGGTACGCTTTCCCCTTTGCTTGGAGCGTGCTGTAGACTGAACCTGCACGGCCTCTCCCAGATTAGTCTGTGCCGGCTATATGCGAGAAACCTCAAGGGCCTATGCTGGCGCAATGTCGCTCTGGTTTTCGAGTGATTGCTCTATGCAAACAGCCCCTTGACAATAATTCTTGTGCTTAAGCGATTGCTCTGTGCAAACAGCACATTGTCAATAATTCTTGTCTCTGGCATCGCTCAAATGGGGTAAAATGGAAGTGACTCATAGTGCTGCCTTCGTGTTGTAGTTGTCGTAACAACGCCATTCTACACGTTGGTTGCCCTATGGGTTATTCTTTTGTCTAGGCTTGGCGGGGCACTTCATTTTGCATGTTATCATACAAACGGGTATCAAGTTGGAAAGATATCGATGAAAGAACAGACGGTAATTTTTCTTAAAGCGAGTTAATTATATCCAAACAAAAATCTTTTTCCGCATCATCATCCATGAAAACAGACTTCTTTTCGACCCTATATCAATCGTTCGGATAAGAACCATAGAATGGGTGCTACCGCGTAGTGCAAGAACGGCCGCTGGTATAGATCTGACGGCTACTTTTGAATGAAGTATGATTCAATTTAAACCGTCGCAACGGATAGTCATCTTTTATATCTGCCGCATTGCAAACACTCGAAATAGCGCGGCGATTCTATTGGATTCTGGACATAGATTCACATGAATGCAGGTTTATAAATGTACGCCTTATTTCGAAAATAAACGTCCTGGGTGCATTGCACAATACGGGTAAATATGATACCGTATTCATTAACCAATTCATATGTAACGATATCGCGTTCAATCCATTGAACATCAGAAGAATGGAGGTTTCGAATGCCTTACACCATCACTAAAAACTGTATTGGCTGCACAGCGTGCGCCAAAATTTGCCCGGTGGAAGCCATCGACGGAGAGCCGAAGCAGCAGTATGCAATCAATCAAAAACGTTGTGTTTCCTGTGGCGTCTGCGGGCGCATTTGCCCCAAAGGAGCCGTGCTGGATGGCCACGAAAATCCATGTGAGTCCGTACCGCGTTCAAAATGGAAAAAGCCAGTGATCGACATAACCATTTGCAGCGCATGCAGCATGTGCGTCGCCATCTGCCGTGCAGAAGCCTTGCAGATTTCTCTGCCGACGTATCCGGGCGATTATCATGTGCATGCATTGCTTGCCGAGGCGAAAAAATGCGTGGGGTGCGGACTGTGCGCAAGGGAGTGTCCGCTGCATGCCATTGAAATGCGGGAGGTGGAAGCATGAGGTTGCCAGTCTATGCAAAAATTGATCTCAACACCAACAAGGTGGAACGATACGAAATATCCGAAAGGCTCTATCGCAACTACATTGGGGGGAAGACCCTAGGGGCAAAGCTGCTGAGCGACCTGACCCCGGCCGGTTTAGACGCGCTGTCCCCGGAAGCCATGATGATTGTGAACACCAGCCCTGCAAATGGAACCGGCGCACCCAGTTCCAGCCGGTTCAATCTGACATTTAAGAATGTGCTGACCGGTGGAATTGCGTCCAGCAACTGCGGCGGCCAATTTGGCGTAATGATGAAACGTGCAGGCTACGACGGCCTGATCATCATCGGAAAGGCGAATCATCCGATCAAGATAGTGATTGTGGACGGCAACGTGACCATCGAGGATGCTACAGAATTATGGGGGATGGATGCGGAGCAGACGCAGGAAGCACTACCTAAACGATATGGGAAGCTGGTCATCGGGCCTGCGGGCGAACATCTGGTGCGTTACGCCTCGGCGGTATCCGGCGAACGTGTGGCAGGCCGGTGTGGTGCGGGTGCGGTGCTGGGTAGCAAGCAGATTAAGGCAATTATTGCCTATGGAACAAAGCATCCGGAGATCTATAATCAGAAAAAATTCGATCGGTATGTGAAAAAATGGGTGAATTTTTTGCGAAATCACCCTATGACCGGTGAAAGTCTACCAACCTACGGCAGCGCGGGACTGGTCAGCAAGGCAAACTCCACCAATGCGCTGCCCACGCACAATTTCAAGTACGGGCATACTGTTGGGGCGCACTATGTCAGCGGGGAAACGCTGACCGATCAAAATCTTGTGCGCAACAGCAGTTGCATCTCCTGTCCAATCCGTTGTGAACGGCGCGTGATGGTGGATGGCAAGGAGGTCAAGGGGCCGGAGTACGAGACCTGCGGTTTTTTCGGACCGAATATCGATGCAATTAGCATGGAGAATATGTTCAAGCTCAACTATCTATGTGATATTCTGGGCATGGATACAATCTCGATGGCCTCTACAATTGCGTTTGCTATGGAACTTAAAGAGAATGGAATTGCAGATTTTCATGTGGACTTTGGCAACTCGGACAATCTATTTGAGGTGACAGAAAAAATTGCCCGCCGGGAGGGAATCTACAGCGATCTGGCCAATGGCAGCAAATGGATGAGCGAAAAATACGGTGGCAAGGAATATGCCATGCATGCCAAGGGGCTTGAAATGGCAAGCTACGAGCCGCGCAGATCCGTTGGCATGGGACTTGGATATGCAACGAGCAACCGCGGCGGGTGCCATCTCAACGGCGGCTATTTGGCGTTGCTGGAATCCGTGGGCGTGCTGCTGACTGATCCGCTGTCCACAAGCGCGAAGCCAGCGCTGACGGTGTTTCTGCAAAACGGACTGGAGGCCATTTCCGCATGCGGCTTCTGCCTGTTCAGTGCGCAGTCCTTTGTGCCTGCTATCTTTTTCCGATTAGGGCCGCACCATTGGTTTACACGCATGGTGGGCAACGTTGCTACCCATATGGGTGGCCCGGTGCGGGCGTTGCTTGCGATGATGCCGCTTGTGCGTTTTAATTCGCTCTTCCTGTTTCCACAGGCGGAGGCCTGTAGATTGATTACCGGATTGCCTCTGTATACGGGCAGCTTTGTGAAGCTGGGCGAGCGTGGGTTCAATACGGAACGGCTTTATAATTTACGGGAAGGTTTGACGGGTGCAGACGACAGTTTGCCTGATCGACTGACCAAGGTGCCGCAGGATCCAAATAATCCGAGAACCGTTGTGCGGCTGGATCTGATGCTGCCAAAGTATTATGCAATTCGCGGTTGGGATGAAAACGGTTTACCTACTAAAAAACGTTTACGAAAGCTGGGAATATCTGCATGGCAATGATCAAGTATTACGCACCGATGCGCAGTATTGTAGGGATGGAGACCGAAACGGTTGCTGCCGCCAGCATTGCAGAGGTACTGACGCATATCAAAACCGCGCATGGCAAAGAGGCATACAAGGCGGCCAAGAGCGCACTGATCGTTGTAAATGATGTAAGTATTGGCCTTTATCGCGGCAAAAAGACAGCGCTCAAAAAACAAGACACCGTTGGCTTTTTGCCGTTGTGCGGCGGTGGCTGATGTTTTTGTGAATCATTCCAATAGATCCCATGTAGTGGTGTCGCACTGTCCCGCGTCATTGCGGCCGGCAGATTGCACGCGGCCATCCTGCGTAAGCCCCACATAGTGCGTGGCGCTTGCGGCAATGGCGGTTACGTTGTGCCAGTCAGAAAAGGAAACCGCATCATCCGCACGGAAGAAACGGGCTGATACATGTCCGTCCCGATCAAGGGCAAGAATCGCCGTTGACGTACAAACAACGGCGATTTTATTGTTCCATGCGGATAGATCAAGGAAGGTCGAGACGATGGTGCCATCGGCCTTCAGTCCGGCACTGCAGGCGGTGGCAGCGGAGATGCTGACCAAGTCGAAATAAGCTTCTGTGATCAATTCTCCCCGGGTGCTAACGGCCTGGCCGTTCTGCATAACGCCCATCAAAGCAAAACTGCCAGCGGATAATGTTGTAATATCTTGCCAAGATTGCGTAGCATAGGTTTGAAAACCAGTTTGGAGCAGGTCGCCGCGTTCGTTCAGTGCCACGGTATTGTAGCCACCTGCATTGATGCACGCTACCTCCGTCCAATTGGCAACCTCGCACTGCCCATATTCGTTATTGCCCGTTGCAACCACGGTACCATCGCTTTTCAGCCCAACGGTATGATACGCACCAGCAGCAACCATCACGATATTCGTCCACGCGGATACATTGCACTGACCATCGGTGTTGGAACCGGTGGACAGCACGGTGCCGTCGTTTCTGACGGCTACGGTGTGCGCATATCCTGCGGCAATCCGGCCTTGTGGCAGGACATTTCGCAGTTCAGCCAACTCGCTGCGAAATGCGAGCTGCTCCGTGGTCAGTCCCGTTAGAATGCCTACCAGTGCACTGGCATCGGCGGTTCCGGTCAGGGACATGGCCGACAAACGTGCATAATCATCCGCTTCTTCATAGCTGCCAAGGGCATAGAATGAACGCATCGCGTCTTCATAATGTCCATATTCATACCGTTCCAGGGCATATTGATATCGACTGTTCAGATATCGATCTGACGCATCCCGATAGGCACCGAGCGCGGCATACTGTTCACTGGCTTCTAAATAGTCGCCATCGGCATCGTACATGAGCGCTTGTTCATAACCGTTAATAAGCAGTTTTTCAGCTGCGTCTCCATAATCTTCAGCTGCACGGTAGAGTGGGAGCGCTTTGTTAATTTGCCCGTCGGTTGCGTATGCTTCTGCACAAAGATAGTAGCATTTTTTCAGAAGCACTTCGGATTGCGCATCCTGCGGAATGGACTTGAGCAGGGACTCGGCTTGGGTATAGCGGCCGGCCGCCAGAT
>JAVVXB010000009.1:0-95657 GCA_036651815.1 Clostridia bacterium
CACCTGCCTTATGAAATGCTGTCCTATTCTTTTTTCACTTAATATAAATAATCTTTTCCAAGGCAACCATGCTTTTGTACTTAAAAAAAGACCTATTTCCCCCCATTGGCGAGAAATAGGTCTTTTTGGTCGGGGTGACTGGATTTGAACCAGCGACCTTTTGGTCCCGAACCAAACGCGCTACCAAACTGCGCTACACCCCGTAAGCGATGGAGCCAATGGCAGGATTCGAACCTGTGACCTGCTGATTACGAATCAGCTGCTCTACCAACTGAGCTACATTGGCAATTCGCACTGTTCCATTATAGGCAACCACGCGTGTACTGTCAATAGCCGATTGTTTAAAGTAGAATCGTGTTTTCTCAGGCACACAGGCCATATCCCTGCCATCTGTTCGCTTCTCAACCGTTTAATAGTTCTGCCTTCTTTTTGTTCCGGAACGTCTACGTTTGCGTTCATAGCGGCGTTTACGTTCCGAAATGACAAAAATCACAACAAGGGCGATGAGCAGCACCACAAGCAGCACCAGCGTCAACACCAAGTAATCCGACGTTCCCCATTCCTTGCGGCCTTTGTCGATCAGCGGCGTGGCCGTAGGTGCAAATGGGCTATCCGTCGTATCGGCAGCAGCAACCGCCGATCCACCCAGATCCACCTGTACCTCTTGATCGGCTGTCAGCTCCGCAGAAAACAGTGTCTCTCCATTGAGTACATAATTGACGCTGCCAACGCTTTGTCCGGCCAAAATCGGTGCCTTCAGCCCATCTGTCAGCATCACTTGAGGTTGGATTGCTGCCGCATTACCCTTGATAGTATTGATCTTTGCTGGCATTG
The DNA here is from genome assembly GCA_036651815.1 of Clostridia bacterium. Classification (GTDB taxonomy): domain Bacteria; phylum Bacillota; class Clostridia; order Christensenellales; family CAG-138; genus JAVVXB01. The sequence continues at coordinate 835 of JAVVXB010000009.1, forward strand.
CGCGCAAAGCCGCTTGCGTAATATTGGCCGTCATGGCAAGCTTGCCATCGGTCAGACTGTCCGCGCTGCCGTTCTCCACCGGCGTACTAAAAGCGATCTGCACATTTAATTCCTGCGCCGTCACTACGTTAAAATTATGATTAAATACCTCGTCAAAGATTGCAGCGGCATTTACAAATCGCGCTAGATTGTTGGTAACGTTATCCCCACCATACATCTCTGCCTTGTCTCCAAAGAGTGCAACGATCACACGCGCGCCATCCCGTTCGGCAACCGCCACAAGGCATTTGCCCGCCGTATCTGTATCCCCCGTCTTCCCGCCCACGGCAAATGGATATACCGTATTGACAGGATCGCCCGCCACGGCTCGAAGCAGCCGGTTGGTTGTGATGAGTTCTAGTGGCTCGCTTCGCAGATTGGAGGCAGGCACCGAATAGGTCTGTGTTCTATCGATTGCACAAAACTCCTTGTTTTTCAGCGCATACGCCATCAGCTTTGCCATATCCCGGGCGGTTGTATAGTGATTCTCATTCTGTACGCCGTGTGGATTTTGAAAATGCGTTGCGCCCATGCCCAATTCCTGCGCCTTCTGGTTCATCTTGCTGACAAACCCATCGATGGAGCCGCCCACATGAACGGCGATGGCGGCTGCGGCATCATTGCCGGACACCAACATCAGTCCATAGACGAGATCCCGCATGGTGACGGTTTCTCCGCTTTTAAGCCCCATGAGGGAACTGTAGTTGGTAAATGGTGTTACTTCGTCGCCTACGGTCACCGATGCATCGAGATTTCCTGCTTCAATGGCTAAAATGCAGGTCATGAGCTTGGTTGTGCTGGCCGGATACACCTGTGTATCCGCGGCGCGCTCATAGAACACATTGTTCAGATCATTTGCATCCACCACCAACATGTACGGCGTTGGAACGGCGGCATAGTCATATGCGGCAAACGAAGCTGCAGGAATGATCAGCATCGCCGCAGCCAGCAGAATGCCAAGGAAACGTTTCATCCCAATCTCTCCATCTCATAATAAATAATTAATCGTATTGAAGTTTAGCATAGGCATAAATAATATGGTAGAGGATTCCCACATTTGTGATTGAATGTTCATATTCGACCAGTTATACTGATAATATAGTAATCGAAAGGAGCTTATCACAATTATGAAGAAATTTCGCTGCGCCGTATGTGGATATGTTTTCGCAGGTGATACCGCCCCCGCCGCCTGCCCGCAATGCAAGGCGCCCACCGAGAAATTTGTTGAAATTACCGAGGAAACCAAACCGTATGCTGCCGAGCATGTGGTTGGTATTGCCGCAGGTGTGGATGCTAACATTCTCGAGGGTCTGCGTATGAACTTCAACGGAGAATGCACGGAGGTCGGCATGTATTTGGCCATGTCGCGTGTTGCTGACCGTGAAGGATATCCGGAAGTCGCCGAAGCGTTTAAACGCTATGCATTTGAAGAGGCGGAGCATGCTGCAAAGTTTGCCGAATTACTGGGTGAATGCATCACCACCTCCACCAAGCAAAATCTTGAGCTGCGCGCGGATGCTGAGTTTGGCGCCTGCGATGGCAAGATGGAACTTGCAAAACTGGCCAAAGCTCAGAATCTGGATGCCATTCACGATACCGTACATGAAATGGCTCGCGATGAAGCACGTCATGGCAAAGGCTTCTCCGGTCTGCTCAAGAGGTATTTTTCATGACGGAAATCAACCGTTATATCGATCACACACTGCTTAAGGCCAACGCCACTCGAGCGGATATCGTCCGCGTGTGCGATGAAGCCAAGCACTTTCATACCGCCAGCGTCTGCATCAATTCTTGCTGGGTTCGGCTGGTGCATGAGTTGCTTGCCGGCAGTGATGTGAAAACCTGCACCGTGGTTGGCTTCCCGCTTGGCGCCATGTCCACCGCAGCCAAGGCGGAAGAAACACGCCTCGCCGTACGTGACGGCGCGGAGGAAATTGATATGGTCATCAACGTCGGCTACGTGAAGGCTGGCGAATGGGATGCCGTTAAGGCGGATATCGCCGCCGTTGTGGCGGCCTGCGGAAAATCCGCTATCGTCAAGGTCATTCTGGAAAATTGTCTGTTAACGGACGATGAAAAGATGACCGCCTGTCAAGCGGCCAAGACTGTCGGCGCCGCATTTGTAAAAACCTCCACCGGATTTTCGAGCGGTGGCGCAACCGTGGAAGACATCGCACTGATGCGTAAAACCGTAGGCCCGGACATGGGCGTCAAGGCTGCCGGCGGCGTTCGTACGCGCGCACAAGCGGAAGCCATGATTGCCGCTGGCGCAACGCGCATCGGCGCAAGCGCAACAAAAGCCATTGTGGAAGGCGATTGATCCCAAGTTTAGCATATCAATGGTTTCGTGAAATTGCGTTTTTGCAAGGCGGTCAACCCTATGGCCGCCTCATTTTAATCTTGGATGTTCCCTATTAGGATACTTTCGCGCAGGATTAACAAATTGTCCATAGATTCTTCACAATACATGCAATAAATTACCCCCCCACTTTATGGTACACTGTAACTGGATTTGTATGGATAAGTCTATTGGAATGGACGGTTTTACACCGACAGTCCCCCACTAAATTCCTCACAGACCCTGTTAAGGAGTGTGACAACTATGGAATATAACGGCGGGTCCTACGATCACGATCCGAATGGACGTGATTCTTCCGCTTCGGAAAACGGCGGTTACGGGCACGACAGCAATTCCTATGAGCCGCAGCTGAACAATGGGCAGCAGGCGCCATATGGGCAGTCGCCTTACCAGCCTCAGTCCCCTTATGGACAACCGGCGTACGGACAATCCCCGTATGCCCAGTCGCCATACGGGCAGCCGTCCTATGGCGGCAGCTATATGTCTGGCAACGAAGGATACATTGGTCAGGACGCCACCGGCCGTATCCGCTATGACAGCCGTAGCCTTGGTGAAATTCCTATCGATCCCAGCATGTATCAGGACAGCAGTATACGGCACGGCGCAACTGGCCGCATCCATTACGACAGCGCCGGCTATGAGGGTGGTTATCGCCCCGACGAAGCCGAGCGTTATGAACGCGGCACCACCGGGCGAATCCCTGTAGACCGCGGTGCAACCGGGCGTCTGGAAACAGATCGATCCGCCACCGGACGTATCCGATATGAAGGCAATGCCGACGAGCGGGGCTATGGCCGTGAACGAACACCGCGTGCAAGCTACGAACATGAGGATACCGGCCGCAGGAGTTATGGTCGGGATGAATACGCCCGAAGTGGCTATGGCAGCGACGATTATGATGATCGTCCCCGCCAACCCCGCAAAAAGAAAAAGCGCAGCAAGGTTTCCCGTTTTTTCCGGGGTCTTGGCGCTTATCTGGCACAGCTGCCTACCCAGACGCTGATCATATTTGGTGGCTCTGTTGCTGTTGTTTTGGTTGCCGTCATATTGTTGGTAGTTCTTCTGCCAAAGGGTCCGCCGTCCGAACCCGTAGACGATGGTCAATTGACGCTCTCAGACATTACCCCCACGCCATCTCTTGCGCCAACCTTTACACCTGGACCTACCCCAGAACCGACGCTCTCCCCCAATCCCGACCCACTCAACGGCGTAACCATCAAAACCGTTGGCGAAATCAATGATGTGATACCCGTTGTACAAGAAAAGCTCGTAACCCTCGGCTATATGGATAAACCCGCCGATGGGTATACCACAAAATATGGCCCCGCCACGAAAAATGGTGTGCGTCTGTTCCAAATTAAAAACTACGAAGATTCTGCAAATTGGGATGGAATTCTTGGTGCCGGAACCTATAATCTGCTGATGAGCGAACAAGCAAAGCCATTCTATCTGGCTCGCGGCGATGGAGATGAGCGCACCAAGGCCCTCACAAAATTAGTGAACGAGGTAACCAAGCTTCAAGATCGTCTGATTGTGCTTGGCTATATGTCCGGTCCCGCCACAGGTGTCTACGGTGCCGGTACCGCCACCGCCATACAGACTTTTCAGCAATACCACGGTCTCGACAAGGATGGCAGAGCCGGCCCTGCTACGTTAGCCCTGATTTACTCGGCAGAAGCAATGGACGCTACCACCGGTAAAGCCAACGATAAATCCAAGTTGGGTACGCCTACCTCAAGCGGTACCGTTCCACTTGCATCCGGCAGTCCCGGCGCCGCTACCCCCAATCCCTCGCCTTCCACTTTACCCGCAGTCACCACCTCACCCGGTGCCTGATGAGATTCTGAAAAGAGACTGGAGTTTTCTACTTTTAAACTCCAGTCTCTTTTGTTGCGGTTTTGATGCGGCACGCGCGATATACTCATCTTACAAAATTAAACAGGAGGTTCAAACTCATGGATGAATTCAAAGAGAACGTTTTGACCGAGAGTGAATTAACCGATGTAAACGGTGGTGCCTATGTTGGCCCGTGCATCCAGTACATTGTGGTAAAGGGCGATAACCTCAGCAAGATTGCGGCGCGTTACAACACGACCGTACAGATTCTTGTGGATCTGAATCACATTAAAAACAGAAATTTGATTCGGATTGGTCAAGTGCTTTTGATTCCCGCATTGATCAAATAAGTAGCCAGCGCCCAATTCCATACGTGATATGAATTTTCGTCACAACATCATTCAATGCTACCCCGTCAAGCTTTGATAAAAAGCATCGCTCCATTTGGTATTACAGGGAGTCCATCACAATCTCGTGATGGGCTTCCTATATTTGGCTATCAAAAACAACGTCCTTGAGCAGCGATGGGCTGGTTCCTCCATCGTTTTTCGTGCCCGACTGCTGACAATCTTGCTATGTTTGATCCTAGGATGTATTCTAAAAGAAAATCATTACGGTTTCGTATGAAAAGTTACCAGCTCAAGCGGAAAATCCGTAAATTTACTGGAACTTGATCTGGAATTCCGAACGCAAAAATGACTGCAAAGATGCCTTAAACAGTTTGTGGAACTTTGGAAGCGCACTTCCATTTCATACGATCTCAGCCCCTGTTATAAATTCATCTCATTGAAATGTTGCGGTTGTCTTGAACACAGGCCCATCGATGGAGTATAATTAATTATACAATCATTTTTGGCAGATGCGCCGAAATCCGGGATTGCCGAAAACGTTCCTTATGGTACGACAACAATTTCAGCAAGGAGGGAAGCACGCTTGATTCATGCCATTCTTTTCACCTCAAATTCCGGTTTTACAAAACAATACGCCGAGCTTCTGAGTAAGGCCACCGGACTACCTGCTTACAATACGGCCAACAGCATCCCGCCCGCAATGCGCGGAAAACCCATTCTCTACCTAGGTTGGCTGATGGCTGGCTGTATCCAAGGATACAAAAAAGCTGCAGCAAGCTATGATGTTCGCGCAGTTTGCCAGGTTGGCATGGCTTCTTTTCAACCCGAACTCAACGAACAAGCCCGCAAAAAATACAAGTTGACCGTGCCGGTGTTCTATCTGCAAGGCGGGTTCGACATAAACCGTCTTTCCGGCATCTATAAACTGATGATGCAAGTCATGAGCAAAAAAATAATTGCCGATCTTAGCAAGGTTGAAACCCGCACGCCAGAGCAGGACGATATCTATCAGATGGCTACCGTAGGCCGAAACTGCGTCAACGCGGAAAATCTCAGGGAGGTGCTGGCGTGGATTGAAACCATCAAGGACTAAGCGCCATCGGGAACCCGTCGTTTCCACAACAATATTAGGAGGAACAGCATGAAAACAGACGTAAAAGTGCAGCAGCTGGTTGACAGCTATGGCAACTGGGTACAGGGCGAATGCGAAAACAAAGCGGGTGGAACCGCACGTTTGACCAAGAACCTTTTCCCCTATGAGTCCATCTTCTCCCCCATCAAAGTCAACCGGATGACCATCAAAAACCGTATCGTCATGGCGCCCATGGGCAACATTGACATGGCGGAGGAAACTGGTCGGCCAAACGAGAAGTTTTTGCAGTATTTTCTGGCGCGCGCCAAGGGCGGCGTCGGTCTGATCACTACGGGCCTCATCCCAGTCAGCCACGGTTTGGATCATACCGTTACCGAGGTGCATGGTAAGTCTATCTTCCCTCGCATTGATATGGCCCGCACGTTACTTTCCGGTTGGCGGGAGCTGGCACAGGGTTGTCATGTGTATGGTGCCAAGGTGTTCATTCAGCTCACCCCCGGCCTTGGACGCGTAGGTCCACCGACCTGCCTCGTCAACGAAATGAAGTTCCCCGGTTCCGCTTCCTTTAACCCGAACTTCTATATTCCGGAGCTTCCCTGTCTGCGCATGTCCGACGGAAAGCTGACCAAGATCGTCAAAAACTGCGGTCAAGGCGCAGCGGACGCAAAGGTCTGCGGTCTGGACGGTGTGTATCTGCATGGTCACGAAGGCTATCTGTTGGAACAGTGCACCAACCCCGCCTTCAATCGCCGCAAGCTTGGAAAATACGCTGACTGGCAGCGTTTCGGCATTGATTGCGTAAAGGAAATCCGCAAACGCGTTGGTCCGGCTTTTCCGATTATGTACCGCATCGACCTCTCTCTGGCGCTCAATGAAACCTATGGTGAAACCATGGATGCGGTCAAGTCCCTGAAGAAATTTAAGAATGGCCGTTCCATTGCCCAGACGCTGGATTATATGGATAACCTCATCAAGGCGGGCGTCGATCTGTTCGACGTAGACCTCGGTTGCTACGATAACTGGTGGCTGCCCCATCCCCCGGCCGGAATGCCCGCAGGCTGCTTCCTCGATATCTCGAATATCGTAAAACAGCATTTCAAGGAGAAGGGAATTCTAAGCAACGCCGGTGTGGAGATCCCCGTGGTCGCCGTTGGTAAACTAGGTTATCCGGATCTGGCGGAGCAGGCGCTCCGTGACGACAAGTGCGATATGGTCATGCTGGGCCGTCCGCTTCTATCCGATCCAGACTGGTGCAACAAGGTCTACGCGGGAAAGGTCGAAGACATCTGCCCCTGCATTGGCTGTCAGGAAGGCTGCATCAATGAATTTGTGGAAGGCGGCCATCCGCAGTGCGCTGTCAACCCACGAACCGGTTTTGAAGATGTGTTATCCGCGGTTCCCGCCCCCACGCAGACGCCCAAGAAGATCGGCGTGGTCGGCGCAGGCCCTGCCGGCATTCTGTTTGCTGTCACCGCAGCAAGGCGCGGGCACACAGTGGATCTCATTGAAAAGTCCGGCATGATCGGTGGTAAGGTGATCCCCGGTAGCGTGCCCAAAGTGAAGTTTGACTTTGAAAACTACTTAACTTACCTCAAGCATATGGTGAAAGCCGCCCAACCTCTCCCGAATTTCACGCTCAAGCTGAACACTGAGGCGACCGACCTATGGCTTAAGGAACAAGCGTATGATACCGTGGTCTTTGCTGTGGGTACCAAAAATTGCACGCCACCCATCCCGGGCATCGATCAGCTCAAGCGTGTGCAGGCCACTGATCTGTTGGTTGACGACACATTGCTTGGCGACGCAAAAAAAATTGTTGTCGTCGGCGGCGGCGTAGTCGGCTGCGAAACCGCTTACTGGCTTGCCTATGAAAAGAACTGCGATGTCAGCGTCGTAGAGATGCTGCCGCACTTTATGCAGGGCGCATGCACGGCAAACCGTGGCCATTTGATCTACTACATGCAGAAGGCAGGCGTTCGTCTGCTCAATTGCGCCAAGGTCACAGGATTTGAGGCCGGCAAGGTCAAAATCAACCGCAACGTAAGCAAAAGTGCGCCGAATCCTTACAACACCTGGCAGCCTATCCTGCCGGAGAACATACCAAATCCGCTGGCCAAGAAGCTGGGACCTGATACAAAAGACGAAGTGTTGGATGCCGATCTCGTCGTGTTGGCCATGGGTGGCAAGCCGGACGATGCACCTTTCTTCGCTGCGCAAAAGGCAGCAGTCGCGCCGGAGCTGTACAACATTGGCGACAGTTATGCCGCCGGCCGTGTGCTGGAAGCAACCCGCGCCGCCTACAATCTGGCAACGCGCATCTAATCCATTCACCGAAGATAGATCCGCAGACATTTCAACATGTCTGCGGATTTTTCGATGTTGACTCGCGGTACTTGCGTTTGCTGTTTTTTACGTGGATATCCCATGTATCCCGCAATTGATCTATGCTATAATAAACGCATGGATGAAACGACTTTCTTTCAATTGATTCAATCCGGCACTGTTACCGGTGCATATCTGCTGTTTGGCGCGGAGCCTTACAGCAGGGAGCATGCTGTAAGGCAGCTGATTGCGACCGTGGACAGCGCCACCCGGGATCTGAACGTGCAGGTGTTGAGAAACCCCTTGCCGGAGGATGTGATGGGTGCGGGTGAAACGCTACCCTTCTTTGCCAAAAAGCGCGTGGTAATCATCCGGGAACTGAGTGCGGACTGTGCTTCTGCCCTTGCGAATTATGTGGCCAAGATGCCGCAGACCACACTATTGCTCATTGAGCAGCCCGGCAAACCAAACGTCCAGAGTACGCTGTATAAAATGCTCCATTCACTCGACCGCACGGTGGAGTTTTCTTCCTTTGAGCCGGACCGGGCAATTGCTTTTATTGAAAAACGAGCCAAGGAGCGCGGCGTAGACATCGACCGTACGGCTACGCGCAGAATGGTAGACTGGTTCGGCACCGACCTTTCCCTCTTGGAAAATACGCTGTATTCCCTCGCGGGATATGTGGGAGAGCAGGGCTGCATCACGCTGAAAACAGTTGAAACCTGTGTTACCCCAGCCTCTGAATTCAAGATTTTCTCCGTTCTGGACGATCTGATTGCCGGCAACAAACGCGATGCGGTGCGGCAACTGCTCAGCATGATAAAAAGCGGAGCAGATACCGCCATGCGGCTTTCCGCCTTCTTCGAGGGTCGCATCCGGCAAATGGTTCAGGCCAAGCGTATGTTGCTGGCAGGTGAGCGTGAACAAGCCATCGCAAAGACGCTGGGCGGCAGCCCCTATGCGGCAAAGAAAACCGTGCATAATGCAAAGAAATGCCGTTTGGAACAGCTCGTTTCCGCATTGGAAGCCTTCGCCGCCGTGGACTGGCAACAAAAGCAAGGCGTGATGAAGGATGATGACGCGTTGATGATTGCCATCTTTCAAAATTTCTAATCCGGGTCGATCGGATACCTGCTGACGGTGGAAAGAGAACGTTGCTTCCAGAACCGTCCTTCGTCCCCCCCCGACCCTGCTGAAATGACACGCGCAGTTGAAAGGAGATTCCATCACCATGATAAAACACATTGTATTTACCAAGTTCTCCAATCCGGAGGAAAACGTACCCGTGGCACGTGAACTGCTGCAGGCGCTACCTGCGCAAATTCCACAGATCATCTCCTTGGAAACAGGTGCGGACTTTCTCCACAGCGACCGTAGCTTCGACATGGCGCTCATCGTCCTCTTCGAAACCGAAGCGGATCTCAAGATCTATGATCAGCATCCTGCTCATGCGAAGGTGCGCGCCTATATCAGAGAACACCGTACCGCCTCTGCTACCGTAGATTTTACCTTTTGAAATTTTGATCTCCGTACAACGCTGTGCCCCATTCCTATTATAATTGATCTGAAAAGAAAGGATTTGCCATGCTCAAGTATATCGTTCTCTTTCAATTTCGCGACCCGGAAGAATGTCTGCCCACAGTAATCGAAAAGCTCCATGGCATGATGGGCAAAATTCCGGAAATTCTTTCCATGGAAACGGGTGTGGATCTCTGGCGCAATGAAACGCGTAGCTACGATCTCGCGCTCATCTGCACATTTGCGGACATGAACGCCGTGGATATCTACGACAAGCATCCCCTGCATCAAGACGCAAGATCCTACATTTATGCGCACCGGTTGGATGGTAAAACCGTGATCTATGAAATTGAGGACGCCAAAATTACCCGATGAACGAATTCAAAATAGTCAGCCATTACCAGCCGGCAGGTGATCAGCCACAAGCCATTGAGCGGCTTGTCGAAGGCGTGCAGCGGGGCGATGAAGCGCAGGTGCTGCTAGGCGTCACCGGAAGCGGAAAGACCTTCACCATGGCGAAGGTCATCGAGCGGGTACAAAAGCCGACCCTTGTCATTGCCCACAACAAGACGTTGGCGGCGCAGCTCTGCGCCGAGTTTAAAGAATATTTTCCGGATAGTGCCGTGGAATTTTTTGTATCCTACTACGACTACTATCAGCCGGAAGCGTACATTCCGGCATCTGACACGTATATTGAAAAGACGGTTGATATCAACGATGAGATTGACCGTCTGCGTTATAGTGCCACCTGTGCGCTCAACGAGCGCAGAGATGTCATCATTGTGTCCTCCGTCAGTTGTATCTACGCGTTGGGTGATCCCGAAGAATATATGCGTATGTCCGTTTCCCTGCGCACGGGCACGGAAATTCCGCGGGAAGATGTGGTAAAGAAGCTCGTTGATATTCAGTTTCAACGCAACGACTACGATTTTGTTCGCGGTACCTTCCGTATGCGCGGCGACGTACTGGATATCTTTCCCGTCCACTGGAGCGACAAATGCATCCGCGTTGAATTCTTTGGCGATGAAATCGAGCGCATTACGGAGGTCAACGCCACCACGGGCGAGATTCTTGGTGAACGCACGCATGTGGGCATCTTTCCCGCATCCCACTATGCCACCAGCCGGGAAAAACTCAACGCCGCCATGGACGACATCTGGTCGGATGCGGAAAAGCGCGCGAAAGAATTTCGCAGTGAGGACAAGCTCATCGAGGCCCAGCGCATTGAACAGCGCACGCAATATGATCTTGAGATGATGCGAGAGATTGGTTACTGCAATGGCATTGAAAATTACAGCCGCTATTTTGATGGCCGCAAACCTGGTCAGCCCCCCTTTACACTGATTGATTATTTCCCGAAGGATTTCCTACTGTTCATTGACGAATCCCACGTGACCATCCCCCAGATCGGCGCAATGTACCGCGGGGATCTGGCCCGCAAAACGTCGCTTGTGGATTATGGGTTTCGTATTCCTTCTGCCTATGACAACCGCCCTCTGAAATTTCCGGAATTTTCCGCCCGCATTCCACAGATGATCTGCGTATCCGCAACACCATCTACCTATGAACTGAATCGTGCCACGCAGGTGGTCGAACAAATTATCCGTCCCACCGGGCTATGCGATCCGGCAATTGAGGTACGCCCCGTCACGGGGCAGATTGATAATCTGCTGGGAGAAATCCGCCAGCAGGCGCAGAAGGGCTTCCGGACGCTGGTGACCACGCTGACCAAACGCATGGCAGAAAACCTAACCGAATACCTTGATGGCATGGGCGTGCGCGTACGCTATATGCATGCCGACATCGATACTATGGAGCGCATGGAAATCATCCGCGACCTACGTCTTGGTGAATTTGACGTACTTGTGGGTATCAATCTGCTCAGAGAAGGATTGGATCTGCCCGAAGTGGGGCTTGTCGCAATTCTGGATGCAGACAGGGAGGGCTTCCTCCGTTCCGCCACCAGTCTCGTGCAAACCATTGGCCGCGCAGCGCGCAATGTCGAAGGCAAGGTGATTCTGTACGCAGATACCATCACACCTTCGATGAAAACCGCCATGAGCGAGACGGATCGCCGTCGTACCATTCAGACAGCTTATAATCTGGAGCACGACATCATCCCGCAAAGCATTCACAAAGCTGTGCGCAGTACTTTTGCCATCACAAAAAAAGTGAAGGACGATGACATTTCCCTTCTTACGCCAGAAGAAATTGCCGCGCGGGTATCCTTGTTGACAGAGCAAATGCGGCAGGCTGCGCGGGAACTGGAATTTGAACAGGCAGCCAAGCTGCGCGATGAGATTCGGAAGCTTTCAGGGGAGGAAGCACTCGAACGTGCAGCCAAGCCCAAACCCGGCACCATTGGCGCGCATCGGCGGAGCCAAGGGCGAACCCGAAAGTGACAAAGAGCTGCAATTGCGAACTCCTTTTGAACATTTGTTCGGAAAGCGTGCGAAAAGCGCGCTTTTTTGATATAATCCATACGCTTTCTATTTGCTTTGCTTCTGCTAAAGCGAAAGGAGAATGAAAGGTACTTGTACATATGAAGGATATCGTCATTAAGGGTGCGCGGGAACACAATTTGAAGAACATCAATCTGACGGTGCCGCGCGATAAACTTGTGGTTTTCACCGGACTGTCCGGCAGCGGCAAGTCCAGTCTTGCATTTGACACCATCTATGCCGAAGGGCAGCGGCGCTATGTGGAAAGCTTGTCCGCCTACGCGCGCCAATTCCTCGGCCAAATGGAAAAACCGGATTTGGACAGCATCGAGGGGCTTTCGCCTGCCATCTCCATTGACCAGAAAAGCACCAGCCACAACCCCCGTAGTACCGTGGGCACCGTGACAGAAATCCACGACTATTTTCGGCTACTATATGCCCGTTGTGGAATTCCTCACTGTCCAAAGTGTGGCAAGCGTATTGAAAAACAGTCTATCGATCAAGTGGTCGATCAAGTGATGACACTACCCGCCGGAAGCAAGGTGCAAATCATTGCGCCGTGTATCCGTGCGCGCAAGGGCGAACACGTCAAGCTGCTCGAAGAGCTTAAGCGGGAGGGCTATGTCCGTGTTCGGGTGGACGGCACCGTCTATGATATCGGGGAAGTACCCGCGCTGGATAAGAAATTTAAGCATACCGTTGAAGCGGTCATCGACAGGCTGATCATCAAGTCCGGTATTGAAGGACGTCTGACCGATTCGCTGGAAACAGCCTTTCGGCTCGGTCAGAACCTCGCGGTTGTCGCCATCATCGACGGCAACGAGTTGCTTTTTTCGCAGAGCTATGCCTGCCCGGACTGCGGCATCTCCGTTGAGGAGCTGACCCCGCGCATGTTCTCCTTCAACAATCCATTTGGTGCATGTCCCACCTGCTCTGGGCTTGGTTCACTGCTCAAGATCGATCCCGATCTGGTCATTCCGGATAAAAAGCTTTCGCTTGGCAGGGGTGCGATCAATGTCATGGGTTGGAACAGTGGCTCCAAGGGAACCATTGCCAGCATGTACTTTGAATCACTGACCAATCACTACGGCGTATCCATGGAGACGCCTTTTGAAGACCTACCGGTGAACGTTCAGCAAGCGGTGCTCTACGGCACCGGCAAGGATAAGCTGCACATTGCCTACAAAAAAGAATTTGGTAGCGGCACATTCGACACCGCGTTTGAGGGCATTGCCACCAATATGGAACGGCGTTACCGGGAATCACAGTCCGAGTACAGCAAGCAGGAGATTGAAGCGTATATGACGCATACTCCCTGTCCGGATTGCGGAGGCCGACGGCTGAAACCCACCAGTCTGGCTGTCACGGTGGGGGATAAGAACATTGCGGAGCTTTCCGACATGTCCGTATTTGTCGTGCGCACGTTTTTGCAAAATCTTACGCTCAGCAAAACGCACACGATGATCGCCGCTCAAATTCTCAAGGAAATTGACGCGCGACTTGGCTTTCTCGTCAATGTCGGGCTTGATTATCTGACGCTGTCTCGAGCGGCCATGTCCCTCTCCGGCGGCGAATCCCAGCGCATCCGGCTGGCGACGCAGATTGGCAGCGGACTCATGGGCGTACTGTACATTCTCGATGAACCCAGCATTGGACTGCACCAGCGGGACAATGCCCGACTCATCAAGACGCTGCAGCACATGCGAGATCTGGGCAACACGCTCATCGTGGTCGAGCACGACGAGGATACCATCCGCTCCGCCGATTATGTGGTGGATGTCGGCCCCGGTGCCGGTGAGCACGGCGGAAATATCGTTGCCATCGGCACGCCGGATGAAATTGCGAACAATCCAGCTTCCATTACCGGCCAATATTTGAGCGGTAAGAAGTTCATCCCCGTACCGGAAACACGGCGCCCCGGCAACGGTTATTTCCTGACCGTCCATGGTGCCCGCGCAAACAACCTCAAGAATATCGATGTGTCGATTCCGCTGAGCAAATTCGTTTGCGTTACCGGTGTATCCGGCAGCGGGAAATCAAGCCTTGTCAATGAGATCATTCGAAAAACGCTGCTGCGGGATCTCAACCGCGCGAAAACGCGTCCCGGCGACTGCGATGGTATCGACGGTGTCTTTGCGCTCGACAAGGTGATCGACATCGACCAAAGTCCAATTGGGCGGACGCCGCGTAGCAATCCCGCCACATATACCGGTCTGTTTGACCTTATCCGCGCCGTGTTCGCTATGACGCCGGACGCCAAGATGCGCGGTTATACAAATGGCCGTTTCAGTTTTAATGTCAAGGGTGGGCGCTGCGAAGCCTGTCACGGCGACGGCATCAATAAAATTGAGATGCATTTTTTGCCGGATATCTACGTGCCCTGCGAGGTCTGTGAGGGCAAGCGCTATAACCGCGAAACCTTGGAGGTGCACTATAAGGGCAAATCCATCCACGACGTGCTGGAGATGACCGTTGAGGAAGCACTCCGTTTCTTTTCCGCGTTACCAAAGTTGGCGCGCAAACTCCAGACACTCTATGACGTGGGTCTTGGCTATGTGAAGCTGGGTCAGCCCAGCACGCAGCTCTCCGGCGGCGAAGCGCAGCGCGTAAAGCTTGCCACGGAGCTTTCGCGGCGTGATACCGGCAGAACGCTGTTTATTTTGGATGAGCCAACCACCGGATTACACATTGACGACGTAAAGCGCCTGCTTGAGATTCTCAACCGTCTCTGCGAGACCGGCAGCAGCGTGCTGGTCATCGAACACAATCTCGATGTTATCAAAACCGCAGATTATGTCATCGACCTAGGTCCCGAGGGGGGCGACGCAGGTGGAACCGTAATCGCCACCGGTACGCCGGAGGAGATCGCCGCCTGTGAGCGAAGCTACACAGGACAGTTTTTAAGGATGGTGTTATAAGGATGTATACACGTTGGAGACTCTATATTCTGGCGACCTTTTTGATATCAATCGCCGTGATGCTGTTAGCCATTCGTATTTTGCGCAAACGCGGCGTGGCCATTTCTCACTTGCAAGGTGCTCTTTTTATCGTCGGCATCTTGCTTATATTGGAAACGCTGATCATCTCGAGGCTGAGCAACTTCAATCTTGGGGTTGTTATGCCCGCATTTTTCGGCGTACCTCTGGTGTTTCTGGCCTTTGCACTGCCCAACATGGGGCATGGTTTCATGGCCTTTTTAAAATGGCTGATTGTCGCCTGCTACGGCATCGCCGCCGTGATCTTTCTTGTATGTGGCGTGTTGATGCTCTGCGCACAGCATAGCCCAAAGAGCACCAAGGCAGATGCAGTTATTGTGCTGGGAGCCGCCGTGCATGGAGACAAAGTCACGTGGGTGCTTGAAAATCGGTTGAACACGGCCATGGAGTATCTGGCGGAACATCCCGACGCGATCTGTGTCGTATCCGGCGGTCAGGGCAGCGGGGAAACCGTGACCGAAGGTTCAGCTATGAAAAAATATCTGGTGAATCATGGTGTGGATGCCAATCGAGTCTATGCCGAGGAACGTGCCACCAACACGCGGGAAAACTTTCTCTATTCCAAGCAGATCATCGACCGCACGCTGGGAGAGACTGCATCCATTGCCTTTGTCACCACCAATTTTCACGTGTACCGTGCAGGCTGCGTTGCCGCAAGGCAGGGTATTAACGCCATCGGCATCCCCGCCGCCGACGTATGGTATCTCTCTCTCAACAACTTTCTGCGCGAATGTGTCGGTATCTGCATCTACGCACTCAAAGGGGATATCTAAGCACTGCGTAAAGCATCGAACATCTGCCATTGAGAATATCGAAGAACGATGCAAAGCATCGAATATCTGCATAATCGGAGGAACCAATGGAATCATTCGTTGACAATTTAGCCAAGATCATCTCGGAGGAATCCGTCAAGATTCTGCTGACCGTCACTGCGGCAATCGTGGTGTTGCTGGTCGGTTTCAAGCTGATCCATTGGCTTATGAAAATCACCAGCCGCTCCAAGCTGTCTGCGCGCATGGATCCCACGGTGCATACCTTTGTCAACAGCATGATGTCCATCGGATTGAAATCCTTGCTGGTGGTGGCCGTGTGTGGAATTGTCGGCATCCCCACCGCTTCCATCATCGCCGTGCTGGGCAGCGCGGGCGTTGCCATTGGACTTGCCATGCAGGGCAGCCTATCCAATTTTGCCGGGGGCGTCATGATCCTGATGTTCAAGCCGTTCGTCAGCGGCGACTATATTGAGGTGCCTAACATTCAGCCCGGCACAGTTACAGAAATTTCGATTTTCTATACGACGCTGCTGACGGTGGATAACCGCAAAATCGTCATTCCAAACGGCACCGTTTCCAACAGCGCGCTGATCAACTATTCCGCAAAACCCATCCGGCGTGTGGATTTAAGCTTCGGTGTTTCCTTCAGTGCCGATATCGATCAGGTACGCAACATTATTCTCAAGGAGGCTGCGCAGTGTCCGCTACTGCTGGCCGATCCAGCGCCAATCGCCGTGCTGGAATCAATGGCTGACTCCGCAATGATGTTTGGCTTTCGCGGCTGGTGCAGCACAATCGACTATCTATCGGCCTGTTATGATATGCGGGAACGCGTAAAAAAAGCGCTGGATGCAAACAGCATCTCCATACCGTTCCCACAGCTGGATGTACACATGAAATCTCAATGAGATGTGAATATCCCTGATGGAGTGTTCATAAAAAGCTTTTTGTCATTATAAGCGATTGAATGTGTTATGTTTGATAAAATTTATCAAGCCGCATTTTTTTAGAATTATGCGCAATGACCGCCATGTATTGAAAATGCATAAATGCTTTTCATGAACACACCCTGTGAACTTCTATGGATCGTCTTGCATGTGTCGTCGATTGTGATTATACTGTAACCGTTGTGCCCGCCGTGTCTGTTGACCGAAATTCATAGAGGGGTACCAAGGAAACATGGACTTTACCGAATTATTGGCCAATCTGCAACATTATTTATACGTTGCCGCATTTGCTATGGTTCCTATCATTGAACTCAAAGGCGCCATGCCCGTCGGCCTTGCGTTCGGACTTGGCACATGGGAAACATTTGCAGCCGCATTGCTTGGTTCCTGCCTCCCCGCTCCGTTTTTAATTCTATTAACGCGTAAAATCATCGCCTGGGCCGCTGCCAGCAAAATCGTGTTTTTCAACAGGATCGCAACATTCCTACTGCGGAAGATTGAGCGAGGGCAGGACAGCAAAGCTTTCCGAACATCCGCGCTGCTCGGCCTGTTTGTCTTTGTTGCCATCCCTCTGCCCACTACGGGCGTCTGGACGGGCTCCATGATTGCTGGTATGTTGAATCTGCGATTAAAATCCGCATTGCCGATGATCATTCTGGGCAATGCCGTTGCGGGGCTTATTGTTTTGAGTATGTCACATCTATTGATTGCTTGACCATCCGGCTTTGAGCCGAACACGAAAGTGTTTTTCGAACTTATTGTTTTCGGTATTGATTACGATAAGCGCTTGGAGTCTTTCCTGTATATGCTTTGAATAGTTTTGAAAAGTAATTGTAATCCCGCACCCCCACTTGATAGGCAACCTCTGCGACCCGGTCATTCTTGTGTCGAAAGAGACGTTTAGCTTCCTCCATTCGGCGGGTATTGACCATGTTCATCACGGTTGTTCCCTGCTTTGCCGCGATGGAACAGAGCTTGGTTTTACTCATTGACAGGGCCTTGGCGATCGTATCCAGCGTCAGCGCTTCTGAATAATGTTCGGTAATGTAGTGATTGAGTAGTTGCTCATCCGACATCGAGCCGGAGCGAATGACCCCCTCCATCCAGATATAGGAGGAACAGGCCTCAAGGATGCGGGCACATCCATCAATCGTATCTGAATTGACCTGTCGCAGCTGAAAGAAAGGCGTACGCATGCTGTCTGCATTTGGGAACCATTCGATATCTTCCCGTGTTTTTTTCCACTGTTTCTCCATGTCTTCGCATCCTGCCATCTGACCAAAGAAAATGTACGCAATGATCTCACCATGCTGCCGAACTGGAATCACTGTTTCAACCAGCCCCGCATGACAGCGGTAGGAATAGTAGCCCATCTTCCGTTTATTTACGCACTCGATACCATCCGCATCACACTGTTTACAGCGGGCATGTCCCTCAGGTAACGCGTTCATGCGCGCGCAAAAGTCGGAAAGATCGCTGGAGAAGCACACAAGGTTATTGTTGACGTCTGCAAGTGAATATCGTACGTTGCTGATTTGATAAAAACAAATCAAGAGCTGTTCCATCTTCTCGAAATCAAAATCCAAACTCATGGCTGGCACCTCCTCTTTATTTATGATAGCGCATATGCCCAAAAATGGAAAGATCTTTCTAATGTCTGAAACAAAATCACTATTCACCTGTATTGTAACACGATACAATGACTGAGTAAGTAGCGCAAGCAATGCGCCGTGCATTTTTTTGTATCCACAATAACAATTCCAGTTTTCCGATCCGGTAGAAATCGGATCAACGCACACCACAATACATAAATAAATGGAGGAAAGAAAATGAAAAAGACACTGTCAATTTTGGCGCTTGTCCTATGCTTTATGATGCTCTTCACAGCATGCGGCAAGAAGGATACGGGAAAAACCGTCGTTTATTGGTCCATGTGGGATGCTGCGGAACCTCAGGGCGTTGTAATTGCCGATGCAATCAAGGCTTTCACTGAGAAAACCGGCATCAAGGTTGACGTACAGTTCAAGGGACGCACGGGTATTCGTGAAGGTCTGCAACCGGCGCTGGATGCTGGCACGGTCATTGATCTGTTTGATGAAGATATCGACCGCATCAACGCCACCTTCGCACCCTATCTCATGGATCTCGAAGAAATGGCAAAAGGCAAGGATTACGAAAAGACCGCAAACGTCGGCTTGATGGCCGCTTGCCGCGCCGCTGCAGGTGGTTCGCTCAAATCCATCCCTTACCAGCCCAACGTGTTCGCCGTGTTTTATAACAAAGCGATCTTCGAAAAAGCTGGCATTGCGACCGTGCCTGCAACCTGGGCAGAGTTCTTGGATTGCTGCGAGAAGATTAAGACCGCCGGCTTTATCCCGATGACCTCAGACAACGCTTATATCGATTGCAACCTGGCATACCAGCTGGGTCGTTACATCGGTGAAGAAGCCATCGTCGATGTCGTCAAGAACGGCAAATGGGCCGAAGAACCCGCCGTACTCAAGGCTGCGCAGGATATCGAAACCATGGCCACAAAGGGTTACTTCTCCCCCAACATCGCGTCCAACGTCTGGCCGGCTGGTCAGAACGGC
Source organism: Clostridia bacterium (assembly GCA_036651815.1). Classification (GTDB taxonomy): domain Bacteria; phylum Bacillota; class Clostridia; order Christensenellales; family CAG-138; genus JAVVXB01. The sequence continues at coordinate 20,100 of JAVVXB010000009.1, forward strand.
GAATTTGCGCTTGGTGAAGTTGCCATGTATTTGAATGGTTCTTGGTTGCCCAACGAAGTCAAGGACGTCACTGGCCCAGATTTCCAGTGGGGTTGCTTTAGCTATCCGGCCGTCGAAGGTGGTAAGACCGGCGTAGAATCCAGCAATTTTGGCTCACAGGTTTTTGCAATCAATGCTAAGAGCGAAGTCGCTCCCGAAGCGTTTGATCTGATCTGCTGGCTCACGAAGGGCGAATGGGACAAGAAGTTGGCCGACGGCTCCATGGGTATGCCCGCTGACAGCACCAACACCGAATGGCCCAAGCAGATGTCTGATGTCGCGCCGGTTATGGCCGGGCTGACCACCCGCTTCGTCTGGGCAGTCGGTATCGAATCCAACCCGGATATGACCCCCGTCATCATCGAAAACTTCACAAAGCTCTGCGGCGGCGCACTGACTGCACAGGGATTTGTGGACGCCATGGAGGCTGCCTCCAAGTAACCTCAATCAATGATCAATGCCCGATCTTGCGGCGGTGGCGGTTTCGCGTCGCCGCCGCATTTCTATATTGAACCGAGCCTATCCAACAACCATCGCACACAAATTAGCAGGGGAGCTGATCGTTTGAAACAGAGTAAATCGATGATCGTGTCGTTTGTTACGCCCGCGCTCATCATCTTTGCCATCATCTTTGTCTATCCAATTCTGCGCACGATTGCCATGAGTTTTTTTGCCATGGACAATGTAACAGGTGCATTATCCACTTGGAAATTCGTCGGGTTCGATAACTTTATTAAGCTCATCAATACGGCGTTGTTTAGAACCTCGTTATGGAATCTGTTCCGTATCTGGGCCATCGGAGGGATCATTGTCATGTCGCTGGCGCTGCTGTTCGCGGTCATCTTAAACAGCGGTATTCGCGGCAAAAAATTCTTCCGAGCCATAATCTACATGCCCAATATCGTGAGCGCCGTAGCTTTGGCGACCATGTGGCTTCAATTTGTCTATAATAACCGCTTTGGTCTTCTGACCACGGTATTTTCCAAGCTCGGGCTCGATTCTCTCGCCGCCATTGCATGGACCGATACCGATCATCTGTTCTTTTCCATGCTGATTGCCTATTGCTTCGGTATGGTGGGGTATCACATGTTGATTTTCAGCAGCGGTATTGAGAAAATCCCACAGGATTATTTTGAAGCGGCCACCATCGACGGCGCAGGCCAATGGAAGCGCTTTGCGCATATCACTTGGCCGTTGTTACGGGGCGTACTGAAAACCAACATCACCATGTGGAGCATCACGTCCGTCGGTTTTTTCGTTTGGTCGCAGTTGTTTTCCACGGTCGTTGCCAATACCCAAACCATTACACCAATGGTGTATATGTATATACAAACCTTTGGCACGGGCAACACGGTGACCGAACGCAACGGCGGAATTGGCGCGGCGGTTGGTGTACTGCTGGGCATTCTGGTGGTTGCCGTATTCATCATCACGAGTAAAATGCTCAAAGATGATGAAGTCGAATTATAAGGGAGGCACTGCCATGAAACTTTCACACAATTTCAATTGGAAAAAAGAAGCGAAGTTGCTGCCTGGCTATCTTATTCTGACAATATGGATTGTTTTCACCATTATTCTCATTGGCTGGGTATTTGCGGCAAGTTTTGCTACCACCAAAGATATTTTTGCCGGAGACGCGCTGAAATTTCCCACCGGCCTTCATTTTGAAAATTTTTCTAAAGCTTGGAAATCTCAGAATGTTTCCACGTTTTTTACCAACTCTCTTGTGTATGCAAGCATTTCTTCAGTGCTGCTCGTGCTCATTGCGGCACCTGCGGCATATGTGCTCTCACGCTTCAAGTTCTTTATGAATCATACGATTCAAAATGGCTTCGTCGCCGCCATGGGTGTGCCGATCGTCATGATCATTCTACCGCTGTTTGGCGTCGTAACCTGGATGAATCTGCTTAAGCAAACCGCCACTGTTCGGTTGCTGATGATCTTTCTGTATGTGGGCATTAATATTCCTTATACCGTGATCTTCTTGCTCTCATTTTTCCAGAGCTTATCCCGTTCTTATGAGGAAGCGGCGGCCATTGACGGCTGTCCACCCAAGAAGACCTTCTGGAAAATTATGTTGCCTCTGGCACAGCCCGGCATCATCACCGTGAGTATTTTTAACTTCATCAATGTATGGAACGAATACTTCATGTCCCTGATCTTTGCCTCCGGCGACAAGGTACGTCCTGTGGCAGTCGGTCTGTACAGCATGATCAACTCCATGAAGTATACGGGTGATTGGGCCGGCATGTTTGCGGCAGTCATCATCGTATTTCTGCCCACGTTCATTCTGTATCTGTTCCTGTCGGATCGCGTCATTGCCGGTGTAACCGGTGGTGGAATCAAGGGCTGAGAGCGTAATCTATGGCAAACATCCGCAAGGGAACCATCACACTTTCTGCGTGCGCGTACCCGCAGGAAAACCCACTTCCTCGGTTGCGTGACTGTGCCTTCGACACGAATTTTATCGACAGTGGGCTGCTTTCTGAGGAACGCGGAGGGTTTAATTACAGCACCGGCGTACGTGTGCTACCCTACTGCGTGCAGGATGGCTATGATCGTAGCCGTTCACAAACCAAGCTGGACACGGTGGTGTTGGAGAACGACTGTTTACGGGCAACCTTCCTGCCCCGCTATGGCGGTCGACTATATTCGCTCTATCACAAAATGGAAAGTCGAGAGCTGCTGTTTTCCAATCCTGTTATGCAGACAGCAAATCTCGCGGTACGGGACGCCTGGTTCTCGGGTGGGATCGAATGGAATTTGGGTCAATATGGGCACAGTTCACTGACGGTAGCACCCGTGTATTTTGCCCGCATGACGGATTGCGATGGGCATGCGTTCTTGCGTATGTATGAATATGAACGCATTAAGGGTCTGTTTATGCAGTTGGACTTTTATCTTCCTGAGCATGACAACCATCTTTATGTTCATGCAAAGCTGACCAACCCTCATGACACCCCCCGTTCCTTCTATTGGTGGACGAATATCGCCGTGCCATTGGAGCGCAATGTACGTGTACTCTCCGGCACCGATCAGGTGATTGCGACCATGCCGATTAGCGGCACACATGCATTGCAACACGATACGCTACCTTACCTGCACATGCTACCTGGGCATGATGCAAGTTTTCCGGAGCAGTTTCCGTTTTCTGCAGAGTATTTTTTTCAGAACCCTTCCGTACCGGAATGTGTTTGGGAAGCAGTGGCCTATAACGACGGAACTGCCTTTTATGAACGTTCCACACTGGGTATGGCCTACCGTAAGATGTTTACCTGGAGCAATCAGCCGGGCGGCCACCACTGGCAGCATCAATTATCCACGGACGATGCGCCGCTGTATCTTGAAATTCAGTCGGGCGTCAGCCGAACGCAGTTGCATGGCAGCGATCTGCCCGGCGGTGAAACCGTCCGTTTTACACAGGCCTTCGGTGGCACAACCGGTTTGAGTGCCGCATCGTTGCTCAATACTGCATTTACATCCGCATGCAAGCAGATGTATGCAGAATTGGAGCATCGACTGCCCTATGCGAAGCTTTCCGTGCTAGACGAATCGTTCACCGCGCTGGAAACCCGGCCGCCTGAAGAAGTTCTGTTTTCCGGCAGTTGTTGTGCGGCGATCGAAGAGCTACGTGATGATCATTTTATTCCACATGGACTACTCTTTTCCCACGCATATACCCCCGCAGAGGAAGATTGGGCAACGTTCGCTGTCACCGGCACGCTTCCAGAGCTGACGCGGGACGGTTTTCCCGTCTATGTAACTGATGAAGCTTGGTTGCCACGGTTCGAACGGGCCTATGCGCAGGGCGGTCAACCGCAAGCTTCGTTCTTTCTCGCATTGGCTCTGCATGAAAGCGGATGCTTCCAGCGCGCGGCGCTGCTGTTCCAACAAGCGGCTGTGGAAATGAACCTGCCAGTGTGCTGGCGGACGCTTGCCATGCACGAGTTAGCGCGTGGAGAAGCCCCCCATGCCTATCGTGCCATGGAACGTGCCATTGCCGCAGGCGCGCAGCATCCTGCATATTTTGCAGAGTATCTGGTGTTGCTCAACGCACTTCAGCGTTACGAGCAGGCATGGTTTGTATTTGAATCCGCGCCTGAACCCGCCAAGCAAGATGAGCACGTACGGTTACAAGCTGCAAAAGCAGCGCTTGCTTTAAACAGGTTAGACTTCCTTTCGGCGTTTTTATCCGGAGATTATGCCGGCATTCGAGAAGGCGAAGTTTCGCTGACCGAGTTGTGGTATGGACTACGCGCAAAGCAGCTCGTTCATGCACACCCGATTTCCGAAGAAGATGCGCTGCTTCTTGCACAGAATGAAACACCTCCCTATCGTATTGATTTCAGAACCAATTAGCGAATGCCGTTTTGCGGCCGATTACATGTATCCATACATTTAGAGCATGCTTCAATAATAGCCTTTAATAGACTTTTTGGTTTTGATTGGAAATCTTGTCAGGTCAAGCGGAAAATGTGTAGGTTTTCGACGGTAAAACTACGACTATGCGCGCAGAAACGGTAAGAAAGCCACCGAATAACGTTTCTATCCGGCACGGCATGGATTTGTGAGCCGCTACTCTCATGTCCTCAATCAAAAAATGTCGCGTCTGCGCTAACCTATTTCGCTTCCTACCATTTCCCCATCGTTGGCCACGCAGACCAGGTTACTTTTACACCAAACTCCCGATCATTATAGAAGACAGAGGTCATTCTCAATGGATATTCAAGCACTTGCGGAAATTATGGCGGATCTTTTTGCAACCGCCGGAGCACGCATGACCATCGCCCCCTATGGCAATGGTCATATCAACGACACCTTCCTGCTGGTCACCCATGCGCCAACCGGACAGCAACGCTATATTCTACAGCGGCTCAACGGCAGCGTGTTTCTGCATCCTAAGGAAGTAATGGAAAACATCATTGGCGTCACGCATTACTTAGCAGAACAGAAAAAATTACACGACGATTTAACCCGCATGCAGGTGCTGACGCTTGTTCCGGCAAAAAGCGGCGCGCCCTATCTAACGGATACGGATGGTAACGTCTGGCGGCTATATGATTTTGTCGAACACACGGTTTCTCACGAAAAGCCAGACTCTCCTGAATGGTTTGAAAACTCCGGTTGCGGCTTTGGCGATTTTTTTCGTCTGCTTGGCAGCTATCCGGCAAAAACCCTGCACGAAACCATCGTTAACTTTCACAATACTCCCGTCCGTCTTGCGCAGTTAGAGGATGCCATTGCACGAGATCCCATGGGACGAGTGAAGGAAGTGTCGTCTGAAATCGCATTTGTTAAGGGACATCGGGATTTGATCTCAGCACTGCGTAGCCAGCTGGAAGATGGGTCATTGCCGCTGCGCGTAACACACAATGACACCAAGCTCAACAATGTTTTGCTTGATGAGCAAACCGGAGAAAGTGTATGCGTGATCGATCTCGATACCGTCATGCCAGGCTTGATTGCTTATGATTTCGGCGATTCCATTCGCTTTGGTACCAATACCGCCGCCGAAGATGAACAGGACTTGCGCAAATGTCATTTTTCAATGGAATTGTATGAAGCCTTCGCGCGTGGATATCTGGCGCATGCAGGCAGCGCGCTAACGGACGCAGAGGTTCTTTCCCTACCCATGGGTGCGATTCTCATGACGCTTGAATGCGGAATTCGCTTTCTAGCTGACCATATAAACGGCGATGTTTACTTTAAAATTCACCGTGAGGGTCATAACCTCGACCGTTGTCGTACCCAGTTCAAGTTGGTCGCAGAGATGGTTGCTCAACGTGAAAAAATGGAACAGATCGTACTGTCCCTGCATTGACGCTGTTCATCCCATATTCTCCCGCCACATGCTGTGCGCAAATCCTCTTTTGTGTGCAAATGCGGCGGGAGGTTTTGCATGTATCCCTTAATGAACAGTCGCTTCGTAACTTTCAAGAATCACTGCTGCCAAAGACCTTCTTCATGAATGCTTCGGTACTCAGGTCACCGGGTCGATTGAATCGGCCCAGTCCCCAAAGACTAGCAAAATCACCCACCTTTACGCAACTGATGGATTCATAACAGGTAAGTGTGCCGACAAAGCCCATCTCCTTAAGTAGGGACCGGCTCAGTCGATCGATGATACCAAATGGATAGGTAAAGAACTTCGGCGTGATGCCGCAGCGATTGGTCAGTTCCGTCTGGAGGCGCTGTACATCGGCCGTGAAAACCTTTGTATATTCGGCATCGCTTTCGCCCTTTTTGCGTGCGCTGCCCATGCGACCTTTTTGCCCGTGCATATCCCAGGAATGGTTTTGAATTTCAAAGCGTTCGTTCAGCATCAGCGCTCGAATATCCAACCAGGTTACATGGGCATAGCTTGGATTTGGATCAGGGGTTTCCGAAAAGCGTTGGGTATAGGCGCCCACGACGGAAAGAACCGCCCGGCAATCGTACTCCTCTAGGATTGGCAACACATACGTCAGGTTGTTGAGATATCCGTCATCAAAGGTCAATACGACGGGTTTGTCAGGCAATGTCCCGATGCCTTCCACGTAATCAGTGAGATCCTGCATGACCACGGTTTCATAGCCGTTGTCAAGCAGATAAGCAATGTCCTGCCGCAGCCGATCCGGCGTTACAATAAACTTGCAGGTGCGTGCAGGATCCTTCAGAACGCTGTGATACATCAGGATCGGAACAGCACAGCTCTCGCCCTCCACCGTCTTGATCACAGGCATCGCTCTCGTACAACCGACGAGAGACAGCAGCAGCGCACAGGCACAAAAACAGATCCACAATCGTTTCATACACAAAAGATATGCCTGAATCCATCCGTTTATGTTGCGGTCGCAGACAGGTATGGTATAATCAAAAAATATACTATATCGGTTAGGGTGTGTTTTAAAATTTCCAAAAAGCGTGTTCAGTAGCATTTTTGTCAACTCTGTGTCCATACTCCTGAATTTTCCGCCAATTCGTCTTCGAATTCACCGCTTAAACTGACAAAAAGATTCACTGGAAAATGCAAATTCTTCTTTTAAAAACACGACCTTGAGTAAAAAATTGGGGGGATTATTTGAATGCACAATTTTGATGTCAACGATGTTTTCCTGTATGTCATCGTCGCAGTAGTTATCGTGTTTGTCATTCTGGAATCGCTGGTGTTTCTGATCAAAGCATGGAAACGAGGCAAGCAGATCGGCATGGACACGGCGATATTGAAAAAAACCGTAGCAACCAGCGCAATTTTCACTATTGCGCCTGCCTTCGCCATTCTGCTTGGCGTCATTGCGCTGAGCAAGTCGCTGGGTTTTCCGCTGCCCTGGCTCCGGTTGTCGGTCATTGGTGCGCTGACGTATGAAACCACCGCTGCAGCCAGCGCCGCTGCAGCGCTTGGGCACACACTCTCACAAAAGATTACCGATCCAAAGGTCTATTCTGCCATTGCTTGGGTCATGACGCTCGGCATCATTCCCGGTCTGGTGCTTGTCCCGTTCATCGGCAAAAAGCTGGAAAACGGTATGATCAAACTCAAGAGCAAGGATCAGAAATGGGGCGACATTTTCATGTCCGGTCTGTTTCTTGGTATGATTAGTGCCTTCCTTGGCGTAGTGTTTGCCACCGTCAATCTGGGACTTGTCGGTTGGATTCCGGTTTTCGTCATGCTAGCAGCGGCAATATTGATGCTCCTGTGTGGGCTGATCCGTAAACTGACCAACGCACGATGGATTGAGGATTATGCCCTGCCCATCAGCATGCTCGGCGGTATGGCGCTGAGCATCCCGATTACCAGCTTAATCACATCCATCGCGTAAGGGAGTGAAAGAAATGAAAAGTCAAATGGAAAGAACCTATCGCGATTCAATGCACTTCACCGGCCGTATTTGGTCGTTCTGTGCGCTACTCATGCTGCTGGCCGTGCCTGCCGCCATCTGCGTTTACTATAATGCATGGCCGCCGATCTCCGGTGTACTCAAGGGTTTTATCAGTGTTGCACCCATCTTCTGGACAGTCGGGACCATTGAGGTCATCACCTATGTCCCCATGTTGGGCACGGGCGGCTCCTATCTTGGCTTTGTAACCGGGAACCTGTCGAACCTTAAGGTTCCCTGTGCCCTCAATGCTATGGAACGTGCTTCCGTTCGCCAGGGTACGGACGAAGGCGAGGTCATTTCCACCATCTCCATTGCCACAAGTGCCATTGTTACCACGGTGATCATCGCGCTGGGCGTGCTGCTGCTGGCGCAAATCCGGCCGTTTCTTGAAAGCACACTGATGCAACCTGCTTTTGACAATATCTTGCCGGCGCTGTTTGGCGGTCTGGCGGTGGTCTATGTATCAAAAAACTGGAAAATTGCTCTTGCGCCGCTGATATTTATGGTGGTATTGTTCATCTGCGTTCCTTCCCTCACGGGATTGGTCGGTATCCTGGTGCCGGTCGGCGCACTCATCGCCATTGGCGTTGCACGGATTCTCTACCGCAAGGGGCTATTATAATACGTTCTGCGGTAAGAACAGCGTTTCAATCATTGCCGCAAATTCAGGCCTATCTTATGTAAACGAGATCGGTCTACAGATGAAGAAAATGATATGGATGGAGGAAAACAGATATGTTCTCATCATGGAATCTGCTGTGGATTATCCCAGCAGGACTGCTCGCATTGTGGCTAATCGTCATTCTAGTGCGCGCCATTTCATTCCGACCCAAGGTTCAAGCCGCACCGGCTGTGGACGAGGCGGAAGTGGATGAAAACCGCGCCATCGAATCGCTGCAAAAAATGATCCAGTGCAAAACAATTTCGTACTTTGACGAGGCTTTAATCGACGAAAGCGAGTTCGACCGCTTCCGTGCACTGCTGGTGGAACGGTTTCCGCGTGTATATGCGGCGTGCAAGTTCGAGCGCATTGGTCAATCCGGCCTACTCTATACGCTGAAAGGCAAGAAGTCGGATTTACCAAGCGTCTTTATGGCACATTACGATGTAGTACCCGCCAACGAAGAACAATGGGCAAAGCCCGCATTTGACGGGATCATGGAGGATGACGTTCTCTGGGGACGCGGCACACTGGATACCAAGGGTACGCTTAACGGCGTGATGGAAGCAGCGGAGATCCTGCTATCGAAGGGCTTTGAACCAAAACAGGATCTATATTTCGCTTTTGCCGGAGACGAGGAGGTTGCGGGCGCAACGCAGCCCACCATTGTTGAAACGCTGCGGGCGCGCGGCATCAAACCCGCCATCGTTGTCGATGAAGGCGGCGCGGTTGTTGAAAATATATTCCCCGGCGTAAAGCAGCCCTGTGCGCTGATTGGCATCGGAGAAAAGGGCATGATGAATGCCACAATGACCATCGAGGGTGCGGGCGGTCACGCAAGTGCGCCACCGGCTCATACCAGCATTGGGTTGTTGTCCAGAGCCATTACTGAAATTGAAGGCCATCCATTTTCGCGGAAGCTGACCAAGCCCGTTGCTGAGATGTTTGATACACTGGGCCGGCACAGCAGCTTTGCTTATCGCTTAATTTTCAGTAATCTCTGGTGCTTTATGCCCTTACTGGACAGCATCTGCAAAAAATCCGGCGGTGAACTCAATGGCATGATGCGCACCACCTGTGCGTTTACACAAATGGAGGGCAGCGAGGCAATCAACGTGCTACCGCCAAAAGCAAGCGTCGGTGCAAACTTGCGCATCATCGGCGGCGAAACACCTCAATCTGCATTGGCCCATCTTAAAAAGCTTGCGGACTGCGAACAGATCCGTTTCAAAGATGCGTACAGCATGGCACCCAGCCCGTTCTCAGAGACCACCGGTGAAGCTTGGGATAAACTAACTGCGGCCGTACAGAACACCTGGCCGGAAGCACTGATTTCACCGTATCTCATGATTGCGTGCTCGGACTCCAGGCATTATTGCGCCATCAGCGACCATGTATACCGGTTTTCCGCCATGGCTCTGAGTACGGAAGAGCGCAGTTATATCCATGGCAATAACGAGCGCATACCCATCAAAAAGATCGTCAAGACGGTACAGTTCTATCTGCGACTCATGCGGTCGTTATAGGAACCGATTCATCCATCAAAAAACAACACAGGGCTGTTCCTAGGGTGTGTTTCCAAAAGAAGAATTTGTGGTTTTAAGTAGATTTTTTTCATTCGTGCAAGCGGAGCATTCACCAGTTCACTGGCAGTATATCTTGGATTATGCGCGCAGAGACCACAAAAAGGTACCAACATTTCCTTTCTGGAAATTTGGAAACACACCGCAGCAATGCAGTCGCTTTGCTCCAAAACAGCCCTAAATTGATTGCTGTCTGTTTTGCTTCGCGCCACACCAATACGGTGGTCCGCTCTATGACCATTGCAAGTGGCCAACCGCTCCGCATTCTGCCAGGTTTTAATCGAAACGTGCACACAAAGGGAAAACGTATCCCCCACCCCGGCTTGCGTGGTTGTTTTTTTGCATGCTACAATCAGGGTACTTCTAGAATCGGAGGATCTCGACACATGCATATGGCAGATGCACTGGTTTCACCAGCGGTTGGCGGCGTTATGATCGCGCTTTCGGGCGCAGCGCTTGCCTACTCGATTGTACGCAGCAAAAAAGACGACCTCATCGACGACAAAAAGGTTCCACTCATGGGTGTAATGAGCGCATTTATTTTTGCCGCACAAATGATCAATTTTACAATTCCCGGCACGGGTTCGAGCGGCCACATCGGCGGCGGTATACTGCTGGCGGCGCTCCTTGGCGGCTATCCCAGCTTTATTTGTATGACGGCCGTTCTGCTCATTCAGTCTTTGTTCTTTGCTGATGGCGGTATTCTTGCACTGGGCTGTAACATCTGGAATATGGGTTTTTATACCTGTTTTTTAACCTACCCGCTGATCTTTCGTCCCATCCTGAAAAAGAAGTGTACCCCCGGCCGGATTACCCTTGCGAGTGTGCTCTCTGTGGTCGTTGGCTTGCAGCTTGGCGCGTTCTCCGTGGTGCTGGAAACACTGCTCTCCGGCATTACGGAACTGCCCTTTGGCGCATTTGTCGCGCTCATGCAGCCCATCCATCTTGCCATTGGACTGGTCGAAGGCTTAGTCACAGCGGCGGTTCTTGTGTTTGTCTATCAAGCACGCCCTGAGTTGATCGTCTGCGCTTCTCCCACGGAAAACAATCAGCCGCGCATGTCATTTAAAAAAATAATTATTATTCTTGCTGTTGTTGCAGTTGTGATCGGCGGCGGACTTTCCCTCGCGGCATCTGCCAATCCGGACGGGTTGGAGTGGGCAATGCTTGGCGTCTCCGGTCAGGAAGAGCTTGGTGCAACAGGCAATATATATGACGCAGCCGCAGCAGCGCAGGAGTCTACTGCGTTCATGCCGGATTATTCCATTAAGGACAGCGACAGTCCCGCTGGCACCTCCCTTGCGGGGATTGTTGGCGGAGCAATTCTTGTGGTTGTCTCGGGCGGTGCGGCGTTCCTCATTTCCCGCTGCAAGAAAAAACGAAAGGCGGCATAAACGCTTTTGTCAACCGGTAAACTTTCGCGGGCTGTGGATGGATTTCATGCACTGGACGAACTCTCCGGGATGGATACCTCCATCCACCGTCTGCATCCAATCAGCAAAGCACTGGTCACGCTCCTCTTTGTCGCCGCGGTGGTGTCATCCCCTCGGTTAGACATTGCGGAGCTTTGTCCTTATTTTCTTTATCCACTTTTATTCGCTGCGCTCGCCGAAGTACCTGTACGACAGGTCTTCCGCCGGACGTTTCCAGCTTTGCCGTTTGTGCTGTTTGCAGGGATATCCAACATTCTCTTTGATTCCGCGCCCCATCTGTATCTCGGGCGCATTGCCGTGTCCAGAGGGGTTGTTTCCTGCTTGGTGTTAGTGGAGAAGACGCTGCTTTCCGTCTCGGCGGTGGTGCTGCTATCCGCCACCACACCCAGCGTGAGCTTACTGGCAGGCATGCAGCGCATGGGCATGCCTAAGATATTAATTACTACCTGCATGCTATGCTTCCGTTATCTTTCCCTGCTGATGGATGAAGCCGGCAACATGATGCGTGCCTATCACTTACGCAGCGGACGGCAGAAAGGCATCGACATGCGGGACATGGGTTCCTTTGCCGGTCAGTTGCTGCTACGAAGCTTTGATAAAGCAGGCCGGATCTACAGCGCCATGCAATGCAGAGGCTTTACCGGAAACTATCTGGTCGCGCAGACGGTGCCGGTGCATGCGCCGGATATTATCTATCCGCTGCTGATGGCCGTTATACTGGCGTTCTTTCGATTTTTCGGGTTTACGCGGCTGTTTGCCGCACTATTTGGAGGGATCTAATCCATGCTGACGGTTCGAGGCGTTTCCTATCAATATCCGGACGGGGTATCCGCACTCAATCAAATTACGTTCACCATTCTCGGCAGCGAATCCGTTGGGCTGATCGGTGAAAACGGGGCTGGCAAGAGCACGCTGCTCTCGTTGCTCTGCGGGCTATTGATGCCAACAAGCGGGCAAATTGCCTATGACAGCATCCGATTGCAGAAGGACACACTGAAAAAAATACGCGAATCTGTTGGCATGGTATTTCAAAACCCTGACGACCAACTATTTATGCCCACAATCTATGACGACGTTGCCTTTGGCCTGCGAAACGAGGGGTTGGATGAAGTCACCGTGCGTGCACGCGTGATGCATACACTGCATCATCTTGGCATTGAACACTTGGCTGACCGGCCGCCCTACCGTCTCTCCGGCGGAGAAAAACGCAGCGCGGCGATTGCCACCGTTGTAGCCATGAAGCCTGGTATTTTGTTTTTTGACGAACCCACGGCATTTCTGGACGCCAAATCCAAGCGCAACTTGATTCAGCTGCTTCCCTCCATCAACGCCGGCAAGCTGATTGTAACCCACGATTTAGATCTGGTGGAGGCAACCTGCTCACGAGTATTGGTATTGCAAAAAGGACGGTTGCTTCGCGATGGTCCCACAAAAAGTATCCTCTCAGACAAAGCCTTTCTTGCCGAAGCAGGATTATAGAATGTGGATTTAGACCGAGTGGAGGCCGACAGGTGGCGAATATGTGCATTAGAAAAAGGACGGTTGCTTCGCAATGGTGCCACAAAAAGCATCCTTGGAAAACTGGTGGGGTTGTGCATTTTTTTTGCTAGATTGTGTTTTTAGAACATTCAATCGTCCATATTTAGAAAACCGATTTACATAGTTCCGATGCGTAGAAGCCATTGTGAGTGATGTACAACCATATGGCATGAGCAAAACCATTTAAAGTCATCACATTGATTCGCCAGTAGTGATGCATAAGTTTTTTATGAATTTGCCCTGAATCCTCATTTCGTAGAGGTTGCCAACTAAAAGTAAATGTGATATATTGGTGACAATTGGTTTTATGAAAGGGGTCGTATCATGGACAGAGTTTTTCAAGTTGCGGCAATCTCCATTTCGGCCATTGCCTTTGCATTTGCGGCATGGTTGTTTTTATGGGTCAAGCGGTTGCCATCCGAAAATGTGAAGATCGCTAAGGCTGGGGATCTTATCAAACGCGGTGCGCGCACCTTCTTACGCAAGGAATACATTGTACTCGCAAAGTTTGCGGGAGTTGCTGGAATTCTTATCTTCCTGTTTCTGCCGTCGCCCATCTGGAAAGGTGATATTCTCCAAAATGCCATCATGGCTATTGCCTATTTCATGGGCAATATCTTCTCCGCCATCGCGGGTAAAATCGGCATCGAAGTATCCACAATTGCGAACGTAAAAGCCGCTGAAGCGGCGAAAAAAGGCATCAAGCCGTCCTTTATGGCGGGCTTCCGTGGTGGCGCCGTCATGGGCATGGCCGTTGTGGGCGCAAGTCTTTTGGGCGTAACGCTGGTCTTTATGCTCACCGGCGATGCAACAACGGTGCTTGGTTTCAGCTTCGGCGCAAGCTCGCTGGCATTGTTTGCCAAGGCAGGCGGCGGCATCTTTACCAAGACCGCTGACATCAGTGCGGATCTTGTAGGTAAGGTTGAACTGGGTATTCCCGAAGACGATCCGCGCAACCCCGCAGTCATTGCAGATAACGTCGGCGATAACGTAGGTGACGTGGCCGGCATGGGCGCGGACTTGTTCGACTCCAACGTTGCCTCCATGGCAGCGGCGTTGATTATGGCGGTTGCTCTGGATAAAACACTTGGCGTTTCCCGCAATGTCGCCATGGTGTTTTGTTTTGCCGCACTGGGACTTTTGGCCTCTATCATTGGAGTCATGACGGCACGGATTGGAAAAAATGGTAATCCAACAAATGCGCTCAACTCCAGCACCTATGTAACGACCGGCGTCTATATTCTGCTTACCGCAGCAGCTACCGCCGTATTTGGGTTTTCCTGGCGCATTTGGATGGCCTGCATCTTTGGTCTTGTTGTAGGCGTCATCATTGGCATCACGACGGACTATTTTACCGACGATCACCGCAAGCCAGTCCACCATGTGGCAAAGGCCAGTAAGTCCGGCCCCGCATTCACCATTCTCTCTGGTATCTCCTATGGATTTCTAAGTGTGCTGCCTGCCATGATCGGCATTGGCCTTTCTGCGCTAGCAGCATACAAGCTCTGTGAGCCCATTGATCCCGCCCACCCCCTGGAATTTGCATTGTTTGGCATCTCCATGGCGGCAGTCGGCATGCTTTCCATCGTGGGCATGATCGTCTCCAACGATGCTTACGGACCCATTGTGGACAACGCGCGTGGTTTGGCTGAGATGGGTAATCTTGGCGAAGATGTGCTTAACATTACTGACGAGCTAGACTCGGCTGGCAATACGGTCAAGGCCGTTACCAAGGGCTTTGCCATTTCCGCAGCAGGTTTGACCGTCATCGCGCTGTTGGGCGCGTTTATGAGCGAAGTCAACGTCGCCGCCGCTGAGCTGGGCGTTGTTGGACTGACGGGCTTTGACATTATGAACCCATTGGTGTTCTTTGGTCTGCTCGTTGGTGCAGCCATCCCCGCGGTGTTTTCTGCAATGTTGATATTGGGCGTCGATCGCAACGCACAACGTATGGTTGCTGAAATTCACCGTCAGTTCCGCGAAATCATCGGATTGAAGGAAGGCAAAGAAGGCGTTGAACCGGAATATGACCGTTGCATTGAAATTGCTACCACCGGCGCAATTAAAGAGTTGATCCCCGCTGGATTGACGGCCATCATCGCCACGCTCGTGGTTGGATTTGTCGGCGGCGTGCAGGCCATCGGTGGCTTCTTAACGGGTAACATCATCAGCGGAATTCTGTTGGCACTGTTTATGAGCAA
This sequence comes from Clostridia bacterium, assembly GCA_036651815.1. GTDB lineage: Bacteria > Bacillota > Clostridia > Christensenellales > CAG-138 > JAVVXB01. The sequence goes on from JAVVXB010000009.1 coordinate 35,415, forward strand.
TGCTGGTGGGCTTTGGGATAATTCCAAGAAGTATGTGGAATCCGGGCATGAAGGCGGCAAAGGCTCCGACGCGCACAAGGCTGCGATCGTTGGCGATACCGTTGGCGATCCATTCAAGGACACCGCAGGCCCCTCCATCAATACGCAGATTACGGTTGTATCTCTGGTTGCCTCGTTGATGTCCACCCTGTTCCTCACCTGGTCGCTATTTTAAGCAATTGAATTCACGATAATCCCTAACCGCGTTATGAAAAACACGGGACTGTTCCGGAATGGACAGCCCCGTGTTTTTATCGATTGGGTTTGGCCACGCTGTCAGCGCGATTATCGCTGTTCTACAATTGATGCTCCTTGGTTTTATTGATGGCATTTATCATTTTTTGGCTTACGGTGGATTTTTTCCCTTGTTTCAATAAAAAATTCTCTGTCTTACTAATGATAAATCCGAAGTTTTAACTTTTTAATGGAAATACAGATATCCGAGGTGCTTAGCTTGGAATTGAGAAACATCCTCTGTTTCAGATCGTTTGTAACGCAGCTGCTTTCAATATTGGCATTGGTAAGAACGCTCGCTCGCTGCACCTGATTTGCTTACCTGATACCATTCAGCAGCACATTCTCACGACGCCGCACTGCCAACAGGAATCTGATGGAAAAATAACAACGCGCCCATGACGAACGCGTGAAAACTGAAAACACGCCAACCCGATGCTCTTTAAATTTGGATATTCACACCAGCAAGCAGTTGTCCCAGCTGGGCAGCTTGTTCCAAATTCACCATGGCACCGCGCAGCTCCTGACCCATGATGCTAATTCCCCGCAAATCCGAGGTAGATAGGTCGATACCTTTCAGTTCCGTCTGAAACAATTCGCATTTCCCAAGATCACATGCAGAAAAAGCCACCTGCTTCAATTGACAACCTGCCAAACTGGCCGAATTTAGATTGCAATTCAGAAATGAAGTATATTTCATCTTCGATCCATTCAAATTCGCATAACGCAAGAGGCAGTCCTGAAAGGTCACATCCAGGCAATATGCCTCATTCAGGTTAGTGCCAAGCATCTTGCAGTTGTTCATTGTGACACGCTGCAGGGAGGCTTTGTTCATCTGGCAATTGGACAGATCGCATTGTTCAAAAACGCAATCATCAAAGGATGTCCGTTCCAGCGAGCAGTCCAACAGTTTGCAGCCGATCAGGCAGCAGCCATGAAATTCCACTCGATCCAACCTTTCGGATGACATGCACAGCCCTTCAAAAAGCAGCTTCTCAAGATCGAGTTCCTCTTGCGCAGATTGCAGCAATATGGCCGATAAATTCGGCGGGGATTGCAACATGGTTCGATCCAGACGCGGTGATTTCACTTTGATACCCATCATTTTTTCCATGGCTCCAGTATAGCACACCCCTGCTGAAGTGAGCAAAATAGATTCGCAGCGTTTGAACGCTTCATCTCAACTCTCAGAAATTACAAACCATCAGGTCTTCTGCCCGTTTGGCTTTCAACCTGATGGTGCATAGATGATATCAGCAAAATTGGACTGTCGCAGCAGATATATATTAGACGACCGCTACTCCCGGAAACGTTACTTTTTTCTGCTGACTCTTGGTTTGATCTTGTAGATGAGAAGCATTAGCGCTGCAAAGTAAGCAATCAGCAGCCCGAAGGTGAGCATCAGCATGGTCTCAGACTGGGGAGCCAGTGAAACAAATGCGAGCATCGGTGCACCAAGAACGATGGCAAAGCTGCTGCCCGTCACAAGATTGTTTGCTGCTGGTGTCCGGTAATACGGATCGATTTCGCGAAGAAGCAATACGCCAGAGCTAATGGTTCCCGTCATCATGCCGAACATCGAAAAATACCCTTCATAGAAGTACCCGGGATATGTCTTTTTACATACAGTTTTTAGATAGATATGGGTTACAATGCACCCAGAAACCGCCATCAGGATGAATGGCAACCAGAGATTCTGCATGTCGGAAATATCGATGGAAGCAATGCCACAGATAATCATAAAATCAAACGCCGCGCCCGAAATTCGGTTAAGCAAATAACTGTTCTGATACTGCCGCGTCATAATCTTCACCTTGCGCAAGGAGCAAAATACTGCGCGGCAAGCCATGGCGAGTACCGAGCCAACAATAAAATTGAATCCCCAAAGTATGGAGTTCACGGTTTTACCAATCCCTGGGGCAATTGCATTCAGCCCTGTTGTAATGCCCTTAGTGAGTAAGAACGTTGCCAAATAAATCAGCAAGACCAAGGCCAGCTGCACAGAAAAACGATCAACAGACTCCGAAATCGGAATTTCATTTTTATCCTCAAAGCAATCTGTGGAGGTTGATCCGGAAAGCTTCGGTGGGTTCTGTATCGCGATCTTGCCTTTTTTCCGTAGAATTGATAAATAGATCACCCCAACCGTGCAGGCACAAAGATATCCGGCAGCAGCAATGGAAAGCCCGAAGGATTGCCCGTTTGCAAAGCCCATCTGTTCATACATCAGACCTACATTATTGGCCTGTCCGGGGCCCTGACCATATCCCATCGGCAGCAGAATGCCGGCTGCTTTAAACAACCCCGGCATGATGGTATAGCCCAGCGTGACCGTGATTGCAAGTCCCACAATGCCCTGAATGAGATAGGAGCCAATGATAACCGCGCCACTTTTCAACCCGATTAGCTCGCCTTTCAATTCACCGCCATCATCGTTTGGCACCCGCAGGGACATGGCAATAAAGCCAATGGCAATGGCATGATAGGTCACGGTTTCCAAAAATTCGGAGGAGATGTTGATTACATTAAATTCGCGTAATAACAGCAGCAGAAAACCTGCCAGCACCGGTGTCGGAATCAAAAGCTTGCGGATAAATGCGACTTTACGAAGCAGTACATTGGAGATCAGCATCATTCCGGCAAGAATGCCATAGGAGATGATTGGATTCCAGAGCGCTGTATTTTCATAAGAAAATATCATTTGTATATCCCCCATTTTCAGCGATAAAAATACCGCGTGCCTATCGGTTTTCAAGTCTTAATTGTCACTCGAATCGTCATCGCCAATGGAAGGGAGGATGTTTTCCCCCCTTCCTTCCAGGTGTACCGACCGGGACAATCCAGTTCATTTGCGCATTTATTTATTCTTTTTTGGTTTCAGCCCGGTCAGCCAATTCAGCAAACCAATGCAGAGCATGATGATGCCTGTTACCAGGAAAATGCCCAGCATTCCTTTTGCCATGACCGGTAGTGTAAATAAAAACTGTTCAATATTCATAGACGTTCCCCTATCCCAACAAATTCAGTATCAATCCGCCTGCAATGACGGATGCAATCTGCCCGGAGACGTTTGCACCGGCCGCATGCATCAGCAGAAAGTTCTGGTTGTCCTCAGCAAGTCCCATCTTATGTACCACACGCGCAGACATTGGGAACGCTGAAATCCCCGCCGCGCCAATCATGGGGTTGACCTTATGCTTGCAAAACAGATTCATAATTTTTGCAAACATAACGCCACCAATGGTATCAAAAACAAAGGCGACCAGTCCAAGCCCCAAAATCAGCATCGTGCGAGGATTCAAAAATGCATCTGCCTGCATACGCGCAGCCACGGTGATCCCAAGAAACAGCGTAATGAGATTGGCCAGCACCTTTTGGGCAGTATCAGAGAGTGAATTCAATACGCCGCATTCGCGAATAAGATTCCCAAACATGAGGAATCCGATCAGTGCAACGGATCGCGGAGAGACGATGCCCGCAACAATGGTCACCAAGATGGGAAACAAAATGCGCGTGAGCTTGGTGACATTCGTCTTTGAATATTCCATTCGAATTCGCCGTTCATCCTTCGTTGTGATCATTCTGATAATGGGTGGCTGCACAATCGGCACAAGCGCCATATACGAATAGGCTGCAACGATGATCGGCCCAAGATAGTTCGAGTTAAAGTAGCTGGCCACAAATATAGAGGTTGGGCCATCCGCCGCGCCAATGATGGCAATTGAGGCCGCATCTTTGATTGGAAAGCCCAGCAAAGAGGCTAGGCTCAGCGTGAAAAAAATGCCGAACTGTGCCGCTGCGCCAAACAGCATGAGCTTTGGATTGTTCAGCAACGGGCCAAAGTCAATCATTGCGCCGATGCCGATAAACAGCAGCAGCGGAAACAATTCGTTGGCTATACCTGAATCAAACAGCACATCAATAATGCCGATTTCTCGCACACCCTCAATCACCTGTGTAACTGCACCGGACATTGGCAGATTCACCAGAATCGCACCAAACCCCATGGGCAGCAGCAGCGCAGGTTCCATATCCTTCTTAATAGCAAGAAAGATCAGCAACCCTCCGATGATCCACATGACAACCTGTTGCCATTGAAGATTCCCTAAATTTCCGAATATTACTTCCACGTTAGTTCTCCAATCCTTAAAATACCAAGTGTATCATACGATAAAACTACACCGATAGCAATTGCAAATGCTTTTTCTTTAATATGCGCTTGATGTCAACGCAAAAATCTTTATGCTGTCTTTATTCATTTAAATATATTCGCAAAAAATATTTTGCTGCAAATACCGATTTCTTTGTGGATGAAAACTGTGATATAATACATACAGAGTTTATCATTGCAAGGAAATATAGCATGCACCTCAATTCAATTTCAAAGATGCAACGCAGTCCCATCCAAAGATGGCTTCGTGATACGCTTATCACTGTCGGCATCCTTACCGCAGCAATCGTTCTGTGTGTGTTGCTCGTCATGATTGATGACGTACATCATGGCGATGCCTATGTCTCCATGGTATTTATTCTGGCGGTTCTGCTGACCTCCCGTTTTACAGACGGCTATCCTTATGGCATAATCGCTTCTCTCGTCAGTGTTTTGGCTGTCAACTATTTTTTCACGTATCCCTATTGGGCATTCAATTTTTCTTTACCGGGATATCCCATCACTATTATCTGCATGTTGGGTGTTTCTATCACCACCAGCATGCTTACTTCCAGAATCAAGCAGCAGGAATACCTGCATTATGAAACCGAGTGTGAAAAGATGCGCGCCAATCTGCTGCGCGCGGTTTCCCACGATCTGCGTACACCACTGACCTCCATCCTCGGTGCCAACTCCGCCATCATGGAAAACGACGATGTGCTAACCAAGCAACAACGCATGCAACTGTTGCACGATGTAAATGAAGACGCTCAGTGGCTCATCCGCATGGTCGAAAATCTACTGACCATCACGCGCATTCAGCAGGATCAGTCCGTAGAAATTGTCAAGACGCCCGAAGCCACCGAGGAAGTCGTTGCGGAAGCTGTTCATAAATTTCACAAACGCTTTCCCGAAGTCGTCATTGCCGTTTCTGTGCCGGACGCATTGTTGATTTGCCCGATGGATGCAATTCTCATTGAACAGGTTTTGATTAATCTGCTTGAAAATGCTGTGCTGCATGCCTACGGAGCAACGAGCATCGCGCTGTCCGTCACCACGCAAGGGGAAGATGCTGTTTTTTCCGTCACCGACAATGGCTGCGGATTGACGAAGGATCAGCTTTGCGCTAGTTCGAAAGGAATATTATTCGCCCCTGAGCGCCAAGGCGACGGCAAGAAAAACATGGGAATCGGGTTATCCGTCTGCAATACGATCGTCCAGGCGCACGGCGGTATTTTTCAATTAGAAAATCGAGCCAGCGGAGGGGCGATCTTCCGTTTCAAATTACCTTTGAAAGAGGCGTAAATATGGCAAACTGCGATCGCATTTTGGTTGTGGAGGACGAAGCAAACATCATCGGTTTTATGTCAGCTATTCTCACCGCCAACAATTATGAGGTGATTAAAGCCGTTACGGGTTCTGAGTCGTTGATGATGATCACCTCGTATTGTCCGGATCTCGTCATTTTGGATCTTGGTCTGCCGGACACCGATGGACTTAATATTCTTAAATCCATGCGGGAATGGTCGCAGATCCCCATCATCGTGGTATCTGCCCGCTCGCATGAAAAAGACAAGGTATCTGCATTGGATCTCGGTGCGGACGATTATGTCACCAAGCCGTTTTCCACAGGTGAACTGTTGGCGCGGGTACGCACGGCACTACGGCACAAAAACCAAAAAGAAACCATCCTCACCGCTTCTCTGGATGGAATTTTTCGCTGTGATGATTTACTCATTGATTACACAAAACGGCGCGTATTTCTAAAGGGTGAAGAAATTCGGCTTACACAGATTGAATACCGGATTGCCGCCTTACTCTCTCAATACGCGGGCCGCGTGCTGACCTATGACTTTCTTCTCAAAAACGTGTGGGGTCCTAACTCCTCCTTCGACAATCAAATTCTGCGCGTCAACATGGCCAACATCCGCCGCAAAATTGAACAAAACCCCGCCGCGCCTAAATATATTTTTACGGAAATTGGCGTCGGCTATCGAATGGCAGAATGCGACTAGAAAATATTTTTTTTAATTTCTGCGCGGTTTATGCCCATCTTTTCTCGTCAATGGCCGCGCAAAATCGTTAAAATAGTCGCGTCATTTTATGTGTTGCCAACATCGAAGCGGAAAAAATACGCTGATTTAATGCGTTTTAGTGCAATAATCCTGCTCAAATGGAATGACATTATAAATTCTTTATACAAAACGACACTTTTTTAACAGCAATTTGCATCCCCTGTCCTGCATACTGTGTAGGGGGGGATGTCTTTCTATTTTGTTTCCCTCAGCAGATCTGAACATACAAATATTTGGAGGAGGTATCAATCATGTCAAACGACAACAAGGCAACAGGTTACCTACCGGATGAACGGCCGCCATTTTGGAAACTCCTGCTGTATGCTGTGCAACAGATTATCGTCATGTTCCCCGCAACCATCCTAGTTGCACTGATCACAGGGTTCCATCTGTCCACGACCATCTTTGCCAGCGGTCTTGCCACGTTAGGATTCCTGTTTGTTACCGGAAGAAAAATTCCTCTGTACTACGGTTCCAGTTTTGCATACCTGTCCGCCATTATCGGGTTATCCGGCGGCGTTGAGTTTGGGCAGGTTCTGCCAGACGCCACAATTTCCGTTGTGCAGTTCGGCATTATGGCATCCGGTCTTGTCTCCATTGTCGCAGGTCTGATTGTTAGACGATTTGGCCGGGAAGCCATTGAAAAAGTGCTGCCTCCCACAATCACGGGACCGGTAGCCATCATCATCGGACTGACGCTTGCAGGCAATGCGCTGACCGACGCTGCACCGGCTGCGGGCGGCACGGGCATTACTGCCACGAACTTCGTCTGGGTAGTATCCTTAGTCACATTGCTGGCCACCATCTTGTTCTCCGTCTACCTCAAAGGTGTATGGGGTCAGATTCCGCTTCTATTGGGACCGATCGCAGGTTGTCTGGTTGCAGGTGGAATTCTACTTTTCACCGACCAGTCGATGTTCCGTGCCCTGCCTCCTGCAGCGTACAGCGGAACACCCCTGATCCCCGGGTTCCTCTCCTTACCGCACTTTACCCTGCCAATGCCCAGTTGGGCCGCCGTGCTGGCGATTATGCCCATTGCCATCGCCACCATCCCTGAATCCACGGCGCATGTGTTCCAGCTGGATATCTACGTCAACAATCTGGCTAAGAAAAAGAAGACCGGCAAAACCTATGATATTGGCGATCGTCTCGGTTCGAACCTCATCGGCGACGGCATTGGCGACATCATCTCCGCAGCCATCGGCGGTCCCGCCGGCACCAACTATGGTGAAAATATTAGCGCCATGGCCATCACCCGCGTATTTTCCGTCCCGGTATTGATGACAGCAGCCATCGTTGCCATGGTATTGGCATGCGTTACGCCATTGGTCAACGTGATTTACGCCATTCCTCAAGCCGTTATCGGCGGTATCGAGATCTATCTGTTTGGCGCAATCGCAGCTCAGGGCATCGCGATCATGATTGAAAGAAAAGCCGACATGTTTGATTCCAAGAACATTGCAGTCATCGCGGTCATCATGATCATTGGCATCGGTGGACAATACGCATTTGGCGGTAGCATTCCGTTCTTTGGTCTGAAAGTACCCTGCGTCGCGGGTGCCGCGGTTGCAGGTATTTTGCTCAATCTTCTCCTGTCAATCGGAAAGAAGCGCACCACTTCCGAAGATTGATTCTGGAGATGGCAAACTACCTCCTAATTAGGTTCTCCATTCCCAAGAACAATGCCCGGCAGCAAATAAGCTGCCGGGCATTGTTCTATCCCTCATTGCCACAGAACATTGAAATGTCAGACCCATTCCTGTACAATAGACGCTAGACGTATTTTCAAAGGAAGAATTTAGAAATTTGAGTGGCTTTTTGTCCGTACAAGCGATAAATTCATAGGTTTGCTGACAGTCGTTAATGGCGTCGAAACACTGGAGTGGCCAAAATGATACCGATTTGTTAGCGGTAATTCATGGAACCGACATGCAGCAGCAAAAATAGATACCGAAACTGCTTTTCGAGAGAATTGCGAAACACATGCACATGTGAACACTACGTTTTACAAAGCGCATTTCAGGAAAGGACCATGAGCAATGAAAGTCATCTGCCTCGGTGACAGCCTCACCTATGGCTTCGGTGTCCTGCGCAACCAAGTTTGGACGACGCTTTCCGCCGAACAAACCGGTTTCGAAATCATTAATGCAGGCATCAACGGCGATACGACCAGTGGCATGCTGGCACGGTTCGCGCAGGACGTTGCTCAACCGCATTCTGACACCGTGCTAATTATGGGCGGTATCAATGACCATATCGCCGGTTGTCCAGCCGGCGTGATGCAGTCAAACGTCATGGCCATGGTGCAGCAAGCAAGTGCGCTGGGCATCCAGCCAATCATTGGGCTGCCAATTCCCGTCTGCACGGAATTGCTACCGCCAAATTGGGCATCGCTTTGGCGGCTGAGGGGAGCGGATGCAGAATTATCTACCTATCTGAATTGGCTGCCTATTTTTGCGCAAGCTTTTTCCATTCCTTTGATTGATTTTAGACAGCCGTTTTTCGCTGCCGCCCAGAGCACGCTTTCTCAGCTCTATCTTGATGGCATCCATCCAACGCCATTCGGTCACAAGCTGATGGCAAAAACCTTCATTTCTTCAATCCTTATGCTTTGATCCATCAAGCAGCTGCAAATTTGGCCGGAAAAGCAGCGGCCTCAGGCTGTGGCATTCGGTGCTTGTTCTTCACAAAAATGAAAGCCAATGAATTTGCGCATGGCACAACTATCGTAGATCGCGTCTTCAAAGCCTTCGAACGAAAGATTGAATCACGGCTTGCAGCAGAACCATCCGCAACATCTTTTTGATCCCCATTGGCGGACGTTCCCGTTTGCCATTTAGGCAATAGGGGCCGAATTAGCGCAATCAATCATCCCATGGAATAATCCCATTCATGACATCCACAAATTGTTCCCGCTTCATCGTTTTTCCCTTGTGCGATACTCAATATCCGAAACCATCAGCAGATACAACGCCTGCGCTCACTTTTTTCTATGATTCCATGAATTACAATGCTTGATTTCATCAGCGAGACCTTAGCTCTTTCTTGAGCGTCGCAAAGAAGGACTTCTTTCTCGCGTTATCATAGCAACATCCGGTTCGTTCCATGCTCTGACGTGCAGCGTACTTTTGTAATGCTCCTCTGAAAACTCGGCTTGTGTACGAACTGTCGAAGTGACTATGTAGCGTCTATTGAATAATAGACACTAATTGAACCCGCAAACTCCTCTTTTGAAATACGTCTTATGCATCCAGCACCGTACAGCGCATCACCTGATGCAAAAACTCCGGCATCGCTGTGGCAAGGGTCTGTGCATCCACGTTCTTCTGCTTAACCCGAATGCCAGGCGGCTCCGTGGCAATCAGCTGTGCGCCCTGCATTCTGCTGATGGCTGCAATGAGCCTACCGCCATCGATGCGAGCCTCCCCATCAAATCTCAGCACAGCCTCACCATCCCGCACGGTAACGGCTTGGATAAAGCCCCGCGCAGCATAGGCTTTGATCAGCGCAATGCGCATGAGATTTTCAACAGCCTCCGGCGGTTCTCCATAGCGGTCAATCAATTCCTCCGTCACATCCAGCAATGCATCACGCCCGTCGATATCCGCAATTCTCCGGTACACCTTCAGCCGCTGCATCTCGGAATGAATATAGGTATGCGGAATATGCGCATCCAGTGGAATATCCACCGTCGGGTCCACCGCGGGCGGCAATTCCTTACCTTGGGCTTCATCCACCGCCTGCCGAACAAGCTTTGTATAGTATTCATAACCCACGTCGCTGATATGGCCATGCTGCTCCGCGCCTAGCAGGCTGCCCGCGCCACGAATTTCCAAGTCACGCATAGCCAACTGAAACCCTGCACCAAATTGGGTAAATTCCCGGATAGCCATGAGGCGCTTAGCCGCCTTTTCATTCATGGTTCTGTTCGCTTGTACCGTGAAGTATGCATAGCCAAGGCGGTTACTGCGCCCTACACGGCCACGCAGCTGATACAATTGTGCAAGCCCCATCCGGTCGGCATCGATGACCACCAACGTATTGACGTTGGCAATATCCAATCCACTTTCAATGATGGTTGAGCACAGCAGCACATCTGCCTGATTCTGCATAAACTCCAGCATGGCATTTTCAAGCTGCGTCTCCGCCATCTGCCCGTGCGCCATGATAATCCGCACCTCCGGCACCAGCTTTTCAATCCGCCGCGCCATGCTTTCCATCGTCTGCACATGGTTGGAAACCACATAGGTCTGTCCGCCTCGCGCCATCTCGCGGGAAATGGCGTCGGTCAGCAGTGCATCCGTATATTCCAGCACAAAGGTCTGCACCGGATAACGCTCCTCCGGCGGCGTCTCAATGACGCTGATATCCCGAATGCCGGAGAGCGACATGTTCAGCGTGCGCGGGATGGGCGTTGCCGTCAGCGTCAGTACATCCACAGTTTTTTTGAGTTCCTTCATCTGCTCCTTATGATTGACACCAAACCGATGCTCCTCGTCAATGATGAGAAGTCCCAGATCTTTAAACTTCAGATCCTTTGCCAGCAGCGAATGCGTTCCCACCAGAATGTCAATGTCCCCATCAGCAGTGCGCTTTTTGATCTGAATCCGCTCTTTTGCCTGTTGAAAACGCGATAGGCACGCAGCCTTGATCGGGAAATCAGAGAATCGTGACACAATGGTATTGTAGTGTTGTTGAGCCAGGATCGTGGTCGGCACTAGAATCGCCACCTGTTTGCTATCCTGCACCGCTTTGAACGCCGCCCGCATGGCAACCTCCGTCTTTCCATAGCCCACGTCCCCGCAGAGCAGCCGATCCATCGGCCGGCTTTTTTCCATATCCGCCTTAATATCCGCTATACTCTGAATCTGATCGGGTGTTTCCTCATAGGGAAAGCGATCCTCAAATTGCTTTTGCCACGCAGTGTCCGCCGCAAAAGCATGTCCCTTCTCCCCTGCCCGCGCGGCATATAGTGCGGCAAGATCAACCGCCAGTTTTTTAGCTGCTGATTTTGCCTTGCTCACACGGTTTTCCCAATCCACACCACCAAGTTTGCTCAGCGAAGGCAGCGTCTCCTCGTCTCCGCCACCAATATATTTTTGAATGCGATCAAGCTGATCGGTCGGGATATACAGCCGGTCGCCACCCTTGTATTCGATGAGCAGATAATCCCGGGTATTGCCCTGCACCGTCAACGGCTCTACCTTGACAAAACGGCCGATGCCATGAGCCTCATGCACAATATAATCCCCGACATTCAGTTCTGAAAACAGCAGATGGTTCTTGCGCTTTATACCCCTGATCCCACGTTCCTGTTTACCAAACAGTTCATATTCCGCAAGCGCGGTGACTTTCAACGTTGGATACGCAAATCCCTGCCCCAGCCGCACCTCATAGATAACCGATGAGCCTGCCTGCGGCAGCCGCGTCATCGTCTTGAGTACCGGCAGTTCCACGCCATGGTCCGTAAGCGCCGTCTGTACCCGTTCGGCAAACTCCCCGGCAAAGATCAGTATGGTTTCACCATTCGTCTGCGCACGGGTTACGTCACGTGCAAGTTCATCAAAATTGCCGAGATATTGGGCGGCATTGCGTGCAGGAAACTGCACGACTTCGCGGGGTGAAAATGCGGGATGTGTACGCGAGAGCGCATAGGTCAGCAGTGTGCGGGGCGTATCCAGTTTCTCCATGGTTTCGGATGCACTTCTGAGCAACTTTACCTGCTCCGGCGCCCCTTCTCCGCGCTCCAGCATCGCAGAAACCAGCTCGCAAAAACGAGTCTGCTCCGTGCGCGCCGCCTCATCCACCATCAGCGCCTCATCAATGAGCAGAATTGCGTCCTTGGGCAGATAATCTAATACGGTTTCGGTCTTGGAAAATAGCAGCGGCAACAGTACATCCCCGCCAGAGCAGGCCATTCCCTGTTCCCAAGCCGATTTCTGCTCCGAAAATCCGATTTTCCCATCGATCTTCTGCAGCGCGCGCTGGATACCCTCCGGCGACTGCGGCGTCTCAAAAGCAGGTGGCAGTGACAGTAGTTGCACCTGCTCAATGGCACGTTGCGTCACGGGATCAAACGTGCGCATTTGGTCGATTTCATCCCCAAAAAACTCAATGCGCACCGGGTAACGTTCCTGCATGGGATACACATCCACAAGATCGCCTCGCGCGGCAACCTGCCCACGACCTTCCACCAACTCCACCCGTTCATATCCTGCCCGCGTCAACCGTTCCAGCAACGCACGCGGCTCCAGTGCTTCACCGGTATGAATATCGATAATTTGTTCAGCGAAAGCACGCTTTGGCGCCAACGCCTGCATCGCGGCTGCCGCTGAACAGGCCACAACCGCCCGTTCATTGCGCACCAGCAACGTCAGCGCCTGTATACGATCCGACTCGCGCTCGCCGGATGCGGCGCGCACATAGGTCAGCGGTGTTTCACGTGGCAGCAATAGCGCCGTCTCAACGCCCATCAGCCTTGCATCATCCCGCAATTTTACCGCATTCGTATCCGTGGCAGTCATCACAAGCACCGTGTGGGCACGGCTCAGTGCCGCCGCCAGATGTGCACGGTGCGCCGCAGGCAGACCAAATACCGCAACCGGGCCTTTGCCCCCCTCCAGCGCTTCCTGTATGCGCCGGAACTCTGTTGCGGAATCCAGTATGTTCAGTATAGAGTTGTCAAGAGTATGCGTGATGGATCACCTCAAATTTCAGAACCTGCACAGCATCAAACTATTCTTTGCTGCCAGTTCCTTGATGTTTTTTGTTGTATTTCGCCTGTGCATCTGCAATTCGACCCGCTAGGATCATTTTTACTGCATCGGCAGCCGCGTCAAACGCATCTGAAAGCTGTGCTTGTTCCGCCTTGCTGGGCTTTTTGAGCACATAGTCCTTGAGCGCATCGCCTTGGTTGCTGCCAACCCCAATGCGTACGCGGGGAAACTGATCGCTGCCCACGCAGGCAAGCACGGATCGCATGCCATTGTGCGTACCCGCACTGCCACTGCTACGAATACGAAGCCCGCCCACCGGCAGGTCAATATCATCGTAGAGTACAATCAGATTTTCCGGCGGCACCTTGTAAAAGTGCAAAATCGACTGCACACAGTCGCCGGATAGATTCATGTACGTTGTAGGCTTGACGAGGATCACCCGTTGCCCATTTTGATTTCCTTCGCCATATAAGCCGGAAAAGCCACGCTTGTTAAACCGGACGCCCATGCACTCCGCAAGACGTTCGACAGCTTGGAAACCGGCGTTATGGCGTGTTTTTCGATAGATCAGCCCGGGATTTCCCAAGCCCACAATCATATAAATTTCCATAGTCTTTTATTTTATCATTGAAATGCGCTCTTGACAACCACTCTGTTTTTATGATAAAATGCGCACATTCTATATAAGCGATGACGGAAAGAGTAAGCGGTAATACCTCTTGGCAGAGAGTCGGGCACTGGGCATGGATTCCCATGGTGCAAGCCCGGCAGAGGCGTCCCGCCGAACATGGCTCCCGAGCTTCTCGTAGTGAACGCTTCATTTGCCTGAACGCGAGCGGGTACGGCCCGATACAGCCTGAACTTATGCCCCCGGTCTCGGGGAAGTAGGGTGGCTTACAAACAGTGGTGTCTTTGGGTGCATACTGTCCTTACAGGATGGTATGCACCTGTTTTCTTTTATGGAAAAGTTTCGTGAACCACCATGCACGCTTTTTACGTACTTGCATTAAAATTTAGGAGGAAATCATACCATGGCAGAGCGAAAACCTTTTTACATTACCACACCGATCTATTATCCAAGCGCAAACCTGCACATTGGCCACGCATATTGCACCGTTGCAACCGATGCCATAGCCCGTTACAAACGTCAGCGAAATTACGATGTGTTTTTTTTAACCGGCTCCGACGAGCACGGCCAGAAAATCGAGCGCAAAGCCAAGGCGGAAGGCGTTACCCCGCAGCAATATGTGGATAAAATTGTCGTTGGATTTAAAGAGTTATGGCAGTTACTGGATATTTCTTATGACAAATTCGTCCGCACCACCGATGATTACCACATCAAGACCGTTCAAAAAATCTTTAAGCAGCTATATGACCAGGGCGATATTTATAAGTCCAAATATGCCGGGCATTACTGCACCCCTTGCGAAAGCTTTTGGCTCGAGCGACAGGTCAAGGATGCCAACGGCGTCTGCCCGGACTGCGGCGGTCCTGTGGAGATGGTGGAGGAGGAGAGCTATTTTTTCCGGCTCAGCAAATATGCCGATCGTCTGATCCAGTATATCAAGGATAATCCAACATTTATTCAGCCCGTGAGCCGCACCAACGAAATGCTAACCAATTTTCTGTTGCCAGGGCTTGAGGATCTCTGCGTCAGTCGTACAAGTTTTAAGTGGGGAATTCCCGTAACTTTTGATGACAATCACGTCGTATACGTTTGGCTTGATGCGCTTAGTAACTATATTTCCGCTCTTGGATGGGGAAGCAGCGACGATTCCCTATATCAAAAATATTGGCCTGCGAACGTTCACATCGTTGGCAAGGAAATCGTTCGGTTTCATACGATCATTTGGCCGATCATGCTCATGGCATTGGGTCTCCCGTTGCCCAAGCAGGTTTTTGGTCACGGTTGGCTTGTACTGGATGGCGGAAAAATGAGCAAGAGCAAGGGAAACGTGGTGGACCCCGTCAAGCTTTGCCAACGCTACGGCGTGGATGCCATACGCTACTTCCTACTGCGCGAAGTTCCCTTCGGCAGTGACGGCACGTTCTCCAACGAAGCCCTCATTGGTCGCATCAATACGGATTTGGCCAACGATCTTGGCAACCTTCTCTCCCGCACCATTGCTATGATCGACAAGTATTGCGATGGCAGACTGCCCTCGCCGGGTCTTAGTGCGGACGAAGATTTGGCGCTGAGCCGGCAAGCGATGGAGCTGCCCACCAAGGTGGACGCGCAGATGGACGAGTTGCATATTCCGGATGCACTGGCTGAAATCTGGAAGCTTGTAGGCGCATGTAACAAGTACATCGATGTCACCGCCCCCTGGATTCTTGCTAAAACGGAGGAAGGCAAGCTGCGACTCTCCAGCGTGTTGTATCATCTCGCGGAATGTCTGCGCATCATTGCCATTCTGTTGAAGCCTTATCTAACCGCAACGCCCGGGCTGATGTTTGAACAGCTCGGCACGCCCACCCATCTGCAATCGCTCGAAACCGTCAGCTGGGGCGGAAGTGCAGCCGATACGCCCGTGCATAAGGGCGATGCCATCTTTCCCCGCATCGACGTGCAAAAGGAGCTTGCTTATCTGGAGGAGGAAACCGCCCGACAGAAAGCGGACGCACAAGCAAAACTGGGCATCGTTGAAACACCTGCCGCCACAGCCACCGTTCAAGAAGACGCTTCGCTTCCGGAGATTGATTACGAAGATTTCGCAAAGATTGAGCTGCGCCTTGCCAAGGTTGTCGCCTGTGAGGAGATCAAGCGCAGCAAAAAGCTGCTCAAGCTCACCGTAGAGGTGGGTGAAGAATTACGCACGGTGGTTTCCGGTATCAAAAAATGGTATGCGCCAGAGGACCTCATTGGAAAAACAGTGGTTCTCGTTGCTAATCTCAAACCCGTCACGCTCTGCGGCGTGGAAAGTCACGGCATGATTCTCTGTGCCTCTGACGATGCGGACGAAAATCTCTCCGCCATCACGACGCTCGCCGAAATGGGCAGCGGTTTGAAGGTGCGATAAAAGGATGGTATTTCCATGCAAACATACCCATTGGCGGACGGGCGGACGCTTGTGCTGCGTACCCCTGCGGTGACCGACGCGGAGAACTGCATTGCTTTTCTCTGCGCTGCCGGCGGCGAAACCGACTATTTGTTGTGCGATGAAAACGGAATCCCGGGCCTCACGCCAGAGGGGGAGCGTACCTACTTGTCCGACACGCTTAATGATCCACGCATTGGCATGACCCTTGGCTTTGTAGACGGGAAACTGGTCACCGTGTTCGATATACGCCCAAGGCTCCGCCAGCGGCAGGCCCACACCGCAATCGTCTCGCTGGTCGTGCGCAAACCTTACTGGCATCTCGGCATTGGCAGTGCAGCCATGCGAACAATGGTTGACTTTGCGCGCAGTAGCGGCATGTTCAAGCACCTTCATTTGGATGTTCGCGCCGACAACGCGCGCGCCATTGCGTTGTATAAACGCTTCGGCTTTGTTCAATGCGGTCGTCTAAAGGATGCCATCTGCGTGCATGGCCTATATTATGATCAACTGTTAATGGATTTGGAGTTATAGATGAACATGAATCTTTTCGATACCCATACGCACCTGCTGGATGAACAGTTCAGTGAGGAACGAAATGCCCTAATCCCTTCTCTGCCGAACTGCGGCGTGAGCTGTCTTGTTGAAGTGGGCTGTGAGATGGACGATATTCCGAAAATCTGCGCACTGGTCGCGCTCTACGATCACGTATACGGTGCGGTGGGTATTCATCCGCACACAGCGCATACGGTGACCCCCGCGGTGCTACGGCGCATTGAGTTGACGATGGCGTTCCCGAAGATCGTTGCCGTCGGTGAAATTGGACTGGATTACCACTATGATTATTCTCCGCGCGCTGTGCAGAAGCAAGCTTTTGCCGACCAAATTGCCATTGCCAAGACCTATCGCAGACCCATCATTATCCATGACCGAGAAGCCCACGGAGATACGATGGACATTCTCCAATCGGAGAAAAACGGATTGCTTGGCGTTTTACATTGTTATTCCGGCAGTTACGAGGACGCTTGCCGATACATCAATATGGGGCTGTATATCGGCCTAGGCGGTGCGTTGACCTTTAAAAACGCGGTCAAACAGCGAGAGATCGCCGCGAAGCTTCCGCTGGAGCGCATCGTAATTGAAACGGACTGTCCTTATATGACGCCGGAACCGCACCGTGGCGAGCGTAATGACCCGCGACTGCTGCATCTGACGCTTGAAAAGCTAGCGGAAGTGCGCAATATGAATGCCGACGTACTAGCGGCTGTCACCACGGAAAACGCCAAACGATTGTTCCACATTGATTGATTGAATATGTGTAAGAAACGCTACAGCGAGCACTTTTGCAATAAATTGCAATGCTGTGAAAGAGGCGATTCCATACCGTACGAAACACATGTTCCCACGCAGGGGCGAAATATAGCGCAGCCTTAATCGAAGTTTTTATTATTGGCATCATCAAATGAGTTTTAATGCTGCCAAAAATATAACGCAAGTAGTGCCCAACGAACAGCCGCAAATTCAAACCGAAGCGGCGTTTTCTTTTGTGCTTTTTGATGGGGGACGGACATAATTCCGAACAAACGAAAACAGGTCCGCATATATGCGCAGAAGCAGGAAGAACGAATGCTGGCAGCGTTTGAGCGAATAGGATCAGCAGTACGAACGATAAGATAGCAGGGATATCCTACGCTTTCGACGCTCTACCGATGGTTTGAGCGATGGAAAGCAGGGCTAGACCACAATTTCATGGACATGTGAAGCAGTCCGTAGCAAACAGTTCGTATTCAGGCTGCAAAATCTTTTTGATGAAGACATTCTCAGTGAAGTTCGAGTAAAGCATATCTCCGGCTTGCGGAAACATATGCTTGTTTATTATCTTTTCAATGCGTTTCAACGAAGTTGGTTTCAAGGTTGACTTTAAAGAAAGTACCTTTGCTGCCATCTGTTTCTGATTGCTTTCCGAATTGTAAGTACTTGTTTTTTTGTTCTTCTGGAACATGATTTGCTATCAACAAATTCAATTTATCGCTGGCTTTTATAGCGTACCATGTAGGAACCAACCACTCTTTTGGGGGGATTAATCCAGTTCCTTTTGCTCTTCGTTTAGCCATTCAATCACTTCATCTGGATCATATTTTGAGATACATGCTACCCCATGATTAATAATGGTATTTTATGGGCAATGGCAGGCTTAGATGGCAAAAGATTCTTGTGTAAATGGTTTGGATTCTATATCAAAAAATGCCCTAATCACCGAACATTCCAGATGATTAGGGCATTGTGATGACTGGCAGGGGCAGAAGGACTCGAACCCTCAAGAACGGTTTTGGAGACCGCTATGTTACCATTACATCATGCCCCTGCGTAGAAAATCCTGCATATTTTGGTTGTACTTTATAATACGCCTTGTACTATTATCTCTTCCCGGCAATCGATGACCGGATAATGAGAAATTCTCCACACGAGATCAGCTCTTTTCCCTAGAAACACTCGTTGTTTCAACAACTTGCAAGCCGTAGTATAACTGATTCAAAGATAATTTGCAAGTTTTTTTGCTGATAATATGACTTTCTATTTTTTATAAAGTACCGGATATCGTACAAAATCGCATTGAACGACTACAATAAAATGAAGCACCTGTAAAAGAAAAACATGGTGCTATAAAAAGTGGGCAGTGTCGAAACGGCAAACAACTACAGTGGTGAATTTTAGGATCAAGCGTTGGCGTTAGTGGCGGAGGCCAGCGCACCGCAAGCAAGCCAAAGGCTTAGCGTGTCAGCTTTGGATGGTGCGCCAAGAGAAATGGCTTGCACAAGCATCTGAAATGGCACCAATCGATTTTGGGACGCAAATTCGCGGGCTGCAATAGAAAGCCAAAAAATTGTGGCAACCCAACCTGATTATTAAGAAAGCATTGTGAGGCGTGAAGAAAAGAACACCGTTGAATTTATGTCGTGCACCCCCCCCTCATCTGCAGACCGTCAAAACAACGTGACAAGGTGCAAAAGGATCTCTACGATTTTCTCCATCGACTGCACGCTAATAAATTCATAACGTCCATGGGAATTATGCCCGCCGGTACAGAGATTCGGGCAAGGCAATCCCATAAAAGAGAGTCGGGCGCCATCCGTTCCGCCACGAATGGGGGCAAGCTCCGGCTGAACGCCGACCGCAAGCATGGCAGACTTGGCTGCTTCAATCAACCGTGGATCTATTCGTTCCTTCATGTTGTAATAGGAATCGTGCAGCGAAAGCGTGACAGTGCCTTCGCCATATTTTTGATTTAAATCAGCACACGCCTGTGTGAACAGCGCTTTCTTCTGTGCAAACAGCTGACGGTCATGATCGCGGATGAGATAATAGGCCTCTGCATGATCCGTGCAGCCACTGATCCGTTCCAAATGAAAGAAGCCCTCGTAACCCTCCGTGCAGGCCGGCGTGCAATCGCGAGGCAATCGTGCATTCAATTCCATGGCCAGCAACGAGGCGTTCACCATGCGCCCTTTGGCGCTGCCAGGATGGATACTGATGCCGCGGATGGTCACGACAGCGGACGCGGCATTAAAGTTTTCACCGTTGATTTCGCCAAGCGCGCCGCCATCGATGGTATAGGCCACATCCGCGCCAAAAGCGGCAATATCAAAAAAATCTACCCCACGGCCAACTTCTTCGTCCGGCGTAAAACAGATTCGGATTGGCCCGTGCGGCGGTGCCTGCGGAGCAAGCAGCCGTTCAGCAAGCGTCATAATTTCCGCAACGCCCGCCTTGTCGTCCGCACCCAGCAGCGTTTCACCATCGGAACAGATCATTTCGTTGCCAATATACTTGCACAACGCGGGGTATTCAACCGGGGACAGAACCAATGCACCGCCCATTTTGATATTCCCGCCATCATAATTTGTGGTAATAACCGGTTGCACATTTGCGCCGCTGACTGCGCTGGATGTGTCCATATGTGCAATCAGCCCAAGAACGGGCGTTGCTTTCCCGTTGTTCGCAGGAATCGTAGCGGTGACATAGCAATGCTCGCTAAGCTGTACATCCTGTGCGCCAAGCGCATCCAATTCAGAAACAAGTAGGCGCGCCAGATCAAATTGTTTCCGCGTGCTGGGTACCTTGGTGACGTCATCCTCAGACTGGGTATCGATCTGAACATATCGTAAAAAGCGTTCTTTGATCGTGGTCATGTTCTCTCCCTGACTTTCAATTTGTTTTTATTAGCATATCACGATTTTATGAAGTAAAACAGACTATTTTGCATTGCCGCTGAAAACGCGTATAATGGTAGAGAAGCATCAGGACAACCTACTATTTGGAAGGGAGCTCTGCATATCATGGATAAGCTATATTATGGTGGAACAATTCTCACAATGGAAAACGGAGCAGCGGAGGCAGTGCTGGTAAGGGACGGCAGGATTGCTGCAGTCGGGACATTTTATGCGCTGCGAAAATCCGTTTCCGAGGTGCAGCTCATCGACCTAGCCGGTCGCACAATGCTGCCTGCGTTTCTGGATGCACACAGCCATTTTACCGCCGTTGCCAACGCGTTGCTGCAGGTACCGCTGGGCGAGGCAGATTGCTTTTCATCCATTACGGCTCGTATCCAGCGGTATATTGCGGACAATGATGTCCCGTCTGGTCAATGGGTAATTGCCAGCGGCTATGACCATAATCAGCTTGCCGAGAAACGCCATCCCGACATCGCATTGCTGGATGCCTGCGCACCGAATAACCCGCTGTTGCTCCAGCATAGATCGGGGCATTTTGGCGTGTTGAATTCAGCCGCTCTGCAAAAGCTTGGCGTAACGGCGGAAACCGTATCGCCTGAAGGCGGAATCATCGAGGTTCGCGATGGAAAGCTCACAGGCTATATGGAAGAGAACGCATTTATTCACTATATGCGTCAAGTACCCATGCCGGATGGCAACGCGCTGATGGCGGCGTATGTAAAAGCGCAGCAGATCTATGCGTCCCATGGCATCACAACCATTCAAGAGGGCATGATGGTGCGAGAGCTGGCGCCGCTGTATCAAGCGCTGATGCAAAATAATTTGCTGAAGCTGGACGTCATTTGTTATGTTGCTCTTGCGGATGCAGACCTGCTGACAGCAATGTTTCCAGATGCCGTGAAGCAATATGACCGCGGATGTAAGATTGCTGGTTATAAAATTTTTCTCGATGGTTCCCCGCAGGGACGAACGGCCTGGATGAAAACGCCCTATGTCGACGCTGTAAACGGGGACTGCGGCTACGGAACCATGCAGATGGACGATGTGGTGCATGCCGTGGAAACTGCATCTGACAAGGAGATGCAGTTGCTTGCCCACTGCAATGGCGACGCTGCGATCCAACAATATATTGACGCAATCAAGATGGTTGCGCGAAAGAATAGCCAGATTACCCGTGCACGCCCGGTGATCATCCACGCGCAGTTACTGGATTACAACCAGATGGCGGATGTGAAGGCGCTAGGTCTGATCCCGTCGTTCTTCATCGCGCACGTGTACCACTGGGGCGATATCCATGTGCAAAACTTTGGCATGCAACGGGCTGAGCGCATCAGTCCGGCGGCCTCAACGCTGAAACACGACATTCCCTTTACCTTTCATCAGGATGCGCCGGTGATCGAACCGGATATGCTGGAAACCATCTGGTGCGCGGTAAACCGCATAACGAAAAGCGGCGTACGACTTAACCAAAAGGAACGCATCTCCCCTTATGAAGCCATTCGAGCCGTGACGATTAACGCCGCGTATCAATATCACGAGGAACGAGAGAAGGGTAGCATTGCGCTAGGCAAGCGTGCGGATTTCGTTATTTTAGACGGCAATCCGCTGACGGTTATGCCGGAGCGCATTCGTGAAATCCGCGTGCTGGAAACCATCAAAGATGGACAGACGATCTATCTGCGGTAGCCCTCTGATCAATGTTTTTTTGCGGAAGCGTAACCAGCTCAGTGCAAAAACCGAACATTTCTCGGATTGCACCCCAGCTCTCGGCGTGTTATGATGAAAAAAATCAAATAGAATCGAATTGGAGAGCCTATTAAATGAAAAAGTTTTTTACAGAGTTTAAAGCGTTTATTGCAAAAGGCAACGTAGTGGATATGGCCGTTGGTATCATCATCGGCGGCGCATTTAAAACCATTGTAGATTCTTTGGTAAAGGATATCATCTCTCCGATCATCGGGCTTGTTGCCGATACGAATTTTAATGATTTGGTATGGAGTATCGGCGGCGTCACCCTTGGCTATGGCGCATTTCTGACCGCAATCATCAATTTTCTCATCATGGCGGCTGTGCTATTTCTGCTGATCAAAGGCATTAACAAAGCCCAGGAGCTAGGTAGCCGTCTACATGGAGGCGTGCATGATGCTCCCGCGCCCGCACCAGTTACCAAGCTCTGTCCCTTCTGCAAGAGCGAGATATCCATTGACGCAACCCGCTGCCCGCACTGCACCTCCACGCTCGAATAACCCGAAAGGAAACGAAAATCATTATGCCGCTTGTTACCATTATTTGCCCTTGCTATAACGAGGCCCCTATGTTGCGTCTGTTTTATGATGCGATGCAGGAACGTGTGGTAAAAAAGCTACCGCAGGCGACATTCGAATTGTTGTTTATCAATGATGGTTCCAAGGACGATACGCTGTCCATCATCAAGGAATTGGCCAAAGTAGACAAGCAAGTCAAGTACATTTCCTTTTCCCGCAACTTTGGTAAGGAAGCCGCCATGTATGCCGGGCTTAAAAAAGCATTGGGCGATTATGTTGCCATTATGGACTGTGATTTGCAGGATCCTCCGGAACTGATCGCAACCATGTTGTCCATGCTGGAGAACAACCAGTGTGATTGCGTTGCAACACGCCGTGTGACAAGAGCCGGCGAACCAAAAATCCGCAGTGCGTTTGCCAGGGCGTTTTACCGTCTGATCAACCGAATTTCGGATACTGAGTTTGTTGACGGCGCCCGTGATTATCGGTTGATGCGGCGGCAAATGGTGGATGCCGTGCTGCAGCTGCCAGAATATCATCGATTTAGCAAGGGTCTGTTCATGTGGGTAGGCTTCGATACCCAGTGGCTCGAATTTGAAAATGTCGCCCGGGCGGCTGGCGAGACAAAATGGTCGTTTTGGAAGCTGTTTCAGTATGCCATTGAGGGCATTGTTTCGTTTTCCACCGTTCCACTGCGCATTGCAACCTTCGTGGGCTGCTTGGTTTCGGTACTGGCGCTGTTTTACATGATCATCCGCGTTGTCATCGCCATGTTCGTTGGCAATCCCGTTGCAGGTTATCCTTCGTTGCTGGCGTTCATGCTGTGCCTTGGCGGCTTTATTCTGTTGGCATTGGGCATCATTGGAGAATATGTAGCCAGAACCTATATTCAGGTCAAGCAGCGGCCGATTTATATTGAACGGGAAAACAATCTTGACTACTGAATCGCTAACCTAAAATCCCGGCTCAACAGCCGGGATTTTTGAATGCCATGTTTTTTCTTTAGATTTGTTGTTTCCCCTCGTTGGAAAACACACTCGCTTTCCAGACAGGGGCTTCTTTCTGTGGAAGACGCCGGTCAGCACCAGAAAAAATGCGGTTTTCGTGACATCCAATATGGCCTAAGGATAACATATCCGATTCCAAACGTCAGAACTGCAAGCAATGCCCCGCCGATAAAACTCACCTCGAGACAGAACAGGCGCTCGCTGTCTTCGTACATCAGCCGTGAGGACATGTGGATGGCCTCGTTGACGGTGATATTGGATTTTCAGCCGTGAGATCGGGCGCCATTGCATATCGTTAAGGCACAATGATTCCCCAAACAACAAAAAGGCAGCGTCCAGCAAAGAATCTTCAGCGTCATCAGCACACGCAGTCCAAGTGCGCAATCAAAGATACGAAACCATTCAAACAGGTTGGTGATTGCCGGATGCCCTTGCAACACAAACAGATTGTATCCCAATTCTACCGCGCCGCCAAGAATAAACATCGCAATTGCGAAAATCAGCAAAATATCGCCAATAAAACGGTAATGACAAGAATCAAATCCGCGCACTCTGGGTTGTTGGGCAGATATGCCGGCAGATGAGGTGTCCTGATAATGTCATTGTCCAGCTGATAAGTTGTCATGGTTCTTTCAGCCGCTGTTCCACACAACAGCCCCACAATGAGTGACATCAATAATGCCTGCCAATAATGTCCAGTCAGTACTTTACTGCCTCAGCACGCAATGATTTTGAATGGCTTGTCCGGTTAACCCTCCCCCGAAAAAGCTATTTTATTGTCACCCAATATTTTTCAATCATCCGAATGGGACGATACGCAAGCTTGGAATAACGCAGCCCTTCCTCGCCGGAATCATCCTCGCGATTGATAAATTTTGTGTTTGGTTCAGCAGCAAACGCGGCAAACTGAGATACGATCGCCTGATAGGCCCCCGCATAATCCACCCGGGCCTTCTCCACATGTACATACAGCGTATCTGCGACGATCTCCCCCACCGCCAGCGCAACAATAATCCCTCCGGCCTCGATATAGCCGGCTTTTTGTCCCAGCGTCAGCGCATCGGCCAGCAACTCCTTGCTGCGGATCATCTCCTCGGCTTCGATGTTTTTATCCACCGGAACATGCTGTGCGTAATCATTCAAAAACGCTTGAGCCAGCGGCAGTGTTTCCGCCGTGACCGGCACAAAGCGGCTGTCTTCATTATCCTTCAAAAAGCGGTTGAGGTGATTGCGTTGCGTGTGGTAGCGTTTCCCCGGGAAATTGATAAGATCTTCCATCTGATAGAGATAATCGGCCCAGTCACGGCGGCTGGAAATCTCACAGTCATTCCCATAGCGGGCGCGCAGCACCGTCAAGCTCTCCTCTGGAACGGCGGAAAATATGAGCCGCCGGCCGCTTTCCGCAGCGTCTTGTTCGATGGTGGACAACGCGTCAGCCAGATTTCCGAAGCCAACTGGGTAAATATAATACGAGCCTTCGCCAGGGTATTCTGCCCGCATGACAAGCATGTCTGAAACAATGGCGAATACAGAGCGAAAATAAGCGCGCCACTCGAAGATGGCGCCGATGGTATAGTCACATGTTCGATAAGGTTGTCCCAAAATATACGGGCAGAGCTGATGGATGTTATCCAGTGTAATCGGTGAAAACGATATCATAAACTCCTCTATTCATACCATGAGTTAATTGCGCAGGCACAGTATATCACGTTTTTTCGCGCCTCGCAATGTCGGTCAGCGAGGTAAGCAGACACGGTATGCCGTTGGCAACGCCATTCGTTCCTCAAGCATTATCCAGCCCTCCGGCCAATGGGATAAGTCCGTCTCAACCTCTGCTGCGCAAACGCGCATGTGCCACTCAATATGCGTAAAAATATGCTTGCGCGCATAGATCAGCAGATCGCCTGTGGGACGAACGCCCCATATGGAAAGCTGACCGGCAATTGCCTCGTCGCTGAGGATGCCGTCAACCTCCGGCAGCTGCCATAACCCCGCCAGCAGCCCGGTTTCAGCACGTTTGCTGCCAATATATTGGCCCTGTGCAGAAAGGGCAAATACGGTCTTTTCCACCATACGTCGCGCTTTTTTACTGCTTTTGACTGGCAACTGCCCCACCGTGCCCATCAAGTACGCGCCGCAGCATGCCTGCACAGGACACGTCTCGCAGTGAGGTGCCCCGTTTGGTACGCAAATCATCGCTCCCAGTTCCATGAGTGCAGAATTGAATGTGCCTGCATCGTCCGGCAATATCGGAAGCAGCGCACTACGTACGGCCTGCTTTGTTTTCGGGTTTGCAATGTCCCGAGAATCGTTCAACAGCCGTGCCATAACGCGCAAGACATTGCCATCCACGGCAGGCACGCGCACCCCGCCCGCAATGGAAGCAACCGCGCCGGCTGTATATTCGCCAATACCCGGCAAAGTCATCAATTCTTCATAACGCAACGGAAGTTGACCATCAAAACGCATCATCACGTCGCTCGCGGCTCGTTTCAAATTTCGCGCGCGACTATAATAGCCTAATCCTTCCCAGAGTTTCTGCAGACGCTCATCATCCACGCGTGAAAGCGCCGCAACATTGGGAAGTTCCTCCAAAAATCGTATATAATAAGGAATGACCGTGCTAACGCGGGTCTGCTGCAGCATGATTTCGCTGATCCAGACGGCATATCCCTGCTTGTTTCTACGCCAAGGCAGGTCGCGCGCTTGCGCCCGGTACCAATGGATCAATGGTTCGACAAACTCTGAATTCATATGTACAGTATAACACATTACTGGTATAATACAGTCTCGGAGAATAGAAAGGATCAAGTACAATGGATTTTCAGGAGATTACAAACAGCGCGCGCCGCGCAGCGGAAATATTGGTCGAATCCGGGCATCCGAAAATCGGCGAAATTTTCGTCGTTGGCTGCTCCACCAGTGAAGTGATGGGCAAGCGAATCGGTTCCGCCAGCAACGAAGACGCCGCCGCCGCCATTATGGACGGCATTCTACCCATTATCATGGAAGCAGGGTTGCATCTTGCCGTGCAGGGGTGCGAACATATCAACCGTGCCCTATGCGTGCCTCGCGTCTGCATGGAACGTTACGATTTGCAGGAAGTCTGGGTACGGCCATGGCTGCATGCGGGCGGCGCCTTCGCAACAGAAGCGTACAAGCGCATTATGGATGCCGTTATGGTGGAGGATCTTCGTGGTCGCGCGTCCTTGGGCATTGATATCGGCGGTACGCTCATTGGCATGCATTTGCATCCCGTCGTCGTGCCCGTTCATACGGATCTACGCAACATTGGCAGCGCCACGGTGGTGCTTGCCCGTTGTAGGCCCAAATATGTCGGCGGCCCTCGCGCACAGTATGACAGCTTGGACGGCAATCATCGGTGACACAATCACAGGTAGCAGATTGGGGCGGCTCTCGCGCGCAGTAGGACAGTGTGAACATCCCCCATTGATCATGCCTTGATTGGCTTATGCTATCCGCAGCGAACGTCAATACCTGACGTTCGCTGTTTTATTTAGGCTCTTAACATCACTGTTCATGACGGTGTCAACGCAGGTTATGACGCTATACAGTTTTGTGGGCAATACAAACCCTTCTCCTACTGAAGTGAAACGTACATTGGTGGTCTCTTGCCGGTTTGCATGTTTTAAACAATTTTTAACGCCCAACCTTTGGCACCCCCGCCAAAACAGCGTCCTTACTGCCCGGAGGCTGGGCGATAGCAATCAAACAACAATGCCCTCATATTGATTCGCCAAGCAATTGCGTCAACCAGCAATTCCCGCAACAATGCATCAAAGGACTCGACAAGGGTTTTGCCCCTGCGAATCCTTTTTGTCTGCTTATGCTGCAGGCTGCGAACCTTTTTTGTTTGCTTATGCTGCGGGCGAAGCGACTACCACACACCGCTCCGGCGCGGGTCCAACGAAAAGGAAGGGATAACACGTAACCAGTGTCAACAACGTTTCCTCCGTCTCGTCATAGATATGGGGATCGTCTGGATCTGTGATATAGATGCTACGCACCGTATAGGTTACGACGCTCTCGGCCGTCTCCACCGTTAAGGCGTCCCCCTCGGTCAGATTAGCCAACTCCCGCAGACCCGAATCCCTATGACCAAACAGCACAGCATTGCCCGACGTGTTCAGTTTCGCCGTATCCTCCGCCTGCCCCACGCCTTTTTCCAGTACCTCTGCACAAGTGCCGTAAAAAACGGGCGTCGCGGTGCGTTCGTCCCCCCGAAACACTAAAATTCCAACCGCTTGATCTTCGGAAAGATCCGGCGCCCGTTCCGAGGAGCCACCCGCCGCACCGCTGTTGCCGCGGCTTTGCGTCAGTTGTGAACGAGTGCGCGCCGCCCCGTCCTCCAGCGTTTTATCAACGGCAATTAGCTGATAGGCCCCCGTACCCAGCACCACTAGGGACGCGCCCATTGTAAACGACAGCAATGCGCCAAGCGGATGGATTCGTCTCACGGCGTGGGCTTCCCAATCAGCTTCTTGCGGAAGACCAGTAGCAGCGTGCCGGTCAGCGTTACCGCGCCAAGGCCGATCAGCAGCAGCAAGCCATAGTTCCCGGCAGTGTCAATGCGTTGGCGGTTACGGAAGGTAACAACCTCCGTCTCGCCTTCCTCCAGCTGAACTTCCACAATTTGGCACGCAGGATTGATGATATAGCCGTCAGGCGCTTCCAGTTCCTTTACATAGTAAGTGCCCGGTAGCAGCAGCTCGGAAAACTGTGGATTATCCTTGCTCGTTTCAAACACAGCCAGTTGGTTTTCACAGTTTCCATCCGAATACAGGCCTACCTTGCAGCCATCCAGCAGTTGCTCTGTGGTGTAATCCGCCTTGGCCACGCCGATTTTGCCGCGCACCACCTGCTTGTTTACCATAGTCACCGTCACCGTCTCATGTGGATTGATGGTTACGGTCTCCTCATTATCTACGGCCATGTGGTAACCAATGGGCGTTGCCGTTTCCACAATGACATAGGAGCCTGGCTCGATGCTGCCCTGCAGAATAATCCCGTTTTCATCAGTTATCAGCCCCGTGTACAGCCGATTGGCATCCTTCTTTTCTGTTTTATAGATATCGAAGGTTGCGCCTTGTACAGGAACGTTCTCTTCATCAACCTTGAGAATGCTGATCTGACCATAATGGGTATTCTTAAATCGAATCACGTCCAGCGGTTCTTCATCCACATAGAAATCATAAATTTTGACATCCGGAATATAGCCGATCGGCGCTGTCTTCTCCTTAAGATACCAGGTACCCTTTGTCAGTCCTGTAAACTCCACGTATCCATTCACATCCGTGGTCTTTTCATAAACGGTTGGATCTGTAAATTGCGAATTGTTGGCAAGCTGGAACACGGCGCCTTCAATCCCTTCAAGCGTAGTAGAATCGTACTTCTGTATTTTCATATTAAAACCATCTGGGATTTCACAGGTGAACGGAGCACTCGCATACAGCTTCGTCTTTCCCTCAAACGCGCCCACTAGACTCTGGGAAGCCAAACGCCCACCCTGTGGATTATAGAAATACGCGCCAAATTGCACCAATTGCATGCCTTGTACATAGAATGTATAATCTGCATCCGTAGGCAATCCGCTGACACGCACGGTGGTCATGCCTGCGCTGTCCGTGCTGCTTTCCACCGTTGCGTTCAGTGTGGCCAGATCTTTTGTGAACCCATGCTCAAGTGCAACAAGCGTTCCATCAGCTTGCAGCGACTTTGTAGAATAGCGATATACAGCGCTGCAAGTTCCGTTGTTGTTGTAGACAGTGTCCGCTGTAAGTGAAATGCTGCCAACCGGCACGGCGTACTCGATCATGGGCGGCAGTGCCCGATACCAGTTGTATAGGGCCGCCACCGTGCCTTCCAGATTTGTGAATGTCTTGCCGTTGGCCGCATTCCAGATGGCCAGTTGCGCAGCGGTGATCGCTTGTCTGCTCGTAAGTGTCGCAATACCGCAGCGTGAGCGTACGGCGTCAATCGACACGAACGGATATGCATTGTGTACAATAGCGCGGATGATCTGCGCTTTGTCCGGCGTAAAGTAATCCGCATCCTCCAGATTGACCCGTTCATACCAGCCGCCATCCACAATATACGTATCCGAGTCCATACAATAGGCCAGCGATTCCTTCTGCGCATCCGTCAGCCGAAACAACGTCGTTTGCATGTTGCCGACGGCATATCCGTTCTCCCCGAGTCCAACATACCGGTGATCATAACCACCCTCCGCCAATGCCGGAACGCACAATGCCAGCAGCATCAACGTTCCCAGAACACTGGCAATCCATTTTGTCCATTTCCTCGTTTTCAATTGTAACCCTCCTGCTCGTACGAATTGCCGCCGCTTCGATTTTTTCTCTGTTCGGTGACAATCCATCCTATGCATCAAGCAGCAGGAACAGTCGTGCCTTGTTGCCCGTTTATTATGCATACATTTGTAAATATAAGTTGTAGGGAACACACATTACAAAAATTGCCATTATTTCCATGCATGAACTGTGTTTTAATTAGATTTCTGCGCTTTTTTATGATTGATTGAAAAAAATACTGCAGATTATCATTGCTATTCTTGCTTTTTTCCTCTAAGATTGTTAACATAAAGTAATTCTAACGTGGGATCATATAACTGTCCCAACAAAACAATTGGAAACGAGGGATGACAACAGCATGTGGAAATATGCTCTCAAGCGTATATTGCTCGCCGTCGCCACGGTGTTTATCATCATCACCATTACGTTCTTTGCCATGAACGCTATTCCTGGCGGCCCCTTCCAGAAGGAAAAAGCGCCCGACCCAGCCGTACAAAAGGTGCTGGAAGCGCGTTTTCACTTGGATAAACCCGTAGGAGAACAATTTTGGATCTACCTCGGCGATATGCTGCACGGTGATTTTGGAATCTCGCTCAAGAGCGGCCGCGAAATCTCCAGCATCATCAGTGAGTCCTTTGTTGTCTCCGCAAAGCTCGGCGGGCTCGCAATCCTGTGCGCAGTTTTTTTCGGACTCATCTTGGGTTCCATCGCCGCACTGACACGCAACAAATGGCCTGATCGAACGATTATCTTCTTTACTACGTTGTTTGTATCCGTTCCATCCTTTGTGTTAGCAACGCTGCTATTATTGATTTTTTGTCTCAATTTGGGTTGGTTCCATGTTTGGAGCGCCACCAGCAACTCCTATTTTCTCCCGGTTATTTCCCTTGCGCTGTACCCGATGGCGTACATTACGCGCTTGACCAAGTCCAGTATGCTGGACGTTCTCGGGCAGGATTACATCCGCACCGCACGCAGCAAGGGACTTAAGGAAAGCGTGGTCATTTTTAAGCACGCGCTGCGCAATGCGCTCATCCCAGTCATTACCTACGTTGGCCCCATGACCGCCTACATTCTGACCGGTTCCCTCGTGGTGGAAACGGTGTTCACCATCGGTGGACTTGGCAGCAAGTTTGTTTCCGGTATTACCAACCGCGACTACCCCATGATCATGGCGACAACCATTTTTCTCGCCACGCTCATGGTTATTATGACGTTAATTTCGGATTTGATCTACAAGGTTGTCGATCCGCAAATTAGCTTTGATTGATGGAGGTGTCATAAATGGACAAGAAAAACTACAGCGCGGATATGGTTCCCAAAAAACGCCTTCTCAGTCTGCAGCTCGACCTATCCAAGTTTGAGCCAGCCTCCAATGACGAAAAAGAGCAGCATGCCCAGATGCGTGAATCCACAACCTTTTTTAAGGACGGCATGAAAAAGCTGTTTAAAAACCCGTTGGCGGTTGGCAGCCTGATCATTTTATTGATTGTTTTGCTAACGATCATCTTTGCACCAATGATCGTGCCTTACGGATATGACGAGATGATTACCGTCAATGGCAAGCGGGACAAGAGCGCAAAGAATCTCGCGCCCTTCTCCTATTCCAAAATGGAGCAAAAAGCCATTGATGGCGGTGCAGAGATCTATCCGCACCTATTCGGCACCGACGAGTTGTGCCGTGATTACTTTGTCCGCGTCATCTATGGTACGCGTGTGTCTCTGCTGGTTGGCCTATTTGCAAGCATCATCGTGTTGATTATCGGCCTCGTTTACGGATCGATCTCCGGCTATGCGGGGGGCAAGGTTGACCTAGTGATGATGCGAATTGTTGACATCATCTATTCTCTGCCCGACATGCTGATGATCATTCTGCTGTCGGTCGTACTGGATTCTGTGCTGGGCGTCGCCTTGACCGGAACCGTATTTGAAAAAATCGGCACCAATATGATTTCTCTGTTTATTGTGTTTGGTCTGCTGTATTGGGTGGGTATGGCACGCTTGGTACGTGGCCAGATTCTCTCCGTGAAAAAGAATGAATATGTGCTGGCTGCCCGCGCACTGGGCGCAAAACCCGGACGCATCATCAAAAAGCACATTTTGCCCAACTGTATGAGCGTCATCATCATTTCCACCGCGCTGCAAATTCCATCGGCCATCTTTACAGAGAGCTTTTTGAGCTTTGTTGGTCTGGGTGTGCAGGCGCCGATGCCCAGCCTTGGCTCGCTGGCCAACGCCGCACGGGGCGGATTGCAAAGCTTTCCCTACAAGCTGGTTTTCCCTTCCATCATGATCTGCCTGATCGTGCTGTCGTTCAATTTGCTTGGCGATGGTCTTCGTGATGCGTTCGATCCGAAACTCAGGAGGTAAGTCAAATGAGCGAAGCATTATTGCAGGTTAAAGACCTTCATACATCATTTTTTACGGAATCAGGCGAAGTGAAAGCCGTCAACGGCGTCTCCTTTGACTTAGAAAAAGGAAAGGTGCTGGGAATCGTCGGCGAATCCGGCTCTGGAAAAAGTGTCACAGCTTATTCGATTCTGCGCATACTCGTCGATCCCGGCAAGGTCGTCGGTGGAGAAGTCCTGTTTAAGGGCGAGAACGTGCTGGATTTTTCCAAGCACCAGATTCGCTCCCTACGCGGAGAAAAGATCAGCATCATTTTTCAGGATCCGATGACCAGCCTGAATCCGGTTTATACCATTGGCAATCAGCTGATGGAGGTCATCCTGCTGCACACCGACCGCAACCGTGCGCAAGCCAAAGCACGCGCCATTGAAATGCTCACACTCGTGGGTGTCAATGAGCCAGAGAAACGCGTCGCCCAGTATCCCTACGAACTGTCCGGTGGTATGCGGCAGCGCGTGATGATCGCCATGGCTTTGGCCTGCGAACCTGATATTTTGATTGCGGATGAACCAACGACTGCGTTGGACGTGACCATTCAGGCGCAGATTCTCGAGTTGATGCAGGACCTGCAAAAGAAGCTCGGCATGGCCATTATCCTCATCACACACGATTTAGGTGTTATCGCCGATATGTGTGACGAAATCATTGTTATGTATGCCGGACGTGTCTGCGAACGGGGAACTGCAGATGAGATTTTCTATAACCCCAAGCATGAGTACACCAAGGGTTTGCTACGCTCCATTCCGAGCATTGTTGGCAAACAGGGTCGTTTGATCCCCATTGCGGGATCACCAGTTGACCAGTTGAACTTGCCCACGGGCTGCGCGTTTGCCTCCCGCTGTGACAAGGCCATGAAGATCTGTCTCAATCAATGCCCAGAGGAAATTCCCATCAATGCCTGTCATATGGCGTCCTGTTGGATGAACGTCAAGACTGTCTATGAAGAAAACGCAGACGGAGGTGACGCCAAATGAGCGACACGCTGGTTGAAGTCAAGCATCTGAAACAATATTTTCCCGTGAAAAACGGGTGGTTTTCCACCAAACC
This sequence comes from Clostridia bacterium, assembly GCA_036651815.1. GTDB lineage: Bacteria > Bacillota > Clostridia > Christensenellales > CAG-138 > JAVVXB01. The sequence goes on from JAVVXB010000009.1 coordinate 68,955, forward strand.
GCTCAAAGCGGTGGACGACGTTTCGTTCAGCATCAATAGCGGTGAGACTCTCGGCCTTGTTGGCGAATCCGGCTGCGGCAAGACAACCATCGGCCGTTCGTTGCTTCATCTATATAAACCCACCGCAGGTGAGGTTTGGTATGACGGCCAACTGATTACGACGCAAAACATCCGCAACTTCCGCAAGGATATGCAAATTGTCTTCCAGGATCCCTATTCCTCGCTGAATCCGCGCATGACCGTCGGCGATATTATTGGCGAACCACTGGATATTCATAACCTCTGCGCAACAAAAAAGGCGCGTGCCGACCGCATTGCGGAATTGCTGGAGCTCGTCGGGCTTTCCAGTGAGCACGGCCGCCGCTATGTCCACGAGTTTTCCGGCGGTCAGCGTCAGAGAATCGGCATTGCACGCGCACTGGCCGTCAACCCAAAATTCATCGTTTGCGATGAACCGGTCTCGGCACTGGACGTCTCCATTCAGGCGCAGATCATCAATACCTTTGAAGATTTGCAGAATAAGCTCCACATTACGTACCTGTTTATTGCTCACGACCTGCTGATTGTTCACCATATGTCCAATCGAATTGCGGTCATGTATCTTGGCAAAATTGTTGAGCTTGCAAATGCGGATGACCTCAACACCCACCCAATCCATCCTTACAGTGTATCGCTGCTCTCCGCCGTACCGATTCCTGATCCGGAACTGGCAAAAAAGCGTCAGCGCATTGTGTTGGAGGGTGATGTCCCCAGCCCGCTTAATATGCCGAGCGGTTGTTCCTTCCGTACCCGTTGTCGGTATGCCACCGAGCAATGTGCATTGGCATGTCCACCTTTGACGGATCGGGGCGATGGGCATCAGGTTGCCTGTTGGAATAAGTAAGTGCCGTTGACAGCACCATAAAATATTGTTAAAATGATATATAATTTGCAATCCGGTCTTGTATCGGATTGCAAACAAATAATAAGGAGGAAATAAGATGAATTTCAAAAAGCTATTCGCCCTGCTGACTGTGGTCCTCATGATCGCAGGATGCTTTGTTGCATGCGCACCCGCTGCAACCACCACCCCCACCGAGCCAACCACGGAAGCGGCGCCCGCTGAGGAAGCAACCGAAGCGCCCGTCGTTGCTGCGGAAGTCGTTGATCCCACGAAGGGCTGGGGCGAATCCTATGACGCCCTGCTCACGCAGATCAAGACCACAACCGATTTTGAAGAGCGCGCAAAGCTGATGCATCAAGCTGAGGACATCCTCATGAGCACCGGCGCAATCTGCCCGATCTATTACTACAACGACCTGTATATGCAGAAGCCCACAGTGGAAGGCTTCTATGCCAACGCATATGGCTTCAAATATTTCCTGTATTGCACCAATGCTGATTCCAAGACACTGCGCATCAACATCGCTTCCGAACCGGATCGTCTGGATCCCGCTCTGAACAGCTCCGTTGACGGCGCCTGCTTGGCAGTCAATAGCTTTGGCGGCTTGTACACCTACAGCCCGGAAGGCAAGCTCGTTCCGCAGTTTGCAACTGACTTTACCATGAGCGAAGATGGCCTGACCTACGTGTTCACCATCCGCGATGGCCTCAAGTGGAGTGACGGTTCCCCGCTGACGGCAAAAGACTTCGAATACTCCTGGAAGCGTGCTGCTAATCCCGATACGGCTGCTGACTATGCTTATATGTTCAACGCCATCAAGGGTTACGGCGCACCTGAGGGAATCGACGTCACCGCTTCCGAAGATGGCAAGACGCTGACCATCGTGCTGAACGCACCTTGCGCATACTTCCTTGACCTCGCCGCTTTCCCGGCATACTTTGCCGTCAAGCAGGATGTTGTCGAGAGCGCAAAAGGCTATAAGGATGCCGCTGGTGCCATCATTGATGCTGGCGCATGGGCAACCGAAGCCGGTTTTGTGTCCTCCGGCGCTTACACCCTCAAAGAATGGAAGCACAACGAGAGCATGACCTATGTCAAGAACCCCAACTACTACGATGCAGAGAATGTCAAGATCGAAACCATCGAGTATATGCTCTCCGCTGACGATACGGCAATCTATGCAGCCTATCAGGCTGGCAACCTTGACTTCATCGACACCGTACCCGCTGATGAAATTCAGGCACTGCTCACCAACCCAGAGTTCCATGTAATCGATCAGCTGGGTACCTATTACATCGTCATGAACGTAAAATCCAAGCTGTTTGACGGCAAGACCCCCGCCGAAGCAGCTGCGATGCGTCGTGCCCTCAGCATTTTGATCGACCGCAGCTACATCATCGAGACCGTTGCGCAGACCGGACAGAAGCTCGCAACCAGCTTCCTGCCGCTGAACATGCTCGATGGTAACGGCAAGGCCTTCAAGGATGCCGCAAACTGGGAGTATCCGAATGGTTCCGATGGTTACTACAGTGAAGAAGTGGATGTTGAAGGCGCAACTGCTCTGCTTAAGAGCGCTGGCTTCAAATTCACCGATGGCAAGCTTGATGCTTCCAACCCGATTACCTTTGAGTATCTGACCAACGATGGTTCTGCCCACGTTCAGATTGCAGAGTGCGTACAGCAGGATCTGGCGGCTGTCGGCATCACCATGACGGTCAAGTCCGTTGACTGGGATACCTTCCTTGCAGAACGTAAAGCCGGTAACTACGACATCGCTCGTAACGGTTGGATTGCAGACTTCAGTGACCCGGTCAACATGCTGGAAATGTGGGGCACCGACAGCGGCAATAACGACGCACAGTTCGGCAGATAACTCTCCCCGTTCTTTGCGAAAATACAACGCGTATTTTACAAAAGCTCCGGACATAACGTCCGGAGCTTTTGTTAGTCCGCCAACGAAATATCATCGGCAGATCAAGGCATACTTCCCTCCCCCATCCGTTCCAGCATGGGCGTCATGAACACCAAAAACGGATGTGCAATTAGGAGCGGAAGTTTTGTGTGTTTTGATGGCCGTACAGTTTCCAACATCGAAAACAACACTGGATAAATACGATTCGCCACCCGAAAAGCAAGTTGTTAGACAGTTTGACAAATGCTTTATCTCTCTGAACCATCGTTCGTATGTCTCCACAAATTCTGTTTCAACCCTGCAAAATTTCCCGATTTTCCTGCTTGCACATCTTTCGCTCCTGTTTGCCTGCATCCGCGGCTCTAAAGACGGATTGTATGAACCGTATTTCAGAATATATTGCCCGGAACGAATTGACACGCTACCACAGTGCGGTCTATCATTATGATATCCTGATGGATGGAGTGATTTGATGAAACTATTAGTAATCAATCCCGGAGCAACTTCCACGAAGATTGCCGTGTTCGAAGACGAGCAAGAGATCTTTCGTAAAAGCATTGCACACGCCGAAGCAGAGCTTGCCCAATTTTCCCACATCATCGATCAACTAGATGTCCGTATGACGCTGGTCAAGCAAGTTTTGGCCGAAAGCGGATTTGCCGTGGGGGACTTTGACGCCATCTGTGGGCGCGGCGGCCTGCTGCGCCATATTCCATCCGGCACCTACTGCATCGATGACCACGTCATCCACGACATCTACAATCCCCCTTATGGTGAACATGCCAGCTCACTTGGACCGGTTATGGCAAAGACCTTGGCCGACAGCGCTGGGATTCCCTCGTATCTGGTAGATCCAGTGTCCGTTGACGAACTGACCGATGTAGCCCGTATCTCTGGTTTTGCGGGCATGGAGCGAGAGAGTTTTTTTCATGCGCTCAACCAAAAAGCCACCGCCCGTAAGGCTGCTGCACAGCTTGGCCATGCCTACGAGGAAGTTAATCTGATCGTCGTCCACATGGGCGGCGGCGTATCGGTCGCAGCCCATCAGCGAGGACGTGTGGTGGATATGTTCAATGTCAAGGATGATGGCAGTTTCTCCATTGACCGCGGCGGCGCGCTGCCCGTCAACGCGGTGATCAATCTTTGTTTCAGCGGCAAAACCAAGGCAGAAATCAAACGCATGCTGGGTACGGAAGCGGGCGTTTTCAGTTATCTTGGCACGCGCGATTTCCGCGAGGTTGAAACGCGCGCCTTCTCTGGCGATACGCACGCCCGACTGATCTTCGATGCCATCGCCTATCAGCATGCCAAGGACATCGGTGCAATGGCTGCTGTGCTACACTATGATATTGACGCGATTGTCTATACCGGTGGCATCGCTTTTTCCGACCGTCTGTGCGACGCCATCACCGAATATGTTGGTCAGCTTGCGCCTATCCTACGTTTGCCAGGCGAGGAAGAGATGCGCGCGCTAGCAGACGGCGCGCTACGCGTTTTACGAGGGGAGCCAGCAAAAGACTATTCGCAATTTTTCCCGCGGCCAACTGCATGACGGCACCCCATCTATTAAAAATATGATATCGCTCGATTGGAGGCTTGCAACTATGGAACAACAACTCTTGACCGGCAACGAGGCCGTGGCACGCGGCGCTTATGAAGCAGGCGTACGGATATGCTCCGCCTATCCTGGTACACCCAGCACAGAGATTTTTGAAAATCTACCCCAGTATCACAATGTGCTGTATGCGGAATGGGCACCCAACGAAAAAGTCGCGGTTGAGGTTGCTTATGGCGCTTCCATTGCCGGCGCACGTTCACTGGCCGCCATGAAACATGTCGGCGTAAATGTAGCTGCCGATCCCATCTTTACCGCAGCCTACAATGGCGTTGGCGGTGGATTCGTCATTGTCTCGGCGGACGATCCCGACATGCATTCCTCCCAGAATGAGCAGGACAACCGCTATTACGCAAAGTTTGCAAAGCTCGCGATGATTGAACCTTCCGATTCTCAGGAATGTAAGGATTTTATGCAGGAAGCCTATGCGGTTTCCGAACGCTTCGACATTCCGGTGCTGTTTCGTCTGACCACGCGGGTCTGCCACAGCAAAAGTCTCGTGACCATCGGGGAGCGTACCGAACAAACCTATGCCCCCTATCAGCGCAACGTAGCCAAATATGTCTGCACGCCGGCCAACGCCAAACGACATCATCCACGTCTTGAAAAAAGGCTGAAGGAACTGTTCGAATATGCCAATACCAGCCCGCTCAACGTCATGGAACTCAATGGACGAAAGACGGGCGTAATCAGCGCCTCCATCGCCTATCAATACGCAAAAGAGGTTTTCCCAGCCGATACCTCCTTCCTGAAGCTTGGTTTTACCAATCCGCTGCCCATGGATCTCATTCGAGATTTTGCCGCACGCGTGGATACACTGTATGTGATCGAAGAATTGGAACCCTTTATGGAGGAACAGATCCAAGCGGCCGGAATTGCCTGCACCGGTAAAGCCTTGATTCCCAACATGTTTGAACTGAACCCGGAGGTTGTCCGCCGGAGCATATTTGGCACAGAGCCTGCCACCGTCCAAGTGGATTCCGACATCGTCGCCCGACCGCCCGCGCTCTGCCCCGGCTGTCCTCACCGCGGTTTCTTCTACACGATGAGCAAACATAAGAATTTCATCATAGCCGGTGACATCGGTTGCTATACCCTCGGTTGTTCCGCCCCATTGTCCGCCATGGATTCCGTAGTCTGCATGGGTGGTGGATTCTCGGTCGCCATGGGCATGTCCAAGGCGTTCGAAGCCGTTTCTGATACAACGCACAAAATTTTCGGTGTGGTCGGTGACTCCACTTTTTTTCACAGCGGCATGACCGGTGCGGCGGAAATTATCTATAACAAGGGTCGGTTGATTCCCTGCGTATTGGATAATTCCATCACGGGCATGACTGGACATCAGGAAAATCCAGGTAGCGGCATGACGCTCAACGGGGAAATTGCCGACAGAATCGTCATTGAGGACGTACTTACCGCTTTCGGCTATCAACAAATATTTATCGTTGACCCGCAGGACCTAAACGCCATGCAGAAGGCCGTGGACGATGCGCTTGCGGCAACCGAACCGGCCGCCATCATTGCGCGGCGACCCTGCCTACTGATCAAACGGATGCATCACAAAATCGGTCTGTGCGAGGTTAACCCACAAACATGCCGCGGCTGCAAAAAGTGTCTCTCTGTCGGCTGTCCGGCCGTCTGTATCCACAACGGAAAATCGGTCATTGACCCGACGCTCTGCGTTGGCTGCACGGTGTGCGCGCAGGTTTGCCCATTCCATGCCATTGAAAAAGTGAGGTAAGTACCATGACGAATGAAGTAACAAGCATTTTGTTGGCCGGTGTGGGCGGTCAGGGCACCATTCTTGTGAGCAAAGTGCTGACCCTCGGCCTCATACGCGCTGGCTATGACGTGAAAATGAGCGAAATCCATGGTATGGCGCAGCGCGGCGGCTCGGTGAGTACGCAGGTGCGCTATGGCAGGAAGGTTTGTTCCCCCATCATTGGCGGGGGCGAGGCCGATGTACTGGTTGCATTTGAAAAGATGGAAGCCGTCCGCTATGCACGGTACTTAAAGCCCTCCGGTGCAGTGGTCATCAATGAATATGAAATCATGCCCATGACCGTCGCCAACGGCAGCGCGTCCTATCCCGAAGGAACCATTGAAGCCATGCGAAAAGCTTTCCCCGGAGCGGGACGCTGCGTGACCTTGCCTGCCGCGGCGATTGCGACGGAACTTGGTAGCCCACGCTGTATGAACATTGTCCTCTTCGGGGCATTGGTGCAGATGCTGGGTCTCAACGGTATCGATTGGAACGAAATATTATCCGAAATTCTACCAGAGAAGGTGCTGGAGCTGAATCGAAAGGCATTCCGCGCCGGGCAGGAGGCATGCAATGGTTAATCACGACATGCTCGCACTGGGTACTTGCCGTAGCGCCATACGCGATATGTTTGAATATGGACGGCAGCGCGCCAAGATTATCGGTGCTGAAAACGTATTTGATTTTTCATTGGGCAATCCGTCCGTTCCTCCCCCGGATGCCGTGACCGAAGCATTTTTGGACACTCTGAAAACCGGCTCTCCCATCGACATCCATGGCTATACCAGTGCGCCGGGCGCGGACGATGTGCGCGACGCCATTGCCCGCAATCTGAATTTTCGCTACGGCACGGATTTTACCAGCCGCAACCTCTATCTCACGTGCGGCGCAGCCGCGGCGCTGACCTGCGTATTTCGCGCACTGACGCTGCACCCGCAGACGGAATTTATTGCGTTTGCCCCTTATTTTCCGGAATATGCATGTTTTTGTGCCACCGGTGGCGCGAAGCTCCGTGTCATTCCGGCGGACACTGCGCAATTTCAGATTCGGTTTGATGCATTGGAGCAGGCCATTACCCCCGAGACACAGGGCGTGATCCTCAATTCCCCCAATAATCCATCCGGAACAATCTATGGGTCAGAAACGATACGCCGCCTTGCCACACTGCTGACGGAAAAAAGCCGCGACTACGGTCATCCGATCTATCTAATATCCGATGAACCGTACCGGGAACTGATCTACAGTGGTGAACCCTACCCACTTCCAACACAATACTACGCCAACACGATTATCTGCTATTCGTACTCAAAGAGTCTGTCGCTGCCCGGAGACCGTATTGGATACATTCTACTCGGCAATGCGGTCGAGCAGTTTGAGGACGTATTCAGCGCCTTTGCTGGTGCCGCTCGAAGCCTTGGTTATGTTTGCGCACCCAATATTCTGCAGCAGGTCGTCAAACGTTGCTCCTATCTGGACGTGCAGCCCGATCTTACGCCTTATCGAAAGAACCGTGATGCCCTGCAATCGGGTCTGACTGCCGCCGGCTACCGTTGTGCACCGCCGGACGGTGCGTTCTATCTATTTATAGAAGCGCCCGGCGGCGATGGAGATGCCTTCTGCGCTGCTGCACGTCAGCAGGATGTGCTGCTGGTTTCCGGGAAATCGTTCGGATGCCCAAGTTTTGTTCGGCTTTCCTACTGTGTTTCCTACGAAACCATTTTGGGTGCACTGCCACGGCTACGCACGCTGTACCCAAGCGTTGCAAAGAATGCTTAAAATTCGCCCGCAGCTTTCTTATATATTTTAATTTTCTTGTGCTATGAGGCATCCGTTTGAAGACGTGCCCGCGCGATTCATATACGCGATCAGCCAAACGAACACATTGCCCCGGCAGTGAAGCGGATTGACGCTTTGCTGACCGGGGTGCTATTTGTAGAAGTGTCATGCGCGCAGCAACTTGCTGTTAAGACGCAAAGTTGCGCACTACGCCGCTGTTGATGCAAAATAATTCACTTGCCCTCACTGTTTTGGACCGATATGATAGACTCATGAAAAAAATTATCATGGCCCTGATAACCTTTGCTTGGCTGTTCATCGCCGGCTGTTTTCCCGCGCTGAATCCGGTGGATTCCAAGACCAGCGAAATGGTATCGCCACCCGCAGTAGCGGAATCCCCCGCGCCTTTCCACTCACCCAATCCAGCCCGCGATACGGAGCTTCTTACACATACACAAATTGCCGGGCATATAAGCAACCAACAGGTGCTGGCGGTTATGCGTTATCTGGACGGCAAGTTTATGTCGGCTTGTGATCCACAGCATGATTATCTCAGTTGGTTGGCCAGCTTCGACGATCGTCCGGTTCGGTTTTATCGGTCGCTTCCCTTCGGGCAGGGCGCACTGGTGCTGGCCATGGAACCGGGGGACGGCGAAACTGATGCGGAACTTTTTTATGTTGTCGATGACGTGGTAATAGCGCAGACCGATTCTGCCGATTGCTGGTCTGTTGATATGGTGCGCTTTCTGGATAAGACCATCGTATTTGGCACATCATTTGCGTACGAATCCGACACAACCGATATTACTGCCACATTTTTCGATGGTCAGCAGGTGTCTCAGTCCTTACTGTTTCAGACCAAGCAGCCCGGTATGAGCCAAGGATACATTTTGGTTGCTGATGGCATGCCGGATTTACAAACCATATCCATTGCAAACAACGGCGTTTCTGTCTCCGACCAGGAGGAGTTCCTCTTTGGTCTTGGTTGCGCGAACTATGCATGGGCTGGCACGCCTTGCAATATTTTCTACATTACGCACCTGTGCACCTTTGTCGCCGCCGGGCAGCCAAAGGAACCAGTGCCCCAAATCACGCTCAGCGGCAATGCAAGCGGCATCTGCGACTTTGATTTTTCGGGTTATTCCAAAGAGGTTGATCATTGGAAAGCATCAGATGCATGGCGGAACAACAATGCCTTGTATTGCAGCACCAGTGTATCGGTCGGCACGGTATTGACAATGAACCACCTGCCCGCCGATATCACCCGCGCGTATCTGGTTTTTCCTGAGTTCGATGACGGCACTGAAGCAGGTATAAATCGAGCCGTCGAAGACATCTTATTACAAAACAACAGCATAACCATCCCGGATCTTACCGGCCATACTGAAATCCGCTTTGTTATTGAAACCCCCACAACTGCAAACGTGCTGACACTCAGCGTTCACTGACTCACCCTCACGAAATCGCTCTCCCCTCGATCAGAACAGTAGCGCTCTGGCGATGCTCCTGAACCAATTCACAACTCTTCCGGCAGGCTGGCGACAGAATTTTTAGGCTGTTGCCTTTTGATTGTTAGGCCGCGGCTCTCTTTGTGTTTTCTACAGTAGCCAGAGTAGCAGCGCGGCAGCAAGCGTCACAGTTCCATACAGTGCCCGCTGCGCGCCATCCCGCAGGAACAGGCGGGAATACAGTACAATGGCCGTTAAAAACAGTAGGTACGCAAATGCGTCCGGCGTGCGTACGCGCATTGTCCAATCTCCGCCTGCATTCGAAACCGCCACAATCAAATTGAGCGCAAACCGTCCCGGTATTGCAATGATTTCGGCAATCGGCAACGATAAAAACGACACGACTGTAGCCAAAAATGCAGGCACTAGGAAAAATGGCGCCATCGGTAGCACAAATAAATTTGTCAATAGAGACATAAAGGACAGCTCGCGAAAATGCAACGCCATTGCCGGCGCAGTTGCCACAACGACCGCGCAGGATCCCGCAATGAGTCCTGCCGCAGTGCTGCCAAATCGCGCAAGCGGACGTGCAAACAACGGCTCCAGCAACATTAGCCCATACACTGCCAGAAACGAGAGCTGAAACCCTGTTCGAAATAACGTCAGTGGATTGACGCCCACGATCACTATAAATGAAAATGCCAGTGCGCTTGGCCCATCCGGTCTCCGGCGCAAAGGAAACGCCAAATACCAATAGAGCAGCATCAACGAGGCTCGTAGCACGGAGGCCGAAAATGCCGTCAGCGCGGCATATCCTGCACAAAATATCGCCACCGCTGCAAACCGCACCCAAGGATTCCGCCGGAACAGCAGCGCAAGCGCGCCCGCCAGCACCGAAACGTGCAGCCCTGACACCGCCAGCAGGTGCAGCACGCCCACGCGCCCAAATTGCTCCATCGTCGCCGCATCAATATCATCCTTTTCTCCAAGCAGCATGCCCTTAGCCACTGCGCCATTTTCCGGAAACAGCAACCGAATTCTTTCGCCGACCAAATCACGCACCGTACAGAATCCTGCAGATACACGCGGTTGTGAAACGGTAACAACCGGTCCGCTTTTCGGGATCGTTCCGTCCGCAGGCAGGTGAAACGCCGCATTCAATAGCCCAAGCGCCATACAACAAAACAACAGCAGGAACCGCCGCTTATGAAAAATCGCCGCACTCAATGCAACCATCAGCAGTAGCGCCGCCGCAAGAACGGCCTGTTCCGTTGCGATAATCCGAATCATGAGTACGCCAAGCAACAGCCCAATTGCAATGATGCATAGGGGACGTTCGTGAAACCAAACGTTTTTCTGACAACTCTTCAATATTTGCCCGAGCCCTTGATTGCTTTGTTGATCGCTTAACGGTTGTTTGTTGCGATTGACATGCAGTACATTGCCACTGCGCCATCATAAAATGAGTTGATCGGCTGACATTTATTCTATATTGATTGTATCCAAAGGAAACGATGTCCGCAAGGTTATCTGATCAGCGCAAGATCTCTATTGTCCCTTCAACATATTTTCATTTTTTACCATGGCTATAACCTGCGCGCATCTGTTCAAATTGGAGCAATGGACGTGCCGTTCAGATTCATGACGCGCGCTTCCCAGTTTACGCATGAAAAGAAACCGTCCAATAGATTGGTCGCCTAGCGCACCTTTTGAAACGGTGGTAGACATCAAGCAAGTTCTGCAGCAGCAACTACCATAGCCAATTGTTTTTTCAAAATAAACGGCAGGGCTCACCTGCCGTTCACCAGATCGATCAACCGGAGAAATCATCCGAAGCCCCGCCCGGTACGCGCGGTGTAGACGTAGGTATAGGCGTAGGCGTTGTGCCTGGCTGCGGCGTTCCGATGGGTTCACCTGTCAAATCATCAAATCCGTCTTTATTATCATCAATGGCGTTCGGATTCACTGGGATCGTCGGATTGTCTGTATCTACGGTTCCCGGCACAACAGATGTCTCTGCGGACGGCGGGGAATACACCGTTCCGCCCTTTGCGGAGAGATAGAGCGTACCAACGTTGATGTCCTGTTTGAGAAACTGGGGCAGCAGCTTTTTGAGCGAAGCCATCTTGGCATCCAGATCCGTCGACTGACCTAGATGAACTTTCATCCCGTTTTTAGCCGTCATGGTAATGGCCAGCGGGGTGGTTAAATCGATCGCCTTTACCTCGTCCATCAGTTCATACTGCTCTAACTTATCGATGATCTGAATCAGCGTAGCTGTTGAAAAATCGTTTCCTTCACCCAGCCGCTGTCCAAGTTGAAATCCCGTCATGCTTATGCCCGTAACCTGCATCAGATTACTCAGATCGGTGCCGCCACTCATGGAAAGCACGTAACCATTTTTATCAATGATGACGTTGTAATCCAGCCCGATGATTCCTGCAACCTCTTTGCGTTCCGTCACAATGATGCGAATACGGCTTGGAAAAATATAGTTGATCTGCTCAACCTGAATATAGGGGTCTTCGCTGATATTCTCTTTAGCTTCGTCCAAATTGCACAGCAGCATATGCCGTCCAAGCTTCAGTCCGGATTGTTTGATTATGTAGCCGCTCTCATAGGTTTCGTTGCCCATGACCACGATATCCGAAAGCAGGAATCCATAGTATAGTGCTACAAGCATTGCAACGATAAAAAACAGCACGAAGGCTACATTACCAAAGAGCTTTTTGAGTGTTGCCTGGCGTTTTTTATGTTTATTCTTTTTCTCCACATAGGCTTCATGCTTTTCATGGGCTGCACGGGCGCGTGCCTTGCGCTCCGCATTCTCGATGCGGAGTGTCTCTTCCGTCTCATTGAGGTGGATACGGGTCGTAGAATCCGTGCCTGTACGAAAAATTCGGGTGCGGGTCGTGTCCCCATTGCGGCGCGCGGTGGTATCCGCATCGTCGTCATCGAACAAGCGAAAATTTTCTTCATAACCCTCGAAATCGTTCGGGATCTCCTTCGTAGGCTGTTCCGCCGCCACGTCCGCCCAGGTGCGTTCCTTCGTTTCACCATGGTTCGTCAGTTGTTTGGCAAAAGGGCTGACGTTATCCGTTTTTTCGGTTCCAGCCGTGTGCGCCTCCGTAGGCATCCTATGCTCTGCCTCGGAATATTCATACGGGTTTGCGTTGGGCAATGCCGTATTTCTGCGGCGCTTTGGCCGATAATCCTCCGGCGATGCGTATTCTGCCGCTGGCTGCACCGGCTGGCGCAAATCTGGTCCCTGCGCAACAGCGGCTCGAGGCTCCTCTATCGAACGCTCATACGGATTTCCATTTGCACTGCCCACATTCCTGCGATGTTTCGGTAAATAATCCTCCGGCGATGCGTATTCTGTCGCTGGCTGCACCGGCTGGCGTAATTCTGGTTCCTGCGCAACAGCGGCTCGAGGCTCCTCTATCGAACGCTCATACGGATTTCCATTTGCACTGCCCACATTTCTGCGATGTTTCGGTAAATAATCCTCCGGCGATGCGTATTCAATATCCGTTTCGACATCGTTCGTTTGATGCGATAGGCCGGCGGAACGTTCATCGTCCGCAATATGTGCTCTTGCAGTGTCTTCTCGGCTACGTTCGAATTCAGACGATTCAGCATCGCTAGAATTTCCATGTGCGCTAGAAGCATCCCGCGGAGCATCGTAAGCACCTCTGCGTCGATATTTTGGAATAAACTCCTCTGGAGATGCGTACCGCGACGGCGATACGGAAGACCTTTCGGAATCACCAGTCATTCGCTCACGCGTGGTATTCTGATGGGGGCGACCCAGGTTGTCCGCATCAGGAATGCTGTTTAAAACTGGTTCGCCATCACTCCAGATGAGTGAAGCAACAGCAGCCCGATCTTCTTGCTCGGAAAACTCCAGTTCTTCATCCGTAAATCCACGCGCCGGTGTGGCGGGCTGCGGCGGTTCCCCGTATTGGCGACCATCAAAATCATCATCAACGTCAAAATCACACAGTCCATCTTGATCTTCAGGCACAGGCTCAAAGAAATGCGACCAAAAACTTTTTTTCTCCTTTGGTTTCTTGCTACTATGTACGGACAAATTATCCGTTTTTAGGCCAAAGAGTTTTTTCATACGTTGTTAGCCATTGTCATTCCTCTCTTTTGATCTGTGCGCCTAAGTTGATCAACATCTCGTCTAAGCGCTCATATCCTCGGTCAATGTGGCCGCTATCTTCCACAACGGTCTGCCCTTGCGCACGTAACCCCGCCAATACCAGCGCAGCGCCGCCGCGCAGATCGTGGGCGGTTACATGTGCGCCCATCAGGGTCTCGACGCCACGAATGACCGCCGTACAACCTTTTACAGTGCTGACGGCCCCCATACGGTTCAGCTCCTGCGCATGCTTAAATCGATTTTCAAACACGTTTTCAACAATCATGCTGGTGCCATCCGCCACTGTACAAAGTGCAAATATCTGTGCCTGCATATCAGTCGGAAACCCCGGATGTGGCAGTGTTTCCACCAATTTAAGTTCGCGTGGCCGCTTTGGCGCAACCAACGCAATGCTGTGCTCCGAACGCGTAATACTGCAGCCGCTTTCGGAAAGCTTTGCAAGCATACCGGCCATATGTTCGGCAACGACATTTTCCACCGTAAGCGAGCCGCCCGTAATCGCTCCCGCAACTAGTAACGTGCCTGCCACAATCCGATCGGGCATTACTGTGAACTCCGCTACTCTCGGTACACAGCCGCCATCTACGACAACGGTGGATGAGCCTGCGCCACGCACACAATAGCCAACCGCTCGCAAAAAGTTTTGCAAATCGATGATCTCCGGTTCCCGCGCAGCATTGCGAATGACCGTACTTCCTTCCGCCGATACAGCCGCCATCATGATGTTTTCGGTGGCACCCACGCTTGGGTAGTCTAGATGTATATCCGCGCCCACCAAACGTTCCCCATTGCAATAGATGCGGCCGCCCTCCTCGCGGATCTCAACGCCCAACTGCCGCAGGCCTTTTAGATGCAGATCAATGGGGCGATTCCCAATCTCACAGCCGCCCGGATAGGTCACGACTGCGCGGCGAAATCTGCCCAGAACCGGTCCCAATAAAAAAATCGAGCTACGTAGTTCCTTGCTGAGCGGCTCCGGCATCTCAAAGCAGTTGGCGCCCGAAGCATCAATCGCCAGCATCGTCCCGTTCCGCTGTACCTTGCAGCCGAGCGTGACGAGAATGCGTACCATATTCTCCACATCCGTCAAACACGGACAATCCAATAGTCGAACAGGTTGGCCGGTTAATACGCATGCTGCCAAAATCGGCAAAACTGCGTTTTTTGCTCCGCCCACCCGGCAGCAGCCGGAAAGCGGAGTTCCACCCGTGACGATCAATTTCGCCATGGAACACCTCCCACGCATAATAGCATTGTATGCTAAGGAAGGTAGGAATGTTCCAAATCCATCCATTTCTGCCGAATCTGCAATCTGCCCATAATGCAGCCCAAGCCAGAAAGCAAGCTTGTGATAACGCAATCCGACGTTGTTTCCGCACACCTTAAAAAGTTACACGTTGGTGGACCGCGAAATATTCAGCAGTACGCCCATTGCGGCAAGGAAGATCATCATTGACGAGCCGCCCGCGCTAATAAACGGAAGCGCCTGGCCAGTTGTGGGTAAAAGTCCAGTGCAAACGCCAATGTTCACAAACACCTGCAAGCCAAAAACCACCGTGATACCACCAGCCAGCAAACTTCCAAACCGATCACGGCAGCGCAGCGCAATGCGAATGCCACGGTACACAATGAAACCATACGCAGCAAGTACCAACAATCCGCCCACAAGTCCCAGCTCTTCGCAAACAATTGCATAGATAAAATCGGATTCTCCATAGGTCATATACAACAGCTTTTGCTTGCTGTTGTTGAGTCCCACGCCGAACAGGCCACCTGAACCCAGTGCATAATAGGACTGAATGAGCTGATAACCATCCCCAAGCGCGTCTGCCCAAGGGTTTGTAAAGGACGTCAAACGAGCGAGACGATAAGGTTCTATGATCGCGAGTAACGCAAACATGAGTACCAGCATGACAAACAGCAGTAGCATCTGCTTCGTATCGCAGCCGCCGATAAACAGCAGCGCATATCCCATCAGCCCCATAATAACGGCCATGGACATGTTCGGTTGCAGCATGACAAGGCCGCAGATGACCCCGATGACCATCAGCATCGGCAGCATACCCTTACTGAAGTTCTGCATGATGGCATGTTTTCGACTCATAAACGAGCACATGTAGAGCATCATGCCAAATTTGGCAATTTCGGACGGCTGAATACTCTGGCCGCCGATGACAATCCAACGCTTTGCGCCGTTTGTTTCCTGGCCAAATATCAACACCGCCACAAGCAGAACGATAGAAACCAGAATCGCAACGACCTTGAATTTTTCGATCCGTCGATAATCAAACAGTGACAGAATCAGCATAATCGGAAAACCGATCAGCAGATAAACCGCCTGTTTTCGGATATAATAGTATCCATCATAGCCCACAGCGGCGGTATTTTGCGCGTAATAATAGCTTGCTGAAAAAACCATCACGAGGCCAAAAGCGCATAGCAATGCCACAGTCATCAGAATCGGATAATCGAGATGACCCATCTTTTTTCGTTGCTTTTTTTGCGCACGTGTTTCCATTTGCGCTCCGTTTCTTCAGGAAAATCACCTGGTTTAGGCTTTGTGTATTATACATAAATATATATGCTCTGACAAGCAAAGTGAGCCTTGCAAGCGGATTGTTTTCAGAATCTTCTCATAAATATTACGAATATGACATTTCCTTTTCAGCTACACGGGGGCTTTTTCTTCTTTCGTCGTTGCGATGGTATTCCCTTATATGCGTAAAAGTCAAATGACAAATCATGTATATTGTATCGACCCTGTCGGCCATACTAGCAATCGAGGTGATTTTTCATGATCGAAGAGAATCGAAATTTTGAATCTAAACCCCGGGATTTTCTCAAAAAGCAAGGTTTCTATGTGGTGCTGTTCATCTGTTTGCTCATTGTTGGCACTGCCATTGTACTCACAGCGCTCCCGCGTGAAAGCGCACAAGCTCCAAACGCGCAGCAGACCGCTCAGCAGCCCGTCGTCGTTGAGACCCGCAAATCCGACGACGAAACACTTAAGGCAAAAAATAGCCCTTTACCAACCGCAACGCCGTTTGCAACCCCTTTGCCCACCGCGACACCTAAGCCCGCCTCTTCTACAAAGAGCATCAAAAAAGGCGCTGCGCCCGTAAAAGGGGAGATCATCTGGGCCTATGCTTCCGATCAGCTATTGTATTCACGCACGTTGAATCAGTGGACAACCCACGCAGGGCTGGATCTTGCCGCTGAAGTTGGTTCCGATGTAACGGCCAGTCTTGCCGGCACCATAGAGAAAATCTATGAGGACGACGCTCTGGGTCAGGTTGTTACTATTGCCCATACCAACGGACGCACCAGTTTATATGCAAACCTTGAACCTACGGTTTCCGTGAAGCAAGGGCAAAAGGTCAACGCAGGTGATGTAATCGGCAAAATTGGTACCTCCTCCATTTCGGAGTGTGCCGACCTACCCCACCTACACTTTGGATTTCTAGTGGATGGCAAGACCGTCAATCCAACGGACTATGTGACCATTCCCCATTGATCATTCGCATCCCCGCAGCCAAGAAGTGTCTGCCCCGCCGAAGGCAATCCGAGTGGCTTCTCCATTAGCACGCCGCACATTGCAGTGCAGCACAAAGAGAAATTAACAAACTGAGGCGGCTGTTTTTGCAGCCGCCTCAGTTTATCGGAAAAATCTTTGAAAGATCCGAACCCGAAGCCTATTCCTTCGATTCCGACAGTTCAATCGTCGCAATAGCGCCCGGTTTTGCGGCTTCCCTGTGCATTTTACTGGCCGTGCCAATGTTCTGCGCAAGCAAAATGCAGTGATGCGATCCGATATGCCATCCATACACCGATATCATTAGCGGCTGTCGTACTACAGCCGTTCCAGGCTCTTGTTATCCCCGAGCACAT
This sequence comes from Clostridia bacterium, assembly GCA_036651815.1. GTDB lineage: Bacteria > Bacillota > Clostridia > Christensenellales > CAG-138 > JAVVXB01. Next base: position 86,407 of record JAVVXB010000009.1, read on the forward strand.
AGATGGAATCATCTTCGTGAAAAGGTTCATTTGGATCGATGTTTACGCTTACGCTGCCGTCTCTTCGGATGGCAATGACGGACAGACCGTAGCGCGTACGCACGTTGAGCCCTGCCAACGATTTATCCACCCATGATTTCGGTACAACAATTTCGTTGATACTGTATTCTTCCGACAGATCCAAGGAATCCAACACCCCCTCTGCCACAAGGGAGCGGGCAAGACGGATTCCGCCATCATGCTCAGGTTGAACAACGCGGTCCGCGCCAGTCTTAATCAGCAGTTTGTGATGCAGATCGTCCTGCGATTTGGCAATAATTTTCTTTGCGCCCATTTCACGGCAAAGTACGGTGGTGAGTATCGATGCCCGAATATCATCGCCAATGCAGATAACAACACAGTCGAAATTACGTACGCCGAGCTGTGCTACCACGCGTTCATCTGTGGTATCGGCCTGCACGGCATGCAGCACACTGTCCCGAATTGCGTTGATACGGTCGGCACGCTTATCAACCGCCAGCACCTCATGGCCCAGTGTATTCAGCATTCTGGCCGTACTTGTGCCAAAGCGTCCCAATCCAATGATGATAAAACTCTTGGTCATTTTCTTGCTCCTTGAGAAGTATTTCTTCCGATTACTATTCAACCGTGGATATTCCATCTTTTTTCGTACGAATCCGGTTTCCACGCGCCTTCGATCCTTAGAATGCCCCGGATTCAGTCGTTGTGATGCGGATTATCCGATCAGCACATCCTCCTGCGGATAATGTAGCAGTGCCTCCGGCCGTGCGCCATCGGTGAGCGATAGCGCCAGCGTCAGCAATCCCACGCGTCCAACAAACATCATCAGAATCAAAATCACCCGGGAAGCCAGCGTTGCCGCCGCAGTAACGCCGCAGGACACGCCCACGGTGCAAAAGGCAGATGTGGTTTCAAACAGTTGATTCCAGATACCAAACGTTCCGCACGCATTATTTTGTTCAATCACTGATAGTCCAATGGTCATGCCCATTACAAATAGCACACCGCAAAAGAACAGAGTCATAGCCCGCCTTACCTGCTCGATCGGTATGGTGCGCCCAAACGCTACGGTGTCAAACCGTCCACGCATATACGCGCGCATCGCCAGCGCAAGCGTTGCAATTGTGGTGATTTTAAGGCCGCCCGCCGTACCGGCTGGCGCACCGCCGATCAGCATGAGGATGATGCTCACACCCTTGGTTGCATCCCGCATGGCAAGCTGGTCGATTGAGTTAAATCCCGCGGTACGCAGGGTGACCGACTGGAACAACCCGTTGAGCAGCTTTTCCCCAAACGGCATGTTTCCGAGGGTCTTGGGATTATTATACTCGATCGCCATAATCAGCGCAGCACCCCCAAAAATCAAAATCAGCGTGCCCAACAGTACCAGCTTGCTGTGCAGACGCAGACGTTTGAAGTGATGCTGCCGGTGTATGTTCAGCACCACGGCGAACCCCAGACCGCCCATCGCAATCAGCGTCATGAGGATCGACAGTACATAGGCATCCCCGGTATACCCCGTAAACGAGCGGTAGCCACCGATGAGATCGAAACCTGCATTGCAAAACGCCGAAACACTGTGAAAAATTCCGTACCATAGTCCGTTCCACAGCCCATACTGCGGGATGAACCGCACGGCCAACAACAGCGCCCCGGTCAGTTCACAAATCCCAGTTACCATGACGGCGGAGCGACATAACCGTACAACCCCCTGCAAATGGTTTTCGCCGAGACCTTCCGCCATGGACATCCGTTCATGCAATGAGATCCTACGTCCAGTTAACGCAAACAGAATTGTCGCCATGGTCATAAAACCCAAGCCACCCATTTGAATCATCATCAGAATCACAAACTGTCCAAACATGGAAAAATAGGTGCCTGTATCCACCACGACCAACCCCGTGACGCACGAAGCTGAGGTGGCGGTAAACAGCGCCTCCGAAAACGTCAGTGTATCACCCTGCTTGCTTGCAATTGGCAGCATCAGCAGCAACGCACCCAGCAAAATGATGGTTGCAAAGCCCAATGGCAGAACGCGGATCGGACGAATGCCGTGTTTAACCTTACGCATACTGCGGTTTCTCCAGTTTCAGTATTGGGGATGACCCCATTATTCTTGGTAGGATTGCCGTGTCTCCTCGGCTTTTTCAAGCGGATCTACACTCAGCGGCAACACATTTGCAAATCCATTTTCCTGCCGGATTGGTTTAATCCATTTCATGCGGATGAAATGCGGTAGCGTCAGGCAAAGTTTGCTGACATCGTCCACCACAATCATAATGATATACGTCGTCAAAAACGGCAGTTTGAGTACCATACCGCAGAAGATCACCGCCGGTAGCACAACGATATATTGCACCGCTGCATCGCATAGCAATCCATATTTTGTATCACCGCCCGCGCGAAAAATCCCAACAACCTCCATGTATGGTATGTTGCGGATGCTCAGATCCACCGCATAAATGAACAGCATGATACGCGCCGTACGTGCCGCTGCGTCTGAAATATCAAAGAGCGACACCATCGGCCCACGAAGCAGAATCACCACAACGCCCAGCACAATGCCAAACATGGGGATCAGCATCATGAACTGTTTGGCATATCGTTTTCCCTGTTCGATCAGGCCAGCGCCAATGGATTTCCCAACCAAGATGTTGCAGGCATTACAAATACCAACAAAGAACACAAATATAATGTTTTCAATCGTACGCTCCACAGTCAACGCTGCATAGTTATCTGTTCCCATACGGCCAAAAACCATGTTGATGCCGACAATGGAAAGTGACCAAAGCATCTCGTTCATCAGCACCGGCAGTACACAGCACCAGTATTGTTTCAAAAAGCCACGCAACGCGAACATTTCCGAAAGTGGCGCTATTAAAATGTTTTTCTTTACCACCGAAATGATGATCACTAGCAACGGATTGGCAAGCGAGGAAATCGCCGTTGCAAGGCCCGCGCCCGCAACACCCATGGCAGGGATACCAAGCGCCTTGAACCCGAAAATGAACATGTAGTTGAGTATTGCGTTGAGAACGGCACAGATGCCGCTTGTCCACATGGGAATGCGAACGCTTTCCGTACAACGCAGCGTGATGCCTAGCGCCATATTGATGGTCAGCGCAACATAGGACAGGCACGCGAAGCGCAGATAGCTAACGCCCTCATTGATGAGCAGCACATCGTCCGTAAACAGCCGCATGACCACGTCTGGAAAAACCATGGTCAAAACCGTAAAGAGCAGCCCGATCGGTACGACAAACATCAGCATCGCGCCCATGGTGCGCCGTATGCCCTTGAGGTTTCCAGCGCCGTGATATTGCGCAAGAAATACCGCACTGCCGGACGCCATGCCGAACGATACAAGCTCCACAAAAAAAGAAGCATATCCCGCCAGCCCCACTGCGGCAATCGACACATCGCCAAGCCGACCAACCATCAATGTATCCACAAGACGGAACGATGTCATCAGCAAGTTTTGGAGCGCGATTGGCAACGCAAGCGGAACCATGATACGCCAGAAAGTACGATCGAACAACAGAGATTTCTTTTTCATTTCAGCACCTATTACCCTCCTTCTATTCGAATACTATCCAAAAGAAGAAGCGTGAACTCTTTATGGGCTTTTGCGCACAGCAACCATTTTCTTTATTTGCTTACTGTACAAAACGCAACCTGCGACCAATTTCGCCGTACACGGGGCGATGTTGGATTGCAAGTATAGCACAAGATAGGCATATAAACAAGCAGATGACTCGGGAAACGTGCTTAAGTGCAGGATTTTGACGGTGTTCTTCCTTCTTCTGTTACGTCCGCAGGAAGGCTTATTCCGCTGGAAGCGGGTTGTTTCGTGCATGCTGTGCAAGGCCGTCCACCGCGCCACGGAGCAGCCCTACGAACGCAGTCGGATCGATCTGCGCGTTTTCCCGAAGCCACTTGATGATAGCAACCCTGAATGCATCTGTAAAAAACGCCGTATAAAAGTCATCATGCTCGTTTCCCTTAAAGCAGGCGTCCAAATAGTGAACCACCACAGATTGCATAAAAACAGAGAAATATTCGACAAATGAGTTTTGTCCTTCTACCTGAAACGCGTTGATATAGAAGGCGCGGTTTTCATAAAAATAGAGGCAGATATCGTCGAAAAACTCCCAAGGTGACACATAGGTTCGATTGAGCACGGATGCAATAAATTCCTCGTAAAAAACCCAGTTCACAAGATCATATTTGTCCTTGAAATGATAATAGAACCCCTTGCGGCTCATGCCGCAGCGCTCGCAGACATCCCCAACAGTAATTTTCGAGAGCGGTTGTTCTGCCATCAGCGTTTTCATGGCGTCCGCCAGCGCGCGCTTGGTGATATTGGATTCTGACATCAAAAAAATCCTCCGTGCCACATAGTATATCAGATCCGCATTGTGGAAACAATCCCAACCATAGGGCTTTGTCGTGCATAAATATAACCGGCATCTGTTGCAATGCAGCCAAAATCTTGGTATTCTATAGGTAACAAAGGGGTGATGTTTCCATGTCCAAAACCTATACAAAAACGATGATCGTCATGGCAATCTGTTATATTCTTGTCGGGCTAGTGCTCATCATCTGGCCGGAACAGTCGCGGCTCACAATCTGCTATGTTCTTGGAGGAGCGCTGTTGATCTACGGAGCATATCGAATCATTGCGTACTTTTCCCGTTCGGACATCGTAGCCGCGATGCAATTTGGCGTTGCTATCGGCATTGCCTGCGTATTACTGGGCATCCTGCTGCTGTTTAAAGCCAAATTTGTCGTCACGGTATTCGGCGTAATTGTTGGCGCAACGCTGATCATTGACAGCATCCTGCGGTTGCAGGTCTCCTTTGACATCCGCCGTATGGGCGGCGTGCATTGGACTCCCGTGTGTATCTGCGCGCTGTGCATGCTTACGCTGGGCGTTCTGCTGCTGCTCAACCCCTTCAAGGTGATCGCTACGGCGACCATACTCTCCGGGATAGCGTTGGTAATCGATGGCATTCTTACGCTCTGGAGCGTTCTCCAAACGGGCAAGCTCATTAAGTCGCTGAATCGTACTGCCACCACAAGCCGCGTCAGATAACGGTCACCACCTCTTTATAGCTTACCTGCTTTGCGCTTTGTGATTGTATTCTGGGACATTTCGAAACACACCCTAGAATCATCTGAATGTTCTGACCAATGAAAATGACACCCGGGTTTAACGGGTGTCATTTTGTTTATTCGTTATTTGTGCCCGTTGTCGTGTTTGCAGACGCGCTTACGGGAGCTTCCTTCTGTACGCAGCGGACGATCAGTCGATTGTTGCCATTGTCCTTGCAGGTCATCAGTGTCAGCCCGCACTCACCCTTATAGGGTTCAAGCTCGCTGAATGCATCCGGTGCAACACCTTTGATCTGATAGACCTCGTAACGAATCCGCTTACCATCGATTCCAGTCAAAAACAGTTCGTCTCCGACTTCCAGTTTCTTGAGGTTGCCGAAGTGCGCACCGCTCTTATAGTTGTGACCAATCAGCACCAGATTGCCCGGTTGATTGGCATTGGGACCCTGATAGCGGCACAGCGAGATCTTCAGCAGCTTATACGACCACTTGCCGATGATTGGGTATTCCTGCTCGGTGGAGGGAATCTCCAGCGTGCCAATGACACCGTCTTCACCAACCGATGCGATGATCTTTTGGATGATCTTCTCGGCTTCGGAAACCTCCGGCGCATCCGGCTGGACATAGTCCGCGGTTTCATCCACATTTTGATCCGAGCCATCATCCACACGGTGTGAATTCGCTACCACGTCGAGATCCGGGCCGGGCGTTTCCGTGGGCGCGGGCGTGGGCGGGGTTTCCGGTGTTGCGGTGGCGGTGGCGGTCGGGCCGGGCGTCTCCATCTCCTTGTAAGCCGTCAGCAATGCGTTTGCGTTGCGCTCGGCAGAGAGATCCTGCCAGGTTTTGATCCCCACAATCGCTAGTGTCGCCACCGCCAGAACGATGGCAACTACGTACAGAGCTTTGATCGTGACACCATAGTCTCCCCTGCGTTTGCCCTTCTTCTTCCCAAGATTGGAAGAAGAAGGAGCAAGATCGCTGTTGGGAGAACGATGCGTCAGGTTAGTTGGCCTGTTTCTTTTTTCTGACATTCAAAGTCACTGCGGCGGCAAGCGCTGCAACGCAAAGTCCGCCAAGCACATACACCCAGGTGTAGTCAGGACCGGTCTGCGGCATCGTGGTATAGCCAGAGACGGTGATATCATGCATTTGTATCGTGGCAGCACCATTTGCATAGACCTTGTAATGGGTCACGCCGTTGTACTGCGGATGGATATAAAAGCGAGCATCATTATTGGCATCCAGCACTGCGGTGTACTCATATGTACTCGGATGGCTGCTGTAGCCCTTAGCAAAGGTGCGGATGTTGGAACGCCGAATGGTCACGGTGTTGGACGTCGGGTTTTCCACATGGATATGCAGACCCATCCACGTCGGATTGCTCTTGTTCAGCGTGTAGGAATCCGGATCGTACCAAGCCGTAATGGTTGGCGTCGGATTGCCGATTTTCACCGGAATATCCACGTAGTTGCTACCGTTGACAGAGCGAAGACGCAGGGTCTTGTTGCCCGTTGTGCCGCCGGTAACTGTAAAGGTATACGTATTGCCGGCAGGTCCGGTTCTCTGCACGGTGGCCGAGCCGGTTCCACCATTCACGATTTCTCCCAGAACCTCGCTACCATCAGCCGCAGATGCCGTGATGGTTGTAACTCCATTGTTTAGCACCTGAATGGAGGCTGCGGAAGGCGTGATTGCTACTGCACCCAGGACCTTGATGTTGATAGTCGCTGTACCAACATCAGCATATACATCCGAAGGATCTCCTTTAACGGACACCACCGCCGTCCCGTTCTGCGATCCTGCGCTCAGCATGCCGCTGGACGCGCCGTTGAGGGTTGCATTGCCTGAGTTCACAGCGATGGACCAGGTAAGGGGTTTGTCGTAGGTCTTGGTCAGATAATTGTTAAGATCCACGCTTGTGCCCGGCGCCATGGTGATATCAGAGGTTGTAAATTTCAGAACGCCAGTCTTTTTGTTCACGGTAGTAATTGTATAAGTGTCCGTTTGCTTATCGGAAAGCTGAGCCGTAATGACCACGTTGCTACCCGATTTGAGTGCAGTTAGTGTGCCATTGGATACCGAGATCACCGTCGCATCGCTGGATGACCAGGTAATGCTTGCGCCCGCAGGAACACTGTCGGTTGTCAACGTCAACGTATCCCCGATGACCATCGTGGTTGGGTCCGGTACCGTTGTGATAACAAATGACTTGACATTCACGGAAGCCGTGAACTCTTGAGCAGCGCCAACAGGTTGGGATGCTCCATCCACTTCCTGCACGGTGCACTTCACTACATCTTTACCGGGAGCCACAACCGCGAAATTGCAACTTGCATTGCCATGTGGTGAAGTCCCTTTGCTGATAACTGCTGCGCCGCCGCTCACCGTCGTCCAAGTATAGGTGAGGGTGTTGCCTGCAACGCCCGGTGTTACGCCGCTGACCGTAAACTCTTGCGTAGTGCCCACGTTATTTGCAACCGTCCAGTCAGCAGGAGAAATGCTTCCACCAGTGGCGGCAGCCTTCGTAGTCTTTGGTGTAATCGTGAGTGCACCAGCAACGAGTGCCAGTGTCATCATCACGACCAGTGTTTTGGTAAGCCATGTCTTTTTCATGGGGTGTACCTCCTTATATTTGCAAGTATGTATCGACAATTGTATGTATGCTATATCCAGCATCGACATGATCATAATAGTGATAATTCGTTCTTTTGTCCAGATGATCTGGGCATTCTTAACCGAATCTTAACGTTTTGCCATCTTTCCTATTCATAATTAGTTGGTTAGAATAGAGCTATGTACAACATATTGATTTGTGACGATGATCCGGACATTTTGGCCGCACTCAACATCTACCTCACCGCAGAAGGCTATCGCACCGTTACCGCCCACAATGGGCAGGAAGCGATCAGCGCTGCGGCAACCAATGATATCCATCTGGCGCTGATGGATATCATGATGCCTGCTCTTGATGGGTTCGCAGCCACGGCCAGACTGCGCGAAACCCACAATTTTCCAATTATTTTGCTGACGGCAAAAGGTGAAGACAGCGACAAGGTGCTTGGGCTGACCATCGGCGCGGACGATTATGTGACTAAGCCCTTTAACCCTGTGGAGTTGCTTGCCAGGGTCAAGTCCCAGCTGCGGCGGTATACCATGCTTGGCAGTATGGTGCAGAAGGAACATCTGCACACCTGCGGCGGCATTGCACTGGACGATTATGCAAAGTCTGTCACTCGTGACGGAGAAATCGTGAACCTGACGCCCATCGAATATGCCATTCTCAAGCATCTGATGGAGCATCCCCGGCGCGTCTACTCCAGCAAACAGATCTATGAGGCAGTCTGGAACGACACCTCAATATGCGCAGAAAACCTCGTGGCCGTACACATCCGCCATCTGCGCGAAAAGCTGGAAATCAATCCTGCCGAGCCACGATACCTGAAGGTCGTGTGGGGGCAAGGTTACAAAATTGAAACGGAGCGATAACAATATGAAACGAATGACCCATCAATTTGGCGCAAAATTAACAGCTTATCTGCTGGTCGTCCTCCTGGGCGTGACCACACTGCTGTGCGCGGCAGGGGCACTGTATTTTTCCGAAGGTGGCTACTACGATGGTACACATACCTCTTACGAGGAAAGCGGGCTGGCAAGCGAAATCCTCAGGAGATACGACCTTGCTGCCTACCAATTGTATTTCTACGGGCAGCAGAACGAGCAGGGTGCAGACAATGCTACGGATTCCTACAGCCGCAAGCTCGATGTGACCGCCACCAATTACCGCTACACGCTGAGCGATGAAACAGGACGGATCGTCGCCGGCAATCTCGCCGCTGTGGAGCCGGCGGTTTTTCAGCATGAATCCACATTTTCAGACGGCTCAGATCCGCGCCATGGAGATCCTTCCGGCGCTTCTACCTGCTACATGGTTAAAGGCTATCTTTTACGCGGTTTGCCCATACAGGATGAATTTGCAGCCCAGCGCATCTGGTTTAATCGTCTATTGACGATGCGCTATTGGATACTCGTCATTGCAGGTGTCTGCATACTGCTGACGATCATGCTACTGGTTTTTCTCTGCTGTGCGGCGGGACGTTTTTCCGACAGTCAACAGC
>JAVVXB010000010.1:0-86127 GCA_036651815.1 Clostridia bacterium
CGACACAGCTCTTTTTTCACAATGGCTTTGCCTTGCTCTGTGATCAGATATTCTTTTCTGTGCATCAACTCGCTTTTACTGCGGACAATCCAGCCCTTTTCCTGCAGAGCAGTCAAGGCACCATACAAGGTACCTGCACCCAATAAAAGCCGCCCGGATGTTCTATCTTCAACAAACTGCCGTATTGCATACCCGTGCTTTGCTGAGTATACAGATAAGAGGATGAAGAAAGTAGCTTCCGTTAATGCTCCGCCTGAAACAGAGTCTCTCATCGCATTTGCCTCCATAGAAGATGAATCATAGACTAAATGTATCAGTAACCGTACTATTTGTAAAGGCTGTTATGTTGAAAAAACTTCTTTTTTCTGCCCAATAGCAGCTTTGCCAACTTTCGGGAGCCTTTCTTTGGACGTTTTCCGAGCTTGGACTCACAGTGTGGTCTGGTAAGCTGTGCCTGCATTGAAACATAACTTCAAGGAGGGCACACAGCATGCTGAATGTATCAGAAATCGTAGCCAAGACCGAGTTCGACCGATTCAACCATTATGTATATGCAGACGAACTCATCCGCCCGGCCATCACCGTATCATCGGACGGAGGGCGCGGCGCGTATGGCTGGTGCAGCATCTATGAAATCTGGCAGGACAATGGCGAGGCATACCGCGAGATCAACATTTGCGCTGAGTACATCGACCGGCCCATTGGCGAGGTAGCGGCCACCAGGCTTCACGAAATGGTGACCTCTACGACCTAACCCACGGCATCAAGGACGTAAGCAACAACGGCTATTACCACAACAAGAAATTCAAGTATACAGCCGAAGCCCACGGTCTGCACATCGAGCATCATGCCACCTATGGCTGGACGGTAACGACGCTGGCCGACGAAACGGCAGAATGGCTGGCCCAGCAGCCCGGTATGCAAAACATTGCCGCCAGCCGCAAGACGCTGCTCCAGGTCAAGGCCAAGGCGGACGGCGAGGAAACCGCCACGACCATCAAGGGCGGGCGGCAGACCTCGAAGAATCGTAGCATCAAGTACGTTTGCCCCCATTACGGCGCTATCATCCGGGCGACGAAAGAGGTCAACGTAGTGTGCGGCGACTGCAATCGCAAATATGGTACGCATGCTTCCGTACACAGAGCCAAGTGCCCGTTCAGAATAAATGGGAATGATTCGGCCGCATTTTGCGCAGGTTCAACTCGGCGCACGGACGTAACCAGCTTACGGATTATCAATGGCCTCCGAGCATGATTTGAATACATATCTCAACATGAGACCGCCCAATCAAGGATCGGAATCCGATCTCCCATTTGATGTAATCGCACCACTCCCAGGGCTAGCTCCTGGAGCACACCCAACTGTTATTTCCAAGCAATCGTGCAAGTGAGCACAACGCGCAACCTCTGCTTGACGCTCGCGCACTTCGCTTTCACGGCTTCATATATTTATTCTGTCATCTTCACCGTAATTTTCCGTATGACAGCTTTCACAAAGCGTTCCTTTCGACTGTTCTGCATATAACTTACAGATGAACATCGATAGGAAGTCTCTACGTTTTTTCGCAACCCCCAGACCGTTTGGACACAGCCGCTGGCTTTATCGATTCCCCGTTGAACATCTTTTCTCTTTTCGTTTTTCCTGAATTATTTTGCATGGTTGATGAACTGTGACAGAATTCGCAAGAGGATATCCTTCATTCCATAAGCTTGTATTTCCCGTTCTACATACAGTGGAACCGTGGCAATCACATTTCCACTCTCGTCTCGGTATTCCATGCTGCCAACAGACACATCCACCGCAACAGGTGCTTCAATGACCTCTGGGGCTGAAAGTGTCTCCGTCACTTTACCTTGATTCGTCTTGAAAATTGCTGTGGCCGTCTCCTTTGGCACGAGATTGACCGTCCGAATATCACCATCCCGCACGGGAACATCCTTGACCATGGGTGCACCTGCCTTGCAGAGGATTTCAAACCGAAAATTGGCAAACCCATAATCCAGCAGCGTCACCGCAGCAGTTGTACGGAGGGTGGCATTCTCGGCACCAATCACCACTGCAACAAGATTGGTTCCATTGCGAACAGCCGCAAATACACCACAATATCCATCCGTCGAAGACGATCCAGTCAATAGTCCTTTGCAGCCTGCATAGTTTTTGAGTAAACGATTTGCATTGACCAGTTCCGTTTCCCGTCCATCGGAATGAGTGATGGCATCTAGATACAGCATGCAATATTTGGTGAATGTTGTGCTCTCCGCCGCAGCGGAGCCTAGTGTTGCAAGTTCCCACGCTGTCAGCATCAACCCGGTTCCCAACGCGTCGTTGACCGTCGTGGTAAGTCCCAGCTGATGCATCGTCACATTGATGTTCTCCACAAAAACGCTTTCGGAACCATAGGCGTTTTCACCCAACGCCATTATTGCATCGCCGGCAGAGATCATCACCGCAGCCTTAATTAAGTCCCTTGCAGAAATCTCCTCTCCATCGGCAAGAAAAGCGGTTGGTCCAAGAATGCCTGCCGCGCGCACAGATACACGGATTTTTCCTTCCTCTGAAATGGATCCGTCATCAACAGACTGTGCAAGCGTTAGAATTGCCGGCAGCTTGCTCAGTCCCGCGACCATGCGTTTCTCATCCGCGTCCTTCGCCCAGAGGCGCGTGCGCGAGGTTGGCTCCATTAGCACTGCGCCGGACAAGCCGTCCGTTTCCTTCAAGGTCGGGTTATCAGCATGTGCAATTGGTACAAAGCAAAGCATCAAGACAATAAGCAACAGTGATACTGTTTGTTTCATATAAAATCAGCCCCCGTTCGATAAATTCTATGTCGAAACGGCGGCTGAATATGCGTATCTTGTCGTGTACGATCCTAGAATACTTCGCTGATGATTAAATTCACGAGTGATGTAAACCGTTTGGAAGCAATTGCTGCGGTTGTCTGAACTTCTTCATGAGACAACGGCTGATCTAGAATCCCTGCCGCCATATTGGTAATGAGAGAAACCCCGATTGTTTTCATGCCACAGTGGGCAGCGATGATCGCTTCCGGTACGGTAGACATGCCAACAGCATTTGCCCCAACGATGCGCGCCATGCGTATTTCTGCAGGAGATTCAAACGTCGGGCCGGAAAACATCATATAGACGCCTTCCCGCAATGCAATGTTTTTTTCGACAGCCAAAGTTTTTAACTTTGCCCGCAGATCCCGATCATAGACGTTGGTCTGATCTGGAAACCGCGTGCCGAAATCATCATCATTTGGGCCAATCAACGGGTTGCTGCCCGAATAATTGATATGATCAGATAGGAGCATCAGGTCCCCCGGTTGATACGCAAGATCCACACCTCCGGCAGCATTGGTTAACAATAGATGCGTAACGCCAAGCATACGCATAGTACGTACGCTCAATGCGATGCAGCTCTGCGCGTTTCCTTCATAATAATGGGTTCGCCCCTGCATCGCAATAACCGTCTTGCCAAACAAATCGCCAAGCACAAAGCGGCCTTTATGTCCTGCGACATTGGATTGTGGAAACCCGGGAATTTCGCCATAGGAAAGCATACGTTTGTTATTGATTTGTTCGGCATAATCGCCAAGACCGGAGCCAAGAATCAGCCCGATTTTGCAATTGTCTCCGCAAAGAGGTCTGAGTCGTTCCAGCGCGGCAACAATGACTTCATTCATATCAGTCTCTCCAGATTTCATTTAAAAAGGATTTTCCGCAGCGCCACTGTTCGCCAGTCAAATACGTGTAAACGGTTGCTCCAATGTCAGCAAAGCTGCTACGTGTACCCAGATTCACACCAGATTTGATTCGAGGACCTGTCACAAGTAGCGGAATATACTCACGGGTATGATCCGTACCAGCAGTTGTTGGATCGCATCCGTGATCGGCAGTAATCATAAGAATATCGCTCTCCTTAAGACCGGCGAGCAAGGCGGGAACCGATTGATCGAACCGTTCGAGGGCCGACGCGTATCCCTCCACATCGTTGCGGTGTCCATACAGCATGTCCGTATCCACAAGATTGGTAAATACAAAAGAACCGTCACCACTATTGATCATATCAACGGTGGCTTGAATGCCTGTGTTGTTGTTGCGCGTATGATTCGAGACTGTTAATCCCCGGTGGCAAAAGATATCTTCAATTTTTCCAATGCCAACGACCTTCAGTCCCCGGCTATCCAAGGCATCTAATATGGTATCCTGAAATGGGGCGAGCGCAAAATCCTTGCGGTTTTCAGTGCGCTGATACTTGCCATTTTCTCCAAGAAAAGGACGTGCAATCACACGTCCGACCAGATAATCGCCGGTGAGCATCTCGCGTGCAATCTCGCAGATATGATACAGCTCTTGCAGCGGAATCACTCGCTCGTGCGCCGCAATCTGAAATACGCTATCTGCTGATGTATAGACAATCGGCGCACCTGTTTTAACATGTTCATCCCCAAGCCGCTGGATGATTTCCGTTCCGGATGCCACACAGTTACCCAATGTTTTCCGACCAATCCGTGCTTCAAAATCGCGGATGAATGGCACGGGAAACCCATGCGGATAGGTTTGAAAAGGCTGATCCAACGGATGACCCGCCATCTCCCAGTGTCCGCAAGTGGTATCCTTGGCCAGTGTTCGTTCAGCGCAACGACCATAACAGCCCTCCGGTATATCTTTGGTCTTCGGAAGACGGCTGTTTTCAATATTACTTAATCCAAGATTGTACAGATTGGGCAGTGCAAGGCGGCCGCGATTAGCAAAGATATTTCCGAGCGTATGCGCACCCACGTCGCCAAAATCGGATGCATCCGGCAATTCTCCAATGCCAACGCTGTCTAAAACAATCACAATAGCACGTTTCTTCATATGATTCACCTCGTTACCAGTTTATCATCCCCCCATAGGCACGTCAATTCCGTTCCTACACCAAAGTGTAATGAACTCCAACTAAAATAGGTTTTTCACGCAGAGCATAACCGACAGCGTTGCCGACAAGGTATTGCCGACAGCCAAAATCATCGTAGGGATAAGGGTGGCTAACACATCTCCCGCGACATCGTCAAATCCAAACGGTTCTGGCGGGCGGCGTAGTCGGTTCAGTGGTTGCATCGAAAGATAAAAATAAAAAGGCAACAGTAGGATAAATGTGAGCAATGCCGTCATAAGCCCCCCAACCCCAACGCCAGTTTGGATGAAGATGCGCAAAAATCCATATTCAACACCCCAAAGTCCACCTTGCAAAAAAACAGCAATTCCCCAAATTGGGATCGTCCAGTATGTGAGCGATGTCAGCATCATTGTCGCTCCAAATAGCAATGGCGGCAGCAAACCGGAAAGCAAAACAGGCAGTGCGCGGTAAAGCGGTTTTTGCAGTTGGGACAGCCCGGCAATCCATGTGTGCAAATCTTGTCCATATAGTTTTTCAAACAAAGAGAATCCCATACAAATCCCCGGTAAAAGCAGCATGCAGAATGCTGCACTCCCTGCTATGTTACGTGCAAAATATATCCGTATTTCAGACCAAAGCTTTCGAAGCATTCGCATGTTAAACGATATGCTCGTCTACTTGCCATCATGCCATTGTAAGCCGTATCATCATCGTTTTTTCACATAGGTCAGCGCACGCTCGGCCATCATTGCCACAAATTCTAAATTGCTTGGTTTTCCCTTATAGTCGTTGATGGTATATCCGAAATAGGCGTGAATCGTCTCCAGATTTCCCCGTGTCCAAGCAATCTCAATAGCCGTGCGCATGGCATGCTCAACAAGCGGCGGACGTGTATGATACATCTTTGCCACGGTTGGATAAATATCATTTGTAATGCTGATTTCCACCGGTGATTCGCTTAGCGCATAGATGCGCACCGCGTCGCGCAGATAATAGTATCCCTTGAGATGTGCCGGTACGCCAATGGCACGGACACTTGCAGCGATCTGCGTTTCCAAAACATCGATTTCATTGTTTGTACGGGATTCCTCAAGCTCAGCGGTTCGCATCAGTTCCAATACACGCAGTTGAACAATTTCGTAGCGCAAGGGTTTAATAAAGCAATAGACAATCTTGTCCTTGATTGATCCAATCAATCGGTCATCCGGCAGTGCTGTCATAACAAATACAAGCGGTCTGCGGTCTTCGCTCAATTGACCAATAAAATCCAGCACGGAAAGGCCATCCATATCCGGCAAAAATAGATCCAACAGTAACAGATCCACATCCCGTGTCAGGATGCTGTCGGCAGCCTGTCTTCCGCTATAAACCGCCGGTAGCAGCCTGATGTCCTCTAAATTATAGAAGGCAGACTCAATACCTTTGGCATCCTCTTCATTGTTGCATGCAATCAACAATTTTCGTTGCATATAGCAAGTTCCCCCCGCTTGTTTCTTCAGAATGCCGCATTCAATATTCTTTCCCGCATCCACTCCGTATACACACAGTAACCGCGTGTTGGATCATTGACAAACACATGGGTCACAATACCAATCAATCGACCGTCTTGAATGATCGGACAACCGCTCATGCCCTGCACAATGCCGCCTGTTGCGGCAAGCAACCGCTCATCCGTAACCTCCACAACCATTCCTTTTGTAGCTGCGCTGGTCTGGGCATTGACGCGCACGATTTCACAGTTAAACGCCGTAACACCCGCATCTGAAATCGTTGCAAGAATCTGGGCGGCACCCGTATGCGCCTCGCTCCCATATCCCATCGGTATTTTTTGATAGAGTGGATTCCGGTAGGTCTGTTCCGTTTTTCCGAAGATCCCATATTCAGTATTCACAAGAATTTTTCCTAAGGATGGACCCGTAATCGAGAACACGCCGATCAATTCGCCCGGACTACCTTGTTGACCAATTTTCACATCCACAATTTCTGTGGGGATAATTTTCCCCTCCCGCACAGAAAGCATTGATTGCGTGTCGATATCGCTGACCGGATGGCCCAGTGCAGCGAACCAACCGGTTTCCATATCTACAAACGACAGCGTCCCCACGCCAGCCGTACTGTCCCGCACCCATAATCCAATACGCAACGACTGATCCGCTGAATCACGCACCAAACGTATCGTCGTCTGGATACGTTCCCCGTTACGCTCAATCACCAAGGGCAATTCTCCGTCAGAAGCCTTTGTAACGTGCATAAGTTGATCGGCATTCAATATGGTCTCACCATCGGCCTCTAAAATCACATCCCCTGCCTGCATACCCGCTGCCGCGCCAGGGCTCAACGCTCCATCTTCCGTATCAACCGTCCCAAGTCCAACAACTAGCACGCCCAATGTCCGAATAGTGATGCCCACAGCCGTACCGCCGGGAATCAGGTAGATGTCCTCCGTACGGATTATCTGTACGGATTTAACAGGGATTGTGCCAAACAGTCGATAGGTAACCGTTCCGTCCGCAACGTTCTGCAATCGTTCATCCGTCCGAGCGGACACTGCAACAGCATCTGTGCCTATGATCATCCATGTGCGTTTCGCCTGCTCCAATAAGGGAATGGAATCCTGTCCCTCGTAGGCGCGTACAGACGACGGCAGATCGCGCACGGCGCGCATAGGCGCTGAATAATTAAAAACTAGCAGCGCAGCACTTAACACTACGCCCATGGTTTTTGAAAGACACATACAAAAGCGTTTATTCAACGAATCACCTCAGCACCAACTACCATCGTGATCATGGTTGTGGAATGCCTTTAGGTTTACGTTCAAAGGTGAAATTTATTCGGTTCAGTTCATTCGTTTACAAATGGGAGGAACGTCTATATGGCAATTGATTCCATACAAATGTAATTTTAAGGGTGTTCGTTGGCCGATGCAATAAGCTGACGCGCGTGCTGTAAAGCAACCGGATCTTCATCGCCGCTGCCCATAATATGCGCAATTTCGCATACGCGCTCGTCCTCCGACAGCAAAGTTGCATGAGAAGTCGTGCGCTCATTTTCAGTCTGTTTAAAGACCAAATACTGCCGGTTCGCAAATGCTGCAATCTGTGGTAAATGTGTAATGCACAGCACTTGATGCCGCTTGGCAATCTGACGCATTTTAACCGCCACCGCCGTGCCAATCTGTCCGCTGATGCCGGTATCAATCTCGTCGAATACCATCGTAGGAATCTCGTCAGAATCTGCCAACACCGATTTGAACGACAGCATGATGCGGGATAGTTCGCCGCCGGATGCAACGCGGGATAATGATTTTAGTGGTTCACCGCGGTTGGCCGACAACAGAAATTCGACATGATCCACACCATCTTCCGATGGAATTTCTCCCTGCAAGCGTTCGAAAGCAACCTCAAAGGAAGCATGTGCCATCCCAAGATCGATGAGTTCGGGCAGCAGCCGCTCGCGCAAACACATGGCGGCCTCTTTGCGCAGTACTGTTAATTCGTTTGTTGCAATGGTATATTCGTTTAACAACGCTTCATAGGTGCGCTGCAATTCCTCGCGACGTTCCTCACTGGAGGCAAGTAACTCGTATTCCGCATCAATTTTTGAGCGATATTTGAGAATCTCGGTGATACTTGCGCCATATTTACGCTTAAGCGTCGAAATCAGCTCCAGTCGCCATTCAATCTGGTCGAGCGTTTCCGGTTCGAATGAAAAATCATTGCGCAAATCACGAATGGTATAGGCAATATCCTCAATGGTATAGTATGCTTCGTGTAACCGTTCCGCAACGTCCGCATAATCCTTATGAAAGGCAGAAATGATATCCAGCGAATGCAACACAACGGATAACTCTGGAAGAATGTGATCATCCCCGGTGAGCGCCTCCGTGCTTCCTTCCAAGGATTCCATAATGATCTGCGCATTCTGTAATAGTTTGCGCTGCTCATTCAATTCTTCCTCTTCGCCATCCGTCAAATTTGCATCGTCAATTTCCTTCATTTGGTAGGCAATTAAATCGCATCTTCGCTCCCGCTCACGCTCATCCGTCTCTGCGGAACGCAGTTGCTTTCCCGCTAAGACCGCACGGTGATACGAATTGAACACTCTTTGTTTAACAGGTGTAACCACACTCCCTGCAAAATCGTCCAGCATGCCAATGTGCAGCTTTGGATTAAGTAGCGATTGATGGGCATGCTGTCCGTGGATATCCACCAGCGCATCACCAATTTGTTTGAGTATCGCCGCAGAAATCAAGGTGCCATTGGCACGGCAAATATTTTTGCCCCCGACGGATAATTCCCGGTACAACACAAGCGTATCATCCTCCGGCGCAAGCTCCAATTCCGACAGCAACGATCGAATGCAATCGTATTCCGGCAGAACAAACGTTGCTTCTACGCTGGCCTTCTGTGCGCCTGATTGAATCAATTCACGGCTTGCACGTTCACCAAGTACAAAATTTAAGGCTTCAATAATGATGGACTTCCCTGCACCGGTTTCGCCGGTTAAAACGGAAAATCCATCATAAAAGCGAATATCTAATTGGTCGATCAATGCAACATTGCAGATGGATAGTTGTCGCAGCAAAAAAACGACCTCCTATTTGATCATCTTTTGAAATTTTTTGATCGTTTCCGATACGGATTTTCCATCCCGAATGACAATGATAATCGTATTGTCTCCAGCAATAGTTCCCAGAATATCCGGCCATTTCAGCGAATCAACTGCCTCGGCCGCTGCGGAAGCGCTGCCGGTAATCGTCTTGATCACAATGAGATTTGCAGATGAGGTGACGGACAGGACACAGTTGCTGAACATACGAATAAATCGCTCCTGCAGATCGGCTTCGGCCTTTTCAACCGTCGCATATTTGTATCGGCCTTCCGGCGTCAACACCTTGATCAGCCGCAATTCTTTGATGTCCCGTGAAACGGTTGCCTGCGTCACGGCAAAACTCTGATCACGGAGCTTTGCGGCAAGTTCCTCCTGGGTTTCGATGTTTTCAGAAGCGATCAGCTTACTGATCATGTCGTGTCTTTTTGCCTTCATGGTATGCTCCCAATCCATAAGAATTTGCCGTATTAGGATAGTTTTTGTTTAATTAACTCAAAGACATTTTTTTCAGAAAAGCGAATGAATTTTGCAGTTTCTTCTGCGCGGGTAACCATGATGCAATCGTTGCGCGCAACGTCTGTCATCTTCATACCATCTGCTGCAACAAATCCATCGCCAAGTACATGAAAAGTCCAGACAGAATCTGCTCCAGCTACAATCGGCCGAACATGCAACGTGTGCGAACACACTGGCGTGATTACGATGCTATCCAATCCTGGCGCAATCACCGGCCCTCCGGCTGACAAGGAATATGCGGTAGAACCAGTAGGCGTTGCGGCAATAATTCCATCACAAAACACATTGGCAACCGGCATACCATCCACCGCAACTTCGATCTGGGCAGTACCAGAAAAAGAATTCTTAAATACCAAAGCATCATTGAGACAAAGAAAAGTTGCTCCATCATTGACCCTGCCGGATAGCATCATGCGTTCTTCAACATGGTAATCTCCGGTAGCAAGGCGTTTGAGCGCAGAGCCGAATTCATCGGTCAAAATTTCACTTAAAAAACCAATTCTGCCAAGATTAACACCAAGAATCGGAATGCGCTTAATGGCTGCGGGGTGAGCAAAACGCAACAGCGTCCCATCTCCACCAATGACCACAAGAAACGCAGGAATATTCCGCTCTGCATCCAATGCCGCAACAGTGTCGTACACGGCACAGTCGCAGCCAAATGCATCGGCAATCCGCAGTAGGTCGTCTCTGTGCGCGGCAATGCCTTCCTTATCTAGATTTGCAGCAAAGCCAATTCGCACGTTTTTCATCCTTGCCTTGTTATTCATAATATGTTCATAGTATACAGTGGAAAGCCTAAAAAAACAATAGAAAAATGTATATGCTATGCTAATATGCAGGCTCTATGCGCATCAACCACAACATCTGCTACTCGACTGGAATTCCAAATACATCCTGTGGGACCGGAGCTGGAAAATTTAGTGAGCCATAATAGAAATTCAATGTTACCCTTCGGGCCTTTAATCGGTGAAAATGATAGGCCGGCAATATAATAGCCCGCATCTTGGGCAAAGCGAAGAACATTTTCGCAAACCTCAATATGAACATTTTCGTCAGAAACCACACCGTGCTTTCCAACCTTCCCACGTCCGGCCTCAAACTGCGGCTTAATGAGCGCAATAACCTGGCCAGCATCGGACTGACATGAATAGAGCGGCGGGAGCATTTTATCCAGTGAAATGAACGAAACATCAATGGATGCAAAATCCAGCGGCTCCGCATACCAACTCGGCTCCATATAGCGTGCGTTGGTGCGTTCCATTACATGCACACGTTCATCATTGCGCAGTTTCCAGTCCAGCTGACCATAGCCTACATCCACTGCATACACACGCTTTGCGCCATGCTGCAACATGCAGTCGGTAAATCCGCCAGTGGAGGCACCAATATCCGCAGCAACCATGCCACTTAAGTCAATGGGAAAAACCTGCAAAGCTTTTTGCAACTTAAGACCGCCGCGACTGACAAATGGAACCGCATCCGGTTTGACGGTAATGCTCTGAAATTCCGTCACGAACGTGCCGGCTTTGTCCGCTTTCTGACCATCCACAAGCACCAGTCCAGCCATAATAAACGCACGCGCCTGTTCGCGGCTCTTTGATAAATTCAACTCCGTCATGCGGATATCTAATCGTGTTTTCATGTGCTCCTTCGGATGGCTTCAGAAAGCTTTTCGGCTGTCAAGCCGCAATATTCCAGTTGTTCTGAAATGGATGCCTGTTGCACCGGTATATCCGGTACATGCATACGAATAACTTCACACCCCCGCAAGTCGGCAGCAATCGTTTTTCCAAGGCAATCAATGCCATCCTCGATGACAATGACACGCTTGGCTTGTTCTGCGATTGATTGCAGTAGTTCCTCATCCATGGGCAGGATCGTGCGAGCATTCACAAATCCTGCGCCACATTCGCGCGCAACAGGCAACGCCATTCCAACCATATCACCCGTTGCAATCACAGTACACGCGCAAATCGGTTCCAATATCTCCCATTTGCCAGGAATAACGGGCATGCCGGAAACCATCTGCATGAGGCATCCACGATTATAGCGTATGGCGGCTGGTTCTCCACGATCCAACGCAATCGACAGCATACGCACAAGTTCCTGTTGCGTTGCCGGCGAATAAACAGTCATATTGGGCATGGTGGAAAGAAACGCAGCATCATAAACGCCCTGATGTGTTTCACCGTCCTCGCCCACAAGTCCCGCGCGGTCAACGGCAATGATGACTGGCAATTTCATGAGACAAATATCATGCAATACCTGATCATATCCGCGCTGCAAAAAGGTCGAATAAAGCGCCACAACAGGACGCATCCCTTCCGCCGCCATACCGGCGGCCATCGTCAGCGCATGCTGTTCGCAGATGCCTACATCAAAAAAACGATTCGGGTAGCGCTCGGCAAAAGGAAGCAGACCGGTTCCGTTTGGCATGGCGGCCGTAATGGCAACAATACGCGTATCCTGCTCTGCAAGCCGTATCATCGCGTCCCCGAAAACAGCGGAATTCGATTTATGCACCACGTTTTCGACGAGTCCCGTATCCACACAAAATGGCGCGATTCCATGAAATTTAACCGGATCATCCTCTGAATAGGTATATCCCTTACCTTTTTGTGTGATGCAATGCACAATTGTTGGCAGTTGCATTTCCTTGGCTCGGCGCATGACATAGATCAGTTTCGAAATATCGTGGCCATCAATAGGTCCGAGATAGATAAACCCCATCTCCTCAAACAACAGATGCGGCAACAAAAAATTCTTTATTCGGTTTTTGAAGTTAAACATGTGCTCCGACAGCCAACGGCCAATTCTGCCTGTATCCAGTGAACGAACAATGACGCGCTTCATCTGCACATACCAGTGACTCACACGCATATTGTTCAATTGGCGGTGCAGCATGCCGACATTAGCCGCGATGGACATATCGTTATCGTTTAAAATCACGACCAAGGGAACATCCCCCTGCCCCGCATCATTGAGTGCCTCAAACGCCATGCCACCAGTCAGCGCACCGTCTCCGATCAGTGCGACCGCCGTGCCGGATTCACCTTTGAGCTTCATAGCACGGGCCATGCCCAGCGCTGCGGAGATGGATGTGGTCGAATGCCCCGTATTAAACTGATCGTGGATGCTCTCTTCGCGTTTAGGAAACCCACTGATGCCATCCTTTTGTCGAAGCGTGGAAAATTCGCTGCGTCTTCCCGTAATGATTTTATGGGCATAAGCCTGATGTCCCACATCGAACACGATCTTATCCTGAGGGCTGTCAAACACACGATGCATGGAGAGAATAATGTCCGTTGCACCCAAACTGGGGGCCAGGTGACCACCACTATTGGCCACGTTTTCGACCATAAACCGACGAATCTCCTCTGCAAGCGCAGGGAGTTGATCGTTTGATATTCGTTTAAAATCCTCGATCGTATCGATGGTATCGAGAATTGGGTAGCGATTCATGTAATAACAAGTCCTTTTCTATAGATCCATCCGCACATCATAGCATACAGACGCACCCGTTACAAGGCATTATACACGCCGATCCAACGTAAATGCGACCAAATTCGCAAAGAACCTGTTGCGCTCGCCAAAGCATTCGATTGCTTTTAGTGCATCAACCGCAGTAAGTGCCGCCTTTTGTCTGGCGCCGGCTAAACCGTATTGGCGAACAAAGGTTAGTTTACCTTCTTCAAAATCTTTACCCACGGATTTGCCAAGTACAGTAGCGTCACCATCGGCGTCAAGGATATCGTCAGTAATCTGGAATAAGAGCCCAAATAATTCGGAAAACTGCGTAAGAGAATAGATTTCCTGTCCGGTAGGATTGGCGCAATACGCCCCTGATATCATAGACGCCCGAATTAACGCAGCGGTTTTTAACCGATGAATAAGCGGTAACAATTCAATCTGATTGCCCACGGTCAAATCATAACTCTGCCCAACCACCATGTCAAATCCACCATCCGCAATGGCTGAAAATGCGCGCGGATTGTTGGCAGCCGCAAGCGTTTTGAAAGCCAATGCCTGAAGCCCATCGCCCGCAAGAATGGCGTTTGCTTCGCCAAAAGCCACGTGGTTGCTTGGCTTTCCCCGGCGCATATCATCGTTATCCAGTGAAGGAAGGTCATCATGAATCAGCGAATAGCAGTGAATCATCTCAACGGCACAAGCGACCATCAGCGCATTTTGCACCGAACCATGCAGCAATTCACAAGTCGCTAAACATAGGGCAGGACGTAATCGTTTTCCGCCCGCAAACAGACTGTAGGCCATGCTGTCGTGTAAAACTACGGACAATTCTTCCTTGTCTAAAATCTGCCGCAGCATATCGTCAGTCATTGAAGTATAATTTGCCAATTGTTCGTTAAACTTCATGTTCATCCTCCTGTTTCAGTTCCGAAAGCTGAGTAATTCGTGCATCATAGGAATCAAGACGTTCGTTGCAAACGGTAATCAACTGCATGCCATATTCGTAGAGATGAATCATCTCTTCAAGTGTTCCATCTCCGCCCTCCAGTTGTCGGACAACCTTGTCAAGCTGTGTCAGGGCTTCCTCATACTGTAGTTTTTCAGCAACGTTTGGCTTTTCTTTTTTCTTCTTTTGTTCCATGACCGTTACCTCTCATCCGTTGTATTAGCTGCTGTAATATGGGTAACCACTGCATCCGCACAGCCATCATGCAGCACCGCCCTGATCTGTTGGCCCTCTTCCAGCTGTCGAATATCCGTATAGGTATGTCCCTCACTATCCCGGATAAGCGCATATCCACGACCTAACACCGCCATCGGACTGAGCGCAGCGACACGCTCACCCGATGCCGACACGCTGGCACGGTTCGACCGTAATCGGTCAAATAGACAACGGGTCATCTGCTCACTGGCTGCATCCAACATCTGCCGGTCAGTGGCAATCCTGCTTTTTGGTGCAAAAAACGCGTGCGATGCGGCTAGTAATTTAACTCGGCTACGCGCATGCAGCAATGTTCCGGAGAGCCCACGTTGAAATCGCGTAAAGTATCCATGAATCACTTCTACGCAATCATCCCACTTTGGCACCGTCAATTCCGCTGCAGCAGATGGCGTTGGTGCACGCAGGTCCGCAACAAAATCCGCGATGGTAAAATCTGTCTCATGGCCCACCGCACTGACAATGGGAATCTTGCTCTCATAGATGGCTTTGGCTACCGGCAACTCATTAAATGCCCATAGATCCTCCATGCTGCCGCCGCCGCGTCCCACGATGAGTACATCAGCAGCATGATTTTGATTCATCTGCACGATTGCCCGGGCAATATCCTCCGCCGCTCCGTTCCCCTGCACACGAACGGGTGCAAGCACGATCGGCATACTGGGGAAACGGCGCTGAATGATCTGTATGATGTCCTGAACGGCGGCACCTGTCCCGCTGGTAACCACACCGATCCGTTTGGGAAGAAATGGAATAGGGTTCTTATGTTCCAAATCAAAATAGCCTTCCGCTTCAAGGCCAACTTTTAACGCTAAAAATTGCTGGTACAGTTCACCCTCGCCCTGTTTCTGCAAAGTAAGCGCATACAATTGGTACATGCCGTCGCGCACATACAGCGAAGCGTTTCCGGTCAGCACTACGCGCATCCCATCCTGCGGTTGAAACGCAAGACGCAATGCTTGTTGGCGAAACATGACGCAGCGCACCAGTGCCGTTTCATCTTTCAATGAAAAATATAGATGCCCGGATGAATGGCGCTTAACCCCGCTGAGTTCACCCTGCACACGCACATTTCGCAACAGAGAATCGGTGGAAAACAACTCTGTCACATATTGGTTCAGTTCGCTGACGGTCAGCGGCGTACGTTCCTTTATACAATCAGTGTCACCCTTGGGCGATAATTTGCTCTGGCCATCAGCCGTATCGGTCGGAGACAGCAACTCATCCGAAAACAGTGATAGTTCAGGTCTTTTGGAAAATTTATGCATACGATGATCCCCGATCCAATGCCAAAAATGCTGCCCCGACGGCATTGTCGCTGGATAAGCCGCTGTGCGCAAACCGTAAGTTCTGCTCCGTGCGTGTTTTGAGTATCACCCTCAGCAGCTCGCTGCCAGAGACCCCGCCCGAAAGCAGTACGGGAAGCGACCCATACCGTTTGATAGCCGCCTCAATTAGTTTTCCAACGGTGCGTCCAAGACAATCGTACACCGCATAGGCGATCTCCGCACGTTCTATGCCCGCTTCATAATACCGTTGTGCCTGCGTCTCCTGTCCGGAAAGAGAGCACCGCAGTTCCCGCACGGTGGAAGGCAACCGAATATCGCGCTTGGTCGCAGTGTTTGCTAATTGTTCCAGCAGGACACCGCTTGGGAACGGCAGTCCCAACCGGACACCCATACGATCCACAAACTGTCCCGCATGAAGATCCTCACTGCCACCGATGGGTTCAATGACGTCCAACCTGCGATTCTTGAGAGAAACCAACAGTACATCGGTTGTTCCACCGGAAAGATGTAGCGCAAGAATTCGATCACCGTCCAACAAATCTTCATTGCCAAACAGGGCAGCACGCACATGCCCAGCCTGATGCGTTGTCTCAATCAGAGGACGATCCAGTGCTGCGGCGGCTGATACTGCGGCCATCCTCCCCGCAAGAAACACGGGCATATAGGAATCCGGTGCGGCAGTAGGCGTTGCGCTCACGGCCACAGATTCAATCGATCTACGATCAATCTGTAAAAAAAGCGTCTGCATCAGCAGCGGCAAATTGCGCACATGCTGAAACATCGCCTCTGACTGTCGAAGTCCGCGTGTACCCAAAGGAACAGAAAGCATCGTTCTCTTTTCAAAAACGATGCCCTCGTCGGAAACGCAAGCTACACTTGTGGTATAACAACTTGTGTCGATGCCGATGCAGCTCCTAATCATTTGCACTTTCCTGCTGTTTTGCAATGGTCCCAAGAATCCCGTTGATAAAAGCAAATGATTTTTCGCCGCCGTAGCGCTTGGCCAATTCCACCGCCTCGTTGATTGCTGCTCCGTTTGGCACATCTTCGCGATATAGCATTTCATAGATTGCAACGCGGAGGATCGATAAATCCACACGTGCAATCCGATCCAGCGACCAGCCAACAGCATGTTCGCCAATCAGTTGATCGATTTCGGAAGCATGTGCCTTCACACCCAAAGAGACTTGTTCGGAATAGGTCATGTCAATTGCGTCCAAAGCATCTAATTCATCCGTTTTTTCGCACACTTCCGTCGGTGTATCCGCGCCGCCAAGTAAATCGGAATAGATCAACATCATGGCGACCTCGCGCGCTTTCGTTCTGCTCATTCGTTTTTCGTATCCTTGGAAAACAGTTTGTTAAAAAAAGCTTTGACGCCATCAATTCCATTCTTATCCATCAAATACCCAACCAGAAAACAAATACCGACCAAAACAATCAGTAGTAGCGTTTTCCAAAATCCGATCGTCATAAACAATATTGCAAATAGCAAGCCAATCACCGCAAGGATGATAGCCCATTTATGTTCTTTGTAAAACTCTGCGAAACGTTGCATGACTTTTTTCCCCTCATTCAACCCGGGCAGCTGGTTGTGCCGAGGTGCTTTCGACCAGAATCCCAATTTCCTTAACATTGATGCCCGTTAAGTTTTGGATATAGGCTTTGAGCGAGGTTTGCAGCTCCTCCGTAAGTTTGACAATATCCGTATCCGGTAGCACGGATAGACGAATACCGATGGTTACCCCATCCTCTACGGCACGCAGCGTGGAGTGGCAGTCTCGAATACGGCTCTGTGCGCGGCAATGTTTCTGCACCATGGTATCGATGGCTTCAAGCGCGATAAACGTGCCGCCATTTTCACCCTGCTTTATCAGGGTTGAAGCCGGTGTTGGCTGTATTTTTTCTATTTTTTCACGACCGGAAAAAAGCAGTTTAACAGAGAGCAACAGCAAAACAATTCCGCATCCGGCCAAAATCCAAGCATTTTGACGATAGGCATAGAATAGTTCCACAAAGTCCTTTGCCGCTGTTACGGGCACAAGGTTTGCAGCAACCGCAAGCAATACAAATGAGCATACAATAACGATGATCAAGAGAATTGCAAGCAGAATACGGTCAAATACATTTAGTTTCATGGGAGACTCCTTTACATTTATATTTGGGCGGAGATTCTCTCCGCCCAAATATCCGTCTGTATGACAGATTATTTTACCCGGACCGGTTCAGGAATCGCTTCTTTTTCCTTCTCCGTTTTTTCAGCGGCATTCAGTTCCTTTGCCATTAGCTTTTCCTTCTCTTTTTCCGCCTTCTTTTCGGCTTTGGTTGGTTCGGTAGGCTCAAACGTAACGGCCTGCACAAACACATTGACTTCAACGACGCGCAGCCCGGTCATGGTCTCAATCGAACTTCTTACAGCGTATTGAATCTTTTCGCAAACTTCACGAATTCGAAACCCATACTTAATATTAACGGAAAGATCCACAGCAGCCTCTTCGGTGCCAACTTCAACCTTAACACCCTTGGTCAGACTTTTTTTGCCAAGCATCTCGGTAAACCCTTCCACAACGCCACCACTCATGGCCGCGACGCCGGGCACATCTGCCGTTGCAAGCGCCGCAATCGTCGCAACGACATCATCTGCAAATATAATGCGGCCACCATCAATATTGGTTTTGGTGACTTCCTTGCTGATCGCTTTATCTTCAGACATATGCACACCTCCTACTTACTTTGCCAAAATTATATCAGTGATTCGTCTTTCTGTAAATACACAAACGACGGCTTATGCTCCACTATGACGCCCTGCAGTGGCTCATAAGTCGTCATAACCATGGCAAAGTTGTAACAATTCGCGTTTTACTACTGCGCAGTCGTGATCTTGATGTTCTCGGTACGTTCACCTGTCTCTCTTACAATGATGTCCAATACCTGGGCAACCTGTTCGTCCGAGAGCGCTTCCGCAGACAAAATTACATTGACCGCCCCTTCGTGCAGCGTAACCGCCGCCTCTTTGAAGCCCTTGGCTTTTAACAAGCTTTCAATGGTCATCTCTTTTTCCATACCTTCTACAATCGAAAGCTTCTGCTTCTGCGCATCCGCCATGGTTTCCGCATCGGCCCCTTGCTCAATGATGGTATCGATGTAGGCAATTTCCTGTTCGCGCGTTGTATCCCGTTCTTTGCGGAATGAATCAAAAAAGCTCAGCTGTACGGCCGCCGCCGAGGCTGCCTCGCTCACGCTGTCGCCCGTTATTGCCGTTTCCGGGACTTTTTCCTTATTACGGCTGATGATTATATTGGCCGTCACCGCTCCAATAAGCAGTACCATAACCCCGCAGAGCGTCAGTACCTTCCTGTTCAACTTTGCTTTGACAGTCGCCATCCTCTTCATAGCTTCCTCCACCCTCCTCGACTAATTTAACTTTTTACTTGGATCCCATCAGCGCACTCTCAAACACCTCGATGCGCGAAATAGGAATGTCCAGAACCGCCATCACTGCGCGCTGCAGATCCAATTTTACCTTGATATCCGCCGCGCCCTCCGCAACAACAATCACTCCGCGCACTACTGGCTGCTTTTGCATCAGAATAATCGGCTCATCACCGCCGCCTCCTCCAAAGGTCGCAGGTTGGCTGGACTCTGTGGTTTGTGTAGTGGTGCTCGTCTTCTCCCCGTCGTTGGTCTCGGATGCATTGCTGTTTACATTTGTGGACATAGCCGCCACCAGCTCTGTTCCGGTCTCATAGGTAATCATCACTTCCACATGGCCCGCACCGCGAATGCAGGCGAGAACCTCCCGCAGACGCTCTTCTACCCCTTCCTCCGCTGTGGCTCCGGGGGACGTGACGGACGATTGTACCGTTGAAGGCGTTGTCCCTTTTGGCACAAGCGTAGCCGCATATAAGCCGACGACAATCAGGATCAATCCTCCATAGACTGCCAATTCCAGTTTTTTATTGGATTGAATCGCCATCGTTATCCGCTGCAAGAGTGATCTCTGCGTCGGCGGCCTTGTCTCCTTTTGCATATCTATACTCCCATTCGCGTGAATATACCAACAATCTGTTCTACCACCGCCGACAAAAAAACCAGTCCAACTGAAACAGAAACGGTTTGTTTGAGCGGCCCTTCCGAAATTGCAAATTCTGCGACTACCGCCAGAATTGAAAGACATACAACCGTACTGGTAAACGCAGTAATCGTCTCCATACGCTATCCGATATAACCGGCGTTGCCCAGTCCGACAATCAGCCCGATGGTCACAAGAAACATCGCCGCAACCGCCGCGCAGGCCGACAGTAAAACAGCCAGCATATCGGCACCGATTTTAAACATACCCGTCTGCTTTTTCTCTGCAATGGGCTGTGTAACAGCCGCTGTCAGTCGCAACAGCAGCATGCTGGCTGTGATTCGAAACAACGGCGTCAAAACAATCGAAACGCATAAAAGAATCATGGTCATACCAGCAGCATTTTTTACCAGCCCTGCACAGCCCAACATCGTATCAAAGGAACCGTTGACAAGACCGCCGACCATGGGCAACATACTGCCCGCCGCATACTTGGCCGTGCGAATGGTCACACCATCTCGTGCAGCAGCCGTCATCCCTCTCAACGCCGTTGTTCCAACATAGAGCGTTGTCACAATACCGATTACCCATTTTATACCGCTTCGAATACAGTCCCCAAGTTCTCCCAACCGGATGCGTTCCGAAAGCTGGTCAAACAATCCCAGCACGCCGCCGCACAGTGCCAATGGCACGACCACCGTCAGCATTGCTGCCGCCACTCCATTCGTCAACAGCGCCATTGAGGGTTGAAACACCCCTACGGTGGAAACGCCGCCGATGGCTGTCAGCAGCGTCATGAGAATCGGCATGGCAATCTCCATACACGCGCATAAGCTGCGCATACATAAAACGGCAACAGCAGCAGACGAGGAGAATGCACTGAGTACCACCGTGAGCGTAAAGCAGCGGCAGACAAACGCCGCCGTCTCCTGTGCCCCACCCGATTTTCCGCCGGACAGCGCCATGCTCAATCCTCCAGCCAACGTTAGGCCGATTAAAGTAGCGGCCAGGCTGGCCAATCGCTGCCATTCTGCACGCAGCATTCGCGAAAGCATCGACAACAACGCATCTTCCTTCACGTCCTCCACAGAACCCGACAACGCCAATTCTTCAGTTCGTTGTCTCACGCCGAATGTGCCCCAAAGCGTACGCACATCCTCTGGCATCCCCGCAAGCAGTTGCTCTAATCCGCTCCAATCGACGTTGTTCATCCAGTTGTTCACGCCATCCTCAACGGACATATCCGGTGTCTCCGCTTGTTCCGCCCTTGTGGTGGTGCACGGCAGTATCAGCAGTAGGAACATGGTTATAGCAAACAACGTTCTCATTGCGGCATTGATTTTAACATGCCGATTGCGGTACTGATTGTGGTCATCGTTACCGGCAATGCACAAGCGAGAATAAGTATCCGTCCGCATAACTCCACCTTGCCTGCAACGGCTGATTCTCCGGCGTCTTTGCAAATCTGCGCCCCAAATTGTGCCATATACGCAATCCCGATGATTTTCAGCAGCGTACCCACATACCCGCTGTCAATTCCATGATCGGCTGCAATCTGTCGAAGCGCATCCACCACGCCGGTGAGTTCCCCAATGGCCATAAGCAATACCAAAATTCCCGTAACAATGCCGGTCATCATCGACAGTTCCGGCCGAAGCGGGCGAATGAGCAGTGCAAACGACACGCCAAGCACAGCAATGGCCAGAATTTGAAAGATCTTCATTACGCATTCCCTCAATACAGATTAAACACGGCACGAACGCTTGTAAACAGCTCCTCCACCATGTTCAGCATCATCATTAACCCGATGATCAGCCCAGCGATGGCCGCAATTGTCGCCATCTCATCGCGTCCGCTCTGTTTGAGCAACTGAGTAACCACCGCTGCGATGATCCCCACCCCTGCGATTTTGAACAGCATCTCAACATCCATTTTTTCACCGCCTACAGAAGCAGGATTGCGACACCCGCACCCAGCAGCACACCCATCGTTCGATACACCCGTCCTTTTTTCGTATAGGTATCCTCAGCTTCCAGTTGATTTTGCTCCAATTCATGGATCATCAATTCCGCACTCTCCCGCTGTGCCATTCGACCACTTGTACCCAATATGGAAAAATAGTCGTTCAGCAATTGTCGATCCCGTTCCGTCAAGCAATCGAACACGCCGATTTTCGCGGGACTGCGTGCCGTCTCGCATAGCCATGCATCGATCAACCGTTCTCCTCCAACAACCCTTTCGGATGCAGAATGGAACGTTGCGCCCGTATGCCGCCCCGCACAACCGCCAAGCAATTCACCGACCGGCATATTTGTATATAATACGCCCAGTTGCAGCCGCCGTACCGCTTCGCAAAGTTCCCGAAGTACTTCTAATCGTAACCGAATGCGATTGGATGCCGTCAGTCCGAGAAAAACGCAGCCGCCGAATGCGGCCAGGACAGCAATTGCGCGCTGCATATTTTTTCCTCCGTAACCACTCGTTCAAATGTTTGATTCAGCACCTGTTCCACCGTGCCTGTGCCATGGCTTTTGCCAAGAACCACAATTCGCTCAAATAAACCGTTTTCTACCAGCAATCGCATCGTCTGCCGCTTGAGCATGGTTTCTCCGCAAGAAGCATGTGCGCTTGCAGCCACCGCAATGCCGCAAGCAGTTGCATCGAGCGCTGCATAGGCATCCTGCATGCAGGATAATTCGTCCGTCACCAATACATCCGGCGCCATATTGGTCACAAGCATGCGCATACCGATGGCTTTCGATACGCCAGATAGCACGTCCGTTCGTGGACCAACGTCAAGTTGCGGAACGCCGCGAGCCGCACCCGCAAGTTCATAACGCGTATCCACAATTGCCACGCGGCTTGCACGCACACCGCCGACCCCATAGGAACAGCAACGCGCCAAATCCCGAAGCAGTGTCGTTTTCCCACAACCGGGCGCCGACACAACCAGCGTTGACAAAAGCCGTCCTTCTCGATCAACCAACAATGGTAGCACACCGCTCGCCACCCCATGTACCTCCCGTGCAATTCGAATATTGAAACTCGTTACATCGCACAGCCGTTCCACCGCACCGTCGTGCATACTCGCCCGTCCGCATAGTCCAACGCGATATCCGCCTGGAAGCGTTAGAAACCCGCACTGTAGCTCTGTTTCCCAAGCATACACAGATTGCTCGCACAGCCTTGTCAGCAAGGTTCGGCAATCTTCCTGAGAGACCGCAGCGCGTCCATTTCTGCCATATACCAGTCGTTCACTGCCGGCAAAACACAACTCGATCGGCCGCTGCGCTCGGATGCGAATCTCCTCGAGCGGTGCACTTTCATCTATCGTTTGCAGCAGTTCAGCCACGGATTCCGGCAGATATCCGAGCAGGTCGCTCTTCCAATTTCGTTTGATTCTCTCACATTCATTCATCGATTCACTATATGTACACAGAAAAATTGTATGCCTTGTATATTTGTATACAAAACGCTTGTGTTCCATATGAAAACACGATAAACTATTAATAAGGAAGTGAAATCATATTGTCAAATATTTATGATACAAAGGACTATAGTTCTCTATCAGACAAGGTCTACCAAAATTTAAGAGATGGCATTGCAGAAGGGCGCTATAAAACCGGAGACTGCCTAGTCGAAATGAAAATAGCTGAGGAACTTGGTGTTAGCCGTACGCCCGTGCGTGAAGCGCTGAAGCAACTGGAACTTGAAGACTTGGTCGTCTCCCAACCGAATCGAGGCGTTGTTGTAAAAGGATTTACCACCGAAGATTTCCAAGATGTGTTTACCATCCGGCACCTGTTGGAAGGTCAAGCAGCTTATTGGGCAGCCGAGCGCATTGTCCCAGAACAGCTATTTCAGCTAAAAGAACTAATTGAATTGATGGAATTTTACACGCAGAAGAATGATGTGGATCATTTGGTTCGTCTAGATACCCGGTTTCATGAGATTATCTACGAAGCCAGCAATAGCCGTACCCTGAAACATATTTTAACCAGTTTGCATCACAACATCCAGCGCGCACGTCAAACCTCGCTGACCGTGCCGACACGTCCGGGTATTTCGTTTGTTGAACACCAACACATCTATGCCGCGCTGGAAAAGCACGATGCTGCCGGCGCAAAGGAATTTATGGAAGCGCATGTCGCCACCGCATCCGGGCACAGCGTGGACGTCTGATATTGGATCAACAAGGTGGGCATTCACCCGCTTTCTTGGAATAATGTGAGATCATGGAGGATGTGCATATGCGCGTCTACTGCACAGAGGAACTGCATGCAAACGGCGGCCCTGGCTCGTTTTTGCTATGCCATGCAGAGGATGTCATCGACCGTCTTGTGGAGGCGCACGCTAGCAGCGTCCAACTGATCTATCTTGATCCGCCATTTGGTACGGGAGATACCTTTCACCTGCGTTTGACTACCGAAAAAAAGACCGTCAGCATGCCTGCATTTACCGACAAGCGTACGGAAGCCGACTATGTGGACTGGATGCGCATCATTTTAAATGGTTGTCACAAGCTGCTCCGTCCAGAAGGCTCGCTTTATCTGCATATTGATCATCGCATGAACGCAAAAATGCGTCTGTTGCTCGACGAAATCTTTGATATGTCCAACTTCATGAACGAAATTGTATGGTGCTATAAAACCGGCGGCCGCAGCACACGATATTACCCACGTAAGCATGATACGATTTTATTCTATCGTAAAAGCAAGAACGTTTATTTTGACATTACGGCGGTCGGCCGCCCACGAGGGCCGGAAAAACGCAACCACATGAAACAATTCATCGACGATGCAGGCCGCATCTGTTTCTCCATTCAGAGCGGTGGAAAACGATACACCTACTATGAAGACACACCCGTCTATCCAACGGACGTTTGGACGGATATTGAGCACTTGCAACAAAAGGATAAGGAGCGTGTCGGATATGCCACGCAGAAACCAGAAGCGCTCTTAAAGCGAATTATGATGGCTTCTTCCCAGCCAGGCGATCTCGTCATAGACTTTTTTTCCGGTAGCGGAACCACCGCCTCCGTTGCGAGCAAGCTTAACCGTCGTTTTCTTGTGGCAGATGCGTCACCACTTGCGCTATACACATTGCGGGCAAGGCAACTAAAGGCCAGCAGTACGCTCTCCTTACTTTCCGATGAACATGCATTGTCCTATCATTATCCGGAAGATCATAGCGAAGTAACCTTTCACTGCACCGTGGAGAAAACCGGTGAACAATGGATTGTACGCATCGATACCGCGTACTTCGAAACAACGTATCCCCTCGTCTATGCCGCACTTGGTATCCTTGACCAAGGGAAGTTTATACCCGTTACCACAGACTGTCATCCTTCCATACCGCTGATTTTTCAATTGAACTCTCTTGATGCAGCAGTTGTGCAGGTTGTGGATATGCTTGGCAGACAAGCTTTTTTTACCATCTAAGGAGTGCATATGTACGACTGGCTGAACACCTATTTGTTGCAGCATCCCGCTGTGACCCAAGCATATAAATCTGCATGGAAAATGGAAGTTTTTCTCATCGGCGGCAAAATCTTCGCTGAAATTGGTGAGGACAAGCACGGTTCCCCCATCTTGACAGTCAAGTTAGAACCGGCTTTTTCCGAACTGCTGCGTGCACAGTATCCTGCGTGGATCGTACCCGGTTATTATTCCAATAAGGTTCATTGGAGCTCATTGTCCCTGCAGGGAAACGTTCCAGATGATACCGTGCGCACAATGGTTGACAACGCATATTCCATCGTCCGCGCCGCATTGCCTCGAAAAGTGCAAACCGAACTGCCGCCGATTGATACATAACCATCTGCTTGCAATCGATATAATAAGCGCCCGGTTCTAAAATAGATCGAGCGCTTAATTATAAACCCATTATTTTTTATTAAAGATGCCCTTCTTTGCTACATGAGCTTGTGTTTCGCCCATTGCAGCGGCAAACTGCTCCAGCAGATTGCGTTGTTCATCATTCAGCCGTTTAGGAACATCCACTTTCACCATCACAAGCAGATCGCCGCGGCCGTTGCCATTGAGCCGCTGAATTCCCTGCTCACGTAGACGGAATGTTGTTCCGGTCTGCGTGCCCAGCGGTACCGAATACTTGACGCTCTCGCCGCTGAGCGTAGGCACCGTTATCTCGCCGCCTAGTGCCGCCACGCTAAAAGAAACCGGCATCTCAATGTAGAGATCAAATCCCTTGCGTTTCAGCAATTTATGGGGTCGCACAGTGATGGTAATATATAGGTCCCCACGTGGGCCACCCCGCACACCCGCTTCTCCCTCTCCGCGCATGCTGATGGTCTGCGCATTGTCGATACCAGCCGGCACATTGACAACGATACGCGTGTTTTTACGGATGCGTCCGCTGCCTTTGCAATCCAAACAGGACTCCTTAATGACTTTGCCCGTTCCGCGGCAGGTGGAACAAGGGCGTGTTGACGTAAATGAACCCAGAATCGTATTCTGCTGCGAACGCACCTGTCCCGTACCGCCGCAGGTTGTACAGCGCTCTGGAGAAGTGCCTGGTTTTGCGCCGGTTCCGCCGCAAGTTGAGCAGCCTTCTTCACGCGGAACGAGGATTTCCTTGCGCACACCAAATGCTGCCTCTTCAAAGGTAAGCGTCATATTGTAGCGTAAATCGTTGCCGGCTGCCGGACCATTTCGTGTCTGTCCGCCGCCACCAAATCCGCCGCCAAACATCTGATCGATGATATCCGAAAAACCGCCAAAGCCGCTAAAGCCACCCTCAAACGGATTCTGTCCGCCCATAGACGGGT
Organism: Clostridia bacterium; assembly: GCA_036651815.1. Taxonomy (GTDB): domain Bacteria; phylum Bacillota; class Clostridia; order Christensenellales; family CAG-138; genus JAVVXB01. The sequence continues at coordinate 26,853 of JAVVXB010000010.1, forward strand.
CAAACGCAGCATGCCCGTATTGATCATATTTGGCACGTTTCTGAGCATCGCAGAGTATCTCAGCCGCCTCATTCAGTTCCTTAAACTGCGCTTCCGCAGCCTTGTCACCAGGATGCAAATCCGGATGGCATTCCTTTGCTTTCTTGCGAAACGCGGTCTTGATTTCCGCATCGGTAGCCGACTTGGAAACCCCCAAGACCTCGTAGTAATCACGTTTATCTGCCAAATTTCCTCACCTCCATACGCTTCTTTCGCAGCGAAAAGTACGCAAAAGAAAACATACTATTCGGCCGGAAGCCGTAGCCTCCGGCCGAACGATTCAACTCGCTCAATTTATTTTTTATCATCCACGACTTCGTAATCGGCATCGACTACATCGTCCTGTTGCGCCTCTTGCTGATGCGCCTGTTCGCCGTCGCTATAGGTCTGTTCTGATCCCGTTTGATCTTGCCCCGCCTGCGGACCCGCTTGCTGGTATACCTTGCCAAATGCTGCATAGCTCACGTCCGTCAGATGCTCCGTAGCCGTCTTAATCATGTCTACATCTTCGCCCTCAATCGTCTTCTTGAGGTCTGCTACAGCCTTCGCGATGTTCTCCTTGTCGGCAGCATCCACCTTGTCGCCAAGTTCTTTGAGGGTCTTCTCGGTCGTATAGATCAGCTGATCCGCGTGGTTACGCGTTTCAACGTTTTCTTTGTTTTTCTTGTCTTCGCCTGCAAACCGTTCGGCTTCCGCAACCGCTTTTTTGATCTCATCTTCATTGAGGTTGGAGCTGGCTGTGATGGTCACCTTCTGTTCGTTGCCAGTGCCCAGATCCTTAGCGGATACGTGTACAATGCCGTTTGCATCAATGTCAAAGGAAACCTCAATCTGGGGTACGCCGCGCGGGGAAGGCGCAATGCCGGAGAGTTGGAACCGTCCGAGTGTCTTGTTGTACTGCGCCATCTCACGCTCGCCCTGCAATACATGTACTTCTACGCTGGTCTGACCATCCGCAGCCGTAGAGAAGATCTGGCTTTTCTTCGTTGGAATGGTTGTGTTGCGGTCAATCAAGCGCGTAAACACTCCGCCGACAGTCTCAATTCCAAGAGAAAGCGGCGTAACGTCCAACAGTAGGATATCTTTCACCTCGCCGCCAAGCACACCACCCTGAATGGCCGCACCGATTGCAACGCACTCATCGGGGTTGATACCTTTAAATGGTTCCTTGCCAGTGATGGTCTTGACCATCTCCTGTACGGCTGGTATACGTGAAGAACCGCCAACAAGGATGACCTTATCTACCTGATGACTGCTTAACCCTGCGTCCTTCATGCATTTGGAAACGCATTCCTTGGTTTTGTCGATATAATCCGCAATCAACTCGTTGAATTTAGCGCGAGTAACCGTAACATCCAAATGTTTTGGACCGGAGGCATCCATTGTGATAAACGGCAGGTTAATATTGGTCTGTGCAACGCCCGAAAGCTCAATCTTAGCCTTCTCTGCCGCTTCCTTTAAACGCTGCATGGCCATCTTATCATTGCGCAGATCAATGCCATTGCTCTTTTTAAACTCATCCGCAATGTAGTTCATCAACCGATCATCGAAGTCATCGCCGCCAAGACGATTGTTCCCCGCTGTAGCAAGTACTTCAAACACACCGTCGCCAATCTCCAGGATCGAAACGTCGAATGTACCGCCGCCAAGGTCATACACCAGAATTTTTTGGTTCGTTTCTTTATCCATGCCATAAGCAAGCGCAGCGGCCGTCGGCTCGTTGATGATACGCAGTACTTCAAGACCCGCGATGCGTCCCGCGTCCTTCGTTGCTTGGCGTTGGCTGTCGGTAAAATATGCCGGGACAGTAATGACTGCCTGTGTCACAGTTTCGCCAAGGTAAGCTTCCGCTTCCTGCTTAAGTTTTTGCAGAATCATTGCGGAGATTTCCTGTGGCGTGTAATCCTTTCCTTCAATATGCACCTTGCGTGAAGTACCCATGTCGCGTTTGATGGACGCCACTGTGCGCTCTGGGTTTGTGATTGCCTGACGTTTTGCAATGGTTCCCACCATACGTTCGCCATCCTTGAATGCAACAACAGACGGCGTAGTCCGCGCGCCCTCGGAATTCGGAATGACGACCGCTTCGCCGCCTTCCAAAATGGCAACGCAAGAATTGGTTGTACCTAAATCGATACCAATGATTTTACCCATAATAACAATCCTCCTGAACTATCTCTTTAAACTTTATTATTTGCAGTTATCGTAACTGCCAGTATCCTTCATTATTTGATATAAGCGAATTATCTCGTTTTTATATCCGCATACCCATTCGCAATCTGGATGGCCGTCTTATTCGGCAACCTTGACCATGCTGTGGCGAATAATCCGATCGTCCACACGATATCCCTTTTGCAGGACAGCAAGAATCTCTCCGTTCTCTTTTCCATCAACTTTTTCCTGCATGACTGCCTCATGAAGATTGGGATCGAACGTGCCGTCCGTATCAATTTCGTTTAACCCCTGTTTCTCCAACAGCTCATATAGTTGTCTGTAAACAAGTTTGATGCCCTCACGCCAATTATCGTCCGCAGCGTCATCATTTGCCATGGCACGATCAAAATTATCCAACACCGGCAGGAGTGCCTTAATGCTGTCGCGCTTGCCTTCATCATAGCTGTCGGTACGAATGTTGGCATTCCGCCTGCGAAAGTTATCAAAGTCCGCTTGATTGCGCTGTAAAAGTGCAATCGTCTCATCCTTATCCTTTTGCAGCGACTCGATGTGTTTCTTTGCCGTTTCAAATTCCTCTGCTGTTAGCGTGTAGCTGGACTGTTCTTCGCCGTTGTGCGCATTGTCAGCTGTGTGCTGCATATCGCCCTCCGGCTCGAACTCCGGCTCCACAATCGATCCAGTTGCGACCGCTTCGGTTTGTTCCTTCTTCTTGCTCAATTTAATGCTTTTCCTCCTCAATATAGTTGGTGAGCATCTCGCTTAAACTCATTTGCATATATTCAAGCACCGACAGTACTTTCCCATATTGCATACGCGTCGGTCCTATGATGCCAAACGTCCCCATTGGCTCGTCTCCCATCCGGTAAGTTGCGGTAACCACGCTGCAATCCTTTAACTCCTCGCTTTCGTTCTCTCCGCCAATCGTAATGGAAAACTCGAGCTTGCTCGCCTTTCGCAACATGTTATAGAGCGTGTCCTTGCCCTCCACCGCCGTGAGAAACAGCTTTGCCTTGTTCACATCCGCATATTCCGGATAATGTAGCATGTTGGTCGCACCAGAAAGTTCTACCGTCCTCGATTCGGGCGTAACCTTGCGTTCGATGGCCTCTACCATATTATTCAAAAACGCCCGGCGCTCGAACAATTCATCCCCCATTTCGGTCATGATCCGTTCGGCAATTGTATCCATGCGACAGTCTTGGAAGCGCATTGTTAATATTCTGCTTAGCCGTTCCAATTCCTCCGCTTGCATGTCATCCGGTATGCGAATCACCGCATCCCGTGCAAATCCGGTATCAGTGATTACAACCACCAATGCGCGTCCTTCCCGAAGAGGAACCAGTTGAATATGCTTGAGACGATTTCGTACAAATATAGGAGGTAGCGCCATTGCGGTATAATTGGTCACCGCGGAGAGCGCCTGTGCCGTCTGTTTCATGACGGATTCCACCTCGTCAAGCCGACTCGTCATGTGCGTACGGATGATACGCACTTCATCTGGCGTAAGATCCGCGCGGTGCATCATGTGATCCACATACATCCGATATGCCTTATCACTTGGAATGCGTCCGGCGGACGTATGTGGTTGTTCCAAGTAACCAAGCTCCTCAAGATCCGCCATTTCGTTGCGAATCGTAGCACTCGAAAGATGAAATCCCTCCCGTTTAGATATGGAGCGTGAACCAACCGGAGAAGCAGACATCACATATTCGTCTATGATCGCTGTTAAAATCTGAATCTTTCTGTTGTCCAGTTCCATGTCCAACACTCCCTTCATCCTTTTATTAGCACTCCTGCGCATTGAGTGCTAACCATCGTGTAAAATTTAGCACTTACCAGCAATGAAGTCAAGTAAGTGCTGTATCGAAATTGTGACAATCTGGTGAATATGATATTTTGCATAGTGCCTACTGAACCATCGCGTGTTTAAACAGCGGCATTTATCGTTGCGAGCCATTCCTAAAAAAACAGGCAGTAAAGAGCTCTGAAAAACAGAATGAATTCTTCTTTTCAATGCTTGACATTTAATAGTGAGTCTCCTTTATGATTAAAGCCAACGATGCTTTTACTGTAACATAGGCTTTTATTTATTGTCCGTTTTTACTGTAACATGTCAAATCGACGTTTTTCTATATATGCATAACATGAATTTGTATTTATTCGATCCCATCCGTATTTTGTGTTTCTCGAAGCAAGTCGTTGGCATTGTTTTTTAATCCGTTAACAAAATAGTCCTGATAAATCATCATGGCCGCCATGATGCCGGATTTTAAATGGTTCATCAGCTTCTTGTTGCCCACGATGAAGCAGTTGTGCTCCCGGCTAATCAATCGAATGCCACTGACGCCGATTCCGTTCATTTTTCCGCCGGTATCCATTTTCGGATTTTCGGAGAATGGCATATCAATGTAGAAATCATCTCCCAAAATATTGTTATAGAAAACCATGCGCTTGGTTGTGATGCAGAGAATTGCGCGGATCCTATAGCTATTCCCCATTCGAAGAAGATAACTGTTCTTTTCTTCTGATGTCACCTTCGTATCGTTTACCGTAACAATAGCTGCGCAAACCAGATCTTCCTCTGGGGAAATCCTCGTTTGGGCATAGCGAATCAATCCATTGTCAAATATGCCACCGCTCCTACTTTGCTTGACTGCTTCCTTGACCGTCATCTTCTGAGCCTTCCTTCCTAATCGTATCAGGCGTGCAACACGCTTGTATAAATTTGTTCCAATGCTCTGCTATCCAAGGGCGTACAGGCATTCTTCATAAGCCTTTTCTGGCGTGTATGTACCGGTTCAATAAAGGAGAGGATATCATCTTGAGTTACACCGAAATCCTGCATATAGCAGCGTGGACAGCGTCCGTTTAACAACGCCACTCGTTTATCATATACTTCCTCAGTCCGACACGCAAGATCTCTAGAGATTGCCCGTTCCCATTCGGCAATTCTCCCGTTTGGCTCCATGGCATTATAACGCTTCAGTAAACAGCGTATAGTTCGAAAACTCGTGCGGAACATGATGCATTGCACCCAGAGGATAACTCATCGCATGTATCGGACCGCAGCCGCATTCTCAAAGGCAAGGCGCCAGATTACTCGCTCTCAGAAAATTTTTCGACTGCCTATATCTTGCTTTCTCTCCATTTCCTTTCATCCTTCTTATGCCCAGAAGAATTCTCTCCATAGTTTGGCTGGACAATATCTGCCTATAATCGGTTGCGCTCGGGGAAAGGTTGGATTCCACGCCGTGGATCAATGCGTTAATAAGACTAGCCGCAAACGGCTTATACGGAAGTGCATCGATGAATGTGGGAATCCGGACAGCCGCATCCGCATACAGGTTGTTGAATATAAGCCCCTGCTTCACATTCTTTTGTGTCAGGGTAACAATGGAAATATTCGTCATTTCACTACCTGTTCCGCAGGTCGTGAGCACCAAAATCAGTTCCCTCGTTTTTTCAAATACTGCGTCGGGTTCGCATAAATCCTCTATGGGCACATCGTAAGGAAGCACAAGAAGCTTGGCAATATCCAGCACCGTTCCGCCGCCAATGGCGATCACCCTGCAAAAATCCTGTCCCGCACTTGCGCTGCGAATTCCCGCCACCATCCTGTCGCTGGGTTCGCCTCGTCCATATTTCTCCTGAAAGAGCACGCTGCACTCGTCCATCAGCAACCGATCCTTCTCAGAGAGAATGCAGCGGTTGGTGAGCACCAGCTCTCCCTTTCCGATGGCGAATTCTTTTACGAAAGACTGCAATTCATCAAATTCATAGATTTTCGGGTGCACCGAAAAGAGTTCCACGTACTTCTCCCGTTCTTGGCTTATAAAGCAGCGATCAGTTCCCGAACCCTATCTGTATCCACCGGGCTGAGCACCTTTCCATTTTCCTTAATGGAGCTTCCAATGATCGCGCCATCTGCATAAGCCATGCTCTCGCGAAGGTTTGAAGCATTGATGCCGCTGCCAATGAGTACCGGCATGTCTCCTGCCAGTGCCCGCATTTCCTTCAGATCCTCCATGGATGGCGCGGAACCCGTTTTCATGCCGGTAACAATCAGCGCATCTGCACCCGCGTCTATGGCCTCATGAATAGTAAAGGACATGGGTTGTTCCACCAACGGAAAGGTATGCTTAACATTGATATCCGCAAAAATCAGGGTGTCAGCCGGGAACCGACCCTTCCGTCGCATCAATGCAGGCGCAGAAGCCCAGGTAATCCCATGGGTACCGAGCCGGTTTTCTACAAACGCTTCAACACGGATAAACGGGCAGCCCGTAAGATAAGCCAAATCCCACTCTGCATCCGTACAATTATACTGCACATTGATGCCCAGAGGAATTTTGCTTTCCTTTTGCAACCTGTCAATAAGAATTGCCATAGCAGATACCGTCATATCGTCCGTATTTGTCTGATATGGAATATCACCAAAATTTTCCACAATGGCCGCGGTCATTCCACCCGCCTCCAAGCGTGCCAAGTCCTCCCGGGCACTTTCATAAATCTCCGCAAAGCTGCCGCCATAAGCCGGTGAACCAGGCAGCGGCTTTAGATGCACCATTCCGATGACAACCTTACTATTTCCAAATACTTTTTTAAATGTTTCCCTACTCATATATCATGTTCTTCCTTCATTTTTTGAATTTCGCCTTTTCTGTATCCCAACGCACCATAAATCTCCTCATTGTGCTGACCCAGTGTGGGTGCGCCCCGAAAGAGCTGCTCGGGCATTCCGGAAAAGTGCACCGGAAACCCCTGCATGGGAATATTGCCAAGGCCTTCGTACGGCACATCGATAATCTGCCGGTTATGCATCATCTGCGGCAACTGTATAAACTCGTGTACACTCAGCACCTTCGCCGCAGGAATGCCCGCCTGCTCCAACTGCGAAATAACATCTTCCGTCGTACGTTGTTTAACCCATTCTGCTACATAAGCATTGACTTCTTTAGCATGATCATGGCGCACCGGTACCGTAAGAAACCGTTCGTCCGAAAGCAGTTCCGGACGGCCAATCAGATGCGCCAGCTTTTCCCAATGTGCCTGTGGTGCAGCCACAATATAGACATACTCGCTGTTTTTGTCCTTGAAACATCCAACGGGCGCCGTGCATTTATCCAGGTTCCCAATTCGGTTCCTGCGCTTTTGTAATAGGATATCCTCCGGGATAGCATCGACCAAAAGACTTGCCGCCGTATCCAGCAGGGATGCTTCGACTCGCTGCCCTTCTCCCGTTTTTTCTCGCTGAAGTAATGCAGCAAGAACCGCATAAGCACAATAGACGGAGGTACAGTAATCAATCACAAAGGTGCCCATGAGATACGGCTCACCGCCCGGATCGCCCGTCAAGCTCATCAACCCGCTCGTGGCCTGCAAAATACTGTCAAAGCCTGCTTTATTTGCCATGGGTCCCGTCTGTCCAAACCCGGAAATGGAAACAAGAATCAGCCGCGGATTCAGCCGGTGCAGTTCCTCACAACCCAGGCCCATCTTGTCCATAATCCCCGGACGATAGTTTTCCACCAGCACATCTGCTTCGAGAATCAACTTTCGCAACAGTTCCTTGCCTTTTTCCGTTCGGGTATTCAGCGTAACTCCGCGCTTGTTCCGGTTGAATACCATATAATAAAAGCTTTCGCCATCGATGGCCGGCTCATACTCCCGCACCGGCTCTCCCTCAGGCGACTCCACCTTAATCACGTCCGCGCCAAGGTTGCCAAGCAACGTGCAGGTATTGGGTCCGGCAATATACCGAGAAAGGTCAATCACCTTTACCCCTTTTAAAATCTTCATCGTTTCTCCCATATTCCCGATCCTCCTGCTTCAACAAAATTCCATTGGGATCCACAAGGTTCCGAAGCAGCGTCAGTTCCTCCTGTGTGGGCATAGGCGTTTCCGGCACTGCGGAAAGATCGCCAAGATCAAATCCCGTATTTTGCACAAGATCCTCCCTTGTTACACCGGGATGGATGGATTCCACCCGCATTTTCCCTGCCTCATCAAACGTAAAAATGCACTTTGGCGTGTATACGGCACAAGGCCCTTCGCCGCGCAGCCCCAGCTTTGCCCGCCCGCTTCGTCCCGCGGGATAGCCTACCCCGCACACGCAATCCACTTGTTCTACAAAAACTCGCCGCTCATGATGTGGCACCATGATAAACTCCCGATTGAATTCGGCCATATGCTCTGGCACAAAGATTGGGCCGACAAGTGCGACCTTGGGATGCTCCGCAGAACCGATTCTGACACTGTTGACATTACCCGTTCGATCCACCTGCGCTCCCGAGCAAAAAGCAAAGCTGATTTCTCCTCTATGATGTGACCACGGTCCCGGCCAGGAGGTCATGTGCGCTTCGCAGGGAAGGTTTAAAAGCGAATTATCATATTCCGATTCGGGCATGTGCGTTAGCTTGGAAATATCTGGATTGACGCACCAGCCACTAAACAGAATTGTCAGATTCGGTGCATGCGTATACTGTGCAAGCCGCATTGCCGCAAGCGGGATATTGGTGATGTAAGTTGCCGCTTCCTTTCCCGTTGCCAGGCCGGTAAAACCTACCTCGCCATCCCGAAAGCTGTGGGATAGACGAACCGCCAGAATTTCTGTTAACGTACACTTAAGCATTTACGCTTCCTCCAATCCGGCGAGGTTGTTTCGTCCGATCTTCTGCTGGTATTCTGTCTCATCCTTGACTCCGTACACATATTCTTCCAGATAGGAGGCAAACGCTTCCGTTGTTTTAGCCGCCTCCACATACAATTTCATATGCGCTTCATCCTCCCGGCACTTCATCAGGGTTGAAAGGGGATGCGAACCATGTGCCAATGCCACTACAGCCTTTGTTCGGAAGGCAGGTACAGCAGTCAATTGCGGTTGCTTGCAAATTTCATTGTTGTCCACCAGCGTTTCCACCGTGGCCAGCACATTCATGGAGCTTCTGGCCATATCTACGTCCAGTGCCTGCGGCAACATTCCATGGGACTGAAGCTGAATATTTCCATAGCAATCGCCCTGATATCCGTGGAGCAGCACCACATCCGGTTTTGCAGCAGGTAGTGCCCATGCCCGTCTGCCTGTAACCGGACAGCAGTACTCAACAATATCCGGATTCTCCAATACACATTTACAGCCGCCCAAAGAATAGCTGGGCCAGAAGGGCCATCCCTCCCGATCTGCGCGAAATCTATCGCAGGAAAGCATTTCCGGATAGTGCACAACCTTAACCGTGCCATTCTGCACCGCACGACGAAAGTTTTGCGCCAATCCATATTTTTCCATTCCCACATAGGAGGTTTCGATACGGTTTACACACCCGGCACCAATAAGCATATCCGCATCCATCGAGTGCACCGCGCCTACAAGAACCAGATCATGCTTTCTCTGACGGATAATTTCCCGGATAATCGCCATGGGCTTTTGATACACCGCAAAACCGCCCACTGCGACACGGGCACCGTCCGGAATCTGAAAAACCAAATCGCGAATGCTGCACAGTTTTACTGTTCTTTCAGCCATGATTTCTCCTTACTCTTCACGATCTGTTTCAGCATGCCAAAGGAAAGCTTCCGGCCAAATGGAATAGCTGCCGTCAAACTCCACATTGATCAGATAAGAGCCGTCGTGGGAACGGGCTCGTTTTACCGCATCCACAATTCCGTCGGCACTAATGACCTTTTCCCCGCCCAGTCCAAGTGCCTTTGCCACGCCCACATAATCCGCATTTTGATACAGATCTACGCCAAAGTAATGTCCCTCCCCAAACTTAAACAACTCTTCCTGCTTAATGTTACCGTAGGCATGATCGTTAAACACAATGATCGTCACATGCTTTGTAAAACGCGCCACGGTTTCCAGATCCCCAAGCGTCATGCCAAGCGAGCCATCGCCGATAAAGCACATAATGTCGCGCTCTGGTTCCGCGATCGAACAACCAATACCTGCCGAAATCGAAAAGCCCATATTTCCATAGTTTACAGGCTTAAAGTAACGGTTTTTATCCGTCAGGCAAAATAGGTGTGACCACGCGCCCGGATTGCCCGCATCTACACAAATAATGCTGTCTTTGTAGAAGCACTCGTTAAGCTTCCGCATAAGAGCAACCGGTGCAACAGGGCTTACTGTTTCATCATTAACCGGGCCGGAAAACACGTTTTTCTTCCATGCAGCATACTGACTCTGTAAATCTGCAAGCCATGCTTTCCCGGCCAATCGAGCACTTAACTTTTCATTGAGCGCATCGAGTACCAAATGCAGTTCCCCAAGAACAGACATAGCCACGGGATACTGCTTTCCAATCTGCTCTGGCGCAAAGTCCACCTGTATGCAGTTGTTAAGCTTCAGTCCCCACCGATTGGTGGAAACGCTGGACATGCTTGAGCCCAGTACCAGTACACAGTCCGCCTCTTCCAAAATGGTTTTGGTCAACTTTGTACCATGACGCGTGCGCGCACCGAACACATGCGAGTCTTCGGCTGATACGCTGCCGATACCATTAAAGGTCGTCACCACCGGTGCATTCAGTTTTTCGGCAAGTGCCAGGACCTTTTCGCCGCAATGGCTCATTTTTACGCCATTGCCGCTCCAAATGGCAATCTTCTCAAAGGATGAGAGCTTCGTAACCAATGCATCAATCTGGCTTTCCGGCGCCGCAAATTCCATCTTGGCACAGTAGCTCTCCACGGTTTGAGGCGTATAGTCACACTCGCCTTTCTCAATAACGTCCCGATAGAAGTCCACAACTACCGGACCTGGCCGTCCGGTCATCGCCACCCGATACGCTTCCCGCATGGCCCAAACGACTGCATCCGAATGCCGCACCGGAATATACTTTTTCACAAGGCTACCAAACAGCAGTTCGTGATCCGCTTCCTGCGCATCCCCCCGGCCCGCTCCTGCCAACGTATTTTGAAAAACAAAAGCAATCAACGGACTGGAATCCCGCAGTGCGCCACCAATGGAGGTCAGGAGATTCGTTGCTCCCGGGCCAGTGGTTGCGAGGCACATTCCCGGCTTTCCGGTCAATCTTCCATATGCATCTGCAGCGCCCGCTGCTACGCCCTCATGCCGGGTCTGCACAAATCGGATGTCCGCCGCTCGCAATGCGTCGGTAAAAAATAAAGTCTGTCCACCTGGAATTCCGAACACGACCTTGGCCTGTTGCTCCATTAAAACGCTTACGGCTGCTTCTGCTGATTTCATAATTTCTCTTTTACTGTTCTTATTATGTATCTTATTACTACAATCTGACTTGTAAAATTCTTTTGCCAAAAAACCGTTTTATTCGCTAAGATTTTCCACAAGCAAAGACAATGCTTCGATGGCCGCCAGCTCATCCTCTCCGTTTGCGGTAATGGTAATCGTTGTTCCCTGCACAATGCTCTGAGAGAGCACCAAAATCATAGATTTTGCGCTGACAGGCTGACCACCCGTTTTACAAACGGTGATACCGGAATGAAATTTTGCCGCACAGCGCGTAAATTCGGATGCAGGTCTGGCATGTAGCCCGGTGGGATTATTCACTGTAATCTCTTTCGATAGCATACTCTTTCTCCTTATATTCCCAATCGCTTTTTTATATCGTTCTCAGTAGGAAGTTGTAGCACCTCATTGGCGAGGAGTCTGGCCTTTTCTGCTTCCATTCCGCAGATGGTCGCCTTTGCACCGGGCACAGAGGAGGCGCCCATGCTGACCTTATGAATTCCTAGCCCGACCAATACCGGCAATATATTACTATCACCGCCCAGCTCGCCGCACACGCTTAAGGGTTTGCCTTCCGCTTTAAATGCCTCCGCTACAAAATAGATAAGCCGAAGCACTGCCGGATGATACCCCATATAAAATGCCGATACCGTAGGATTCAGGCGGTCAACAGCAAGCGTATACTGACAAAGGTCATTGGTACCGATGCTGGCAAAATCCACTTCCTTAGCCGCCTCTTTAGCCATCAGTGCCATTGCCGGCGTTTCAATCATTATGCCAATTTTCACATCCCCGCGAAACGGTATTCCTTCAGCAGTCAATTCCTGCTGGACTTCCTTTAAATAGGCTTTTGCCTTTCTTACATCGTCCAGGCTATTCACCATAGGAAACATAATCCATAGATTGCCGTGCACACTTGCCCGATAAGCTGCGCGAAGCTGCGTTCTAAATATCTCCGGCTGCGCAAAGCAAAGTCGAAGCGCACGCAGACCCAGAAACGGATTCTCCTCCGCCGGAATTTGGATACAATCCGTTTTTTTGTCCCCGCCGATATCCAGCGTACGCAATATCACAGGACGCTCTCCAAATGTCCGCAGTGTACGTGCATACACTTGATACTGCTCCTCTTCTGATGGTAGCGTGGAACGGGACATATAAAGGAACTCGCTCCGAAACAAACCTGCGCCGTCCACATAAGAAAGCAGGCTTTGGTATCGTGTTGGATCTGCCTCGCCGATATTGAGATGAATTTCTACCCTAAGCCCATCCTTCGTAACCGGTTCCCGCGTTAAAAAGGTACGTTCATATTCTTTCTGCTGATTAAAATCTTCCTGTTTTCTGGCATAAGCCACCTGCTCGTCAACGGACAGCTCCGTTATGATAATTCCGTCCAGTCCGTCTACCGTCACGGTTTGCCCATCCTGGAACGTCTCTAATGCGGCGTTAACGCCTAATACCGCAGGAATACCCAAACTTCTTGCCAGAATCGCTGTATGAGATGTCATGCCACCCACTTCTGTCACAATGGCAAGCACCTTGTCCGGATCCAGCGTCGCCGTTTGGGACGGCATCAAATCGTGAGCAACCAGTACGGCACCGGCAGGCAGGTGCATAAGCCCGGTTCTTCCTTCCACGTGCAGCAGATTGCGCAGAATCCGATTGGAAACATCCGCAAGATCTGTGGCCCGTTCGCGTATCAATGCGTCTTCCGATGCCCCGAGCACCTGCATATACATACAATAAACAGTGGAAACCGCCCATTCTGCGCATTTTCCTTCATGAAGAATCGCGGCGTCAATCTCCTCACGCACCTGACAGTCCGAAATCAAATCCTTATGCGCTTGAAAAATCTCTGCATTCTTGTTTCCCTGGGCAATGCAGCTATCATAGATTTCCTGTAATTGTTTTTCCGCCTCCGCCACCGCTGTATGGTAACGTTCTACCTCTGCCGTCCGGGCGGATTCCTCTACCTGCTGATTCTCAAATTTCAGTTCCGTATCCACAAACCGAAACACTTTTCCCGTTACCACACCACGGGAAACGGGGCTTCCTGAATACTTCAAATCTGTCACCTCACTTATTTAGATCATACTGCAAATAATTTGCTTAAGCGCAAGAGAATTTTCAGCAATTTCCACACGAGGAATCCCTTCCAGACTTTTCGGATTTCGAAATCCTTCCCCGTCCATCATTGGCAAAAAGCCGATGCCCGCCTGTTCGGATGCTCGTCCGTCATACGGACTGTCGCCCACCATAATTGCCTGACGCTTATCTTCGCAGCCAAGTGCCTCCAGGCACTGGCAAATCATCGCCGCCTTATCCCCCACGGAGTTATCCGTGTGCAGCGCAATATAATCCACCTTGGTATCAATCCCTGTGTGCATGAGGGTCATGGTCGCCAGTTGATGCTGCTTAAGCGTTGCGATGGCGCTTTTCCCACCGGCTGTTCGGATGTGCGCTAGCAGCTCCAATGTCCCCGCAAACACCTTGGTCTTGTCAATGCCCACCTGTAAATAGCATTCCCGGTAAACCCGAGCCATTTCCTCCGTTTCGTCCATCGATACGCCATAATACTTGATAAAGGATTCCTTAAGCGGAGGGCCAATAAATTTTCGGAGGGTTTCCTCCGGGAGAATTTGCTTGTGCATCGTTTCCTGCATGCGTTGCAAAGAGGTAATAATGCCGTTTGTCGTATCCACAAGCGTTCCGTCCATATCAAAAATAAAATACTTATACATTCCCTTTTGGTATGAAAGTGATGCATTTTGAATGCATCACTTTCTTTTCCGTTCTTTACATTTTCCAAAGCTTTAAGGCATTTTGGCGGAAAATCTTGTCCTTTGCCGCCTGGGAGAGGTTGTAATAATCAAACTTTACAATTTCACTGCCCGGATACTTGTAAGGCCAATCCGTTGCAAAGATGATCTTGTCCGGTCCGAGTTCATCGAGCGCCTTTTCGATCACTGGGATTTCCTCCTGTCCGGCGGTATCCACATATACGTTTGGCAACTCTTTCACCGCTTCAATGCAGCCGTAACCAAAGTCCAGATAGCCGATGTGTGCAAACACAAAGGTTGCTTTCGGATGGCGCTTGGCAATCGCTGCCCACTGCTGCGGTAGCGAAAGAGGGGCGGTCCCGGTATGGCAGAGAATCGGTACGTCATAGGGCGTAATTGCTTCCACGATGGAATCGATTGCGCTATTGTTATCCGGAAAATAGCCATGCTTCCAGGAGTGAAATTTCACCCCGCGCATACCCGGTTTATCCAGATACCTTTTCACCTCGTCCACCGCGCCCGGATCCCTCGGATTGATGTAGGCAAACCCAACGATTCGATCGGGATACGCTTGCACCTGTTGTAACACGCGGTCGTTCAATTCCGCGGTCAGTACGCCGTTTAAGATGGAAAGTCCAGATTTCTCAATTTGGAACTTGTCCATGGAAGCAATTAGATCCTCCACAGTATACATGGTGCCGCGACTGCTTTTGCCCATATGGACATGAAAATCTACCAACATAATAACCCTTTCTTTGGAACAAACCGTTTGCCTACATAATCCCGATGTAGGTGGCCGCAATTGCAAACAGCATGATGATGAGCATCAATAGGATTGCGGAAACCTTGCGCTTGCTCATGATCTTGTAAACGCTGAAGGTCAGAAGAACCGGCAGCAATGCGGGCAACAGGGAATCCAATGTCTGCTGAATATTGATGGTTGCGTCGCCTGCGGTATAAACCAGATTCAGAGAGAAGCCAACGTTGGTTACCACAAATCCGCCGATCACCACGTATGCTGCAACAGAAGCCAACTCGGTGATCTTGTTGATAAGACCGGATTTTTGGAGCTCTGCAACCAAGCTCACGCCCTTTTCATAGCCCTTGAATACGCCAAGATAACGAACGCCAAGGGTAATGATGGTCATGCCGATGAGGAACAGAATGGGGCCAAGTACGCTGCCGCCCAGCGCCAGCGAACAAGCAATACCTGCAAGAATCGGGCGAGCGGTGCCGTTGATCAGGCTGTCGCCCAAGGCTGCCAGCGGTCCCATCAGAGCCGTTTTGGTGGAGTCGATGCTCTCTTCATCAATGTCCTTATTCACAACCAAGCGCTCTTCCATTGCCGCGGCAACACCGATCGGAATGGACGCAACCATCGGCTGAGTCAGGAACATTTGCATGTGACGATCAATAGCAGCTTGCTTCTCTTCCGGTGTTTCATAGTACTTTTCGATAATCGGCCCCATTGCATGGGTAAAGCCGATGTTCTGCATACGTTCAAAGTTCAGAGCACTTCGAATAAAGAACTGTCCGCGGAAAATTTTCCAAAGGTCTTTCCTGTCAAGTCTTTTATCTGTATTCTTCATAACACTTTCCTCCTTATGCTAAAGCTTTCGCTTTTTGGTCGACGAAATAGTTATGCAGGAATACGCAGGCAACCGCGATAACGCCGATACCGACATTGTTGATGCCCAGGAATGCCGCAGCAATATACCCGATAACAAAGTATGGCCAGAGCTGCTTGCACTTGATCGTCGTAAGAAGCATACCAAAGCCGACTGCAGCCAGCATGCCGCCACCATTCGCAAAACCAGCAAGGAGTGTGGTGGGAAGCATTTCGATAAACTTCACAACGTATTCTGCGCCCAGATATACGGCAAAAAACGTGGGAAGGCCATAGAAGACCGCATTGAGAGCCAGAGCAAAATAATTGCCCGCACGGACCCGCTTTAAATCGCCTTTTTTGCTGCCTTTTTCTACCCAGTGCAGGATAGCAACGTTGACAACGCTGTACTGAAGCGTATTCATGGTCTGGCCAATCAAGGCAACAGGAATTGCGGTTGCAATGGCAACCTCTGTTCCGCCGCCGCTGAGCACTGCGATTGCCGTTGCAATAGCCGCAGACAACGTGACATCCGGTGCAACAGCCGTTCCAACAAAGACAGAAGCAAGGAACATCAGTTCGACCGTGGCGCCTACGATAAGACCTGTGTGAAGGTCGCCCATGATGATACCAACAACGGTACCGGTGATGATTGCTCTTGTAGTCTGGAGTTGCAGGGTCTGTTCGTCGATCATTGCCCATGTTACCCATAAGGCTACAAGAAAAGCCTGAATAAATAGCATTTTTCTTCCTCCCAAAGTTATTTTTCTATAAAGCGTTCACGTACTTCCATGCATGCCAAGCACGCCAACGCCATAACAGACGCAGGTTTTAGCCAATCATGGACATAAGGTTGGTTGCTTTTTCATTGGGTACGACGCGTACTTCCAATTCGATTCCCTTGTCGTGAAGTGTTTTGTACTTCGTAATTTCCTCCGGACTAAGCCATACGCTCTTGGAAAACTTTTTCCGGTTCGTCGCCGTACTGACATTCCCTACATTGATCTCCGAAATACCAACGTCTTGTTTGGCAAGTTGCAGGGCGCTGTCCACATTCCGTAAAATCACAAGTAGTTTCGCTCGATTTGTTGATGGGTCTATCAGATAGTTGGCCGCATCGTCAACCTTCATGATCAAAAGCTTGATGTTCGGCGGACACGCCATTTCCAGCATCATCGATTGCAGTGAATCTTCCTTTGCCTTATCGTCTGCCACCACAATTGTTGTGCATTTGAGCACATTGATCCAAGAGGCAACGATCTGTCCATGAATCAACCGGTCATCAATTCTTACATACCCAATTTTTTCCATTTTCTTTTACTCCTTTTTAAGAGATTACAGCGATATTTCACTTAAAGATAGCTTGCCCACATCCAACAACGTCTCCATGGACTCCGCTAGTGTCATGCCGTTTTCTCTGTCCTCAAAAAACTGTATGAGTACCGGAATTGAAAAACCGGCAATCACCCGCACGCTGTTATTCTTCATCTTCATTACCGTCGCCGCATTACAAGGACTTCCGCCCTTTAAATCCGTTACCGCCAGAATGTCTTCACAGTCAGAGAGCGCTTCCAACGCAGCCTGAAACCGGTCAAGCAAATCCTCCAGGCTGTCCCCGGAACGAAACCCAATGGTCTGCACCTGTTTCTGCGAGCCAGTGAACATTTCTACCACGTTTAGCGCCGCCAAAGCCAAATCTCCATGAGTTGCAACAATGAGCCCTGTCATTCTTCGTAATCCTTCCGCATACCACATTTTGAAGTTAATTTGTGTGAGTCCCGTTTTGTTTTAATATTATAAATTGTGTATCAATTGTATCTAATTTGTATCTATTTTGTATCTTAACATGGTTAAATATTAAAAGCAATACTTTTTTATTTAAATATTGTATTTGTATTGTCTTTCATATGTATTGCTTTAAATTGACAATGCTTGCAAAATTATGGTACACTAAATATCATATATTTTTGGAGAATGCTTCTATGCTCGATCATATCGACCGCAGCAACCCTGTACCTCTTTATTGGCAATTGGCCGAATTGATAAAGTCTCAAATTGCAACGGGACACTATCAACCCGGAGATCGAATTCCAGCTGAGTATTGGTTGGCGAGCACCTACAATGTCAGTCGTGTCACCGTACGTAAAGCAATTCAGCTTTTAATCGGTAATAACACCCTTGACCGCAGCCGTGGCGAAAGCCCTACGGTTTCTTTTCCTCGTCTGAGCCGGCAGACCAACCGTCTGACGAGCCTTTCGGAAAGTCTGATTGAGATGGGACATGTTCCAGGCTCAAGAATACTTTGCTGCGAAAAGGGATCTGCCTCCTTACGCGCCGCCTACTATTTAGGAATGGAAATCGGCGACCCGGTTTTTCATCTGATGCGATTGCGTCTGGCCGATGATAGCCCATTGGCAATTCATAATTGCTTTTATCCATATGCCATCTGCGGCAAGGCGCTGACCTCATCCTTTCATGGAGAATCTGTATATCACTTTTTGGAAGCCAATGGCTTTTCGCTTTCACACGCAACCCAGATCGTTTCCGCAAGAAACGCTACTGATACAGAAGCCAGCCTTTTGGCAATTCCTTCAGGAAGCGCGTTACTGCATATCGAACGTGTTTCGTATACGAACACTGGAAAGGCCATTGAATACTCGGAGATGCTTTATAATCCTACCCGATATGATCTGCGCATGGAACTTGACCGATAATTAGCGCCGTGATCGTTGCTACGATTCCCTTATAGGATCTTATGGTAAGAACATTTTTCAAAACGCACACACATTGAACAATCTACTGTCTTTTCATTTGTCAGCCCGCTATACAGTTTGTTCTGCGACATACCCAACGACCATGGTGTCAAAGTTTCGCAAAAACGTGAAATTGAACCGAACAGCAAGCGGTCGTAACATAACGTGGTCTTTCCAACCTTTCAGATAATACATAAACAATATAAAGCATCGGCCTTTCATTCGTTATTGTAACAAAAACACAACTTGATTTTTATAGTACCGATAGTTCAGATGCTATATTCCCAATTTTTTTAGGGCATACTGCTCGCGTCCTTTCAAAAAGCAGAGATCGGCTATGGTGCTGTGTCTGGATTTCTTTTTGGTCTGGTACATTTCGTTTCACCTCCTCTGTCGTTTTGCTCTTTCCGCTTCCCACAGGAGATGAGAACCCACGTTTGACGAAGGAATTTGAAAATGAACAAAAAAATCTCCAGCCGGTTGCTAGCCGGTAGGAGACGGTACGTTAGAACCTATCAGGATATTCGTGCTGAATTGCTTGCGCCACTTTCTTGAGGCGGGACGCTGTCAAGCCCTAGCTGCATCGCGACCTTACTCTGTAGGTGAAATTCAAATGTTGATATGTCCCTCCCGATCCATTACAAAAAGCAGTTATGAAAGCTGGTCCAATCTAAAAACGCGAGCAACAAGATTACAGTATATCGGGCCATCGGGTCCGTTATATACATACTCATACCATAGAACTGCACTTGGGGATGCTGGCGGATCTAGGCATGAAAGTCGTATTGACGGATCCCTTAATCAGGATGCATAGCGTAGTGTTGGGATTAACATCTAAAGTGCCAGCTAAGCGCTTTTCAACTACATGGTGCGCTTGTTGTCCAGTTTCGTCAATATCTTGACGAAGTTCATTGTAGGGCTTGTACTCATTATGCACCAGCATGGAGTTCTCGACGACATAGTAAGTGTGGAAATCTTTAACCTCGAAGTTGTAAACCGGAGTGGTTTCATCCAGCTCTTCGGTTCCAATAGCCTCGACGGTTGTCTTTGTGCCGTCAGCGAGCCAGATCTCCATGTCCTCATGCAAGGAAGCCGCACCGACCCAGCCCCTCCACATAGAAGGGGTACTCGGGAGTCGTTGTGATGGTTTCGCTTTCGGCTTTAACTTATAATATAACACACATTGGTTAGTATTTCTCTATTTATTAAAAGATCAAAAAATTCGTTAAGTCCCAATTTGCCACATATAGTTTCGTGTTCATTTGATTGAAACCTACACAAAAACATCACTGTGGTAATCGGTGACTGTACAAGCAAATATGTAATGCTATTTTTTAAGCTTTATAAATACTCTGGTAAAACCACGACAGCCCCTTGGTCGTTTTGAATACTTTGGGATTTAATCCAGTATGGGTGAACACATACATTGGGAATATAATCGCAAAAATGTGTCCCCGCAAGCTCCTGTTTTCTGATACGAAAATCATACCAAATACCACGAACACAATTCATAAATGGTGCAATTTCTGCGTATCGCTTTTGCTCCGCAAACGGGTCAATGTTTTGATTTTCAATCAATAGGTTTTTATTGCCGACAATCGTCGAAGACGGCACTTCTTGTCCAACACATAAAACATTCATATCGAACATAAGCTTCTCCTGTTTTTTACCATTCAATTTTTAAGTGTAGATTTGTCAAATTTCTATTTTTTGTACCAATCAATCAGCCGATCGGTTGCTTGAAATCCATTAAACTGATTTGTCCGTTGCTATATCGATGCATCTGCATCATCCTTTGTGCAAGGTTTTTGCCCTGTTCCTTTTCTTTTCCTTGTTCTTGTTTAATGCCTTGAATGATCATATGTGTCCCGTTTAGCTGGAATTTTCAGCTGTTCAACCGTCACTACATAAAGAACTGCAACGCAGCGTTCTGTAAATCGAGCCCCTTTTGATTGAGCGCAATCCATTCGGGCGTTTCGTCCACCCACCCGCGATTGCGAAGTTTTTCCAAAGCGGTTGGATAGGCGTCCGCAATGTCGGCGCCAAAACGCGATTGAAATGCGGCACGGTCAACGCCTTTGGTCATACGTAAACCCAGCATAACGGACTCAAACATCTCATCAGCGGGAAAAAGTCGAATAATTTCGCGCACCGGACGCCGATTATGGGCAATCAGGCGATAATAGTCCTTCCTGGAATCCACATTTGCATATCGTGTCCACTCATGCATACGCAGCGCGGAGTGCGCGGCAACGCCAAAGCCCAGGTATTCTCCATTCCTCCAATAATTCAAGTTATGTCGGCACTCAAAACCTGGTTTGCAAAAGTTGCTGATTTCATAACGTTGATACCCATGCTCTGCAAGATAAGCAAACCCAGCATCCTGCATATCCGCCACATAGTCTGCATCCGGCAAGCCAACCTCGCCTTTTTTTGCGCGCACAAACAGCGGTGTATCTTCGTTTAGAATCAACGAATAGGAGGATATATGCTCAACTTCTAATTCGCACACCGCTTTCAGCGTGTCGATGTAATCCTTCTCCGTTTGTTCTGGCAAACCATGCATAACATCCACGTTGATATTCGTAAAGCCTGTTTCCCGCGCCATGGCCACCGTGTCCGTAAATTCACGGTAGGCGTGGATACGGCCGATCAATTTTAAAATTTGATCGCAGGAGCTTTGCAGTCCTACCGATAGGCGGTTGATACCCGCTTCACGATAGGCAGCGAGATTATCCCTCGAAGTTGTGCCGGGATTGGATTCCATGGAGCACTCCGCATCCGGTGCAATGGAAAATCCAGCCCGCAACGCATCCATAATGTGCTTCATCTGATCGCCCGAAAGCAACGATGGCGTACCGCCGCCAATGTAGACGGTATCAAAAGTCAGTTCGCACAATCGCGCTTTTTTTGTCAGCGCAATCTCGCGGATCAACGCATCACAATATTCACCGATGGTGCCGTCATCCGGAAAAGAGACAAAGTCACAATAGCTGCACTTCTTTATGCAGTATGGAATATGCACATAGAGTCCTGCCATCTTTTAATTGATCTTAAGAACGCTCATGAACGCTTCGCTTGGAACCTCAACGGATCCAACCTGGCGCATGCGCTTCTTCCCTTCCTTCTGCTTTTCCAATAGTTTCTTTTTGCGCGAAATATCGCCGCCATAGCACTTTGCAAGCACATCCTTGCGGATCGCTTTGACGGTTTCCCGTGCAATGACCTTGCCGCCAATCGCCGCCTGAATCGGAATTTCAAATTGCTGGCGCGGAATCACGTCCTTGAGCCGTTCCGCAACTGCGCGGCCCTTTGCATATGCTTTATCACGGTGGACAATGGTCGAGAGTGCATCGCAGTTTTCACCATTGAGTAGGAAATCAAGCTTTACCAAATCCGATTTCATATAATCGCGCAGCTCATAATCAAAGGACGCATAGCCACGGCTTCTGGACTTGAGCTGATCAAAAAAATCAAAAATAATCTCGTTGAGCGGGAGAATATAGTGGATACTTACGCGCGTATCCTCGATATAATTCATATTTTGGAAGATCCCGCGTTTCTCCTGACACAACTCCATAATCGTGCCGACATATTCGGAGGGTGTCATGATGGTTGCGTTGACCATCGGTTCCTCCATATTGCTGATTTCCGAAGCGGATGGCAGATTGGTCGGATTGTCAATCATGAGTTCCTTGCCTGTGGTGGTAATCACCTTATAGATAACGCTTGGCGATGTTGTGATCAAGCCAAGGTCAAACTCCCGTTCCAAGCGTTCTGAGATAATCTCCATATGCAGCAATCCCAAAAATCCGCAACGAAAGCCATAGCCAAGCGCAACAGACGTTTCTTGTTCGAATGAAAGAGATGCGTCGTTGAGTTTGAGTCTTTGGAGCGCATCCCGCAGATCGTCATAATCGGCGCCATCCGCAGGATAGATGCCACAAAAAACCATGGGATTGGCTTGCTTATAGCCTGGCAGCGGCGTTGTTGCCGGGTGTTCCGCACTCGTGAGCGTATCCCCAACCTTAGTTTCCTCAACGCTCTTAATCGACGCGGCAATATACCCGACCTCGCCTGCGGAAAGCTCGTCCATTTCGCGCATTATAGGCATAAAGGCGCCGACCTCAACCACCTCAAACTCATTTCCCGTCGCCATGGAACGGATCCGCATGCCTGCGCGCACCGTACCGTTGAATACGCGTACGTAGGAAAGCGCGCCTTTATAATTATCATAATAGCAGTCAAAGATCAGCGCAGTCAGCGGTGCGTCAGGGTCACCCTTCGGCGCGGGAACAGCGTCTACAATGCTGGCAAGCACCCGGTCCACATTCAGTCCGCTCTTTGCGGAAATCTGCGGTGCATCCACGGCGGGAATTCCGAGAATATCCTCGATTTCCTTGACTACACGCTCCGGTTCAGCGCTTGGCAGGTCAATTTTGTTGATGATGGGCATGATCTCAAGTCCATTATCTACGGCAAGATACACATTTGCCAGCGTTTGCGCCTCGATGCCTTGCGTTGCATCCACAACCAGCACCGCGCCTTCGCACGCAGCAAGCGCCCGGCTGACTTCATAGGTGAAATCCACATGCCCCGGCGTATCAATCAGGTTGAACATGTACTCCTGCCCATCATCACTGTGATAAAACATGCGTACTGCGGAGGATTTAATGGTTATGCCGCGTTCTCGTTCGATGTCCATAGAATCGAGCATCTGCTCGGTCATGTCGCGGGCGGTAACCGTATTTGTCAATTCCATCATGCGGTCGGCAAGTGTTGATTTACCATGGTCAATGTGCGCGATGATCGAAAAATTACGAATGTGGTCCAGCGAGTATGCCATAGATGATCCTCCTTTTTCTTTTCTTCCAGTTATCAGACGAAAAGAATCACAAAAGAAAAGTTTTGCTTTTCTGAATTTGCTGTTTGATATGATACATGATCGAAAAACGAATTGCAAGAAAGTGTTCCGTCGTGCTAGACTGCAAATTGAAAATGTTTTTTTGGAGGCAACGTCATGCAGATTGATACCGTAGTAACAAACCTAAATAAACGCCGTTATTTGGCAAAGTATTTTCGCACCACAGCCGCAGCAAAAGCTGAGATACTTGAGATCATCGGAACACAGAGCGTCGGCATCGGTGGGAGTAAATCCATCAATGATACCCATCTCTATGACGACCTAATCGCGCGCGGCAACCGCGTTTTTTGCCACACTTTTGCATCATTAGCATCGGAAAAGCAGACCGCGCGACGCGACGCAATGGACGCTGATATTTATCTGTGTTCAGCAAACGCAATTACGCAAAACGGACTCATCGTGAATATTGACGGTACGGGCAACCGGGTGGCTGCCACCATCTTTGGACCGAAAACTGTTATCATGCTCGTTGGTAAAAACAAGTTGGTTTCCAGCGTGGAAGCAGGTATCGCCCGCACAAAGCGCGATAATTGCCCCCGTAACGCCAGCAGACTTGGCGTAGATACGCCGTGTTCTGCCACCGGCCGCTGTGCGGATTGCTCCGGCACGGGTCGGATGTGCAACGTAACCGTCATATACGAATATCCCACGCGCAACGTAGACCGATTCTATGTGTTTCTGGTAGATGAAGAATTGGGCTGGTAAGCCGTGCCCGCTATGCATTGCTTATCGTTTACGCAACATTTGGATGATATTTAATTGCACCTCAAACTGTTGCCGCTGTTTTTTCGCCACCGTTTCAAGGATCAATCCGCATACAAGCGAAAGCATGCCAAGAATGATGCTCACGGTGGAAACAATCAGCGTTGGAAAACGCGGTACCAGACCGGTTCTTGCAAATTCCACCAGAACCGGTATGAACAAAACGATGCCGACAATGAAAAAAAGTCCGGCAAACAGTCCAAAGAATGACATGGGCCGATAGTCCTTATAGAGATTGAAGATGGTTTTTAACACGCGAAATCCGTCCGAGTAGGTAGAAAGCTTCGACACGCTACCCGTGGGTCGGTCGCGATAATCCACCGGAATCGACTGAATGTGCAGATTCTTATCCAGTGCGTGGATGGTCATCTCGGTTTCAATTTCAAATCCCGCGGATAGCACCGGAAAGGATTTGACAAACAGCGGTGAAAATGCACGGTATCCCGTCATGATATCCATGATATCGCCATGGAAAATTCCGTTGACAAGACCGCGTACCATCCGGTTGCCTAGGTTGTGAAACGGACGCTTATTCTCCGTAAAATAGGTAGCCGAAAGTCGATCGCCCACGACCATATCCACGTTTTTATCTAGAACCAACTCTACCATATTTCGCGCGTACTCCGCCGGATAGGTATCATCCCCGTCAATCATCAGATAGCAATCGGCATCGATTTCACGAAACATGGTGCGGATGACATTGCCCTTGCCCTGTCTGGATTCATAGCGAACAATCGCGCCCGCTCTGCGCGCAGCAGCGTCTGTTCCGTCCGTGGAGTTGTTGTCATAGACATAAATCTCCGCTTCGGGCAGCGTATTTTTAAAATCCATGACCACCTTCTCTACCGTCTGCGCTTCATTATAGCAGGGAATCAGTATCGCAATCTTCATTCCGCATCCTCCATATTCTTTTTTCGGTGTACAAGCACTTTTCGTTTGCTAAAATAGTTCCAAATCATCACCAGTACAACGGCAATGAGTTTGGCAAGCATGTAGTGAATCTGCATCCGATCCACAAACAGATACATGAACCATTCGTTCAGTCCCAAGCCAATGAGACTCGTAAGTAAAAATCCTGCCTTGATACCTCTGTTCTTGGTATTCGCGCCCTGAAATACCCAATATGCGCACAACAGATAATTTGTCACAACCGAGATTGCAAACGCAAACGCCGTGGCCAATAGGTAATGCAGTCCAAACACCTCAGCAAAAACGATCATACAGCCATAATCGATCCCAAAGCCAACTGCACCAGCTGCCGCAAAGCGCAGCATCTCCTGGCCTCTGCCCGTCCGCTTTTCAATGTGTTCAGCTGGAGCGGTCAGCTGATAGTGCGCCGTCTTATTCCAAAACAGTCCCAGCAGCAGTGGAAAGCACGCCATAATCGGATACGCATAGCGAACGATTACGCACGGGCCAAGCAGCAGTGTCATCCAAACCCCATATGGTAATGCAAGCGGCAACGCCAGCCGATATTGTTTGAAATAAAGTAGGGTAAGCACCGCAAGAAAGAGAACCCAGCAATAAAATCCCGGATTGAACAGCCAAGCAATCACCGGGATTTTCTCATGATTGTTTTCATGGGCAAACCATTGGTAATACGATTCCGCTCCTCTCCATAGGCTCTGCTTTTTCACATCCGCATTAATATTTTCGATAAACCCTGTAAACATATACCCGAGGATTTCCTCGGCCTCCGGTTCATTGTAGCAATCATAAATATGAGCATGCAGATTCCCGTCCGGATACCAATATCCAAGCGTCATGAGTAAAAACGCGTCTGTGTAATCATTTAAATAGGTTGGCAGATGCTTGCCCCAAACTTTGAGAAAGCCTAGCATGCTGGTTGCCCCATCACCAATGGTTGCATTCTCTTTGATCGGATCGGCCAACAAGGGGTAATAATTCTGAACCACCTTTTCCGGTAAATATTCGAAAATTTCCTGTTTGTCCACATCGCTCAGCTCGTCAGTGTGGTTGTTGTACGCTCTGGCAAGTTGCTGTATGGGAACGCTCAGCATTTCGATGCGCGGTCCATCGGTAGCGGATAATGCGCGGCTTAATAAATCCTTGCCTGCAAACGAGAGCACCAGCGAACCCGCAAGTAAAACGGCAATCCAAAACCGTTTTTGTTGCACGCCCAGCACCACGATGGGGAGCATGACGGCAAACGCATAGATCATATTGTTCCGCATAAGGCACGACAATAGCACCGTACCCAGATATAGGAGGATACGCCCGGGGCTTTTGAAGAAGCTAACGGGATCCATGCAGATATCATAGAGTTGAAGTAAGCAAAGCAGAAACAGCCCGGAGAATACGGTGTCCTTCGTGGAGGATACCGCAAGTATCGCGTGAAACGGCATCAACGCATAGAATCCAACCGCAACGATGCTGATGACGAACGGCACGTTCAGTCGTTTTACCAGATAAGTTGTAACACCGGCAAGCGAACCGGATAGAATCAGCGTCTGTACCGTTGTAAATACCGCCACACCGCCCGTGCCCGTGCCGAACACGGTAACGCCAAGTTGATAACATCCCTGAAACAGTAACGTATGCAACAGCGGCTGATAGGTATTGTACGCATGCGTCAGCGCCTGATGGTTTTGACTATACATGTCATATCCCCAGATCCCCGGGAAATACCCAAGATAGCAAGGCAACCAGAACAGCAACAGTATCCCCCAAACCGTAAAAAACACCGTTGATCGCTTCCAACCGGCCGGGTTCCAACGAGTGTTTTCCATTTTGAGCTGTCGCATATCATAGTTCGCGCGGGGAACACCGTGGAGAAACAGTATGAGCAGACTGGTGAGCACTGGGGTAAATGCCAAAGCAAAAAAAAGTGACAAAAGCACGTTGCTCACAGTGAGCGAAACATGCGATTCCACAAATATTGCTCTGCCAATCACCAGTGCAAGGGAGAGAACATACGCGCCAACCAACGAAAACGAGAGCAATCTGATGTTCAGTCGTTTGACGGCGCATCGAATCAACCAGTAGAACAGTCCAAACGCAAGCGCACACGCCGTGACATTGATCACAATCGATGCGCTGGAAAGCATCGCCGATATCTGCGGCAATACGGCCGCAGCCAAGGCCGCGCATATCCCCGCAAACCATCTGTTCTTTTGTATAAAATCAATCATGCGATTCGTTTCAATGATCCTTTGCATTTTCCTTTGTAATGGCAACACTCTACATACAATTACGACAGTATCTTATCAAAGATTGATACATTCGTCCACTCCCGCGCAATTGTTTTCATAACTTATCAGAGATGATGCACATTGATTACGGTAGGTATGCCAATCCAGCAGGGTCATCTTGCGTGCATCGGGGTCCAATCGGCTCACACGTTAGAATTCTATCGAATGAATGAAGCCGAATTTTGTGGTGGATAGGCTTGACAACGCCGCTTCTGCAATATTTCATATGAAAATGCTGTTTTTGTTTGCAATTGGAAATTCTCTTGATATAATAATAGTACGTGAGGGAGTAGTTGACGCGATACCTGTATGATCGCGTTCCAAGATCAACATTCAATCGATATGCATATATTGTATATCTGGCTTGGATCAAATAACAAGACTCATGTACGACATTGTTTTCTGCCGTACATGAGCCTTTTTCATACAGAAGAAAAAACTGGAATTGCCAGGAAAGGATGACTTATAACCATGCAACATTATGTAAACAGCACCGATTCAGTCCTATCTGCCGTTGGTAGTAGCGGGCACGGTCTCACTGGCGAAGAAGCTGCAAAGCGTCTTGCACAGAATGGACAAAACAAACTTGACGAAGGCAAAAAAACATCTGTCCTCGTACGATTCTTCCAGCAGATGAAGGATCCGATGATTCTCATCTTACTTGCCGCCGCCTTGGTCTCCGGCATAACAGCCGCCATTGAAGGTGAAAGCTTTGCGGATGTAATCATTATTCTATCCGTTGTCATCATCAACGCGGTGTTGGGCGTCGTTCAGGAAAGCAAAGCTGAAAAAGCCATCGAAGCGCTCCAAAAGATGTCCGCCGCTACCTGCCGAGTATTGAGGGATGGGCAGGTTTTACGAATCAAAAATGAAGATATTGTGGTTGGTGATGTGGTCTTGCTGGAAGCCGGCGATGCCATCCCTGCAGACGGCCGTGTTTTGGAAAGCATGAGCATGCAGATTGAGGAGGCCGCCCTGACCGGCGAAAGCGTACCCGTCAACAAACATACCGAAGCGATCTCGCTTGGCGATGCCAAGGACGTCCCCCTTGGTGATCGCAAAAATATGATCTATATGGGCAGCACCGTCGTCTATGGACGGGGTAAGGCGGTCATCACCGGCATAGGCATGCAAACCGAAATGGGCAAAATTGCAGATGCTCTCAGCAAAGCTGAGGATGGGCAGACGCCGCTACAAATCAAGCTTTCACAGCTCAGCAAAATTCTCACTTGGCTGGTGCTTGGCATCTGTGTCGTGATCTTTACCGTCAACTTGCTACGTTTCCGCGGCTCCGATGAAACCTATATTCTGGATTCATTTCTCATCGCCGTCAGCCTTGCAGTTGCAGCAATTCCAGAAGGACTGGCCGCTGTTGTCACCATCGTACTCAGCATTGGCGTAACCAATATGTCTAAACGCAATGCCATTATCCGCCGCTTGACCGCAGTAGAAACACTGGGTTGCGCCCAGATTATCTGCTCGGATAAGACTGGCACCCTGACCCAGAACAAGATGACTGTGGTGGAAAGCTACGGTGAAGAGGTCCCGCTTCTGGCAACCGCGCTTGCGCTGTGCAGCGATGCTGAGCTAGAGAATGGCACCGCTGTTGGCGAACCGACCGAATGCGCCCTTGTCAACTTTGCCGCGAAGGTAGGTTTGCCAAAACCTACCTTGACGCTGGCTGCCCCACGCATCGGTGAAGCGCCATTTGATAGCATGCGCAAGATGATGTCAACCCTGCATCAGACCGACGGGAACGATATTGTGCAGTACACCAAGGGTGCGCCGGATGAAATTCTCAAGCTTTGTACCATGTACCGAAAAAATGGCGTTGCCGTTACCTTGACCGATGCGGTCAAGGACGAAATCCTGGCTGCAAACAAGGCCATGGCTGACAAAGCGCTGCGTGTGCTTGCCGCTTCGATGCGGTCCTACGATTCCCTGCCAAAGGATGACTCTGCCGCTGCCTTGGAGCATGATCTTATCTTCATCGGTCTTGTCGGCATGATCGATCCGGTTCGTCCTGAAGTAACCGCGGCGATCAAGGAATGCCGCAGTGCCGGAATCCGTCCAATCATGATTACAGGCGACCACCGCGACACCGCGGTGGCCATCGCCAAAGAGCTTGGCATCATTCAAGATGCCTCCGAAGCCATCACCGGCGCACAGCTCAACGAAATCTCCGACGAAATATTTGAGCAGACGGTTGGCAATTACAGCGTATATGCCCGCGTACAGCCGGAACATAAAGTTCGAATTGTCAATGCATGGCGCAAAAACGGTTTTGTCACCGCCATGACCGGCGATGGTGTCAATGACGCGCCAAGCATTAAGAGTGCAGACATTGGCGTTGGCATGGGGATTACTGGTACGGACGTGACGAAAAATGTCGCGGATATGGTATTGGCTGATGATAACTTTGCCACCATCGTTGGCGCAGTTGAGGAGGGCAGGCGTATCTATGACAATATCCGCAAAGCCATCCAATTCCTGCTCTCATCCAACATGAGCGAAGTGATGTCCATCTTCATCGCGACGTTGATTGGTTTTGTGATACTTAAGCCGGTGCATCTCTTGTGGATCAATCTAATTACCGACTGTTTTCCAGCACTGGCGCTTGGAACGGAATCTGCCGAAGCCAACCTGATGGAACGTGCCCCGCGGCTAACAAAGGACGGTATATTCGCTGGCGGCGTCGGTTTTGACGTTGTGTATCAAGGTCTGCTCGTAACCATATTGACGCTAACGGCCTACTACATTGGTCACTTTATGGAGTCCGGCATTTGGGAGTTCACCAACAGCGCGGACGGTATGACCATGGCCTTTTTGACCATGAGTATGGCGGAAATCTTCCACAGCTTCAACATGCGTTCCCAGAGACAGAGTGTCTTTACGATGAAATCACAGAACAAGTATCTCTGGGGTGCCGCGATTCTGTCTCTGGTACTGACTACGGCAGTGCTGTATATTCCGTTCCTTGCAAATGCATTTGGGTTCGAGCATATCAGCATCGCAGAGTACGGCGTCGCCATGGTGCTCGCACTCTGCGTAATCCCGATTGTGGAGCTGGTTAAGTTGATCCAGCGATTCATTAAAAACCACAAATCTTGACGTAAATTACCTTGGTTGCTACAGGGACGCGGCTTATCAGCTGCGTCCCTGTTTATTTCGTCGAAACAGGCGCTGTTTTTACAGTTCGTTTATTTTTATTTCGTGAGCGGCGTGTTATAATGAAGTGAAAATAAATGGAGGTATAATCCAATTATGGAACGTTATATGGATGAATCTTGGCGGCAGTCTATGCGGTTGCATGTTGACTTTAACAATATGATGTCCGATCAGCTTGGCAACCGTGGTTTATATAAGCGTGAAATTGATGCCATACAAGGCAAGATGGATGCAGCTGTGATCAGCATGAAACAAAAGAGAGGTCAGATGCGCTGGCGTGAACTTCCCTACAATCAGGAAGACGTCGTACGGGATATTTTAGAAACCGCTACGGACATTCGAGAGCGTTTTGATAATTTTGTAGTATTCGGCATCGGTGGCAGCGCGCTAGGTCCCATCGCAGCAAGCCCTCAATCATCTGCGCTACAACGATTTGCCTGCCGATCGACGTGGCGGTCCACGCTTGTTCGTGGAAGATAACATCGACCCTGAGCGTATGCGAGCTTTGCTGGATGTCATTGATATTGATCGGACGGCGTTCAATGTCATCAGTAAATCCGGTGGCACTTCGGAGACCATGTCCCAGCTGTTGATTATCTCATCTTTGCTGCATGAACGTCTTGGTAAGGATATCAGCACGCATTTGTTTGCAACCACCGATATCGACAAAGGACATTTGCTCAAGATTGCAGAAATGGAAAACCTCAAAACCTTCGTCATTCCGGATGGCGTAGGCGGTCGATTCTCAGAGCTTTGCCCCGTTGGCTTGTTGGCGGCCGCCGTGTGCGGTATCGATATTCGCGAACTGCTTGCGGGCGCGGCATTTATGGATGGTCTCTGCGATCAGCAGCGCGATGTTTGGAAAAACCCGGCCTATATGATGGCCACTCTTCAGTACGTTGCCATGCAACGCGGCTGCAATATTGGGGTACTCATGCCCTATGCGGATTCTCTCAAATACATGTCCGACTGGTATGCACAGCTCTGGGCGGAATCACTCGGTAAACGCACGGATCTGAATGGTCATGTTGTCAACGCCGGACAAACGCCTGTTAAATCACTGGGCGTTACGGATCAGCATTCTCAGGTACAGCTCTATACAGAAGGTCCGTTCGACAAAGTCATCACCTTCCTAAGCGTAAATCGTTTTCGTGTTGAAACCATGATCAGCGACGGCTATTTTGATGTACCTGATGTATCCTTTCTCTGCGGTCACACACAAAACGAACTAATTGCTGCGGAGCTACGTGCAACAGAGTATGCGGTTGCTAAGAGTGGGCATCTCAATAACACGATCATCATGCCGGAGGTCAACGCTTTCACAGTTGGCGAACTGCTCTTATTCTTCGAACTGTCAACCGCGTTTACCGGAGAGTTGCTTGAGATCAACGCCTTTGATCAGCCAGGCGTAGAAGCCGGTAAGCAGGCAGCATATGCGTTGCTTGGACGTCGTGGATTTGATGAAAAGCGCAAGGAACTCGCTGCTATACCGTCTAAGAACGAAAAATATATTATTTAATGATGGAACGTATTCGAAATTTAACCGTCCGGGATATTCCGGAAGCACGTGAACTATGGGCGTCGTGCTTTGATGACTCGTCCGCTTTTATGGATTGGTTTTTTCAATGCCGCTATCGTCCGGAATTCTCGCTTGCCCTTGAGATCGATGAAAAGATCGTCTGTATTGCGCACGGATGTCCTATGAAGGTGCGAATTCGCCAGGCTATTCTGCCTGCTTTGATGATCTGTGGCGTTGCCACGCGCACGGAATTCCGCGGCCACGGCTATATGCACCGTATCATGGCTGCACTCGTAGCGCTCAGCCGTGACAATGATATC
The DNA here is from genome assembly GCA_036651815.1 of Clostridia bacterium. GTDB lineage: Bacteria > Bacillota > Clostridia > Christensenellales > CAG-138 > JAVVXB01. The sequence goes on from JAVVXB010000010.1 coordinate 59,313, forward strand.
CCGGTGGTATTTCATAGTCCAGCCAAGCTAAATACCTATTTTTCCATCGGCCATCTGCCCTGTACTGATACGCTACGGTGGATTGCGCCGCAAGATGCAGCCGTTTCAGAACCTTTGTGGTCGGAAATTCCAGACCTTACGGCTTTGGTCGATTGCTACAATGCCGCCACGTTGCACTATTCAGGCAGTACGGTACGCAGCCAGTATGACATGCAGCTCAAGCTTGACGACTATCGATCCGATGGTGCCCATTGCCTCACCGCATGGCAGCACGATCGTCTCGATGGCTATTTGATTGCGTGTCCCTCCGAACAGTCAGGGGCATGGACTGCGCCGGAAGTAATTGCACGCAATCCTGCTGTCTATCAGACGTTACTGAAGCAACTGCCCATTGGTTCCTCCGCCAAGTTGCCACCTGATCTCCAATTGCCTGGTATCATCGAACCACAGGGCGTAATGGGCGTTGCGAGTGCCTCCGCGCTGCTCCGCGCCGTCTGCGGAGATCCAGCGCTCACTTTTGCAGTTGCGGATCCTCTTCTCTCATCCAATAACGGCGTATTTGATGGCCGTGGCCGACCCGTTTCCCGTACTGCGCAGTATTCACTCTCTGCTGGCGAGCTGTTGCAGATGCTGTCCGGCTACACCGGATCAGATTCACATTTTCCAAAGTGTGTATGTTTCTGTGTCGATGAATACTAAGTTTTGAGCATATGTACCATAACCGATCTCTGCCAATTTCTCATTCTGATTCGCACTATCCAATCCGTATTGAATTCCGTCAGTTTTTGGCTGGGCGCCAATAGTTGGAGTAGCGCAAACCAGAAATAACAATGCCGCATCCATTATAAAATGGATGCCCGCTTTCCCAAATTGAAGGGTCACCGTATGTTGCAATGATCGTTGTAGTAGTTGCTATGGCCATAACAATACGTTTGCGTCCCTTGATTGTGTTGTTGATCTTACGGTAAATCTACCAAGTAAGGACAATCAGTGGCATTAAAAATATTAGGCCCCCAAATTTTCAGCATGGTTATCTTTGAAACTCAGAAATGTCGACAATAAAGACAGGTACACGAAGACATTGTTTGGTAACATTGGCGTTGGGCGAGCCGGCAACAGGCGAATGTTTTTCCCAGATGACCAATCTCTGGCTGATTACGATCTATGCAAAGCATGCGATTCACCTGCTTGATTCTGCCCGGAGTGAAATTTTTTCATGCTCTTAACCTACGTTTTTCGGATGTGCCTAAAGTATTTGCAGTGCCCACGCAGAAGTTTCTTTTGCATCCGCTTATGTACGTTCTCCAGTACCCAGGTTCAATAACGAACCACCTGAAATCAGTCGATTAAGCCGATTGTTGCAGGGAAAATGCGCTTCCTGGCTATCTTCGCTGCTATGCTATGCAGTTTTTACAAGAAATAGCAGTGGCGTATCCGCGCTTTTGGACTTACCCATCACCAGTTGTGTCTGTAGCGCCGGGATTTTCAGCTGATATCCGCATAAAAATTTTGAAATCACCCGATATTCGTCCCTGAGATCAATCATCCTCTATCTTCCCTCATATTCAGATTTTAAAACAGTCCGAATCGATTACCATTAATCAATTTTACTGTCAGTTTTATTAGATAGGTGGAAATACTAAGCAATTATGAGGATAAGGAGACACGAAATTGACCATTACAGAATATAAAATTTCCGGCATGCACTGCGCAGCCTGCGCAGCCGCCGTTGAGCGTACTACAAAACGTGTTGCAGGCGTGGAATCAAGTAGCATCAATCTTGCCACCGAGCATCTGCGCATACGAGGTGAAGCCGTCGCTGTGGAGAATATCCTGCGGGCGGTTGAGAAAGCGGGGTTTTCCGCTTCCTTGATTACGGATGCGGCCAGTCAGGTTACGAAGGATCGTTTGGAACGCCAAGCATCCCTGCGGGTGCAGCAGCGCCGCGCCGTTGTCGCCATCGTGTTTGCCATCCCGTTGTTCTATCTTGCCATGGGTCCGATGATCGGTCTTCCCTCGCCTATTTCGATGCACACTCAGCCTCTTGCCTATGCATTGATGCAGGTTCTTCTGCTCCTCCCCATCCTGATTGCAGGCAGACAATTTTATACTGTGGGCTTTTCTGCACTCATCAAGCTCCATCCCAACATGGATACGCTGATTGCGGTTGGAACACTATCTGCCATCATCTTTTCGCTCTTTTCACTCTTACGGATTATACGCGGTAACGCTTCTGCGGTACACGACATGTACTGGGAATCAGCCGGCGTAATCATCGCCCTCGTGATGCTCGGAAAACTTTTTGAAGCCCGTAGTAAACGGAAGACCGGTGATGCCGTGGAGCGCATGATGCGGCTCGCGCCCGAAAACGCATCCGTCCTAGACGAAGACGGTGACATGCACACCATGCCCGTATCCCAACTCATGGCAGGTGATCGGATTTTGGTACGCCCCGGCGAACGTATCCCTGTGGATGGTCGCCTGGACAATGGCGTAGCGCAAATAGACGAATCCATGTTGACTGGTGAAAGCATGCCGGTTGATAAAAACGTTGGCGACCCCGTTACCGGCGGCAGCATCAACGGCAATACTTCCTTTACATTTCTTGCGGAACGCGTTGGCAGTGAAACCACGCTCTCTGGTATGATTCGTCTCGTGGAGGAAGCGCAGGGTACAAAAGCCCCCGTTTCCCGCCTAGCCGATAAAATTGCCGGTGTTTTCGTGCCCGTGGTCATTGGCATCGCAATTCTATCCGCTGCCATTTGGGCCATTGCTGGCCAAAACATTGGTTTTGTGTTGACAGTGTTCGTCTCCGTGCTTGTCATCGCCTGTCCCTGTGCGCTGGGTCTTGCCACGCCAACGGCGATCATGGTTGGTACTGGTGTTGCCGCTGAGCATGGCATCCTCATCAAAAGTGGTGAAGCGTTGGAGACGATCCACAGTCTCAGGATTATTGCCTTTGATAAAACCGGCACGCTCACCGTGGGCAAGCCTTCCGTAACGAACATTCTGCCGTATCAAACGGACGAAACATCTCTGCTAACGCTGTTTGCCTCCGGCGAAACCAGCAGTGAGCATCCCATCGGCCGGGCAATTGTCGCTTACGCCACAGATCACGCCATTTCCCTGCTGCCTGCCAGTGACTTCGCCGCCATCGCCGGCTTTGGCGCATCTGCTAGGGTGGACGGAAAACGATTGATGATGGGTAATGCTGCATTTCTTGGAGATGCTGCCAACGAGATCCCCGTGTACGCGCTGGCGCTGGCCAACGAAGGAAAAACCACCGTGCATCTTTCGGTAGAAGGGCATTACCAAGGTACCATTGCCGTGGCAGACACCATCAAACCAGATGCGGCAGATGCGGTGGCACGTCTGCACCATGCAGGCATACAGACCGTACTGATCACCGGCGACAACGTACAGACCGCAAATGCCATCGCCGCGCTTGCAGGCATTGGCTGCGTGGTTGCTGAGGTTGCGCCGGATCGAAAAGCCGCTGAAATTCAGCAATTGCAAAATGCATATGGTAAGGTTGGTATGGTGGGTGATGGCATTAACGACGCCCCGGCCCTCGCAACAGCTGATGTTGGCTTTGCCATTGGTGCGGGTACGGATGTGGCGTTGGAAAGTGCCGATGTGGTCCTCATGCAAGATTCTCTACGCAGAGTCAACGATGCCGTGATCATCAGTGTGCTCAGTATGCGTATCATCCGGCAGAACCTCTTTTGGGCGTTTTTTTACAACTGCATCGGCATTCCGATTGCGGCAGGCTTGCTGCATGCTTTCGGCGGTCCACTGCTCTCCCCCATGATTGCTGCGCTGGCAATGAGCCTATCGTCCGTCACAGTCGTTATGAATGCCCTGCGCCTCAAACCGCTGTGTGTACAAAACCTGAAATAAGTTTTTCTTGCATTTAGCTGTATCCTATGCTAAAATATCCTCTGTTCGGGTGAATTTTTTAAAGTATGACACACAGGGGGTGAAAACTTTGGCAAATATTAAATCTGCTATTAAGCGGGTGGGCGTAACCGAGAAGCAGAATCTTTGTAACCGTATGGCGAAATCCGAGATGAGAACAACCATTCGTCGTTTTGAGGATGCTCTGAAATCAGGCGATTCCGTCTGTGCTGATCAGGCATTTATAACGGCCGTCAGTACGGTCGATCATGCGGCAACCGTTGGCGTGATTCATAAGAATGCTGCCAACCGCAAAAAAGCGCAGTTGGCAAAGAAGCGCACCGCTGCGCAATAAACGCATTCCTCTTATTTTTACGAAGAGCAGGCGGTTCCTTTGAGCTGTCTGTTTTTTTCTTTTTTTGTTTTATTACGTGAACGCTTTTACGACAAACAACTCAACACTGAATCGAGGAACTCCATTATGGAAGAGTATACCCCAAGGCTACAATCCGCAGAAGTTGACGATGTACTGCGCACCATTTTAAAGTTACACGACCTGTCGGAATGTTATCGATTTTTTGAAGATATCTGTACCGTTGCAGAGTTGCAATCCATCGCCCAACGCTGGGAAGTGGCAAAGCAATTGGATGCAGGCATCACCTACCAAGATATTTCCCACTCGTTGAATGCATCGACAGCAACCATTAGTCGTGTCAACCGGTCTCTCGCCTACGGTTCCGGTGGATATCGGCTGATGCTCGACCGCATCAACAACGAGGGCTAGCGCTTATGGCAATGGACGGACTGGCTCTCCGGGCGATTGTTGCGGAGCTGCAGCCGCTGGTAAACGGCAAGATTGATAAGATTCAGCAGCCTGAGAAAGACCTGCTGTTGTTCACCGTGCGTAGCGAACGCAGCAATGTCAAACTGCTCATTCATACTCATGCCGAAAACGGACGCATACAACTGACCGGCCAGTCTTTTGACAATCCGCTGACCGCGCCTGCTTTTTGCATGTTGCTGCGCCGGCATCTACTTGGCGGCCGCATCGCATCCATCACGCAAGAAGGACCGGATCGCATCTGCACGTTGTCCGTTTCTGCCCGCAACGAGTTGATGGACAATGTACAGCTCCGGCTTGTAATCGAGCTGATGGGCAAACACGCCAATGTCATTCTTGTCGATGGAAACGGCGTTATTTTAGATTGTCTCAGGCATATCTCTCCTTCCGAAACAACGCTGCGCGTACTGTTGCCTGGTTTTTCCTATCAACCTGCACCCGTTCAGCCGAAGAAGAATCCGTTTACCGCTTCTGAGATGGATTTTACAGAGGTATTTTCCACAGAAGGTTCCCCGATTCGCACACTGACAGATCAGTTTGAAGGAATCAGCAAGTCCAGCGCAACCATGCTTCTGGATTGTTGTAGGGACGCACCCGCTCTCTGCCGTCTATTTGCGCAGTTTTCATGCGGCATGTTTTCTCCTGTGGTGCTGTATAACGATCTTTCCGAGCCAATTACCGTGCTGCCCTTTGTACCGGTGGCCTCATTATCGACGGTTTGTATGCCTGCTGCCAGTATGTCGGAAGCCCTGGATCGTTTCTATATGGAACGTGATGCCACCGTACGCACCCGCAGACACGGATCAACGCTCAAGCGTACGGTGGAAAATGCGCTTGCCCGCGCGGAGCACAAGTACGTTTCCTTCCAAGAAGCGCTCACAAACGACGTCAAACTCGATTCCCTGCGTTTAAGTGGGGAACTGATTCTTGCCAACCTGCATGCTGCAAAGCCTGGCATGGCGCAGCTCGTTGCGCAAGATTACTATGCGGATCCGCCTGTGCCATGCATCATTGCTTTGGATGCTTCCATCAGTCCGCAGGAGAACGCCACCCGCTATTTTAAGCAATACCGCAAAGGCAAACTTGCCCGCGACTATGCGGCAGGTCAGGTGGAACTTGTAAAAAGTGAGATGCAATATCTCTCCAGCCTGCTCATCAGCATCGAGAACAGTGACACGTTGGCAGAGCTGGATGAAATCCGCGAAGAATTAGTTGCACAAAAATATTTGAAACCCAGTAAAAAAGGCGGCAGAAAACAGTTTTCCCAGCAATCCAAGCCACTGTGCTACATATCCTCCGACGGAATCCTGCTTTACGTAGGTAAAAACAACCTTCAAAACGATCGGCTAACCTTGAAAACCGCCCAACCGGACAATTTTTGGCTGCACGCAAAAGGCATGCCCGGTTCGCACGTAATCATCGACTTCGATGGTTTACCGCCGGAACAGACTCTGCTGGAAGCCGCAATGTTGGCTGCATTTTATTCCTCCGGCAAGACGGCGACCACGGTACCTATCGACTACACACCACGTAAATATCTCAAAAAGCCATCCGGAGCACGCCCCGGAATGGTTGTATACTCAACCAATAAAACGCTCTTTGTCACACCCGACGCAAAAAGCATCAGCCAACTGAAGCAGCAGGGTTCTTAACATTCACCCTTTCCAGACCGCAGCACAATCGGCTTGCCGCTCGGCAGCAACGAGTTTTGGCATATCAAAATCAATTTTACAATGATTAAAAATCTTGATATGCTTTACACTAATCAGCCGCATCTTCTTTTTATTAGTTGCAAAAAAATGAAATAACTCGCGCAATTGGATTCTCGGAAAAAACGCTCTTGATATTTTTATTTTCCGTGAATATAATAGAATTATCAGTAGAGGACGGAATATATTTCCGCGCATCCCCAACAACCATGTTGAGTAGCTTTTCTACGGATATAGAAGATCTCGGTGCGACGTGCACGCTCTGTTGGATTTTTCCTTCATCGGTTACGTCTGCAACACCGAGATTTTCTATTGATTCCAATTCAAGTATTCTCGAATCGTAAAGTTTATTGACCCTCCCTCCTTCTTTTGATCGCTCCAAGTACGACATTATGTTTGATGGAATCTGAACCTTGTTCCCATCGATAGACTTTATTGTTAGCTTTACAGGCATCATCCTATTTTTCTCTGAAACTGCTCCAAAGAACGTATAGGTCCCTTCCAGCCCACTTTTTGCGTTCTCATTGTTACGCAGCGGATTCCTTCCTGTAAACACGGCTTCCTCAATGATCTTGGGAAGTACTTCAATTTGCATCGTTTTGAGTATGCCAGGATTGCTCATAAGTTTCCGTATAAAATTCTGCGGAATAAAAATTGCTTCTCCTGTGTCTCTGTTGATATACGGCTTACTCAAAAAATCTGCATCACTGTATCGTTCTGAAAGTTCTTTGTTCCCATCATGTTTAGCAGGAGAAACAAGTTCAACAACTTGGATATCCGGTTTTTTTATAATCTGCTCATATGTTGGATTTTGTGGTGTTACATCCGCAAGAGAAAATTGCACCGCGTCCTGATTGTAACCGTCGGCGCTGTTTACAGCCATCTGTACGTCAATGTCATATTCTTGCTCCGCATCACAGGCAAGCGCTTCCTTGATTGCCCTCGCTGCTTGATCTGCAACCGAATTCGAAACGCCGATATTTTTATAAATCGTTTCATCACCGGTTTGCTCAGTATACATGGCAGCGCCGAACAGATCGCAGGCAAACTCCGTCTTGAGCTGTTCCAGATCCTCCTGCGGATTCTCCCCCCGCACACTGGTAATGCTCTCCTGCCGCTTTTTCACATATCCCATGAAATCATCATTCGTGATGCTGTCATCCTTCATGAGGCTGGATATCGCTTTGAGAATTTCCGGCATGCTGTGCGCGTCCTCATGCCCCGCGTGAAACACCGTGCATAACCCGCTATCCTTAACATAATGGCGTCCGCTCCAGGTAAAGCCAAACGGAACCTTTTCGTTTTCGGAAGCATATAAAAAGACGTCACGACCGGTGACGTCCCGAAGATTATCCAATTGTTCTTGAACCTCTGGCGCGACGTTATCCGCTTCCTGAATGTCCGAAACGGATATCTTTTGGCCGTTCTTTGCATTGAAGTCCTTTACGGCTGCTTCAATATCCTGTGTCCCGCTCTTGGACGCGCTTAAACGCCTCTCTGGTCTTTGTACGCCTGTATGAGCTGTTGCCGCTTTTCCATATCCTCCGGCGTTTCCTCTTCCTGCAAAGCCCTGAGTTGCTCGATGTGCTGTTGCCGCTTTTCCAGGCTCTCCGTCGTTCCCTCGCCAAACAAGGCCTTTAGCTCCTCGATCAGCCGCCGCTTCTCGCCCCGTTTCTTGATTGTCTGTTTCAATTGTTCGTATATCTTCTTGCGTTCCGGGTCCGTTATCGGACTCGGTTCCCACGGATTGTCCCGAAAAGACTCCGCGAACGCGCTGGGCACCCAAATATGATTCTTTTCCTCCATCGGTATTTCCTCCATTTGCCAAATTATCGGTTGCGCCGCTGTTGATTGGTTCTATCGTAACATCCGAAACAGCCGGTGTAAAGCGCTTATTTCCGTTATCGGCCGGTATCCCCATGGCATGCATTATGTCCATGTCCGTCCCCAATTTCCCCTGCGCTGTCTCCGTGGCTAGCTTCGCGCCGTTCGTAATCTCCTGTGCAAGCTGCTGCTGGTATTTTACCTCCTGCGGTATCATGCCCTGCAACACCTTGGCTTTTTCCAGAACGCTATCTTGCAGAGGAACAAGCTTTTGCTCATACTCCACCTTGTTTGCGTTGCTTTCCGCCTTTACTACATCATATGCAGAAGAGTATTCCTGCATGGCGTTTGTCAGCTTCTCTAGCGCTACTTTATGCCCTTGCAGCTTTCGCGCTTTATCCAGCCATGCAGATCCTGCGTAATCGGATTTTCGGTATAAACTATAAAATCCACTTGCATTTTCCGCATTGGTATTGTATAGTATTGATGCGATCTGGGGCATTAGCACAGTTGGTAGCGCGCAACGTTCGCAATGTTGAGGTCGGGGGTTCGAATCCCCCATGCTCCACCAAAATTCCGAAAACCTTAATTGGTTTTCGGATTTTTTTATATTCACAAGGTTCTTCCACCGCGGGGCACGCGGCGGAAGCTAGCGCCAGCGGGCGCTTCGTAACCGTCTAAGGTTTGGCGGTTTTTTCATGTCCGCGAAACCCTGTTTTTTGCCCTGTGATGGCCGCAGCCTAGTCCAGCGAGCCGTCTCCCGGCGAGTCGGACCAGTGCGTCGGTGTTGTTCATAAAACTGCCAGTGCATCGCCTGTTTCCTCATGTTGCCGATAGGTCTTTGGCTTTGCCGTCCACCCCGATAAATTGCTCATAAGAGATATTGAATTGAATGTCCATCTTGTAGTCGCTATGCACGGTAACCCGGCGAATCAATTCGGATGCGATCATCTTCTTGACGGGAAGTTCCGCGCTGTCGTACAGGACGCTCCAGCTTTGGAGTTGTCCAAGTTGTTTTGTCATCTGCACGGTCAGCGCGTCCACGTCCCCTGCGCTCTCATAAGCCGCCTTGTATCGTTCCGTGGCATCCGCTACCCGTTTCTCTGCGGCGCGAAGCATCTCGGTCAATACGCTTTGGGGCAACGCGCTCTCTCCACGAATGACGCGCAGCATTTCTTCCTTTAGCTCGTTCATCTCCGCAGTCGCGGCGTCCAGTTCCTGCTTGGCGCTTTTTTGCACCGCTTCACATTCCGCGATCTTTGCGGCGCATTGCATTTTTACCAACGGCTCGGCGGGGATGCCTTGAAGCCTTGCAAAAATGTCATGCAAGAGTTTGTCGATCACATCGTCGATCTTCTTACCGGCGATTGGGAGATTTTCAGAGATATCTTCCACTTCACCAAAATTGCGTGCATGTTCTTTAACCCGTTGACTCGCTGATTTATATCCATCTGTTTCGCGCAAATATGCCCTTGCATTAGCGAGAGCGTCTTTCTCGTTATCGCCGAGATCAACGAAGTCTTTGGCGGTTTCACGAACCGCAATATTCCACTGCTGTAGCTTTTGTACGTCCGCCCCATTAAGATAATTTCGCCCTATCACTCCATTCGGAACATCTTTGCCTATGTTGAATAACTAATAAGTGTCACAATATTATCAAGAGAGATATGGACAATATAAAATCAAAAAGAGGTGAGCGTATGAAGATATTTCTGATGTGCTGCCCAAAATGTGGGAACATCAAAGCTGGACAAGATGGATGCATATCACTATGCGAATTATGCGGAACACAACAAGCCGTTGCTTACGAAATTGGGGACAAACAAGACATGTTCAGATTTCGGATAGAGAATAAAGCGCCTGATATTTATCCAATGATCCGCGAACAATACTGCAAAACAGCAGCCAATTCGATCAAGAATCTTGGGATAGAAGAATAGAGCGCAATAAAGAACCGTTGCCAGAACCAGAAAAGCCGCAGGTTCATTGCATCGCCTGTGGCAGTGCGAATGTGGACAAAATATCTGGCTTGGAACGCGCAGGAAGCGTAGCTATGTGGGGGTTATTCTCAAAGAAAACTAATAAGTCTTTTAAGTGCAAAGACTGTGGCATGACATTCTAGGGAAACTCTATTGACAACGTATCAATGACGGATTCCAATATCATCCCAGACCGCAACCGCTCCTCGATGTATTCTTTTGTTTCTTCTGAGAGGCTAACGCTTATTAAGGCCAACGAGTATCACCATCTATCAAACATAATGGAGGTATTTATGGACATAAAAGCTACGATTAAAGTATCATGCCCAAAGTGCAAAACAGAATACGACCACAACTACACGGCAGACGATTTCAAGAGCACAAAGCCAGTAACTTTCACATGCCGAAAATGTGGCTACACTGAGACGAAAAGCGGAAAGGCGTACATGCAAGATTTTAAAGACGTTATAGCTAAACAGTGGGAGAAAGAGATATTGAAAAAGCTGAAGTAGTAGCTCCCAGTTTGATCAAGCTGCATGGGATCGCAGAGTCACATTTGGCGACGGGAATATACAGAGCAAGAAGGATGAGCAGGCCAACGTACCACGTTTCCCAACATGTGGCAGCACAGATGTCAAGCCCCCAAAAACCTGTCCAGACTGAATGTTAGTAAAACAACAATCCTTAAACCGCTTGTTACCTGCTTATCCGCTCGGCATTGCGGGGTCAAGGGCGGCGCAGCCGCTTGTGAAACCCTTGACGCCGTAAGGCAGTGTGGATATCCTGCATCAAGCGGTTAGAGGAATGATCGTCTGAGGGGCGGGTGGTCTACCACCACCCAAGCTACCGTGTGGCCGGACTTGGTTGTAATAGCGTACCCAACGCTTTGTCAGAACTTGTACTTCATACATGTTTGTAAAAAGCGCTCCATTTAGAAATTCATCCCTCATTCGAGAATTGAAGCTTTCAATATATCCGTTTTCCCATGGGCTGCCAGGTTCTATGTAAGCTGCCGTAATGCCCAGATCTCCAAGCCATTTGCGGATCGTATTTGCTGTAAACTCGCTGCCGTTGTCACTGCGAAGGTAAATCGGCACTCCTTTCTGCAGCATGAAATCGGATAAACTCTCGATGACATCGTGGTTGCGCCAGTTTCTCTTTGGCACACGCGCCAGGCATTCACGGATACTTTCAGCCAGTATATTCAGAAGACGGATCTTTCGTTCGTCCATGGTGCGATCCACTACGAAATCACAGCTCCATAAGTGGTTATTATGCTCCGCCCGCAGCCAGACACAGCTTCCACCCGTCAGTCAAAGGCAACGTTTCTTCTGCCGCTTTTGCGGCAGCTTGAGACCTTCTTTACGCCAAATCCGCTCTACGCGCTAGTGTTTTACTATATAACCCTTATTACGAAGCGATGCCGTTACCTTCCGATAGCCGACGTTCCTTCTCTTGCGGGCTTCCGTTCTTTCTTGCCATATGGGTTCCCTCCATGATGGGGCTTCCATTCCATGCCATATTACAGGGTAACACATCATTTCGGATAGTCTCGATGATTCTTAGTCCGCTCGCTTCATCTGTTTTTTACTTTGATACATTTTATTATCGGCGGCTTTGAAAAGTTGATTTATCGTGTCTTTTCGCCCTGCTTCCAAAAACGCATATCCAAATGCAGCGCTCATGGAAATGCCGCCGTCTTTTTTCTGAAGCTCAATGGCTTGTAACAAGTCATCCCAGCATTTCAAAACAGTTTCTTCTGTCAAATTTATAAAGATAAGCGCGAATTCATCACCACCAATGCGGAATACGGGGCAGTGCGGAAACGCATGACATAACATTGCGGAAAAGCTCTTGAGGTACGCGTCTCCTGCTTGATGACCATATCGGTCGTTGGTTGCCTTTAATTGGTTTAAATCACAGATGCCAATGCCGAAGTTTTGATAACTACCCAGCTTTTGCGCACAGACGAAGATTGCGCGCTCATAACTAGTACGGTTTCTAATTCCTGTCAATTGATCTGTTTCCGCAAAACAAATGAGCTGATTGTCATATTTTTTAATGATTTTAGTTGTAATTATGATGACTACAACCACCACGAGAAACAGGAAAACCAAGTCTAAAGCAAGCTGTGCAAAGAGTTTGGCGGCAAAATCTTCAACATTTTTTTCAACGACAAGATACCAGTTCAGATTAGGAACATACCTTGTAATGATATATCCATCGGCAGTGCTGCTGTGATACCATCGTTGATTCGGGTGAGCAGTATTATCACCGATCGCGCCTGACATATCATGAAAAATTGGATTATTAAAGAGATTGACCTGTTCAAATTCGGTCAGCGTTGAAGAAAGCTGGATGTTTCCCTTGACATCAATTAAATAGGCATGGATTCCGTAGTTTGTTTCATTTTCTGATAAAAACTGTTGAATATAGGGAGTCTCCATTCCTACCCCGACAATGCCGATAATATTATTGTTTTCGTCGTAAAGCTTACAGTTGACAAATATAGTGATGACATCGTTTTTCGTCTCATCGTTATCTACATTCAAAGAGCAATCCGACGAATCTGCAAGAAAATCAAAATACCATTGATTCTCCGGGTTGTTCGGGGTCATCACTCGATCGATTCCGTTTTTATAATGGTAATAATTACCCGTTTTTACAGAGACAAGAAAGACAGAATCAAATTGATATTTTTGCTGATAAGAAGCCAGATATTTCGTCATTGTGCATAGCGAATTTTCAGATAATCCACCGATTGCTTCTTTATTCATAAAATCGCGCAAGAAAGTGTCATGTGCCATTGTAATCGACACATTGATCGGGCGATCCATGAGATTGTTGATGTTAACAAATATATTTTCCGAGGTTAATTCCGACACCGCTTCAACATCCTTGCGAAACAGCGACTGAAACGAGAGAATCGAAGAAATAACCGACAGAACAAATCCAACGACAATAATCGAAGAAATGGTTAGGGTCACGGTAAAACGGTTTTTATTCACCACGCATAATCCTCGCTATTCTGGAGTGCAGTCTTTGGCAAGCATATTCCATTTTTCGGATTTGCGTGTCAACTGAATTTATGATCTATTTTTCTATTGTATCATGACATGATACTAGATATAAAGAAAAATCTGTTGGAATAGTAGGATATATTTATGCATAAACGTGCCCGTTAAATACAAAGTGCGTGAGTGCATTCAAGTCCAGTACGCAACTCCATTTTTTCAAGAGGAGCAAACCGTTTAGCCTCGCCGAAAAGTCGGATTTTCCGAGAAAAGCAAGTATGCATTTGCGGATGATAGCAAGGCTCGCCGACACTGTTTCAGCCTTCCTCCTCCGTCGCCTATTGGTCCGAAATGCAACGTCCAGTACCTACTATAAGCCATTGCTACTTTCCAAGTGTCCACGAGCGGCGTTTCTCACTTGCTGTATATCCTGTAAGTTGAATAGAAACAGCCGTGTTTCTGACGCTGGCGGCGTGTCATCGACGGTTTGAATGATTTATCCATGATGGGTCAGCTTAACCCCTTTCCTTTCTTGCGACCCTTGGCCCTATCAATTCATGGGACAAAAATCCCGTTTTCCAAAAAGTCTGTGACTTTTTGGATTGTTGTCGTGTACATGCTGATTGTATACAGCATGTACGAGGTTGACACGCAATATGCCGAATACTCTGGCATTATTCGCTACACGACGCCTTGACTTTTATTGCGTCAAATTAGGAATGCGGCAGGATTCTTTTTAATGATTTGCTTTTGGATCGCCTTATGGTATCCGGTTGCGCCGATTATTGCAGCCATATCCTCATGGATCGCACATGTACAAAAGTTCACGATTTATCGTGACCCCATTGCCCGTTTTCCCAACGCGTATTTGACCACGTACAGGGGCATTCCACGTTTCCATGCACAGGCCCAATGCAGAATGTTTTTGCGGCATCCTTTATCTGCGCGGACATCCCAGAGCTGTCCATAATTGCAACGATAAACCGCTTGCCCTCTGTATATGCCTCATGATGCGACAAAACAGCCATAAAAACTACGTGGGGATACCATTCGAAAAATGCGTAAAACCGTCAATCGGTTTAGCTTTCCATTTGAAAACACCGGAATCTGCTGAGGCTAGCTCTCCTGAAACTTTGCAATTGCTTGAATCTTGCAACTCGTTTACACCCCGCGCATCACGACAACAACGCAAACGATCAGTCCGTCCACCCGCTCATGCTTGATCTTCCAGAATATCTTAAATCGTCTGGCCGCTTCAACGTCGTTATCATATTGCACATCTTCTCGCCTTGCGGTATCTTTCGCATTCGTTCTTTATCTTGTTAAAATTCATCCTATGGACTGCTTTTTTGCGAACAATCCCCCGGATTCATTGTTAATTTTAACAGGAATCGCCCCCCAAGCATTCGCCCATAAATTTTTAGCTTTTTTCATGCAATTCCATTAGCTGCGATCTATGGATTGTGAACCGGAAAACAGCAAATCCGCCTTCATTGGTCGCTTCGATGGTTTCTTCAAGCAGCGTCAACACCTCCCGTACGATGGCTAGCCCAAGGCCAGTGCCACCGTCGCTGTGAGATGCGTCCGCCTTATAGAAACGTTCAAACAGATGTGCAAGATCATTTTCACCAATTCGGCCCGTATTGCAGACGCTGACATGCACCAGGTTTCCTCGGTCTACAGTTAATAATCGAATGGCTCCATCGTCTTCTGCAAACTTAATGGCGTTATCCACGAGTGCAATCAACACTTGTTCAATTCTATCGCGGTTGGAGTACACCATCAGCGCACCTGCCCCTTGCACATCCCGCTCTACCGAAATTCCGCTGTCTGAGGCAACTAATCGCATGCGCTCCGTCACCTCGTTAATCAATGCAATCAAATCAAACGGTTGTTTTTCCAATGCCACTGCACCGGATTGCAGTCTGGATAGTTCCAGCAGATCATTGATCAGTCGAGCTAGCCGCATGGATTCACGTAATATATAGCCATAGTAACGAGAGCGATCCTCCTCAGACTTTACCAATCCATCGTTGAGCGTTTCCGCAAGGCTACGGATGGATGCAATCGGCGTACGCAATTCATGGCTGACGTTCGCCACATAGTCTTTTCGTGTCTGCTCCAGCCGCTCGACAGCCGTCACATCCTGAACGACAATTACAGCACCCGGCGCAGCTTCGCTCGATTCCTGCGAACAGGAAATGACCAACAACAGTTTTTTGTCCGATTCCTCTAAAGAGAGCGTGCGCCGTTTCCGATCCACCGTAACCGCAGTGAGCACTGATGTTGCCTGGTTCAGCTTTTCACGTAGCACATGGGCATCTTTACAGTCAAACAGCATCAGAGCGGCTGGATTCCAGTACACAATCTCCTTTACGGCATCGAGTGCAATCACGCCCTCATGCATCCCATCCAAAATTACGTGCAGACGATTGCGTGCCAGCACCAAATCGCGAATGTTCGTATCTAGCTGTGCGGATAGATGGTTCAGCGCCTGCCCCAACTGTCCAATTTCATCGTTTCTATCCTCATCTGCACGTACCGAAAAATCACCGTTCGCCATCGCGATGGAAGCTTGCGTCATCCTCCTGATCGGCATAGACATGCGTTTTGACGCGAGGTAGGCAGGCAAAATCATTAGCGTTGAACCGCCAAACCCTGCAAACAGCAGCGCCATAAAGAGTCCACGCATGGATTCGAACACTTCGTTGGTCGGTTTTGTCATCAAGATGACGCCAATTACGCGCTGAATATTATCCGTAATCGGTACCCCGACCGCAATCCCCAACGTTGAACGCCATTTTGTGGATATTTCCATATACCCATTCTTCAAGATGGTTTGCACGATCTCTTGCGCGTGCACTTGATTTGCTTGCTTTTTTTCTTCCGTTGAATATGCAATTAGGTGGCCGTCTGCATCATAAATATAGACCCGACAGCCCTCCTGTTCCTTCAGCGTAAAGTCTACAAAAGAATCAAAAGAAATCTGTCCCGTCTGATATTTTGAAGCCAGACGCGCCATGCCAACCGCGCGCGGAACCATCTCGTCCGCAAGACGCCGTGCATAAACCTCCGCGCCCGAAAAGCTATAGATGATCACCGAAAGGACTGCAGTCAGCAAGCAGGCACAGATTAAGTATAGGAGCATTTTTTTGAATATGGAGCCTTTTTTCATTCGCTTTTGCCAAATTTATAACCGACGCCATAGACCGTACGAATACCCCAGTTGAGTTCAGCGTCCGGAATTTTCTGGCGGATTCGTTTGATCTGTGTATCCACGGCACGAGTGTCGCCAAAATAGTCATATCCCCATATTTTTGATAAGATTTGCTCTCGGTCGAACACGCGCCCCGGATGGGAAGCAAGTAGATAAAGAATCTCCACTTCCTTCGGCGTAAAATCAATCACTTTCCCCTGAATCTTTACTTCATAATTAGACAAGCAAATTTCCAGATCTTCCATATGGATGCTTTGTGACTCGGTTTCCTGCGCTGCAGTAGTTCTGCGAAGCACAGCCTTGATGCGCGCAACCAGTTCCCGTGAGGAAAACGGTTTGACCATATAATCATCCGCGCCAATTTCCAGTCCGACAACACGGTCGATTTCCTCGTCTTTTGCAGTCAGCATGATAATCGGCACATTGCTGAAGGATCGAATTTCACGGCATGCGTCTATTCCTGACTTTTCCGGCATCATAAGATCCAGCAGAATCAGATCTGGCGATTCCTTCTCCGCCATCTGCACGGCTTGCACCCCATTATAGGCGGATGCGTGTGTGAATCCCTCGTTCTCAAGATAAACGCCGAGCGTATCATGGATAATTGGCTGGTCATCGCAGATTAAAATGTGCGCTGCTTTTTGCATGCTTCCACTTCCTTACAGAATTGATTATAGATTACCCACGGCACACAATGCAATCCCGTACCACACCTTGTCAAAATTGTACAATATTCAGACATACTTATCGGTTTGTTTTTTAAAACAACCTATAAACGTATTGAATTTCTATGTATTCAGGATTCGCCTTCCATATAGGAACGGTATGCCTCAAAGCCTGACAGATACAGATACTTAAGTTTGGCCGTAAACTGTTTTTTCTCTTTAATTTCCATTACATCTTCAATTCCACGCCGAACGGTGGCATAAAATGCAGCCATTCCGATTACCTCAGATGCATCGTCATTGGCCATAGTTGCCAGCATATCTTCTCTGTCCGCAGCAACATCCCGTAACCCCCGCAAACCGGAAGCGCCGTCCTCCACGTTCTGTGCCTCCCGATCAAATGAGATTGCCGCATGATAGAGTTCGTCTAGCAGTTCCGTCATGCCGACTGCAGTGGTTTGAAGCGCTGTAACCTGTGTTTTAGACGCGGTGACATGCAAGGTGCGCCCCGCACATGTTATCGGATAGATGCGTGACTCGACCCCTTCCGAAAGAAGTTGTGCACTGACTTTTTTTGCGCTCTCTTCGTCTGTATAACCAGCCGCTAAAACCCGAAACCGTTCCGCATCCTGTACAAGGTAGCCTGCTGCGCCGATTTCCTGCAACGCTTTCGCCTGTTTTTCGGCGTTCTCTTTAGATGCGTATACACCCATCTGTAATGCGAAGCAGGTTGTCGGAATCATTTGGATATCAACGGTGTTTTCAGATGTGTTTTCAACAGCTGGTGTTACGGTAGGACGCGGCGCGATGCTTACCGTGGGAGCAAGTTTCAGCATCACGGGTGCAATTACACTGCCAGCAAGCCAATCGCCCGCCTTGGACGCGGCCAATACATAAACCACGCCGAAAAACACCAAAAACACGGCTGTATAGACCGTGTAGGTTCCGCCGCGCAAGGAATGCAGACGACGTGCTTTTCTATGTCTTCTACGATATTCCAAGTTTGTGCCTCCGCTTCTGTCTCATTTATATGCAGTGCGGAGGCGCGTTATCATCAGGATTTATTATGCTTACTATTTTTCCCGTTTTTAATAGAGCGTGGGTTTTTGGCAATGGGTGGCGGCTGAATCACTTCATAAGGCGCATCCTGCGAGAGCGGTGCATCGCTGTGCGCACGCTGCTCCGTTTCTTCCAAATTGTCCTCACTGTAGATATTGGCGGACGTGCTGGGTCCGAGAGCAATGGCATTGCTGATATATTTTTTGAGCGTGAAATGAAAACTCGTGCCCATATCAGGAATGCTTTCCACATAGATGCTTTCTCCAAGCTTATCGATAATCTGCCGCGCTATCGATAGTCCAAGCCCCGTTCCACCCTCACGGCGCGACTTGTCAGTTTTGTAAAAACGTTCAAATACATGCGGCAGATCTTCTTCAGAAATTCCACAGCCGGTATCCGAAACCGTCACCAGCAGACTGTCTTCGCTGGCCATGGCCGCGCTTAGGGTAATCGTTCCACCGCTGGGTGTATAATGCATGGCGTTATCAATGAGAATGACAAGTATCTGTTCGATTCGATCCTCATCCGTCATGGCATAGGGCACAGCATCCATCAGCTTGAGATCCAGTGTGACACCGTGCTGTTTTGCCTCGTTAAGATAGTTTTGCCGCGTATCCATCAACAATTCTTCAACATTCACGGGACCAACTTCCATATGATCGCTGCCAGACTGTAGTCTGGAAAGTTCTAGCATATCGGTAATCAGACGGGAAAGACGTACAACTTCACGCAACATGATGCGGTAATATCGTTGCCGCGTCTCCTCATCCCGAATCATACCATCGGACAACGGTTCAAGCAATCCCCGTACAGCCGTGAGCGGCGTACGCAATTCGTGGCTGACATTTGCCACATAATCGCGGCGTGTTTGCTCCAACCGTTCGAATTCCGTAACGTCTTTAAATAAGCCGACAACGCCCGTGCACTCATCCGTCTCCGACACGATGGGTAAAATAGAAATCCAAAGCGCACGATCACCCGGCAGTTTATAATGCAGGGTTTCCGTTGTACGTGTTTCAAAAACGTTATGAAACACATCCCAAACAGACTGATCCGGTACAAGATCCATGGGCGTATTGACCTCCACCGCACCAAACATGCTCATAAGCGCCGGATTGTAGTGTGTTAAGCAGCCAATGCTGTCGATGGCCGCAACCCCATCTGTAAAGCTTGAAAGAATTTGATTCAACTGTCGCTTTTCGCTACGCAATTGATAAATCGTTTGCGATAAATTCTCGCAGAGCGTGTTCAGCGCACGCGCCAGTATCCCTACCTCGCCTGTTGTTTGTTCGTCCGCGCGGACATCAAAATTACCCTTGGACATCTCAATGGCAACATTGCTCATTTCATGCAGTGGGCGTGAAATACGGTTTGTACCATAGGCGGTCATAATCATAATCAGCGGGAAAACAAGCAAAACCGTGGCCATCAGCGCATTATTCAGGCGCTGAAATGCGGACTGAATCCGCTGCGTCTGTTTGATAATAAAGATACCGCCGGTCACATCACCCTTCGCATCTCTGATGGGTACCCCAACAGAAACCGCACGTTCACCGTTTGATAATTCCAGCCCATCGTTTTTCACCGTTGAACCACGAAGCACATGCTGCAGCTCCGCAGAAAAATAAGCACCAAAGTCCTGCACCTCAACCGTGCTGCCGATATTGCGGACGATCAACGTCTTGCCGAGGGCATCGGCAATCAAAATCGCTGCTTCGCTGGAGACCGTTTGCTTTTCAATAAGATTCTGAAATGCCTCCTCAGTCATATTCCCGTTTTTATATTCCTCATAGATTTGGCGGGTGACATCCGCTTCCGGCTCAAGATTGGCCATCTCAATGGAAACATAGGTGTTTTTCCCTACATAAGCATAAGCCGCTAGCGACACAATATTCGCCAGCAGCAATGCAATGATCGATACAATTAGAACTCGCCAGAAAAATACGCTTCGCATTTATTCCGTCTCGAATTTGTAGCCCACGCCATAGATGGTCTTGATGCTCCAGCCAAGGCCGGTTGAATCAAGTTTGGCGCGGATGCGTTTGATGTGGGTATCCACCGTCCTTGTTTCGCCTGCAAAGTCATAACCCCAGACACGAGAAAGCAATTGTTCTCTTGTAAACACCTGGCCTGGATTGCTTGCAAGCATATGCAGAATCTCAATTTCCTTTGGCGTGCAGATCACGGCCTGTCCACGCAACGTCACCGTATAGCTTTTAAGATCGATGGTAAGCTCGTTGTACGAAATAACCGCAGAATCATTCTTTGGTTGCTCGGTCGTGCGGCGCAGAACTGCTTTGATGCGTGCAACGACCTCCCGCGGACTAAATGGTTTCACAATATAATCGTCTGCGCCAAGCTCCAGCCCGACGATGCGATCAATCTCTTCTCCTTTTGCCGTCAGCATCAGTACCGGCAGCTGCGAGGTCTTTCGAATCTCTCGACAAACCTCAATGCCGGACATCTTCGGCATCATGATATCGAGCACGCATAGGACAACCTCCGGCGTAATGTTCTCAAGCGCGGCAGCTCCATCAAAAGCATCCACAATTTCAAACCCTTCGGCACGTAGGTAAATACCAAGTGCCTCGTGGACGACCTGATCATCGTCTGCAATTAAAATCTTTTGCCCCATAATTTGCTCCTGAATTTATTCTTTTTTCAGTATATCACAGTGGTATCGACAAACATAGCGCTTTGTTGAGCTTTCACAAGTTGTTCACCCAGGCGCTTTGCGTCCGCCTCCATTGCTGAAACAAGGGCACGATTATAGATGCCGCTCGCCGGATGATACAGCGGCCACAAATCCACATTCCGTCCATCTAGCCGGATGGTATGCGATTTACCGTGCAAAGCCCCAATTGTATCAGGCGCTTCGCCCGCAAGCATCTGGATCGCTCGAAGCGGCGTGTTGCCCAATGTAACAAGATACACTGGCTTAATGTGTCCAAGTTCTATGGATAGTAGCGGCAACGCCTGAAGAATTTCCGTTCGGCCGGGCGTTCGATTGCGAATGCTGTGTTCGCTGCGAAGAACCGGTCGATACTTCACAATATTGCTGACATACACCCGCGTGCGGTCTATGCCGGACATCAGCAGTAATTTGTCCAACTGTTTGCCCGCTTTCCCAACGAATGGGCGGCTACTCTTTGCCTCCTCCGATCCTGGCGCCTCGCCTAACAGTAACACTTCGCACGGCGCGTTGCCCTCTCCGAAAACCGGATGCAGATAATCGCCTTCCGGTATGTCGGTCACAGCAAAGGCCGCCAGACGTTCCCGTTCATCGGCATATGCTTGCATCAGTGCCCGTTCAGGGTCTTGGATGTTCGGTTGAAATTCGTTCATAATCCATCTTTAGCTTGTTATAAGCCGGTTCGATCGCTGAATATTCGTAGCCCGAAAGCGAAACCGCCAACGCGGCGACCCCATCTTTCAAATTTGCAGATAAACTTGCATCCAAATCAATGGTCGCTCCGAGATAGTCCTGCACTTTCTGGATGAGATCCTCCGCATTTGTCTTGAGTGCAAAGATATTCAAGGAACCGTCTGCATGCACCGTACAGGTTGGCATGGATGTAGCAAATTCATCCGTTGACAGCTCCGTCCGAACTGCATTAGGCATGGCTTTGAGCAAATATTGATCCTCAAACGCATAGAATTCCGATGCCGGCCGTATCAGAATATAGTTCGTTGGCTGCACCGATTCCGCCGGACAGAACTGCGTTGCAAGTGCGTTGGATGCGGTGCAAACCGACATCGACAAATGCATGTCGCAGTAAGCCGTAGGCGCTTTTGACGCCACAAACCAGTCCGTAACCGGCTTGTGATCATTGTCCTCTTTGCAGGCATCGGTTGCAAGCAGTCCGGAAACCGTACAAACTGTACGCTTCACAAGACCTAATGATGTTGGATCGGCATCAATAATCGCTTTATCCTCCAGCCCTTCATGAATTTTTGCCATATACGCCTGCCAGAGCGGTGCCGCATAGTCACCGCCGGAAGCACCTTCCTTGAGCTTGTTTACCGGATAATCGTGCCCAATAAATACAGACGATACATAATACGGAGTCATCCCAGCGAAATAAACGCTTGCATAATCGGAGTTTGTACCGGTTTTGCCCGCAACCGTCATGTCGGAGATTTTAGCACGCGTGCCCGTACCGGATTTAACCGCGTCCTGCATCATATCCACTAGCAGGAATGCTGTACTTTCCTGAAAGACACGGTGCGTATCTCGAACTGCATCCGCATCCAGCAATACATTGCCATCAATATCAAAGACTTTTGTGAACGACAGTGGCTCCAGATAAGTGCCGCCGTTTGCAATGGCGCCATACCCCGCAGTCAGCTGCACCGGTGTAATTCCGGAGGTTCCCAGCGCGAGGCCGGGTCCATCCACATTGATCTTGTTTTCAGTTGCGCCAAGCTGGTAGAGATAATTTGCCGAGATTGCTGGTGTAACATACTGCATCAGTACACGAGCAGCAACAACGTTCATCGATGACATCAGCCCTCGTCGTACCGTGACCGGTCCATATCGGCTGTTCAGCCCGCCACCTGGATATCCCTTCTTCGTTCCCCAGCCTTCAATCACACCATCCATATTCGGTACAATGGTTGCCGGTGAAATGCCGAGATCCAGCGCCGGTCCATATATTGAAAGCGGCTTGATGGAGGAACCTACCTCCGTATAACTCTGCGATGCGCGGTTGATCCCCTTCCGAATCGTTGGCTCATCCCGCCCGCCGACAATGGCGCGCAGTTCCCCTGTTCGATAATCCATAACCACGGCTGCGGCCTGTGGTTGTACGGTTTCGGATACAACCGAACCATCACTGTTGGTTTCCACAACAAGCGCCTTGCTACTGTCAGCCAACGTCGGATATTTTTCCCAGGTAGACAACTCCGTCTGCACGGCGTTCTGAATCTTTGGATCAACAGTTGTGTAAATCTTATATCCGCCCGTACGCAACTCGTTTTCTACGGCGTTTCTATTGACTGTGGTATCGGACAGTCCGCGCTGTTTCAGTAGATGGGTCACCACGTCCTTCGTGACATATTCAACAAAATATGCCATATCATACATCTGCTTTTGCTGACTGACTTCAGTAATTGCTACAGTTTCATTCAGTGCCGCATGGTACTGTTCGGAATTGATATACCCGGCCTGATACATACGCCCAAGAACCTGATCCGTTCTCGCGTTTGTTACATCCATTTGCTTGCGCTGGTACATGTTTTTGCGAGGATTATATTTATATGGCTGCTGTGTTAACCCGGCCATCATGGCACATTCTCGAATGCTCAGTTGTGAGAGTTCTTTTCCAAAATAGTCCATAGCGGTTGTCTTCACGCCATAGTTTGATTCTCCAAGATGAATATCATTGAGGTAAGCTTCAAGAATCTGGTCCTTGCTGATGCGCTTTTCCAATTCGAGCGCCAAATAAGCTTCCTGAATTTTTCGTTTATAGTTGCGTTGTGCGCCAAGAACCTTGTTCTTAATCAACTGCTGGGTAATCGTGCTGCCACCGGAGGAATTGCTGTTTCCAAGAATTTCCAGAGCGGCGGAAAAAAGTCGCTTGAAATCCACACCGGAATGTTTGAAAAAACGAACATCCTCCACGGAAATAAAGGCATTCTTCAGCATGTCTGGAATGTTCTCAATATCCACCCAATCGCGATACTCAACGTCCGCAAGAGAAGTCATAAGATTCCCATTCATATCATAAAGATAGGACGTACGGTCAGAGATGGTCAGTTGAGCAATGTCCAGTGTAGGCGTTGTCTCCACGTATGCCTTTGCAACGCCAAGAAATAGGCCAAGCCCTATGAAACATACCACAACGAATGCAAACAGAAAAAGTTTGAGCGAAGTAAACAAAACAGCCAGCCCAAAAGGTGCTGGCCTTTTGCGTTCCTTAAAAAGCGGATCACCCGCATCCAGCGGTTTATCCGTTTCAACTTGATTATCCGCACGATATTCAGCTGGCACCTTCTCGAAAAAAAGGTTCTTTTTCATCGGTTGAAGACTCCTTTAAATTCATCGTATTATAACACACCCAAGATACCGTGTCTTGAATTCTATTAAAAATTCATACTTTCGTACACATTTTAGAAATTTCTATCTTTACAAATCCAGTTATATACTTTATACTTAACAAGCACTTAAGGCTAACCATGATTTACGAGGTTGAACGCATTTTTTTTGCGCAATGAGTCTCACTTACCAGCCGTAATGTGTTAAACACAGTCTTTACCGACATGCGTGGGGCATTAGCTCAGTTGGTAGAGTGCCACACTGGCAGTGTGGATGTCAGGAGTTCGAGTCTCCTATGCTCCACCAAAGAAGAGCCAGACGAACTAAAGGTATATTCCATTGGAAAAACCTTCGTTCTGGTATCGGGATTCTAAGGAAAAGAGACACCTTCGCGGGTGTCTTTTTTCTTGCTTTCGTTTATATCGAAATACGTTATAATTTATCAAATACAGGCCGTTTTTTACAATATCTGGTAGATTCAATCAGAGGAGCAAACGTATGATATGGATTCTTCTTTCTACCAGACTTGGAGAGCGTCGATGGTTGCAGACCGATCTTGCGAGGAAAACCGGAATAAGGGCGAACACGATAAACGATATGTACCACGAGATTGCCGAGCGCGTCAGCCTTGAACATCTCGACCTCATATGCGAGGCGCTGGGATGCGATCTGTGCGATCTTATCGAGCGAGTACCCGGCAATGAACCGGCTATAGGCAGGAGCAGAAGCGTCGCTGCAAATCGGGAGAAATGAAAAGAGCCTGCCCGGAACATTCCGAGCAGGCCGTAGGTTATTCCGCTTTTAGCTGCTTGATCCAGCTTTCGCCAACGCCCTTAATCATCGCAACGATATCGACGCTGGCAGCTTCCAGCAGGCCGTAGGCCGTGTTGGAAAGCTTCTGTACAGTCTTGTCGATGAGCATGTCCCCTAATTCAGCGATTTCCTCCTGCGTGAGCTTCCCATCCTTATGCGCAGCCTTTAGGCTGTCAACAACGGTCTGCTGGAGCTCCTCGACCGTAGTCTGCGCCGCATTGGTAAGTTCTCCCTGCGCAATCAGAATGTTCTCCAGTTGCTTGGTCTTCCCGATCTTCACCGTGAGCCAAGTCCCAAGCACGCCGATAAGCGTGATGAGCAGAGCGGCGGCAACCTGCACGCCGTATTCGATGATGTAATCCATGGTATCCTCCTTTTTATTATCCCGGCTATATGCCGAAAGATTTTGAGACTAAATACCCGACAAAAATGCCAAGTGCAATCTCTACGATTTTGTCGAGCCACTTGCCGCCGCGCTTTTCAAGAGCGCGTATACGCGCTTCTTGATCGTCGGCTTTCACAATGGAGTTTGATTGCAGCGCAGCCATTTTGGTTATCATCTCGGAGAGCGTCTGCAAATTCTGTTCGATTTTCGTAAGACGGTCTTTGTCTCTACCAAACCGTTCATCGCACACCACCGTCCTCCCGTCGAACTCGTCCTTGTTTACAACTTTTTCATCCATATCCTCCTCCTTAATAAAAACGCGGCCTCAGAAAGTTTTGCCATGCTCCCATGTTGCCAGTCCGTTTTGTTACGAAGCTGTATCCCTTCCTGCCAGACAATTTCGTAAGCTGGCACCCGTAGGCTCCACCCATCCATTCGACCGCATAATCTCCGCCGACGAACATGCCTACATGACCGTCTTTATGAAGAATATCTGCCGGTTGCAGTTCTCCTCGGTCAATGTGCGTATAGCTTCCAGAAGCATTGAATCCGTTTGCAGAAAGATCGAATCCGCTGCTTGTGACCCTTGCGTGTCGCAGAAGCCCAACAACGCCACCGGAACAATCGGCACCGGAAATAACGTATCCGCGCGACACGCATGCATCGAGCATCATTTCTTTTCTGCCGTTATCGAAGAACTGCGCATAAGAGGTTTTCTTGAAATATGACTCCATGCGCGCCGCCGTCATGACATGCAGCGATAAGTCTTTATCGTAAAGATTCCCTCCGCGAATATAGAACGAAAGCGGATACTCCTGCGGCACGCTTGGATCAAAAGCAAATTGCAGAGCGTCGAGGGCTATTCCTTTGCGTGTAACGGATACCCCGGCGAGAGCAACGCCGATGGCGGTCGCAGCGTCCTCCCCGATATTGCTCGGTATGCTCCCGTCGCCAACAGGCTTGTCCGGGACGGCAGCGGCGGCGGTCTCGATAGCAGTCCATACCATTTGGTCTACGATTCCCGTGACGCTCATTGCCTTCTGGAATGACTCAACTGCGGCCTTCGTATCGTTTCCAAATGTGCTGTGCGTGCTTGCATGCAGCAGACCCAAGCGAAGAAGCGCGTCCTTGACATGCTTCACATCTTCTCCGCTCATTCCAACAGATAATGTCCTGTAAAATTCCATAAGTGCCTCCTTTCGCGCAATAAAAAAGAGCCCGTTGGCTCTTTTTGCATTGGCCGTTTTAATCGTTTCCCATGGCTGCTTCAAGCCATGTCTCGTAATTGCCGGAAATATCGTCTGAAAGGTCGGCGCGATCCGGAAGCACGATCTGGTATTCATCGTACGCCCAATGGGTATCGACAACCTCTTTC
>JAVVXB010000011.1:0-45057 GCA_036651815.1 Clostridia bacterium
AGGGGCCGGAGCCGGGGTTTGCATACGAAAATGACATAAAGATTTCTCCTTTATTGTTAATTTATGCTTGCCGGTCATACTACTGGCAAATTGTGTCTCCGAATAAATCCAGTTTAGCTTGCAGTTGCATTTCAAGACGTGAAATAGCGGAAATTGCATTTTTCACTGATGCATTAACAGCCAAAAGATCTTCGGTGGATGCACTGTTGTTATTCACAACAGCCATTATTTTTTCGCTTTCTGCATTTAAAATATGCGCGAAAGCTGATTCTTCCATTGCGATGGATTCGATGATATTGCCGACAGCCTCACCACGTGTAATCGTACCGGGCTTAATAATAGGCATTCCCATAAAGACGACCTCCAATTTTTAGTTTATAGTGCAGATTTGATTATCTGCCGAAAGCCCATAAAGGGCAAAAAGATTGCACTTTTCATTCTAATCAATTTAAACCTCATAGGCTCATTAACAGTATATGCAAAGTGCATTTCTATAGTGATAGCTATACCAAGTGATGTTATGCACGACAACTATTACCACGACAAGCAAACCGACTTGTTGTCTTAATAAACAACAAGTCGGTTTGCTTAAATAAATTATATATCAGCGTCAAAAACAAAAGCAACAGATCATTCGCCCTCCTGTTGCTTTTATTTAAATATCTCTATCTGCATGGAGAACCGCCACAATTAGGATTTCTTTTGCAAATTGCACTTGTTTCCCCCACATCGGCAGATGTGCCATATTCCATTGGGATTCGGATACAAACGGTCTGTGTAATCGTGATTTCACATCCACAGGAGCAATTTGTGACTTGACTTGGTCGCATTGCTATCACCGGTTCACCACAGCATTCCGTTATTAAATCGCCAACAGTTGCGTATGGATGTAGTTTTAGAGGAACACTCACATCCGCATATGGAGAAGTAACAATTGTGCAGGTTATGTAGCACTGTGCTGGTTTCTTCTTCATTTAGGTTGAGGTAATAGTTCGGATTTTTCATTGTGATTCTCTCCTTACAATGGTATTATATATGCTGAGTAATAGTGCAAGCAAATGTGTAAATATCGTTTCAAGTAAGGCTTAACTCAAATATTAGTTGGTTTTTATATGTAACATCACTTAATTGGCTGCAAAAGCGTGTATTTACTGGTTTTTTTCATGCCCCTTATGGGTACTCGCACCATTGCGAGTGTCCTTATAGCATTTCAAGATGCTGTAAGGACACTCGTTTTTTTTGTTTTCAATTTGCTGGGGATAATAACGGAGAACGACTTAGTCTTTACCTGCCCCCCTATAATTGGACCAGTTTGAATGTTAGTAAAGATGATCAGATGACTAACAAAGGAGCTTGGGAAATGGCAAGGAAACAGTATACAACAGAGCAAATCATCGTAACCTTACGGGCTGTTTGCAAACATGTATGAGGCACGAGTTCTGACGGAGCGTTGAGTACGTTATTATAACCAAATGCGGCCACATGACAGTTTGGGTGGCAGGCCGCTTGCCCCGCAGACGATGATCCCTCTAACCGCTTGATGCAGGATATCCGCACTGCATTACGGCGTCAAGGGTTTCACAAGCGGCTCCACCGCCCTTGACACCGTAATGCCGAGCAGATGCGCAGGTAACAAGCGGTTTCAGGATTGCTGTTTTACGAACATTCAGGTTGGACAGGTTTTTGGGGGCTTGACATGACAACTCGTTTTCCTGTACTAATTGTATCGACCATCACAATTAACGCGGATATTTGCTTGCTATGGATTTTTTGAGGAAGACATGGTAAAATAATATTAATAATATGTTAGCATACAAAATTTTTATACAAGGATAGCATGGCAATATACCGCGTAGGCGGTGTATTGCCATCGTGTACTGACAAAAATAGTAAATGCTCATAGGGAGGAAGTGTAAGATATGTTGCTTCGCAAAGAGTATACTTGCCCGTTGGAATTAACGCATGATATAATAAAAGGCAAGTGGAAAAGCATCATTTTATGGAGGCTTAGGCTTGGGCACACCTCGCTTGCTAAGCTGGAAAAAGATATTGAGGGCATCACGCAAAAGATGCTACTTGAACAGCTTAAGGAATTGATTGCATTTGGACTTGTGGATAAAAAAACATTTGAAGGGTTTCCACTTCGGGTGGAATATTTTCTCACAGAAGTGCGTGGTCAAAAAATGCTCAAAGCTTTGGAAATTATGCAGGCGGTGGGAATTGATTACATTATGGAAAATAATATGGCAGATGTTCTGCGTGAAAAGGGCGTTATCTTATGATAGCGTCCTATTTCTGTTGAGTACACCCACAAAAAAGTGGGTAATTTACAAGCTAACTCCTATGGCGTTACAATAATAACATCAAATTTAATTATGAGGTTGCCTTATGAAAGTTTTTAGCAGTGGAATGGTGCATGGTGTGTGGGATGATCAGTATGGAAAGCGCGGAACTCAGCTCAATGAGAACGGAATTCCCACCTGTTCAGTTCCTGTTTGCATTGAAGATGCGCCTACGGGAACCGTTTGTTACGCACTGGTATTAGAAGATAAAGATGCGTATCCTGTCAGCGGCGGGTTTGCGTGGATTCATTGGTTGGCGGCAAACATCACCCGCACTGAGCTTTTTGAGAACGAAAGCCAAACCGCAACCGACTTTATTCAGGGGGTAAATAGCTGGACCAGTATGCAGGGCGGCGAGCAAAGCGCGGCGCTCTCCAGCTTTTACGGTGGTATGTGTCCGCCTGATGCGCCGCATCTGTACGAGCTTCATGTGTATGCGCTGGATACGCTGCTGGATCTTACAAATGGCTTCTTATTTAACGAGCTGCATCGAAAAATGGACGGACATATTTTGGCGCAGTACACCTTAAAGGGCCTTTATCACCATACGGGGGAAGTGCAGTGATACGCAAGATCGATCACATGGTCATCACAACTGCCAAGCTGTCCGATTGCATCGCTTTTTACGAGGCGCTTGGCTTTCGAGCACAAGATGCAGACGGACGCTGGGAACTGTTTTCCAGTGATTTTAAGATAAACGTCCATTGCAAAGGGCAGGAGCTTGAGCCAAAGGCAGAAAACGTACAAACCGGCAGCGCTGATTTCTGCTTTGAAATAGACGGCTCGCTTGCGGCTTGCAGGGATGAGCTCACAAAAAGTGGACTGGAAATCGAGCTTGGAATCGTAACACGGCACGGCATAAGGGGTGAAATGAAGTCTTTATATTTGCGCGACCCGGATGGGAATTTAATTGAGTTGTGCAGCTATGAATAACTTTTCGCTTGCTTTTTCAGTTGTTTGTCCTCTGTTTCTGATGATGGCGCTTGGCTATTTTCTGCGGAGAATTGGTCTATTTGTAGAGGGTTTTCTGCGTCAACTTAACAGAGTTTGTTTCGGCGTGTTTCTTCCTGCAATCCTTTTCATTAATGTTTATGACAGCGATTTTTCCGCATCCTTCAAACCGCATCTTCTGCTGTTCGCCATGCTGTGCGTTCTGGTTATGTTTGTCGCGTTGATGTTTCTGGTTCCAAAATTTGAAAAAAGCAATCTCCGGCGTGGCGTATTCGTGCAGGGCATCTTTCGCAGCAATTACATTCTGTTTGGTCTTCCGATAGCCGCTTCCTTGTTTGGTACAACTCAAACGGGAACAACTGCTATTTTGATTGCGTTTGTCATTCCCCTGTTCAATCTGCTTTCGGTTTTTGCACTCGAATATTTCAAAGGTGGAAAAGTCAGCTTTAAACGTATTCTTATGGGGATTATCACAAACCCGCTGATTTTAGGTGCAGCGGCAGCGCTCTTCTTTGTCTTAAGTGGCGTCAGACTGCCGCATATGCTTGAACAGACTGTGCGTGACATTTCCAAAATTGCAACACCGCTGGCGCTGATTATTTTGGGCGGCTCATTTGCGTTTTCTCGACTGCGGTCAAACTTTAAACCCATCATTGCCGCTGTAGGAGGCAGGTTGATTTTGATACCGATTTGCTTTGTAACGCTTTCCATCGCTGTTGGGTATCGAGGCATAGAACTGGGGGCGCTGCTTGCCCTGTTTGCCAGCCCCACTGCGGTAAGCAGTTTTACCATGGCACAGCAGGTGGGAGCAGATGATGAACTGGCTGGCCAGATTGTTGTGGTCAGTTCATTGTGCTCCATTGCAACGATATTCTTATGGATTTCTATCCTATCACAAATGGGACTTTTAACCGTGAGGAACTGAAAACACTTTCCCTCAGCGAATATGGGCACTGTACCCCAAGATGTCAAAACAGACCTACCTTGCGGTCTACTCGTCTTGAGCAATGTAGGGGCTACGCCACTACGGTATAGCCCCTATTGCATATCCTTCTAAACCTCAATTACCTAACCCCGCATCACCTCGTCTGCCACCATCTGCGGCATCATGCAAATGCTGACACGTATTCAGAAGTCGTCTTCCGGCAGCATATAGTCATCTTGTAGCTGCTCCGGCATTTTGAACGCCACCGCCTCCGAATACTTGCTTAATATATCAACAGTGTTCCAGACAGAATCATGTCGAACAGCAAAAGATAAATTATCAAGTCAAGTGCGCCACTTCGTGCAGAATTATATAAAAGGAAGATTTTGGGTCACGTCAATACTTTTTTTGTACAAATGATCCGGTACCCAGTGAGCGGTAAGCAGCAGTAGCAGCGGTGTCTGTGCATAAGTGGGCAACCCGTAAGGCATTATCCACGGTTCGTTATTCGATCTTCAATAACGCATCCACCATTTGATAAATCCGGTCCATCCACATTCACGTATCTCTTCTCAGCCTATTTGGGGAATGAGATATAACGCGGCCTTGCCACACAAGCATTCATGCCGAATTACTGTTCGGGAAGCAGCCGACAACGTGGGTCCACCGGCAGATCTCACGCATGATCCACTCGATACCTTTTTTGGTGCGAATCCGTGTCCAGTAATCTTGCGGAAAGCAGGTATAGAATAAGGTTTCTTCAAGACCGTTTTCTAGCTTTTCGGCAGCTTGGCAAGTTTCATTTGTCGCAGCGCTTCCACTACTGCTATCCCTTTTTATAAGGCCGTATCTCGATTTTCCTGCGCATGGATGAACTTGAACAGGGCTGATACATCGGTCAACTTACTGCGCAGCACCGCTGTGAGCATATTACGGTAAAAATGCATGATCCCATGGGAACCCTCATTTGCAGTTTGTGATTGTTATTCGCCTTCCGTTTATTCATGTTGGGTACCCTTTTCAATTGTGCGAAATTTATTGTACCTTATCATCGCAACGCCTGATATTCTTCTACAAGAAGCAGTTCACCGCCGGCTCATACTGTCTGATTCGGAGGTTGAGCAGGCCAATGTTGTTTCCCATCTTTTTCAGCATATTGCCGACCATGTCGTAGCGTTAGATTGCGCCGTAACCGTCAGATTTAGCAAAGTCCATCAGTTACCCCGTCTGCTCGCAGGTGTATTGGAATTTGGTCGATGTGCCATTCTCCATCTGGATTTCCCCGGTGATTGCGTTGTTGAGGTTTTAGACATATTCGATAAAAAGCTCAGTTCGCCCCTTTGTTTTCTGACGCGTGAGGTTGCCCGCCGCATCGAACGCATATTCTGTTGTTAAGGTGCGGTTCTTCGTCTCGATTCTGCGTCCGTTTAGGCTGGTAACCTCGCCATCCAGCCCCTTGACGCTGGCCATACGATTCATCTCGTCGTAGGTGTAGAAAATCGCCCGACTATCCGGGTATTTCAGTGCCGATTTGCGCCTGAAATCATCGTATGTATCGCTTATCCCACTTCACCACCCGTATGGACAACATACGTAAGCTGTCCATCACCGTCATATTGAAACTAAATGGTCTCCGTACCCGCAACGGTGGTCACCAGCGCCCACATTTGGTTGTAGGTGTGGGTGGTCACGACGCCATCGAAGGACTCAGCTCCTCCGTAACGTCTCCCGTCTTGCTGTATTAGCCGGCGAGGGTCGTGCCGTCCGCTTTGTGATATCGTGTCATGTTGATAGATTTGTCGAACCATCAATTGGTATCTGCTATCCTTGTTTAAGTTCAGCGGTTAGAATTTCTGTTTTCCGTTGAAGCAAGTCATCTGAAAACAGCGTTCTTTCCAATATTTCTACGCCTATGCGGTCAATGGCGGCACCGAAGCGTTCCTTGACGAATGCATTTTCACGATACCACAAAATCGTTTTTTCAAGAATTGGAATAATCTCATCCTCCGTTACAAGACGGGAAAGCGGTGTACCCATACGCGTCATCTTCCCCCACGTACCGCCAACAAAAATGCGATATTGTACAGGACCGTTGCTCGTGACCGCGCCAAACGGACATAGATTAGAACAAATTCCGCAGGTGCGGCACGATGTGGCATCTATGCACAGTTTCCCATTGATCAAATGAGCAGCCTTGCTGGGACAATGCTGCTCCACCTGGCAGACCTTACAGCCGCGGCATTGTTCGTCATGATATCGAGGTGATAAATGACCTTCAATGCCAAAATCGTTCAGGCTGGGCTTCATACAGCTGTTTGGGCATCCGCCAACAGCAATCTTGAATTTGTGCGGTAGCGTGACATCACCCCACCCCATGTAATACTTCTCATGAATTTTCTTGGCCAATGCCTGCGTGTCATATTGGCCATATACGCAGGTCGTACCCTTGCAAGCGGTTATCGGGCGCAGCTTCGACCCGGTTCCCCCAAAGAATAGCCCGTGCGCAGCGGCCATCGCTACGGCATCATCAATATGATCATACGAAATACCTACCACTTCTGCGGTCAGACGCGAGGTAAAGGCAATTTTTCCGTTGCCATAGGTGCGAGCGATCTCCGCCACAATAGCTAGATCATCCGCAGTAAAAACAGCGCCATGCGGAACGATTCGTCCGGAAAAGTTTTCAGTTCCACGGTTAATCAGAAATCCCATCGCTTTCACACGTGCGATATCAAATGTTGTCAGTTTATCCATTATTATTCAGTTTGCTCCTATCCATTGATTCTTTTCATTGTAGCGGTTTCGCATGTGTTTGAACAGCGTAAACATCGGTTTATTGAACTCCACTGCGCTTTACTTTTCCACAGGGCACTGTTATACTTCTTATGTCTCAAAAAACAGAACACCTTCTTACATCTTTAATGCGTATGGGTGAGCGCTTTGCGCAATTCTACCACCACGAAATCCAGTGTCTACCTATTTGCACTGGATAGCCGAGAAGACGCAAACGGCAAGATCCGAGACTGGATTCAAAAAACGTGCTGCAGTTTCACAAACGGTACTCTGCGAATATTAAAAAATGTACTGCATCACTGATTTTTTTGTATGTCAATCTGTTGCTCCGGGTTCAGTGAAATCGGGGTATTTTATATGAATTAAGGAGAACATCGGCGTATGGGACAGACGGCAATTCTGGTGGTCAGCTTTGGTACTACGGTTGACGAAACAAGAGAGCGTACCATCGGCGCATTAGAACGCCAGTTTGCAGCAGCCTATCCGCAGATACCCGTTTTTCGTGCATTTACAAGCAGCATGATCATACGAAGTCTCGCCCGACGTGGAATCTTTGTGGATACAGTGGCGCAGGCATTGGCACGTCTTTCCCAAGATCATTTTCGTCAAGTACTGATACAGCCAACCCACCTGATTCCCGGCACTGAATATGATAAGCTCTGCGCCGAAACCCAGCCATTCCGCACTAGTTTTGATCTGCTAAAAATTGGCCACCCACTGCTTAGCTGTGCGGACGATTTTTCCGCCGCCGCCGATGCCATGGCTCACGCTTATCCTACAGGCTCAGATGAAGCCTTGGTTTTAATGGGACATGGAACGGCGCATCCGGCAAACGATGTATATCCTGCTTTTGAACGGGTTTGCCAAAGTAATGGCTATGACCATTTATTTATTGGTACAGTGGAAGGAATACCAACGCTTGAAATGGTCATTCGGTCTGTTACGACAGCAGGCTTTACCCATGCGGCGCTTGCTCCATTTATGCTGGTAGCGGGTGATCACGCGCTCAACGACATGGCCGGCTCCGAGCCGGGCAGCTGGCTACAACAGTTTTCCAACGCCGGTATATCCACGCGCTGTCTGCTTACAGGAATTGGAGAACTGCCGGGAATTCAGCAAATCTACCTACAGCACCTGAATGATTTATTGATTTTGAAGTAACGCGCACTTAACGCGGACATTTTTCTTGCTGCGTACTACCCGAATTTCAGACCAATGGTGCCCTGAAATTGAGATCCTCCCCCATCCTCTTGAGCAATGTCAGATATAAAAAATCCATCCGTAGCAATTTCAATTCATATATTCGCATGTGATTGCGGCCCTTATCATTGATGCCACCGTTTTCGTTCCTGATTTGCTTGCTTTTAAGTAAGCTTTTATTTTGCAACCATATTTTAATTACAACATCTTTAGTCGATGGTGCAATTTCTCAGCTTCCATGCGAGGAGCATTGTTAGGATATATCACTAAAAGAATAATTTGCGGTTTCGAGTGGATTTCTGCTTCGTTCAACGAAATATACACAGGTTTGCTGGAAATCAATCTGCAAATATTGAATGCAGCAATAGAAACAGAGCTGCAAAAAATGGTATTTAGGAAATTTGAAAACATACATTGACCAAAATTGATCGAATCATAGCAACGGTGCTCTCTTCTAAACCGTATCTATTATGAGGTTGAAGCATGGTGTGATATTTCATTGAATCCAGCAATAATCTTATATCATGCGTAGAGTATCCCTGAAAGGGGGACAGGTTATCAATGCGTACCTACCGAAGAAGCATCAACAACACAGCTCCTTTTGCTGCGGA
Source organism: Clostridia bacterium (assembly GCA_036651815.1). Lineage (GTDB taxonomy): Bacteria > Bacillota > Clostridia > Christensenellales > CAG-138 > JAVVXB01. The sequence continues at coordinate 8,823 of JAVVXB010000011.1, forward strand.
AGTAGCACAGCAGAATCGCCATATTCAGATCATCTGTTTTCTTGTTTGGCTGGTTCTGCTGGGCGGGTCATGTGTACTATGTTCCATGTTCGGTTTGCACACGATGATGCTATCATTTGGTTATCCGGCCTATGCTATGCTCAAGCAAGCAGCCCCCGCGCCAGAGATTGTGGAGCTTTCATCAGCAGTGCCAATGCAAATTACCGTCAAAAAAAAAGGCACCGCAGTTGAACCCGTCATGCTTATACAGAATGGTGGAATACCACGAATTTTAATCTATCATACGCATGCAACCGAGGCCTACCTCATGACGGAGGATTCGCCCTATGAGCCAAGCGGGAAATGGCGTACAGCCGATTTCTCCAAAAGCGTGGTTGTAGTAGGTGAAAAGCTCAAGCAGATCCTGGAAACGGAGTATGGTCTATCCGTCTTACACGACGTGCAAAATCACGAACCGCCCAAACTTTCTACGGCATATAGCCGCTCACTTCTGGCCATGCAAGGGTATCAAGAACGTTATCCGAGCATAACAGTGTTCATTGATGTGCATCGTGATGCCTATGGAACAACGGAAACAACACCAAAAGACTATTTTGAAATGGATGGAAAGCAGCTAGCGCGACTGATGTTTGTTGTTGGAACAGGCAAGGGTGCAACTGGAAGTGGATTTGCTGACATGCCGGACTTTGATAGCAACCTTGCCTTTGCAAAAACGATCCAGGAACGATTGAAAGAAATGAACGGTCAGTTCGTTCGCGATATTCGTATTAAAACAGGACGGTATAACCAGCACATGTCCAATCATTGTTTGCTGGTTGAAGTTGGGCATAATGCCAACACGTTGGAACAGGCGCTCAATAGTGTCCCCTATCTGGCAAAGGCAATTTATGAAAGCCTTGCACCAGCAGAACAGTTGCAGCAGATGGAAACAATGGTAGTTTGGACGCCATAATGCTCCATTCGTAAGCAAAGCAAACGGTTAAGATTCGCATGCCTTGCGGATTTTTTCAGCAGAAAAAAATCCCTCGTTGTCTTAGCGCGTATTGCTGAATGAGAAATTTGCTGGCATGCGTGATTTTTGTCCGTTCAGCCGAAAAGTTTGTAGATCTACAGAAATAAAATCAGGATTGTAAACATCAAAATTGCAAAACAGTTGCCAACTTAATTCGGAAAATTTAGAAATACACCCTCAGTTTATCCAGTTAATTCATAATTTAACATGGGGTGATGCTACACAGCATCGCCCCATGTTATACTACAAATCGTTATATTACAGAATATTTAAGCAATTTTCCTTGTTGAACAGATGTGCCAATGCGCCATCAAAGGTAAAGTGAACCTCATCGCCAAAGGTAAAGCCATTTTTATGCGTTGCCGGCAGATCGGTGGTTGCAATACGGATTACGCAATCCTTGCCAAGCGCGTCTACGTGGACATACAGCTCAGAACCCATCATCTCGGAGACATCCACCTTGGCCGGAATGGCGGTGGAATTGCCGCGTTCGTCCAGCCGAATATGTTCAGGACGGATACCCAACGTAATTTCCTGCGTCGGAGCGGCAGTGTCCTTGAGTTTCTGCTGCACATTTGCTGGCAGTTCAATGACCGTAGCATCACCAAGTCGCACGGCGTACTTGCCGCCGTCATTTATCAGTGTAGCATCAAAGAAGTTCATCTGTGGCGTACCAATGAAGCTTGCAACAAAGAGGTTTGCCGGATGGTCGAACACCTGCTGCGGTGTGCCAATCTGCTGAATATATCCATCCTTCATGATGACAATCCGGTCGCCCAGCGTCATAGCCTCAGTTTGATCATGGGTAACGTACACAAACGTGGTGTTGATACGCTGACGAAGTTTGATGAGTTCAGCGCGCATCTGGTTACGAAGCTTGGCGTCAAGGTTGCTGAGCGGCTCATCCATGAGGAATACCTGCGGTTCACGCACGATGGCGCGGCCAATGGCAACACGCTGACGCTGGCCGCCGGAAAGCGCCTTGGGCTTCCTTTGCAGGTATTGAGTAATATCCAGAATTTCCGCAGCTTCCTTCACTTTTTTATCTATATCAGCCTTGGGCATTTTGCGGAGCTTGAGGCCAAACGCCATGTTTTCGTACACCGTCATGTGCGGGTACAGCGCATAGTTTTGGAATACCATCGCAATGTCACGATCCTTTGGCGCCACGTCGTTGACGAGACGATCACCGATGTACAGTTCGCCATCACTGATCTCTTCGAGACCGGCGATCATACGCAGCGTCGTCGATTTACCGCAGCCGGAAGGGCCGACGAGTACAACGAATTCCTTGTCCGCGACTTCAAGATTGAAATCTTGAACCGCGACCACGTTCTTGTCATAGATCTTCTTGATGTTCTTAAGTGTTACGTTTGCCATGTGTTTTCGGCTCTGATGGACACGGAATTATCCAACTGCCCACCTCGCATTCATTCGCAAAGCGACGAATGCTTTACGACAGGTCTCCACACTGCCGCACCGCAAGCCATGCGGTTCATTAGTATCCCTCCTTCAATATGGCATCGCGACAAATAGAAAGTGGAGTATTAGCCGCGCACCTTGATATGGATTCTATCTATTCTTGCATATTATTCGAAAGGATGCAACCTATTTTTGTATGAAACGTCCCGAAAAAGCGTTGTTTTTCTTGATTCAAATACAGAGCAATCGAATTAGACTTGCAGTTTGACGTGTATTTGGTGTATTCTAAAGCAGTATTTACAGACATAAGGGAGAAAGCTCATGAGAAAAGACGGAAGACGTGTAAAAAATGTCGATCCCATGTATACGATCATGCCGTATATTTTAAAACATCGTTATGACGCCCAAAATATGATCGAACTGGATATTCCCATTGCGCCGATGCAAGCATATCTGAATGCACGGCGAAAAGAAGGACACGCTATGTCCCATCTTGGTGTGGTACTCGCTGCTTATGTTCGTGCGGCTGCGGAATTTCCGGCCATGAATCGATTCATTGTCAACAAGCGCATCTACCAGCGAAACGAATTTCCGGTCGGCATGGTTGTATTAAAGCCTGGTGAAAAAGATGGTACCATGAATAAAATGCATTTTCAGATGGAAGATGATATTTTTGCAGTGCATCAAACCATTGATAATTATGTAAGCGCCAACCGTGAAAAAGGCGAAACCAATCAAACCGATGCGCTGATGTCAAAGCTTCTGAGCATCCCAGGACTGTGCAATGTTGCAGTTGGGCTATTCAAGCTGCTGGATCGATATGGATTACTGCCAAAAGGTATTATTGATGCAAGCCCGTTCCATACGAGTCTTGTAGTAAGCAATCTTGCAAGCATACGCACGAACCATATCTATCACCACATCTACGAGTTCGGCACAACCAGTGTGTTTGTTGCCATGGGTAACATGCGAGAGGTCGCCAAGCGCATTAAGGGCGAAATCGTATACGAACGCTGTCTGCCCATGGGCGTGGTCATGGATGAGCGCATCTGCTCCGGCAGTTATTATGCAATGTTTTTTGCAAAATTTAAGCAATACATGCTTGACCCAACACTGCTGGAAGGTCCCCCGAAAGTTGTCAACACCATCCTATGATCAACGCAATGCTCGCGGGCCGTTCGTTTCAAGCCGGACGACCCGCTTGTTACATTTCCTTAATTACATTATAATGAAATTATCGTATCATAATGGAGGAACAACAACCATGCAGAAACAAACGATCTATTGCGAAAAGGCACCTGCTGCCATTGGTCCGTATGCACAAGCAATTTCAGCGGGTGGTTTTTTATTTTTATCTGGTATGCTGGCTATTAATCCGGAAACGGGCGCACTTGTTTCCGGCGATGCGGCTGCTCAAACACGACAGATTCTTAAGAATATTCAAGTGTTGTTGAACAGTCAGGGGCTCTCTGCTGAAAACGTTGTCAAGACCACTGTGTTTCTAAAAGATTTAGCAGCGTTTGGAGCAGTTAACGCGGTCTATGCAGAAATGTTTAATATCAATCCACCAGCAAGAAGCTGCATCGAAGTAACTCGCCTGCCCAAGGATGCGCTTGTGGAAATTGAGTGCATTGTGTTGAGCTGACCCATGTTAACTTGCATCCGCACAGAGCTATGCGATCACGGGAAGGTGGATACAGGATGAATTTTAGTCACTATCAAAATGTATTTGTTGATTTGTACGGAGAAGACGCGGCTGTACAGCCGGGACGATATGATGCGTTGCTTACAACGTTTGCAGAAGATTTCGGATTGAGAGATGCCATCCGCCTATTCTCCGCACCAGGGCGCAGCGAAATTGGCGGCAACCATACGGATCATCAACACGGACATGTGTTAGCCTGCGCCGTTACGCTGGACATGATTGCGGCTGTGTCTGCCAGAACAGACGGAAAAATTTGCATCCATTCGCCAGGCTATCCGGCTGTGAATATCCAAATAGGAGCGCTGAATCCCCGAGAAAATGAAAAAAATACATCCGTTGCGTTGGTGCGTGGCATTGCTGCAAATCTGCAACTTTGCGGTTACCGAATCGGTGGGTTCGATGCTTGTATCGCGACCAATGTTCCCAAAGGTTCGGGGCTATCCTCCTCGGCTGCCTACAGCATTTTGATTGCCACAATCTTTTCAAACTTATACAATAGTGGCAGCATTCCGCCCCTCGCACAAGCGCTTTCCAGCCAATATGCGGAAAACCTCTATTTTGGCAAGCCGAGCGGACTTATGGATCAGCTTGCCTGCGTGTCCGGCGGGTTTGTGGCAATTGATTTTGCGGATGTTGAGCATCCGCTTATCGAAAAAATCAACTGTGACCTTGCTGCTCTTGGCTATGCCATCTGCATTGTCAACGCGGGTGGCAGTCATGCCAATCTAACATCGGAATATGCTGCTGTGCCTGCCGAAATGCGTTCCGTCGCAAAGCTATTTGGCAAGGAACATCTGCGCGAGGTCAACGAAAGCGACTTCTACGAAAGGATGAGTGAATTTCGCAATCTGATTAGTGACCGTGCACTTTTGCGCGCGATGCATTTTTTCAGCGAAAACAAACGTGTACAGCAGCAGGCAGCAGCCTTAAGGTCCCAGGACATGGCTGCATTTGCCAGACTGATGATTGAAAGCGGACGTTCCAGTTTTATGCAATTGCAAAATGTTTGCCCTGTGAACGTAACCGAACGCAGCATTGCGCTGGCACTGGCAGTCACGGAGCGTCTGCTGGACGGCGCTGGTGCATGGCGCATCCATGGTGGCGGATTTGCCGGCACCATCCAAGCGCTCGTACCTTTGGATCGTATGGATATGTATATTAGGCAAATGAAACGCCTGTTCGGCAGCGAATGCTGCTATCGGCTGTCAGTGCGTTCGGTTGGCGGCACCGAAATTCTGCCGCAAGCATAAATCTCCATCATTTCCCATATTAAATAATAGGCGCAGATTTGATCAAAACCATGCTTGCGTGGTTGACAGCCCTTTTAAACGATCAAAACGATTATACGTTATTTCCTGATGCTCTCTTGCCTGTATATGACGATACACATCTGTACATATGATCGAAAATCCAATATCAATGCACAATCAAACGCTTCTTTGCGGCGAATTTGTTATGCCTTCAGTAATTCACGTTCCAGAATGTCCGCTATTTTTGCGGAAGCGCGTCCATCGCCATATGGATTTTTTGCCTTACTCATTTCAGCGTACTCGTTTGGATCATCCAGTAGTTTTCGACAGGCATAGTAGATGATTTCTTCATCCGTTCCCACAAGTCGCAACGTGCCTGCCTCCACCCCCTCCGGGCGTTCCGTAGTATCCCGCATGACCAGCACAGGTTTTCCAAGGCTGGGCGCTTCCTCTTGAATGCCACCGCTGTCAGTCAAAATCAGAAAGCTACGACTCATGAGATTGTGGAAATCCAGCACGTCCAGCGGATCAATCAGTCGCATCCGGTCGCACCCAGCAAACTCATCCTCCGCAATGCTGCGCACCTGTGGATTTAAGTGAACGGGATACACAGCCTTAACATCTTGGTAAACATCCAGCACACGGCGAATGGCACGGAACATATGGTGCATGTTTTCACCAAGATTCTCCCGGCGATGCGCTGTCAGCACAATTATTCGGCTATCAGCTGCCCAATTCAACAATTCGCTGTGATAATCCTCTCGAATGGTATATTTCAATGCATCAATTCCCGTATTACCGGTCACAAATATTGAATTGAACGGACGTCCCTCTAAGCGGAGATTATAGCGTGCCATCTGCGTCGGCGCGAAATGATAGCGAGCAACCAGGCTGATTGCTTGGCGGTTATATTCCTCCGGAAACGGAGAATAAATATTCTTGGTGCGTAATCCTGCTTCAATGTGAGCAATCGGAATTTGCAGATAGAACGCAGCCAGTGCGGATGTGAACGCAGTTGTCGTATCCCCATGAACCAATACGATATCTGGCGCATAATCCAACAGCACACCGCGTATTTCGTTCAATGTTCGAGTTGTCACATCAAACAGCGTTTGCTCCGACCGCATGATATCCAGATCATAGTCCGGTTCCACATCAAAAATATTCAGCACTTGACGGAGCATTTCGCGGTGTTGACCCGTTACGCAAACCTTGATCTCTAAACGATTTCGCTGTTTTAATTCCAGCACCAACGGACACATTTTGATTGCTTCCGGACGAGTCCCAAAAACAATTAGTGCTTTTTTTCTTGCTTTTCCATTCGTCTGATCATTGTTATTATTCATATACATAGAATAGCCAATAATTATTGCATCGTCAACGAGTTTTTGATATTACGAACTTTATACAATCCCTTTCCTAATACTGCATAACAATGTTAATGACAATAAAATCATTGCATGTTACAATATAATCGTATTAATAATTGAAAATTGGAGTAATAGATGTGGTTTCACAGCAAGCGTCAGAAAAGAACCGGATTTTCTACGCACGAGAATATCGGCATTTCAAACTAGCGACAAAATCATCGCTTTTGTTTCTCATTGCTTGTGTCATTCCATTTGTCACATTATCAGTGCTGTTCTATTCTCCCATTACTCATGGTGTTTCGCTCTGGAGCGGAAAAATTCTCGCTGCCATCACTGGTCAAGACATCGTATTGAGTTCATTCTCGTTTCTTCCTAATCTAGGCAATGTCTATTATGTCGCTTTTCCCAGTCAACAGCCGGGGTTTACACATGCGCTGATCTGCGGAATCGTTATGCTTTTTGCAATCATCCTGCTCTCACAGTCCAATCGAAATGGGCGAGCGCTGATGATCTATATCTGTATGGGGCTCTATGTGCAATTAATTTCCTGCGTTTTTTTCATTTTTTGGCCAGAATATTTTCCCTATGAACTAACGGATTATTCGCAGTTATATATGTTGCAGCAAACTTCGCTCTGGATTATCATTCCTGCGCTTTTTGGTATTGCTTCCTCTCTGGTACAGACAAGTTTTCTTTCAAAATTTATTGCGTTTTTTAGCTTGATCGTCTGCGTTTTACTCTATGGTACGCTACGTTATGTGGTCAATTTATATTTAATTTATGTGTTATCAACATTATATATGGCTACGTTTTTCTTTACATTTGGTGTGTTGTTTGATTTTATTCAAATGGTGGCAATTTATGCTATTTTTATAAAAAGCACTAGTGAATGTTACAGTACATTGCGGGGGAAAGCACAATGGCAGTGGTCGTAACAATCCTCAAAATTTATTTTATTATTACAATCGTTGTCATGCTGATCTATGGCATTCGACATTTTTATTTTACATACAATCGACTCTTTGGCAAACAGCGTGTTTCCTACCGTGATGTATACGACAGTGACATGCCCGCCATTTCGGTTCTAATCCCGATGCACAACGAAGAACTTGTTGTAAAAAATGTCATTGAATCCCTGCTGCAATGTGACTACGACCCGGATAAATTGGAAATTATTGCGATCAACGACCATTCCGAAGACGCTACTGGTAAGATCCTGAACCAGTATTTCAGCCAATATCCATTTATCCGTCCTTTACATCGTACCGGCGAGGGAACGCGTGGAAAGCCCGCCGGTCTCAATGACGCAATCGCCCTTGCGAAGGGCGAAATTATCATTGTATTCGATGCGGACTACCGCCCTTCTCGCAATCTACTCAAAAAGCTCGCCTCGGCGTTTTTGGACCCTGAAGCGGGTGCAGTCATGGGGCGCGTCATTCCTATTAATCCAAGCACCAATCTGCTGACAAGTTTACTGAACCTGGAACGTTCCGGTGGTTATCAGGTCGATCAGCAAGCGCGTTTTAATTTGGGTCTCGTACCGCAGTACGGTGGAACTGTCGGCGGGTTTCGCAAGAGCATCATTCAGGATACTGGCGGATTTGATACCTTTGTTTTAGCGGAGGATACGGAATTGACCTATCGCATCTATTGCGAAGGTTGGAAAGTTATCTATGACAACAGCGCGGAATGTTATGAAGAATCTCCAGAAACATGGGATGCACGTGGCCGGCAGATACGCCGGTGGTCACGTGGTCACAATGAAGTACTCTTTAAGTATTTCTTTAAAGTTGTGTTTTCCGAACATCTTGCGTTTGGAGAGCGGATCGATGCCATGCTGTTGCTGCTTGTTTATGCAGTTCCGTTTCTGTTGGGTCTTGCACTGATCGACTGTCTTGCACTGTTCTTTCTTGGGCAAATGAATCTTTTTGCTGGCTGGTGGGTACTGTTGTTTGTCGGTGTCTACAATGCCTGGGGTAATTTCGCTCCCTTTTATGAGATTGCCGCCGGTGCATTGCTGGATGGCATGAAGGACGAAATTTTGGTTCTACCACTGTTATGTTTCAGCTTTTACTTCTATATGTGGCATATTTGTATGGGTTTTTTTGACGCGATTATAGATTTCTTTTCCCGTCGATCCGTAAAATGGGCAAAAACAGAGCGGTCTGCCAAAAATGAAACACTTCCGGAATCGGAGGTGTCCGCATGATCCTTTTTATGGTCATCTTTCTGGTCATGTTGTCCCTGATGATTTTTCCCTTTATGATGGCACGTGCGTCCTTCAATAATCTGAAACATCGTTCGCTAATCGTTAAAAACGATAACATACGAGATCCACGTTATTTCGCAAAAGCGTTCACACAGATGATGGATCATGCACTGGATATCTATGATGGTTCCGGCACCATACGGCTCAGCAAGGATGAACAACTCAGCGATGCCGACGCTTTGCCACCATCGGAAGTCTGCGACACACTGGTATATGCAAAGACGGATTTACGTCCCCTTGTTGTGCGGGAATTTAAAAAGGAAATCTATTGCAAAGGCTCCGCGGTCATCTCCGCAGATACCACGCTGCGCGCCATTGCCTGCAAACGAGCCCTCACCCTATTGGAGCGTTGTACCATCATTCGCTGGGTCGATGGGGTGGAGAGCATTCGCGTAGAAAGCGGCTGTGATCTGGGCGTTTCGGCTTCCAGCGTCCAGCAATTATTCATTTCTCCGTGCTGCCAGTTTCTGCGGCTATACGCGCCAGAAATCCATATTTTGGGCGGCGTGAAACCCTCAACAGAGCTTACGCCCACGGAGGAAACCATTCATACAGAATTCGAATGGGATCTGTCAGCCGTGGAGGATGATGAGCGGATCGAGCGGACGGTTATCTGCCACAAAAATTTTGTCGTTGGCCAGCGTGCGCAAATTTTGGGCAGCATGAAAGGGCACAAATGCATCCATGTCAAACGTGGCGCATCTATCACGGGGAACTTGATTGCCAATGGTGATATCATTCTAGAAGGCGATGTATATATTGGCGGAATCGTTTTTTCCCAACGTTGCGTCTATATTGGACCGGGGTGTCAGATCGGACGTTCGGGAAAGATTAAATCAGCTATTGCCAAGGAATCTCTTGTGTTGGCAGAAAATGTCCAGATCTATGGATACGCAAGCTGTGACCACGGTGGACAAACAGTCAATGCTGAAGTGTTCCTCAGTCTCATAAGTGACAAATATTGATCTTGATCGGAGGATCACAGGATGAAAAAGCAAGCGTTTCTATCGCTTATGGCACAGCTTTCTGAGCAAGTGTCACTAAATACTGCACTGAAAGTGCGCAATGACGAATTGAAAACACAGTTGTCTGCTGCGCAGGCAGACGCCCAAGATCACTGGCTACATAGCGCAACAAAGCTGCGAGCAGACGCAGCCGCCTTTCGGAAAGAAACCGAGCAGCAAGCCATACAAGATCGCAATCATCTTCTTGCCGCTGCTCGTGAAAAAGCTAAATCTTTGCTGCAAAACGCCCTAACCCTATCCAACGAGATTGTAGAAAAGGCGCAAGTACAGTCTGCTAATATACTTCGACAGGCCACTGAAGATGCTGCGTGTCAACGTGAAGCGATGCTTGCCGAAGCCGCAGATCGGATGAACGCCAATCAAGAACGTCTTACCCGCAGTATGGATTGGCTTTCTCAGGAAAGTGCCCTGCTGCTTACCGATATTCAACGACAGATGCTTATTTTCTCGCAGGCAATGCAGAATACAGTTTCAACAGTGCTAAACAATGAATTGTCATTGGATGAGCATCAACTCGTCTTTTCTGACAAGTTGGCGGAGGCAATCAAGCGCACCCCAGCGATTATTCAACGGGAAAGCAGTGAGATTGGCCGACTTCTTGTCCATAACATCGCAGAATTTCAAAAACTTGGTGCTACCGGTTTCCGCTGCAACGCGCTTCTGACGAGCGTCTCGCTGCCGGAAGGCGTAACAGAAGTACCAGCCAGTTTTTTCTTTGGCTGTACGAATTTGCAAGCAATTGATTTGCCTACTTCTGTCACAACCATCGGGGATTATGCTTTCTTTGGCTGCGCCGCGCTAAACAAGATTCAATTGCCTATAGGACTCGTCCACGTGGGCGAATTTGCTTTTTCCGCCTGCACCAGTCTTATAGAAATTGATATTCCAGCAACCGTCCACACGGTGAGCACCGCCGCGTTTCGCAACTGTGACGCGCTGCGCAGTATTCGATTTTCTCCCAAAAGCAGTCTGATGACGCTCGGCACCCATGCGTTCCAAAACTGCGCGTCACTGGCTAACTTGATACTGCCCGCTCTGGTCAATAGAGTTCCAACCAGCCTTTTCTATGGTTGCAAAGCGTTGACCCAAATGGATATTCCGGAATCGGTGGAAGCCATCGATGGTTATGCTTTCTGCGGATGTGAAAGTTTGAAGCAATTGACGTTGCACAGCGGCCGTACGCTTCTGTCACCAAGCGCATTTATTGATGCGCCCCTCGTAAAACTGGCACTTGTTGGCCACGGTGTACTCCGGCAACCTGCGGGCGAACAGGCACAGCAGGCCGTTGATCTGCTCGTAACGCCTGCGGTTTCTATAGCAGACTCGCAGCAAGCCACACAGGAGTCCTCCGAAACCATCCAGCAAACTTCGAATAAATTCATGCCGAGCGCTCCCACAGCGCCGCAGAATTAATCTTAACACAGAACTGAGGACAAGCAATGGTATTTTCCAGTATTGTATTCCTAGGTATCTTCCTACCAATTGTCCTGTTGATGTATTTCATCATCAGAAACCGCACCTGGCGCAATTTTATCCTGTTGATTGCCTCCGTTTTTTTCTATGCATGGGGGGAACCAGTCTGGGTTGTGTCGATGATCGCGCTCGCATTTTTGGACTATATCGGTGCGCTGGTTCTTTCGCGTGTGCAGCATCATGGCACCCGCCGCATGTTGCTTGTTCTCTTTATCATACTGAATCTTGCGCTACTTTTCATGTTTAAGTATTACAATTTTATGCTCAGCAATGTCAATGGTCTGCTGAAAACGCTCAAGTTCCAAGTTCTGAACGTTCCTGCCTTTCCTTATGCAATGCCCATTGGCATCTCGTTCTTCACATTTCAAGCTTTGAGCTATATTATTGACGTCTATCGCGGAGATACTGCGGCACAGAAGAATTATTTTTATGTATTGCTTTATATCTCCATGTTCCCACAGCTCATCGCTGGCCCAATCGTGCGCTATACGGATATTGAACACGAAATTCTTAACCGTCATGAATCGCCCGCGCTCTTTGCGCAGGGAGGATTCCGCTTCTGTATTGGCCTTGCCAAAAAGGTAATTCTGGCCAACTTTGCCGGTTCATTGGCAACCGCACTTATGACCGACCAGCTGAGCACACTTTCTGCCGGTGGTGCTTGGATAGGCATTCTCATGTACACCTTTCAGATCTATTTTGATTTTTCCGGATATTCAGACATGGCCATCGGACTTGGAAAAATCTTTGGCTTCAACTATCTGGAAAACTTCAACTATCCATACATTGCAGGTACAGTGACTGATTTTTGGCGTCGTTGGCACATCTCCCTCTCCACCTTCTTTCGCGACTATGTTTATATCCCGCTGGGTGGAAACCGCCGCCACCAGTTTTTAAATATTCTGATCGTCTGGTCGCTAACAGGACTTTGGCATGGTGCAAGTTGGAATTTTCTGCTTTGGGGTCTGTATTATGCCATACTACTGATTGTTGAAAAATGCCTCCAGAAAAATGGTATTGATATGGGGAAAATACCCATCATTAGCAATGTTTTTCTATTGTTAATTATTATGTATGGCTGGGCAATTTTCTATTATACCGATACATCGCAACTGTTCATGTTCTCACAACGTTTGCTTGGCCTTGGAGAAACCGCTGTGTCTCTCTCGCTACGTGAACTTACGAATGTCAATTCGCTCTTTTGGCTCATTCCAATCATGGTCCTTGCGGCAACCCCCTGGCCCGCCATGATCGGACGTAAGACGCTGGACGGCAAGGCGCTGGAATCCCCCTGCAAAGCGGTCTGGGCAATCACGCTACTAGCGGTGTGCTTTGTGTTGATTATGAACCAGACCTATAACCCGTTTTTATATTTTCGTTTTTGAGAAAGAAGAGACGCATGAAGAAACCAGGATTTTCCATATTTCTATTTTTGCTTGCGCTTACCGTCATCAGCGTTGTAAGCGGCTATGCGTTTTTTGACAAACAGACGATATCCGAAAAAGAGAACCGCACCCTTGCCAAACAGCCGGATCTAACCGTTTCCTCCTGGTTCTCCGGTGATTTTGCGCGTGATATGGAGCAGTTTTTGACTGACCATATCTTTGAACGCACGCAATTGATCTCAGCGGCACAGTCCTTTGAAAAACTACTTGAACGAAAAACGGAAATCAAGCTGGTAACCCATGCCACGGATATGGGCGAAGAAATGCAGAATGCCCATCAGCCGTCCGGAGTCGCTGATGTCACGCCAGGCACGGTGAAAGATGAGCTGTCCACCACACAAACCGAATCGGATCAACAAGATCAAATTCTGCTAGCTGATCGTATTTTAACAGTGTACAAAAACAACCTAACCACCATGAATTATTATGAAAAAACAGCCAATTCCCTATATGCGCTGTTTCCAGATTATGTCAAAAAATACTGTTTCCTCGTGCCTAGCCGTATTGCATTCGAAGCACCGGAATACACCCGCTATTCCGATGATCAACAAGTGGCAATTCAGACTGTCTATCAAGCCCTGGACAATCTGGTCACTAAAGTTAATGTTTTCAGTGCATTAAAGACACATAGTGAGGATCTCAACCAGCTCTATTTCCGCACCGATCACCATTGGACGAGCCTCGCTGCCTACTATGCTGCAGAAGCGCTTTGGAAATCTATTGACATGGACTATGTACCGATCGAAAAATATGAGCAGCGGAAGGGCAAGCCGTTTCTCGGCTATCTCTATGCACAGAATCCATCCTCAGGTATCGATGAATATCCAGATGAACTGCTATACTATGTGAAGAATAATCACATCTGCCCCGAGATGCTCTATCTTCCGGATAAAGACGGAAAATTGGAACCTGAGCAGACTGAGACACTCAATCCTCTGCGCCAGGGCTACTATACTTTCCTAGGCTCGTCGTTTTCCCATGTGGTAATCGATGGCTCCGCAACAAACGGCAGCTGTCTGTTGGTTATCGCCGATTCCTATGGCAATGTACTCGCTCCCTGGCTTGCAGAAAACTTCGACACAGTCATACAGATTGATCCCCGCTATTTCAGCGGCGGTAAAGTCGAAATGATGGCTCTGGTCAGCGAATATGGTGTGACCGATTTCATGTTGGTGAACTATTCCGTCGTGCTGCAGTCTCCGTACTTTGTTTCCCAAATGGAAAATTTACTGAAATGAGGCGCTATCATGTTGGAGGTCTTTCGTAAGGAAATTAAATATTCCGCTTCATTCATTGACTTTTACCAAGCAAAGCCGTTGCTTGGCGCAGGTCTGACGTTGGATCCGCACTGCACGAACGATGATGGTTACAGTGTGCGTTCCCTATACTTTGATTCTGCTTGTGACGATGATTTGTTTGACGTGTTATCCGGCCTGCTGAATAAACAGAAAATTCGGCTGCGATGCTATGATCCAGACGATGCTGTGTTCAAGCTGGAGCATAAATGCAAAACCGGTACGGACAGCATCAAACAATCGATTCCCATTCCCCGCAGTAAGGCACGTGAACTGGCGCAGGGGCGTTTTCATGTGCTTTCCGCTTTGCCAGGAGACACCGCCAAGGAATTATATGCCCGCATGAAAATGGGTGTCTATCAACCGCGAGTGGTGGTAAATTACCAACGCATTGCCTATTTTTCCCCGCTCAACGATATCCGAGTCACATTTGATTATGACGTTCGCGCCTCGTTCAGCCCCTCAGCACTGTTTGACAATTACGCTGCGTTTGAACCAGTGATGGAGCCTTGCACCGGTGTGCTAGAGGTCAAGTATAACAACTTTCTGCCAAGCTATCTCATGACAATTTTAGGGGGATTCAATGCGCTAGCGGTTTCCAATAGTAAATATGTGCAGGCACGGTTGTTATTGCAATAAAATTTTCAGGAGGAATACATCATGAGTTTTAACGATCTTTGGATGATTTTACGGACCCAGTTTTCAGACTTTGGCTCTCATGGCATCGCTCTGCTTTTATTGAATGTCATCATGGCAATACTAATGAGTCTGCTCGTATTTATTGCCTATCGTCTTACGTATACCGGCACAGCCTTTAGCAAGAAATTTATGATTTCGCTGGGCATGATGACGCTTGTCACTACAGTGATTATGAACGTCATCTCCAACAATGTGGCGTTGTCGCTCGGCATGGTCGGTGCGCTGAGCATCATTCGTTTCCGCACCGCCGTAAAGGATGTGCGTGACGCAACTTATATCTTCTGGTGCATCGGCATCGGCATCTGCTGTGGCGTATCCATGTATGCGCAGGCCTTATTTGGTTCCGCCGCGATTTTGCTCTTTTTACTGGTCATGGGGCAGGTGCGTGACGAAGGAAAATATCTGCTCATTGTTAAATGTAACAAGGAAGCACAAAATCATGTGCAGACCGCGATTCTCAAATATTACGCAAAGTCGGCGCATCTACGTGTGCAGAATGCCTCCGGTGAAACCGGTGATCTCATCTACGAGGTCAGCAGCCGCGCCGTCAAACGCGCAGCTGCCGTTCATGGCACAACCATTATGGATCTTTTGCTGAATGTGGAAGGCGTGTTGAGCATCGATCTGGTGCAGCAAACTGAAGATATCAGCCGATAGAAAGGAATCGATTTGCGTAGCAAAGTTCTTTATATCCTGTTAACCGCATTTTTGATTGCCGTCATCCTGTGTGGAATTTCCTTTTCCGATCGCATCTTTGCGTCCACGATACAGGCTGTTCCCACATCTTCCGATGAACCGGTTTCTTCAGATTGCAATCACAGTAGCGATGCATTCTGTTCTCATCTGCCATTGCTTTTGATCCAAACCAAAGGATCGGGCATTGAATACGGCGTCCCCCACTGGTCGGAAATCTCATTGATTAATAATAAAAACGGAAAAAACCACACGGAGGACAACCCTTTGTTCACCACGGCTTCGACAATTTGGATTCGCGGCCAGTCCTCCTCCCGCTTTGAAAAAAAATCTTATGGCATTGAGTTTTTTAAGGAGCAAGAAAGCATAAAACGACGGGATCTCTCCATCCTGGGCATGGCTGCGGATTCTGATTGGGTTCTGCACGGGCCGTATTTGGATAAATCACTCATGCGTAACCATCTTTCCTATCACATTGCACGGCAGTCCATGTTTTGGGCGCCTGAAACCCGCTATGTGGAAATGTTTTTAGACGGCTCTTACGAAGGCATCTATCTAATTGTGGAATCACCACGCGTACGGGAAACACGTATCCCATTTGCTGATTATGCACTGCTCAGCGGCGAAACCGCTTATTTGTTGCAGCGTAATCGAGTCAACACGGATACCACTGCACTCAACTGTTTTGGTTCCTATACGGGTAAAGTCTTCTATCCACTCTATATTCGTTATCCCATCGATCGCAATCTAACCGCAGCACAAAGTCAATGGATTACAGCGGATATCAGTCGATTTGAGCGTGCACTCTATTCTGACTATTTCAAGGATTCGCGGCGCGGTTACAAAGCCTATATCAACATGGACTCCTTTGCCACATACTATGTGATTGCCGAGTTTTCAATGAACAAGGATTCCGGTTTTCTCTCCACCTACTGTTGTAAGAACATCGGAGGCAAGCTGATGATGGGACCGGTTTGGGATTTTAACAACGGCTTTGACCATTATCCAGGTTATCCAACAGATCCTGGGCCCGATGGGGATGGTTTCTATATTGCGGACAACAATTGGTATGAGCGTCTCATGCAGGATCCTGCATTTGTCGAAGTGGTCATAGCAAAATATCGCGAAATGCGGCAGACCGTTTTGAGTACAAAATTCATGTTACAGTTCATTGATGAAACGGAAGAATATTTAGGCGACAGCATCAATCGTAACTTTGAACGGTGGTCCTATTCATTCGTTCGCAATTTTCTAGGCGGACATGATGAAAACGGTAATTCCAGAGAGCTTTCGAGCCATGCAGACGCCATTAAACAACTTAAAAAAACGATTGTAGCGCGTGGTTTATACCTTGACGAACATATTGAACTGCTCTACCATTATTGCGACATGAACTGAGGCATGTATATGACAACAGACGAAAGACTGAAGCTGATTAAAAAGCAAGCAAAGCGCATTTTTTGGATTGTGCTGAGCGCACTCCTATTATTCATCGCTGCTGTTTATGCGCTTAAAACCTATACAGATCTAACCCTGTATCTGCCCACTTTTAGAGATGTTTTCTATTCATTCCGCTGCGCCGGTCGTAAAATTCAGCATCGAAGCAACGGCAACTGGGAGAATTTTACGGTCTACGGTGTGGAAATTGATGCCATGCAGCCATCTACAGATTATGAAACCTATCAAACATGGTTCGCCGATCTTACGAATATGAACGCTAATACTGTGTATGTCCACATGGTGATGCCACCCGATTTCTACCGTGCACTGCATGACCACAACACCGATGCCTCATCCCCACTTTATCTTTTGCAGGGCGTGGAACTCACGGATCAAATCTTCGCCGATATGTCGGATGCGGAATCCGGTAAGATGGTCACTCTGCTGCAAAGGGAGGGACGCTTAGCCATCGATGCCGTCCACGGTCGCCGATCCACGCTTGGATACCGTGTGGATGTATCGGATGAAACATTAGGTTTTTTGGTAGGCAACCATTGGAACAGCGACTTTGTGCAGTATACCGATCACATTTCAAGCCGCATTGCCGGACATTTCAACGGACGCTATGCGGCAGTTTGGGAAATGGGTAGCGCGATGGAAACCTTGCTTGCCCGCGTGTTTAACGACCTTTTCTTTTATGAAACGAACAAGTATCAAACGCAGCACATCATCGGCTTTGGCAACACTCAGAAAACCGATCTGCTCTACCATGACAATTCTTATGCCATCGGTCTCAACGAGCACATGTCATCGGTCAACACCATGCACATCTCCACCACCGATCTTGTGAATACGGGTGTTTTCGCTGCGTATTCTCTGGATATGGGTGTCTATCAAGGCATGAGCTTTGATCCTGAATATATCAGCTATCTAGATTCAAACGGCCAGCCCAATCCAGCCCGATACTATATGGAATCTCTTGCAAATGTCCACGCCATCCCCGTCATCATGAGCTGTATTCAGGTATCCAGCGCACAGGGCGTTTCCGGTCTGGACGAAATTCTTGGGTACCATCGCGGTGGACTGAAGGAAACTCAACAGGCCGAAGCGCTCAGTTGGCTGTTTCAACAAGCAGTCCAATCTGGCACCAATGGTGGTTGCATCGGCAGTTATTTGGATCAGCCGCGACATACGGCATGGAATCGTAGGCTATATGTTGATCCGGCAAGCGATGCCCGCTGGCTGGACGCGTTAGATTCTGAACAATCTCTTGGCATTGTCGCTTTAGAACCAGGAGAATTTCCTGTCTGTATGGTGGATGGAGATGTACAGGAATGGAATAATATTCCTTTCTCGCTCCAACAGGATAACGTGCGATTACAAACAGTATGGGATGAAAAGTTTTTTTATCTACACATTTGGCTGAAAAATTATAACCCCAGCAACGACGTTGTTTACCTTTCCTTTGATATCACACCCAATTCTGGCGCGCGCAGAAACGAAGCGCAACAGCTTACCTTCGATCGCAATATGGACTTTCTGCTGAGTGTCAACGGTAAGCAACGGGCCAAACTCACCGTGCAGGAATACTACGACTCCACGAGTGCCTTTTATAGTCATGATTTTACGGGGCAGCAATGGTTCGTGCATCCAAATAATCCATACAGCAATCAGTTTTCGGATATTTGCCAGTATGTTCGCCCTACGCTCTTTCCGCTGAATGCTGAACCGATTCCATATGCGGTGCGGGATGCTGGAATCCTGCCCTATGGAAACGCCAACCCCGTCTCCAACGCTTATAATTCCCTAGCAAATTATTATATCAATGGCGAACACTTAGAATTACGCATTCCTTGGGGACTGCTGAACTTCACTGATCCATCCAAAATGCGGATCCTTGGCGATTTTTATCAGTTGGGAGACTCGAGTATCCCCATTGACAACCTATACATCGGCCTAGCCGTGTTCCAAAGTCAGGAGCTGATCTCGTATCCCAGTGCAAGCGTTGCGCTTACGGGTTGGGAAAACGATGGCAACTATCGTACGCGAAAGAAAGCAGCATATTTTACGCTGCAACAACTGTTTGAGGAGTATCAAAAATCATGATAAAGCGCTCTTTTGCATGTATTATTGTATTCATGCTGTTGACGCTCTCTGCTTGTATGCCTACTTTGTGCGGGAATCCCATTCCCAATCGTGATTTCACAAGCCCCTCTGTCTCAGCGTTAACCACCGGCAACCCATTGATCAACGAAAATACGACCTGGCGATATGAAGACAGCGGTATGGATCCGGCTCTTGATCTATCCAATCGAAATGCTTGGAAATCCGCCAGTTTTGATGATTCCGGTTGGGCAATCGGGCAGGGTAGCTTTGGCGCAAAGGATGGTGTGTTGCAACCATTAGGAGGCGGGTTTCTTCCGAAAAATTTGCTGCATGTGCAAGCAGATGACGGTCATCCGATCCCGACATATTTTTTTCGTACCATTCTCACCATTGATGACCCATCAACCGTCCCATTTCTCAGCGGAACGATCTGGTATGACGATGCCATTATCGTCTCTATCAACGGTGTGCAAATTTTTGCCGACAATCTGCCCAGCGACAGCTTTTCTCAGAATTTAGAATTTGGTGCCGCAGCCGCAGCCGACGCTCCGCGAGAAGGCTCTTTCCATACTAATGCTGGTATGCTGCGTGCTGGCAAGAACATTGTTTCCGTTGAACTGCATCAGGCCGCGGCAAGCAGTTCAGATATCTTCTTTTTATTTTCTTCGCTCAAGGCCACGAATCAACCAGCTTTTTTACAGCCGAAATCCCTTGCATTATTGGTGGGAAACAGTTCAAATTGTGTTGGCGTGCGCTGGCATGCCGAAGGCGCTCATGCAGCACTTCGAATTGCTGAAGGGACCTACTCTGGGCATGCTTATCCTGAAAATAGTGGTGTGATACCGGGATTGGCCTCTGCTGATGATGCAAATGATTATTCCGTCACCGTCACCAATCTAAAGCCAAACACCACCTATTCTTACTGGGTGCAAAATCAGCAGGGGGCTTCGGAAATTGACACGTTCCACACCAGCAATCCGGATCAGTATACGTTTGTTTACATGGGCGACCCACAGATCACCGGTCCGTCTGATGCCGACAAACTCAATCATGCGCTGCAGACTTTTTCGGACACCGCTTTCTACATCAGCGCGGGTGATCAGGTCTATCATAGCGACGATGCTTCCCTCTACCGTACATATGTTGGTATGGATGCCTTTCAGCATGCGCCATTTTTTGCTTGTATCGGTAATCATGATGATCCAGCGTTCTACAAGGCCTATCTAAATCCGCCGAATGTATCCCATACTGGCAATGATTATGCATTCTCCTACGGTAATGCGCTGTTCGTCTGTATTGATACCAACAACTCCGATTATGATGCGCACGCCGCATTTTTACGGCAAACAATTATGGATAAAGATTTGCCATGGGTGATTGTTAGCATGCATCATTCTCTGTTCGGTGCTGGCAATCATGCCGGCGAAGCATCGTCCTCTGAATTGCAAAGGAAATATGCCGCGTTGTTTTCCAGTTTAAATGTGGATCTTGTTCTCTCCGGGCATGATCACATCTACGCACGTACACACCTCATGGAAAACACAACTCCAGTCTCAGGTATCGGTGAAACCAACCTGCAAAAAAATGATGGACAAACATTGTACATTAGCGCCGGCACCAGCACCGGTTCGAAGTATTATGAGGAGCAAACAATCAATGTCGCCGCACTTGCCTGCGTACAACAAGAACAGTTTCCCGTTCTCCTGCGCGTGAACGTAACCAAGGATGCCATTTCCATCGCCGCTATACAAAGCAATGATAATACAATTTTTGACCGCGTAACGTTGAAAAAGAATATGCCTAAAAAGCACGCTGCACAAAGCGGTTATAACGATCTTGTGCAAAATGCGGTGGATTATATCCGACGCGCACAATTAAGCAACGGTGCGCTGTCCATCTGGCCTGTTCAGGATGGAAATGCCGTCATCAATCCGTATTTTTCTGATTATGCAGCGCTTGCACTGCTCACTTATGGAGATATCAACCGCGTAAAGAATTACATCACTTGGCGCTTTTCTCACCTAAATGCTGCAGATTATGATAAAAACGGCTTAGCTTATACGATCTATGATTATCATGCAACTATCCAAAATGGTATTACTGTCTCCGAAGAATCTGAGATGCAATATGATTCTGCAGATTCTTACGCCGCAACATTTCTCCTGTTATTAAACGCCTATCTCAAACAAACAGGCGATACCACGCTGATTCTGGATCACTATTTACAAATTGCTGGCGTGATCAATGTGTTGTTTTCATGTCTTCAAGACGGCTTGACGGTTGCAAGCCCCGATTACAGAGTGCAATATCTCATGGATAATTCGGAAGTTTTCGCTGGACTATGCGCAGCTGAAAACTTAATCACCAATGGACTTCTGCCCGCAACTGTATCGAATTCTACACAGGCTGATGGCATGAAAAAATTATTTGAGCGCACTCAACTCACGCGCATGATGCTTGCTGAAAACCTGGAGATGAAGCTTTGGGATGCGCAAGACAGCCGATATCACTATGTCATTCAAGCGGATGGTTCTATTCCTGCTTATTCTGCTACAACATTTTATCCCGATTCCATATCCCAGCTCTTTCCCATTGTCTGTGGGGTCATTGCGCCGGAGAGCGAACGTGCTCATGCACTTTACGATCGGTTTTGTACGGACTGGGACTGGGCAAACTGGAAGCTTTTCGCACCTGAAGACGCACAACACTATTGGTGTGTGCTAGCTTATTGTGCCGCGCTCATGCAGGATGCGGAGCGGCTTGATCTCTTTCTGACCAATTACCGCAGTAAGATTCTGCCGGACAACGCCTATCCATTCAATATATCCGAAGCCGCCTGGATCATTTCTGCATGTACAAGCGCGTAGCGGATAATACACATGTCCCAGCGGATCTGCTCTGTTCACTTATTTAGGATTTCACCGGCGTTCCCTCTGTCAAATATTATCTACATCGAATACTTTTTGAAACAATCTTTTGGCAATCTCTTCGTTATCGAACCACATATACAAGCGCCAACCGTTATAAAACGGCTGGCGCTTGTATATGTGGTTCTGCAATATAAATAAATTGCAGATAATAGAATAAAAACTACTATTCTTTCTTTTTCATCTTGTTTTCGATGGAGGAAAGCAGGTTGTCAGCTTCGGAAACAATCTTGGTCGTAATGTTGGACAACAACGGTTCCTTTCCGGATTGCTTTTCTTCGCCGTGGAAGAAGAGCGCAACCGTACCTGGTCCCACGTGACATCCTGTACCCGGTTCATAGCACACGATCATGAATTCCTTTGTGCCGCATTTTTCACGGATCATCTCCGAAAGGGTCACCGCATCCTCTTCACAGCCGCCATGAGCAATGCCAACGGTCTGTTCCGCAGGATCAACCGCATACGCTTCAAACATCTCTGCAAGCGTTCGAATGGATTTTTTGCGGCCAAGAATCTTCCGATCCAAGATGATTCGGCCCATTTCATCCGCCTTCATGATCGGCTTCATGTTAATAATGGTTCCAAGCAATGCAGCACCGCCACTGATGCGGCCGCCTCTTTTCAGGAACATAAGGTCATCAACCATAAATTCCTGACGCATATACACGCGGTTTTCCAGAATGTATTCCGCAATCTCCAACACAGATTTCCCATCGTCACGCATCTTTGCAGCGTGGCAAACCATCAACCCTTCCCCAAGAGATGCTGCTTTCGTATCCACCGCAGCAATGGCACGCTCAGGATACTTCTTTGCTAGTTCTTCGACTGCTGCGCTACCAGATGCATAGGTACCACTAATCCCTGACGACATGGCAACATATAGAACATCTTGACCCGCCTGCAAGCAGGGCTCAAATGCAGCGATGAACGATGCGGTATTAATCATCGATGTTTTCACCGTAAATGGTTGTTCCTCCCGCATACGTTTGTAAAACGCATCTCCATCAAAATCTGCATCGGCATCAAAACAAATCATCTCAACGCCATTTATGCTCATTGTCAAGGATACCACGCGGATATCCAATTGCTTCAGCACATTCTTCTGCAAGTTGGCAGAAGAATCTGTAAATAACTGTATGCTCATGGTTAACGTCTCCTTTGTATCTAGTTTTATATACTATATTACTTATTTATGTTCTCAATGTAAAGAAGTTTGTGGAAATTTGTGTTAGAGCCTATTATTATGACATAGCGTTTTGAGTACAAATGCATTATAATGTTGATCGGAGGTGAACCGACATGCGCTATAATCCGCAGCAGATTGCAGGCAAACTTCTGCGATGGGAGCAATTTTTGACTGAATTTAATTTGCCAACTTGGGATGAGCTTCCGCAAATTGGTTTGTATATGGATCAAGTCATCATCCTGCTCAATGAGTACCTTAGCTATTTCGTGTATGAAGGCAATGATGAAAAACTCATTACCGCCACCATGGTCAATAATTATGTGAAGATCAAACTTTTACCCGCACCGATAAAAAAGAAATATGGGCGTGCCCACCTAGCCTGTTTAATCATGATCTGCACATTCAAACAAACCCTCAGTATGGCTGTTGTCAAAAAAATGTTGCCCAACGGGGATGAGGAAGCCATCAAACGCGATTATGATCAGTTTGTATTGATCCACAAGCGTCTACCCGATTATTTTGCGGAACAGGTTAAAATCAGTGCAGCTTCCCTGCTCGAGTCTAATACGCAGAACGATAACGCAGTCAATAATCTCGTCATAAGCACGGCCGTTGCTGCAAGCTTTGCCAAACTGATGACCAGCAAAATTATTGTACTTCAATTAACGCAGGAAACAGAGCCGATAGCCGACCAGGTTGAATCATCACCGACTGAATTGTCTTCATAGGAGTCAACAGATGCCATCCACCTTCCAAATCATCGACCGGGAAATTTCTTATAAGCGTAAATGCTACATTATATGTACCGACTATGATGCGGCAGACTGTTTAACGCGACTGTCAACGTTGTGTGATACAGCATTCAACCGTGGCGCTGAGACGGTCTATTTTGCTTGCAAAGATATTGTCCATGCTGCTTTTAAGGAAAGAATTTTTTCCGCACCCGAACACACATTTAAATTTTACTGTGACTTTTTCATTATGACTAAAATTTTGCCAGATATGAGTACTTTTCAAGGTTCTCTGCGCATAAAGCCTCTGCGGAAAAGCAATGCACTTTTATATGAAGCGCTGTTCAACGAATCGTTTTATTCTGTACCTAACGCGCTGACGATGGATACGCAGCAATTACAACACATTCAAAACGACAGCAGTTGTTCGGCGGGTTTCTTGATGGAAGGCGGCATGCCCATCGGCGTGTTTGAACTGCAGTACGATGATCCGATCCCGGAAATTGCAGCATTAGCAATCAATGTTGACCTGCAAGGCCAGGGCTATGGACGACGTGCGCTTGCCACATTGGAGCAACGGCTACGTTCCGAAGGCTTCTCTTGCGCAAAGCTGCTCGTTTCCAGTCTGAACCAGCGCGCCATACGCTTGTATTGCTCAGCCGGCTATCTGCAAAACCAGCATCTATCCCGCTGGTACCAAACCGCTTGTATGAGCCTATAATTGCATTTGTATTTCCGTGTTATCTGTATTATAATATTGCCACAAATGCGCAGGATTGTGATATGTATAATCTGAATAACATTTTGAAACGAGGTTTGTTCCCATGAAACGCTGTCTGCCCGCGTTCCTGCTGTTTTTTATGATTACCATGCCGATTTTTGGTTGCAAGGCCATCTCGGAAACTGCAGTACTCGACACCGAATCCCGATTTCTCTCCAGCGAAGCATTAATTGAAGCAACCGTCCGTGAGCTGACCATTGAAGGCAATGTTGCAAGCGTACGAATTCATTTGCTTAACAGGAGCGGAGGTCCGGTGGATCATATCGACGCGCAAGTGGAATACACGGATATCAACGATGATGTACTGTATACCGATCAGATTCATGTTGTATATGATGAACCGCTACCAGATGGCGGGAGTTCCTCCGCAACATCCTCTTGCAACGGAAAAAAAATTAAATTAATCCGCAACATTCATGTGCTTAAGCTACCAGACTAAGCACGCAGATTAAATCAAAAGTAACCATGTATACTGCAAACCGCTTGTGCATCCATTTCGTTCGCGTCATTACCGCCCGAATGGTTTTGGATGCAGGTTTGTTGGCGATATGCATTTTTTTAAAGTCATCGTTATAGAGCCGTTTTATCCTGCAGATAGCCGAAAAATTGACAAATACAATAAAAATCGGTATTCTTACCGCAACAGCAGTTCGTACAAAGGGGATTTTTCTATGAGCAACCTGAAACCAGCCATTATTGCCATTGGATACAATCGTCCGGATGCGCTTTCCCGACTACTGACAAGTTTGTCGCGCGCGGATTATCCCACAGAAAACATTCCCTTGATTATCAGCATCGATAGAAGTGACAATCAGGCAGATGTTGTTGCGGCTGCAGAAGCATTTGATTGGACTCACGGCACAAAAATCATTCGCCGGTTTGATGAACGACAGGGCCTGCGTAAGCATGTTTTGCAATGTGGCGATCTGTCCGAAACCTATGGCACCGTCATTATTCTGGAAGATGATTTAATCGTTTCCCCTGATTATTATCGGTATGTATCCTCCGCCCTGCATTTTTATGAGGATCAGCCCTGTATTGCTGGCATTTCACTCTACAGCCACGCTTGGAACGGCTACGCAGATTATGCGTTTATTGCGGAACGTAACGGATATGATACGTATCTTGGACAGTTCAGCATTACCTGGGGTCAATGTTGGACCGCCGCCCAGTGGAAAAGTTTTCGTGCATGGTATTTGATCAACACCGGTAAAATCGATCGTCTCAATAACCGCATTCCAGACGATATATCCCGTTGGCCAGAGACTTCTTGGGGCAAGTATTTTGCCTGTTACCTTGTTGAAAACAATCTGTTTTACGTTGTGCCATATGTGTCGCTTTCCACCAACTGTGAAGAGATGGGGCAGCATGCCAACGGTAATAGCGATGCACACCAAGTTCCGCTGCTTGCCAGCGGAATAGTGGATTACCGGTTCGCGCCAATCGAAGCTGCTATTCGGTACGATCTGTTTTTCGAGCGCATGAACCTCGATATCCATTTGAATTCGGGTATTTTGCCGGAAGATCTATGCATCGATCTGAACGCAACCAAGCGCAGCACCTTCGGCAAACGGTATCTGCTGACAACCCAACGATACGACCTGCCAGTGGTACGCAGCTATGGCTTACGTCTGCGACCCATCGAAGCAAATGTGATCTTCGGCTTGCCTGGCGATGTCATTCGTCTCTATGATGCAAAGGATGGGCTTCCAACCCCCATAAAACCGGATGAATTCCGACGACTGCAATATGAGTTGTACCGCTTCGACTGGCGTCGACTTTTGCGGTTCACACTGCGCACCATCCGCGTTAAGGTACGGCAGCGTATATCACGCCTATTCAGAAAGGATGCCTGATGGAACACCCATATGCAATCATTCAAAAAGTTCTGACCAATCAATTTGCCACACTGCGCATGAGGACAACCTTGCGTGGCAAGAGCCGTTCGCGCATTGCCATGTTTCATGATATATGTGAAGACAATGCCGTCCCCGCAGACGAATATGCATGCAGCTTGCAAACCCTCATAGCCTGTGTCGACCGTCACCTAGATTTTGGTTTTTCCTTTGTCCCGCTGGACAAGTTTCTCTCTCTGCCACAGCGGCAAGCCAAATATGGCTGCTGCGTACTCACGTTTGATGACGGCTACACAAGCATTGATTCCATTGTCGCCCCCTATTTGTTTGCCCGTGAAATTCCGTTCACCATCTATTTAATCACCGGACAAATTGGACAGCCTGGGTATCTCACGCAGACGCAAATCCGCAGCCTCGCTGAAAATCCGCTATGTACAATTGGTTCTCACAGCGTATCCCATAGCATGATGCGCTTTCAGGGCAAAACTGCCGTTGACTATGAACTTTTGGAAAGCCGTCGCGTATTAGAACAGATTATTGGTAAGCCCGTACAGCACTTCGCGTTTCCCTATGGCAGTGCGTATGCATGTTCAAGTCGAAACCTTTACCAGTGCAAGCTGGCAGGATATACAAGTGCGATGCTGACGACCCCCACCGTCTACAGTCGTTTTCCTTACGGACATTTTTCTCTACCCAGGCTGAATCTCCCTCAATTATAAATTTGCTTCGAACAACAACGATGGAATGAGCGACGTTCCCATTCTTTTTGCAGAGAAGAATGGCTTCTTTGTTTTGCACCGGTTGACAGAAAACATTTTTCATCATATAATCACCGTCTTAACGATTGGAGGTTTCATTATGAATGAAGTGATACAGGCGATTGGAGCATTTGCTATGGGCAATTCAATCTGGGTATACCTGTTTATTTTTTTCGGCAAAATTATGGAAGTTTCGTGCAGTACTTTGCGCATCGTTTTGATCAATCGTGGAATCCGCACGGTTGGTTCTATCATCGCATTTGTAGAAATTATGCTCTGGCTGGTGATTGCCAGTTCAGTGCTTGCAGGCTTTAGCCAGGACTTTCTTAAGGGTATCGTCTACTCTCTGGCATTCGCCGCTGGCAATTATATTGGTTCATGGCTGGATGAATTGCTTGCTTTTGGCCTAAGCTCTGTGCAAGTAATTATCGCGGATCTCAATCTTGCAAAAAGTATTGAGGAATCTCTGCGCGCCAAGGGCTTTGGCATCACCTCGTTGGATGTCCATGGCCGTGATCAGGATCATTACATGTTGATTATGACCATCAAAAGAAAGCGGCTTGCAGAGGTCCTGGACTGGCTGGAAAACAACTGTCAGGGTGCGGTCATCACCGTCAGTGACGTAAAATCCCAACGCGGCGGTTATCTCAAAAAGCATACTAAAGCTGGCCCATTGCGCGCCGAGCGCTAAGTTTGTCTTTATCAATACAAACGCGCTAGATCTTAATGTTTCAACCACAACTGTTTATTTATTTGCATTAGAGGGTGTGTTTTTAATCCATGACGACCATAGTTCCATAAAAGGGGTAACTATGATAAATACATTTGAACAAGCGGGTAATTCAATCCTGCATGATTTCGAGTTCAAAGGATTAAAGATTGACTATACCACAGAAAAAGCCAAATTGTTTTTTGTTGACACAAATTCTATGGATAAGGAAATTGTTGTCAGTAAGTTAGTTTTTGCCTGTTTTGAGCATAGCGAGAAATGGGGAAAAGGAAGATATGTTGTGTCTTCACAGGTAGATAAAATAAGCACTACAATAGCAGAACCTAAAATAGTGCTAAATTCTGGAGATACAATATCTATTAGATTTACTATCACATAAGAATCGTGCACGGCACTCTGATCCTAACACAGGCACCTTTACAACGCAGAACAGCTATCTTGGCAATACGCGCAACCCTATTACACAGAACAGAAAGAGAGTTTTGCGGTTTCAAGTGGATTTTTGTCCATTCAAACACTGTAATCATAGGGTAGCTGGATATAGATCAAGGATTATGAACGCAGAAATGGCAAAACAGATGCCGGAAACGTTTTTCTGGAAATTTGGAAACACACCAAATGATTATAGAATGCGATTGTTTTCCATCAAAAACGTACTGAAATCTTCATCTCCCAACGTATATTCCGGCCTACCCAATAGTACTGCCGCCAATTCGTTCCGGTTGGCAAATCTTGTCGCTTGATAAGGCATGCAAGGAGCGATCTTCTCAATAAATAACAGATATCCATCCTCTTCGATCAATACACCAGTGTGACCAATGAATAGGACTTTGTCATAGGAATCATTCATTACCACGCTGATAAGTGATGCATCCCCGGTTTGAAATGTAACGCCTCGCTCTTTCCAGGCTTTTATAAATGCATTTCGATAATCCGCATCCACTTTCGCATCCGCAACGGATACCTGATTGAACAAGGCAATATAATTTTCCAAATGATCCTTAATTGTCATATAACGATCATTATTTTCAATTTCATCGACATCCATCATCAAATATGTCCCATAATCGGATAATGGATTGGTTTGAATCAACTGTTCCATCAGTAAATATGCCGTTAATCTGCAGTTAGCATCCAGTTCTTCAGGATGCATCTGTTCCCATGCTGTTGACATTACATCCGTCTGATATTTCATTTTCGAAAGCGGAGTCCATACCTCTACCAATCCAGCCTTTTCGCCCATAGTATAATTATAATCATTAACCCACTCGAAAAAAGGATCAATTCCTGATATGGATGCTCGCTGTAACATGCTTTTTACCTCTTCTTGTTCAACGGTTGTAACAAGATTGGAATAAACCTGCGTTGCAGCTTTATCTGGTATCACATTAAGCTGATTTGAATTCACCTTTCTGCAACCAGCTAATAAAAGAAGTGCTCCAATCAATATGAATGGTAACTCAATATAGCATCTTTTTTTCATCATATACTCTCCCATTAAAATGTTTTTTATGATCAACGAAAATGCCCGTACCATTCTTTAGCTTGTTATATCCGGCCTGTATTCATACCACATCAACCGTCATCTGCATATCTAAATAAAGCACGTTCCTATCAAAGCAGTGGTGCATTATTCAATGCTTGGCTTCATAGATTTGCTCAATTCCAGCATTTTGATGGAGATGAGCGTATATAGTAGTGTTTCATCATTATTTAGATCAATCTTGAACATTTCCTTGATACGCTCCATTCGATAAAGGAATGTGCTGCGATGAATGAACAGCGCTTTAGCGGTCTGCAACGCGTTGAAGCGATTGCCAATGTAGCATTCGAGCGTTTTGTAGAACTCGGTATTATGCTCTTCATCATAATTTTTCATGTTAAGAATATTCTTGGCGCAAACAACGTGCAACGGCAACTCGTGCATGCATTGTTCAATCATATAGTCGAGAGCAATATCCGCAAACCGAAGAATCCATCTGTAGGACTGCTGTCTCGTTACAAAATCCAATGCAATAATTGCTTGCTTGTGATGGTAATACATATCAACGAACCCCGAGAATTCGTTGCTAACGCCAGCTTTTAAAAAATTATCACGTAGAAAATAGACCATTTTGCTTATCACACCTTCTGCGTTGCCCCCGAATAGATTGAGATTGATAATAACAACGATGTTAGTTTCGTATTCGAATGCACAGGCATTTGGTAGCAGTTCCTCTAGTTGATTACACAACAATTTCACCGTATGAGACCGATAGTCCAAAGAGCCAATCTTAATGGTAACGCAGCAGTATTGGTGCGAAGGCAACCAAGAGATATCCAGCAAACCGTTGATAATCGGAATGTAGTCGATCTTCTCGTTTGATATCGCACTTCTAAGCAGGTTCTCCGCCCGATGCGATCGATTCTCGGATAGAGACATTTGACCGGAAAATCGTTTGTCCGTCAAAGTCATACGTACATATTCTGCCAGATGCTCGAGAATCGCTTCATCGCTGGATTCCAGCGTCCGCTCCGTATTTGCCACCAGAATGCGATAGGCAAATTCTCCACGCATAAAAAGATTGATACAGAGACATTCTGTACCATGTATCTGTTCCGTATAACGGTAAGGTTTCATCAGTGACCGGGTTGTCTGAAAACGCGTATCCATCTTGAGCGAACTGATCAGCTTGAAGGAAATGTGGGAGCCGGAAAGTTCAGCACGATCCTCAATGGTGCTGGAACGTGCGATGATGGAATAATCTGCCGAACAAACCATCAGGGGATTTTGCAGCATGGAGGTTGCGCGGTTCAGCAACTCGCTAAGATCTGTATCCTGATCCACAATTTCACGCAACGTTAAATCCCACTGGTCAAACCGGTCAAAAATACGCTGTACTGCATTAAACAAATCCATGGGATCCATGCTTGCCGAATAAGCACATAAATTTTGATATAAATCCATATCCGGTAGTCGTTCTCCACCGATACATAGCAACAGCACCGATGCATTAATGATGGTCGTTTGCCCTGAAAGTTCATCTCGATTACAAATATAAATCCGATTCTCCTGCACCGGAGCGCCACCGCGATAGAACAGCGGACGATCGATTTCCATGGATTCCGATACGACATGCCGCCGCGCACACGGAAAAGATTTTTCCAGTTCCTTGATTAGATCACCAGTTTTCAGTTTCATTTATGCTTCTCCTTGCCAACTCTGCTACAAAGTGTATGAAATATTCTTCGGATTGTCAATACAATGTTGTATATCAACCGGAGCGTTGATTTGATAGAATATTTGCTAAAGAGACTTGAACATATCGAAATCTTGAATATGAGGTAGCAATATGATCATCATTGGTGAGAAACTCAACGGCTCCATTCCCATCGTCGCAGAAGCAATCGCAAAACGTGATGAAACTTTTTTGAAAGAGCGCGCGCGTATTCAAGCGGAAGCGAATGCAACTTTTATTGATGTATGTGCGTCAGTAGATGTCTCCGTAGAAGTGGAAACACTCAAATGGATGGTCGATCTGGTGCAGGACGTGACCGACATTCCGATTTGTCTAGACAGCCCAAATTGTCAAGCTTTGGTGGCGGCGATTCCTTTTTGCAAGAAGGAGGGTCTTATCAACTCCGTTTCGTTGGAAGGGAATAAAATCGACACGATCTTTCCCCTTATCGCAAATACCAAGTGGCAATGCGTAGCCCTGCTGTGTGACGATCATGGCATTCCCGATTCTGTTGAGCGTCGTCTCGAGGTATTTGAAGGAATTATCAAACGCGCCAAAGAATACAACATTGACCCCAGCAGACTGCACATTGATCCACTTGTGGTTACGCTTTCCACGGACGAAACAGCGCTGACAACATTTGCTGCCTGTGCGCGTGAAATTAAAAAGCAATACCCAACAATCCATATTACCAGCGGTCTTTCCAACATTTCCTTCGGTCTGCCAGCCAGAAAGAATATCAATCAAGCTTTTATGGTGCTTGCCATGAACGCCGGCATGGATAGTGCCATCGTCGACCCCACTAACCGGGACATGCTTGGCATGATCTACGCAACCGATGCACTGTTGGCAACCGATGAATACTGCCTTGACTACATCGGCGCTTTCCGCAAAGGTCTGATTGGGCCCGTCAAAAAATAATGTTTTTCTCATGGCAAATGCAGCCATGTTAAAAGAGACAATCATACAAATAATAATTATGGAGGTATCCCAGCATGTCTAAAATCCAAGAAATTGCAGCCGCAATTGAAGCCGGCAAGGCAAAAGTGATTGGTGATCTCGTCACTGAAGCTCTGAATGAGGGTGTAGATCCCGGCGCAATCCTGAATGAAGGAATGATTGATGCGATGGCCATCGTCGGCGAACGTTTCTCCAAAGGCGACATTTTTGTGCCGGAAATGCTCGTTGCTGCCCGCGCAATGAAGAAGGGTGTGGAAGTACTGAAGCCTCATCTAGCTTCCGGTGCGGCAGGTGCCAACGGAAAAGTTATCCTTGGTACCGTCGCAGGCGACTTGCACGACATCGGTAAGAACCTTGTTGGCATGATGATTGAAAGCGCAGGATTCGAAGTCATTGATCTAGGCGTCGATGTCCCGATTGAAAAATTCATCGAAGTTGTCAAGGAAAACCCGGATGCCCGCATCGTGGCACTGTCCGCGCTGTTGACCACAACCATGCCCGCCATGCGCAACACCGTCAAGGCACTCAACGAAGTCGAAAACCGCGACAGCTTTAAGATCCTCGTCGGCGGTGCGCCCATCACTGCAGAATTTGCAACTGAAATCGGTGCAGATGCCTATAGTTCAGATGCTGCCTCCGCCGCCACCAAGGCAAAAGAACTCGTCGCATAACCAAGCGACTTATCCAGCGGAGTTGACAGAAATATGTATATGCTTCTGTCAACTCCGGAAAGTTCTTACGAGGAGGGCCACCGCGTAAAACCTATGTCAAATTCATACAGCATACTCTTCTTGCCGGAAAACATCCGTGTAACCGCAAACGAAGGTGCATCTATCTACGATGTTGCCCGTATTTGTGATGTGATGAGTGATGCATTTTGTGGTGGAAACGGCACCTGCGGAAAATGCATGGTGGACGTTACGATAAATGGCAAAACAGTTTCCCAAAAAGCTTGTCTCACCTACGTAGATTCGGATATGATCGTTCGGATTCCAAAAGCCGGAAAAGCTGCTATATTAACCACTGGGTTTGACCGGCAAGTCCCCTTTGCACCATCGTGTCAAATTGTTTCCGTACAGCTGAACAATCCTGATATCGGTGATGAGCGTTCCGAATGGGAGCTGTTCTGTGCCGCAGCTCAATTGGACGCATCTATTCAACCCCCGCTTCCACTCGTTTCTAAGTTGTATCATCTGCGCAGACAAACCGGTGGACAATTGTTTGCAACCCTACTTGGCGGGCAGCTGATTGATCTTTCAGCTACCTCCCCTCATCCCTATCTATGTGCTTTCGATATTGGAACAACGACAATCGTTTGTTATCTGCTTGATGGTCTTTCCGGTAAGCAAAAGGCCGTTTCCAGTATGCTCAATCCCCAGACGTCATTCGGCGCGGACGTCATTGCCCGATCCAATTATGCCATGGAGCATGGTGGAAACGACCTGCAATCCTCCGTAGTCAGTGCGATGAATGCACTGATTGACGAAGTGTGCGGCATCGCAAATATTCAACACACGGATATAAATCAATGTACCGTCGTCTGCAACACCTGCATGCATCATCTGCTGCTGGGACTTTCTCCCGCTTCACTTGTCCATGCACCCTATAATCCTGTAATTCGGCAGGCTGTTTGCGTACGCGCAGATTCGTTGGGCTTGACAATCCATCAAAACGGACAAATTCAATTATTGCCCAACATAGCCGGTTTTGTCGGTTCTGATACCGTTGGTTGCCTAGTTGCGACCGATTTTCCGTCATTCAGTGGCACAAGTCTAATCATCGATATTGGTACCAACGGTGAACTGGTGCTTGGCAACCGCCAGCGCCGGATCGCCTGTTCAACCGCAGCTGGCCCCGCTTTTGAAGGTGCCCTTATCCATTGTGGTATGCGAGGCACCGTTGGCGCAATCGATCATGTTTGGCTTGAAAATGGTTTGCTCTCCTACTCTGTCATCGGCGGTTGTAAGCCAGTTGGCATCTGTGGCAGCGGACTTGTGGATCTCATCGCGCAGCTGCTTGCATGCGGCACGGTGGATTCTTCCGGTTGCATCGACTGCGACGGCGCTTTTTCTGACCGCATTGTGGAGGTGGACGGCAAGCCTGCGATCGTCATCGTTGATACGCTCAACAGCGCCAATGGTACAGCCATCGTCCTTACACAAAAGGACATTCGAGAAATGCAGCTTGCCAAGGCAGCCATGGCCGCCGGGATTCGGCTCATGGCAAATACGATCGGCATTCCATTAGAAAATATCGACCGCGTTCTGATTGCTGGTGCCTTTGGCAACTATCTGGACGCACGCAGTGCATGTGGAATCGGCCTTCTGCCTGCCATATTGAGTAGTCGTATCCAAAGCATTGGCAATGCTGCTGGCGAGGGCGCAAAAATTTGCACGCTGAACGCAGCGCTTTACGAAGAATCCAAGCAATTGGCGGCAGGTACGACATTTTTAGAGCTTGCCACCCGCGTGGATTTTCAGGATTGTTTTGTTGAGGAACTTGCTTTCCCAGAAAAGGAGAACCCATGACCATCGCAGAAATTATGCAGCAAGCGCTTGCTCTCGGTTTTTCGCATACCGCGCCGCTCAAAGTTGAAACGCTCAAACTTCTGCCGGAAGTACGCGAAATGTGCGCAAGCAATAAGTGTGGAAAATACAATCATTGCTGGACATGTCCGCCAGGATGCGGTACACTAACTGACTGTGAGCAGCGCATTCGCAACTACCATACTGGGTTGATCGTACAAACGGTTGGTGAATTGGAAGATTCCATGGATATCGAGTCCATGATGGCGGCTGAAAAGCGGCATAAGGATAACTTTATAAAACTATCTGATTCTCTTCGTACAATTTATCCCAGTTTGCTTGCTTTAGGCTCAGGCGGATGTCGCATCTGCGAAGTCTGTGCTTATCCTGATGCACCCTGCCGTTTCCCTGGAAAAGCTTTTTCTTCCATGGAAGCCAATGGACTGCTGGTCACAGATGTTTGCCGTGAAAACGGGTTGCCTTATTATTATGGCCCCAATACGATTGCCTACACCAGTTGCTATTTGTTGAAATAATGAAATAAGGAGTTTATTGATTATGCACGATGGTCACGATCATACCCATACGCATCCGCATCCGGACGAAGTGCCAAATCTTGCGGAAACCACTGCGCTATTAAAGTTTATGCTGGAACACAACGTCCACCATACGGAAGAGTTGAATGAGCTTGCCGGAAAGTTAGACGCGCTTGATCTGCACGACTCCGCGCACAATCTGCTGCATTGTGTGGAAGACTATCAAAAAGGAAATGAGCGATTGAGTCAAGTGATTGCTTCAATGAAGTGAGGAGTTTATCCCATGTGTTTATCTACTGTATATGACCATGCAAAGCAGGATGACCGAGTTTTAATGAAAAACGTTCGCTTAATCGAAGTGAATGGCAATTCCGTTACGCTGACTGACATCTTGGAGAGTACCCATACCTTTCACGGAACAATCCAAACTGCTGATCTCATCAATGGCTATGTGGTCATTGATTGCGTGCAGAATGAACAAGGAATAGGAATGGCCACAAATGAAGTGTTATGAAATGGTGCGCGAGATCTACAATGCCTGCTCCGGCAATCAGATGCGCGATGTGTCGATTGAAGAAGTAGCGCTGGCCGATCCCGCCGCCTATGTGCGCAGTATTGTGAAAGGTGAAAATGTAAAAATTGAAGAGGATCTCCTTTCTGACGGTACGATTGTTCTACACGTTGAATGTGCAGGACTGCTGCAACAATTTTCATTTACTGAACTGTAAGGAGGTAAAACAGCATGAAAATCAGTGAAATATTTCCCAAACGTATGTCTTTCTCATTCGAGGTATTTCCCCCGAAGCTTGATCAGCCGATTGAA
>JAVVXB010000011.1:45067-78387 GCA_036651815.1 Clostridia bacterium
GGATACCATCGAACACCTGTATGATTTTCGCCCTGATTTCATCAGCTGCACCTATGGCGCGGGCGGCACGAACAAGGGCCGCAACACAGAGATCGTGGGTGCCATTCAAAAAGCTGGTCGTGCCGCAGCACTGACTCACTTTACATGCATCGGCAACACACGTGAGGATATCACGCGTTCCATGGAGGAATATACGGATCTTGACGTTTCCAATATTCTAGCCATGCGCGGCGATTTGCCCACTGACTGGACCGGCACCGGTGGAGATTTTGCACATGCAGATGCGCTGATTGCGTTTATCAAAAAAAATCATCCGAATTTCTGTCTGGCTGCCGCCTGTTATCCGGAAAAACACATTCAAGCAGCTACTTTCGATGAAGACATTGCGCACCTCCGCGCCAAGCAGGACAATGGTGCCGAGTATCTCATGACCCAACTATGTCACGATGTGGACGCATATACCCGTTTTGTGGAGCGTATTCGCAAAGCTGGCATCAAACTACCAATCGTTGTTGGTCTCATGCCTGTTTTGAGCAAAGATCCCATTATTCGTATGACCGTGTCCAACGGATGCTCCATTCCAAAGGAATTGGCGGCTATCATCGGCAAATATGGCAGCAATCCTGATGATTTCAAAAAGGCCGGTAAAGAATACACGGTAGCGCAGATCTATCGCTTCATGGATGCTGGCATCAATGGTCTGCACATCTATTCACTCAATAAGTATCAGGATGTTTCGGATATCCTTCATATGTCCGGCATTCGTGTATAGTGGACATTTTCTTTCGCGGAAGCTGATCCCGAAACCGTCATGCGCGAAAAAAACATTACGCATGCAATGTAACAATAAGGAGAGATCAATCGTATGACCCCTATTACCATCGCTGTCGCCGGTAAAGGCGGCACGGGCAAAACTACAACCTGCGGCATGCTGATCGAATATCTTGCCAAATCCGGCAAAGGTCCAATTCTTGCCGTAGATGCAGACGCCAATGCCAATCTCAACGAGGTGCTAGGTGTAGATGTTGGGATGACGCTCGGCGATATCCGTGAGAACATTGCGCGTGCCGACATCACAGACCCATCGCCCATCCCGGCTGGCATGACCAAGCAGGAATATGCCGAATTCATGTTTAATTCCGCACTAATCGAAGCAGATGAATATGATCTGTTAGTAATGGGTCGCACGCAGGGCAAAGGCTGCTACTGTTATGTCAACGGCGTACTGAAGGCACAGGTTGAGAAGTTTTCCGGCAACTACCGCTATGTGGTTGTTGACAACGAAGCGGGACTAGAACACATCAGTCGTGGGACACTGCCTTCCATCGACATTCTGCTGCTCGTTTCAGATTGCTCTCGTCGCGGTATTCAAGCCGTCGGCCGTATTCAAGAGATGGTAAACGAGTTGAATCTCAAACCCAGGGTCATGCAGTTGATTGTTAACCGTGCGCCCAATGGTGTGCTGGACGATGGCGTGCTCGAAGAAATTCAAAATCAGCAGTTGGATTTGCTTGGCATTCTTCCGCAGGACGACGCCGTGTATCAGTACGACTGTGCGGGAAAACCCAGCGCCAGCGTACCTGAGGATTCTCCAATAAAGCTCGCACTTTCTCAGCTCATTCGAAAACTTGCTCTGTAAGCGCACCCAAGCTTCGTTGGCACCAACGATTCTTTTTCCAAAATAATTTCCTATACCACAGTAAGGAGGACAATAGTCAATATGCCATTCACGAGAAAACCACAAGCCTTTGGCGCAGCCATCAACACGGTGGAATTTGGTGTCGGAGAAAAAAAACTGACCCTTGGCGGTGAAAACGTGCTACCGTTCCATACGTTTGATGCGCCCATTGTCAATGCCCCCAAGGTCGGCGTAGAAATTTCCGACCTCGGCCTCGAAAATGTCCTTGCAGAAGGCATTAAGAACTACTATGCAGATTGCAAGTCCGTCGTCGACATGGCAAAAAAAGCAGCCGTGATGCCGGGCGCGTCATTTCTAACGCTTCGCCTAGATAGCGCTGATCCGAATGGAGAGGACACCTCCATTGAAGACTGCGTTAAGCTGGTCAAAGATGTATCCGATGTCATCGACCTGCCACTCGTCATTGCCGGCTGCAAAAACGTCGATAAAGATACACTGCTGTTCAACGCCGTTGCGGAAGCTTTACAGGGTAAGAATATTCTAGTACTGTCCGCACGCGAAGAAGATTACAAGAGCGTCGGCGCATCCGCTGGTCTTGCATACGGCCATAAGGTCGGTGCTGAATCCGCCGTTGATATCAACCTTGCCAAACAGCTTAATGTTCTGATGTCCCAGCTTGGCATTAAGTCAGAGAGCATCGTCATGAATCTCGGTAGTGCCGCCGCAGGATATGGTTTTGAGTATGTTGCGTCCACTCTGGATCGTGTGACCGCAGCAGCCCTCAGTCAGAACGACGCTATGTTGCAAATGCCCATCATCACGCCCGTCGGTATGGAAGCCTGGTCCGTGAAGGAAGCCGTGATGTCCGAAGAGGATATGCCTGAATGGGGCAGTCTCGAACAGCGTGGCATCCAGATGGAAGTTGTTACAGCCAGCGCGTGTCTTGCCTCCGGCAGCAACGCAGTGATCCTCAAGCACCCGACGTCGGTGGCAAAGATTTCCGCGCTCATCGACGCACTGATGTAAGCAGGCAAAGGAGAAGAATAAATTATGGCACTCAAAGGCTTAGATATTTTTAAACTGACCCCGAAAACAAACTGTAAAGACTGCGGTAGCCCGACCTGTATGGCTTTTGCCATGAAAGTAGCGCAGGGCGCCATGTCTCTGGACAAATGCCCTCACCTTACTGACGATGTAAAGTCCCAGTTGAGCGAAGCCACCGCGCCACCAATGAAGTCAATTAAAATTGGCACCGGTCATAACGAACATACACTCGGCGGTGAAACCGTACTGTTCCGACACGAGAAAACGCTGGTTTCCAAAAATCTTTTTGCAGTCTCGGTCTGCACCTGCATGGACGATGCCAAAGCCGACAAGATTTTGGCTGAAATTCCTCATGTGGATTATGAACGCATCGGCGAGCGTATGTATGTGGAACTCATTCATGTCAAGTGCGCAAACCCCAGTACAGACAAGGAACATTTTTTCACGCTGATCAAAAAAGCTTCCGCGCTTGGCCGCTGCCTAGTGCTCGAATGCGACTGTCCGGACGTTGCCAATGAAGCGGTTTCACTGGTCGCGGCGGACAAGCCAGTCCTGCTAGGTGCCAACCCTGACAACTGGGAATCGATGAATGCCGTCGCAAAACAAGCGGGAATTGTGCTGGGCGTCTCCGCCCCCTCCCTATCCGAGTTGTATGATACCGTTGCCAAACTGGAAGCAGCCGGAAACAAGAATCTGATTCTCGACGTCGGCACCACCTCCATCAAGGACGCATTTGCTAATGCCGTCCAGATCCGTTCCGCAGCACTCAAAAACAATGACCGTACGTTTGGTTATCCTTCATTCGTCAATGTTGGTAAACTTGCGCCTGATGATGCAGTTACGCAAGCAGCTCTGGCCTCCATATTCACCTTGAAATATGGCTCCATCATTGCAATGGGCGGCATGACCTATGCTGAAGCGCTACCGCTGTATGGCCTGCGTCAGAATATCTTTACCGATCCGCAGAAACCAATGAAGGTTGCCCCTGGCATCTACCCGATGAATGGAGCCGATGAGAACGCGCCCTGCCTTACCACGGTTGACTTCGCACTGACCTACTTCGTCGTTTCCGGCGAAATTGAGCGCAGCGCGATGCCGGTTAATCTACTCATCAGCGATGCAGGCGGATATTCTGTCCTCACCGCTTGGGCTGCCGGTAAACTTTCGGCTTCTTCGTTAAAACGATACTTTGATGAATTCGAAATCGAAAATAAGATTAAGAACCGCACCCTCGTCATTCCTGGCAAGGTTGCCGTATTGAAAGGCGAAATCGAAGAAAAACTACCCGGTTGGAAAATCGTCGTTGGTCCCAACGAAGCCATTCAGGTAGTTAAATTCCTGAAAAACTTGGATAAATAAAGTAGGAGGACGCATACGATGGGCAAATTTATCACCATTGGTGAGCGGATTCACTGCATCTCCCCCGCAATCCGCGAGGCTATGAACACCAAAAATCCTGAGCCAATCCTTAAGCGCGCAAAGGAGCAGTTGGATGCAGGCGCAACCTACCTCGATGTCAACATCGGACCTGCCGAAAGCAAGGGTGAAGATCTGATGAAATGGGCAGTGAAGCTGCTACAGGATCACTTTAACAATGTGCCGCTGTGCCTCGACACCTCCAATAAAAAAGCCATCGAAGCCGGTATTTCGGTTTATAATCGTACAAAGGGCAAGCCGATTGTCAACTCCGCAGACGCGGGCGACCGTATTGAGAACGTTGATCTTGCTGCAGCCAATGACGCCATTGTCATCGCGCTCTGTTCAAAAGCTGGTGTCCCTTCCGATAACGATGAGCGTATGGGCTATTGTCAGGAACTGCTCGAGCGCGGTATGGAACA
This sequence comes from Clostridia bacterium, assembly GCA_036651815.1. GTDB lineage: Bacteria > Bacillota > Clostridia > Christensenellales > CAG-138 > JAVVXB01. Next base: position 49,589 of record JAVVXB010000011.1, read on the forward strand.
TGGCATGGAAGCTGAAGATCTCTGGTTTGATCCGTTGTTTCTCGTCATCAAGGGCATGCAGGACAAACAGGTTGACGTGCTGGATGCCATCAAGATGTTCTCCGACATGGGCTTCAACACGACGGGCGGCCTGTCTAATGTCAGTAATGGTATGCCCAAGCACATACGCCCGATCATGGACAGTGCCATGCTCGCCATGGCAATGATGAATGGGCTAACCAGTGCAATCGTCAATCCCTGCGATCTCAGGTTGATGGAGACCATCAAATCCTGCGATATCATCAAGAACAACAATCTTTACGCAGATTCTTTCCTCGAGATCTAGCGATAGGAAGAACGCCTGTACGCCGACTAATACCCTCATAAAATGCTGGAGTACAGCCGTCGTAACGCCATCTGAACGTAATTTAGGCAGCGATTCTGCCACAGAATAACCAAGGAGGCTATCATGAGTGTATTAACAGATCTGATCTATGCAGGTTCTAATGCAGTTGCCGGACTCACGGAGGGTGCGGTGAACGACGCCATAGCAAAATATGGCGCTGAACAAAAGGTTGCTTTCCCTGACACGGCCTACTTCTTTCCAACCATCTTTGCCGCAACGGGCGTCAAGGTAACGAAACTTGGTGACCTACCCGCCTGCGTTGGCGTACTCAAAAGTCTGATTTCAAACAAAGAAGACCTCGGAGAAGCGCTGAATGCAGGCCTTGCGACCGCCGTCGGTGCGGAAATTATTGAAGGTCTCAAGTATGTTGGCGGAGCGACCCCCTATGCAAACGAGGGTGGCATCGGTTTCGTACCCGATCCCATCATCCGTTCTCTGGGCGTTCCCCTCGTCACCGGAGATATCCCCGGCGTAGCCGTTGTATTGGGCAAAGCGGAAAATTCAAAGGACGTGGCCAAGGTGGTCAAGGATTATCAATCCAAGGGCATCCTGACCTTTCTCATTGGTGATGTAATCGACCAAATTAATGCAGAGGGCGTAAAAGTTGGTCTTGAGTTCCGCGTGGTACCTTTGGGTCATGACGTAACCGCCGTCATCCATGTTGTCACCGTGGCTATTCGTGCTGCACTGATTTTCGGCGCAGTGCCGGCTGGCGATCTTGGTGCGCTGCTTGCCTACACCAAGGCTCGCGTGCCAGCGTTTGTCAATACTTTTGGTGCACTGAATGAAGTGGTTGTATCTGCGGGCGCAGGTGCAATAGCGTTGGGCTTTCCCGTCATTGTGGACGTGGATCTGGGAGAGAATCAGGTTCCCGGTGCGCTTGTCTCTGTGACAGATCATGAGGACACCGTTAAAACATCGCTAGAGCTGCGCAACATCAAGATAAAATCCAAGGATTTACCGATTCCTGTGGCATTTGCTGCTGCGTTTGAAGGCGAAATCATCCGTAAGAACGATATGTATGCTGAATTTAGTTCCACAAAGAATCCAACCTGCGAAATTGTGTTGATGCGGGATGCAGCAACTATTACCGATCACCAAATTCAGGTGATTGGTCCAGATCTGGATGGAGACGCACCGTTGCAGTTGCCTCTTGCCACCTACGTGGAAGTTTGCGGTGCCAAGATGCAGTCTGACTTTGAACCGGTCATTGAGCGGAAGATTCACCACTGGTTCAACTACATGGAAGGTGTGATGCACACCGGCCAACGCAACCTTTTCCGCATCCGCGTCAGCTTTGAAGCAAAGGAAAAAGGTCTGAAACTGAAAGATTTCGGTGAAGTGCTGTACCACATGATCATGGATGAGTTTGACAGCGTGGTCGATAAATGCCAGATCACTCTGATTACCGACAAAACCAAGGTTGAGGAGATTCTTGCAAAGGAAGCCATGCCACGTTACAATGCCCGCGATGACCGTCTCGCCGCCATGACAGATGAGAGCGTAGATACGTTCTATACCTGCATTCTGTGTCAGTCCTTCGCACCATCCCACTGCTGCGTGGTCACGCCTGAACGTCTTGGCCTGTGCGGTGCCGTTTCGTGGTTGGATGCAAAGGCCACCAAGGAGCTTACCCCCACCGGCCCTTGCCAGCCCATTGCCAAGATTGGCTGCATGGACGAAAAGAAGGGTGCATACACCGAAGTCAACCGAATCGTTAAGGACGCTACCCACGGTGCGGTTGAACAGGTTACCCTGTATTCCCTGCTGGAAGACCCGATGACAAGCTGCGGTTGCTTCGAATGCATCTGCGGAATCATGCCGGAATCCAACGGTGTCGTCATCGTCAACCGCGAGTATAAAGGCATGACCCCCACCGGTATGACCTTTGGTGAGTTAGCCAGCATGACGGGCGGTGGTGTACAGACCCCCGGTTTCATGGGACATGGTCGCCACTTTATCGCTAGCAAAAAGTTCATCAGCGCCGAAGGCGGACTTGAGCGGATTGTATGGATGCCTAAGGAACTCAAGGATGACGTTGCTTCCCGCTTGAACAAAACCGCCAAAGAAATTTATGGCATTGATAACTTCTCAGATATGATCTGTGACGAAAGCATTGCCACTGATTCCGAGGCCGTCATGGCGTTCCTGTCCAGCAAGGGTCATCCTGCGTTGAACATGGAGCCCTTGATGTAATGAACGAAAGGTTCTACAAATAATCCATGTATTCAGTCACTTATAAAAACGAGGGCGGCGGGGAAACAACAATCTTCGCCGCCCTTGGTGAAAATTTACTGGAGCTGTCCAAGAAGGCCAACGTCGCTATCGATGCGCCATGCTCGGGCAATGGCTCCTGCGGAAAATGCCGCATTAAACTGCTCTCCGGCACGGTTGACTCGGAGCAAACACGCCATCTGTCGGACAATGAATACGCCGATGGCTGGCGGCTGGCCTGCTTAACCAAGGTTACGGATAACGTGACTGTCCTGGTGCCGGATATCTCAAGCGCCTACAAGAGCCGAATGAAAGTTGCAGATCTGAGCAGTGGCGCGGAGATTTTGATTTTTGATAGATTGCGTGCGGAACTGCGGCAAGCGGGGCTGTGTTTTAGCAGCGCTATTACTATGCTTTCACTTACTTTGGATAAACCCACGCTGTCCGACACCATGCCGGATAACGAGCGTATTTGCCGTGCATTGGAACGTGCTCTCTCCGTGCATACGATCCTTCTCCCCTATTCGGTGCTTCAGAAGCTGCCGGACGTACTGCGAGCAAGTGATTTTTCAGTTCGCTGCGTGATCGAAAAAAACGAAACTGGCGCAACCCTTCTGGATCTATTGCACATGGATGACCGTATTCCCGTTTGCGGCTTGGCGATAGATATTGGCACCACCAGCGTCACAGGTATTTTGGTCAATCTACAAACAGGTGAAATTCTATCCAAAGCATCCGCTGGCAATGGACAGATTCGCTATGGGGCAGATGTCATCAACCGTATTGTGGAACAACAGAAAAACGGCGGAAAGGATCATCTGCAAACCGCGATTATAGAGGAAACGCTTCTGCCTATGCTCAAGAATCTCTATCAGGCAGCAAACGTGCCCTCTGACCATGTCTATCATGGTTGCATTGCCGGCAACACAACCATGGAGCATCTGTTGCTTGGCATCAATGCTAACCCTCTGCGAATAGAACCCTATATTCCTACGTTCTTTGCCTGCGCCCCTATATCAGCGCAAGTGCTACGTCTGCCCGCAAGTGAGGCCGCTACCATCACCCTGGCGCCCAATATTGGAAGCTATGTAGGCGGCGATATCACGGCGGGCACATTGGCAAGTCTCATCTGGCATCGGCAGGAACTTTCGTTGTTCATCGATCTCGGAACAAACGGTGAGTTGGTGTTCGGCAACAAAGAATTTCTCATGAGTTGCGCCTGTTCAGCTGGGCCTGCGTTCGAAGGCGGCGATATCAGTTGCGGCATGCGCGCGACCGATGGCGCCATCGAGGCTCTCCAGATTGATGCGGTTTCCATGGAACCGACACTGAGCGTCATTGGCGGCGGTCGACCCATCGGTCTATGTGGCAGCGGCATCATCGATTGTATTGCAGAGCTGTTTACAGCAGGGATCATCAATGCAAGGGGTCAGTTTGTGCGCGAAGGTGCGCGAATCATGATTGACGAACATGGCTCAGCCTGCTATGTGGTTGCAAATCGCGATTGTACGGGCAGTCCGCGGGCTGTAACAATTACCGAAGTGGACATCGACAACTTCATCCGCGCAAAAGGCGCGATCTTTTCCGCTATACAGACGATGCTTAATTCACTGGATATGGATGTATCGGTCATTGATCGTGTGTATGTAGCCGGGGGAATTGGCAGCGGAATCAACATGGAAAACGCGGTGCGCATCGGCATGTTTCCGGATATTGCCCGGGAAAAGTTTCACTACATCGGTAACTCCTCACTTATCGGCGCTTACGCCATGCTGATGAGTATGGATGCCAGGCAAAAACTTTCGGAGGTTGCGCGCAGTATGACCTATCTAGAGTTGAGTACCGAGCCACACTATATGGATGCATTTGTAGCCGCATGCTTTTTGCCGCATACTGATATGCACCTATTCCCCTCTGTGAAAGGAGTCGAACGTTAATATGGAACAAAGTCACATAAATCCAGTGAATCACAAGGACGAAATTCCTATGCAATATTATGCAACCCGTTTTCAAGATGCGGCTCCCCTCACAATCGCCGCGCGTTGCAACGTCCCGTATGATCCCATTACGCAGACTTTTTCGCTGACACTGATCGGTCGTACCTTGCGTGTTGCATGGCCAAACTTCGCATTGCTGAACGCCGATGGTACGCCCGTTGCAGATGTCTGCGCACGCACCAGCGCTGCGGCAAAGCTGCTCTTGATCCGTTACCTGCTGGAGGGAAGGGATGTTTCCGGCACAGGCAAATATCTGGCCTATCGGGAAATGCCGTGGGGCGATGTTTATCAGGCGAATTTTCAAGGGCGCTGTATTCAGCGACTTGCATTTTCATTCGGGCATAAACTATCTCAATTTGCTGCGGCCATGGAGCAGTTGGGTGCTGAAAAAATACGCTTTGGTGACATTGGTTTTGATATTCAGTTCTTGAATTGTCACCGATTGCGGCTTGCACTCTGGGCAGGTGACGAGGAATTTCCTCCTTCCTCTCAAATCCTATTTTCGGATGATTTTCCATTTGCGTTCTCCGCAGAGGATATGGCGGTTGTCGGCGATGTGATCATCAGTACTGTCAAAGAGATGGTTGAATCGGTCACAATGGTAGACAAATGTTGATATTGATCATATCATGTTATTTTTTTGTTTAAACCTACCAACTTGGCAACAATCGTATTTTAAGAGATATTAACGAACTTTTTCATATTTATCAGAAGAATAATCCATTAAACCTGTTGTTTCCAACAGGTTTTGTGTTATACTTCTGTGGGTGTTATTTTAAAACATTCTGAACCATGTTTCTTATGTTGTTCTTTCCATGAAAAGCAACAGCACGTAGAGTAGATATTGTGCGTTAAGTGGCTACGGATGGGAAGTCGCCGTTGCACGAAAAACGCAGGCTCGCAAGAGCCAGGCGTTTGCGGTACAGTATCGCGTCCGCTACTGCACGAAAGCTGAGCGCCCAAATTGCTAAGCATGACGGCCTCTTATCCGTGTAGTATCAGGGAGAGGAGGATGTGTAAATGAAAAAAATCACCACTAAAATGCTTGTACTGTGCGCGATGTTTATTGCGTTGCAGGTAGTCCTGTCGAAGTTCCTCATGGTGCAATTAACGCCATCCATCCGGCTGTCCATTGACAGCGTACCTATTCTTTTGGCAGGTCTGTGGTTTGGGCCATTTGTTGGTGGAATTGTCGGTGGCTTTGCTGATATTCTTGGCACCATTCTGTTTCCAACAGCTGGGGCCTATTATCCGCCGCTGACATTGGGCTATATTCTTATTGGTATCTTGTCTGGTTTGCTTCGAAAACGAATTAAGTCCGATGTATCAATCCGGCGTATTGCCACCATCATACTGCCTAGTGAAATCATTGGATCTCTGCTTTGGAAGAGTCTTGCACTCTCCTGGTTGGTTGGTATTCCATTTACCGGGATACTGGCCATGCGTATCCTTCCAACGCTCAGCATTGCCATGCTAAACACACTGCTTGTATATTGCATCCACCGGTTTATCGGCACCCGCATCCTTGCCAAACCTGTTGCAGCAACTATCGAAAAGTCCCCATCTACCCATGCCATGACCTATGCTGAGGCACTCGATTATATTCATCACGTAACTTGGCGCGGCAGTAATCTAGGCCTTGAGCGCACTCGTGAGTTGCTTGACCGCGTAGGTCACCCTGAAAAAGGTATGAAAATTATCCATGTTGCCGGCACGAACGGAAAAGGTTCAACCGTAGTGATGCTCAGTGCGATTTTACAGCAGTCAGGCTACAAAGTAGGTATGTATACCTCCCCGTATATCAACCGTTTTAACGAACGTATGGCCATTAATGGTGAGCCCATTGCGGACGATGAATTGGCCATGCTAACCGAGCAATTGAAGCCCGCCGCAGATGTAATGGCAGATCATCCAACCGAATTTGAGCTCATCACGGTGATTGCCCTGCAATTTTTTCAACGTCATGACTGCGATATTGTCGTGTTGGAGGTCGGAATGGGCGGTGAGCTGGACAGTACCAACGTGATTGATGTGCCGGAACTTGCCATTATTACAAACATTGGGTTAGATCATACACGAGAACTTGGTCCCACCATAACCGATATCGCAAACGCAAAAGCGGGCATCATCAAAGAGGGCGGCGATGTCGTTATTTATGGCCTGAATGAGGAAGCTGATGCAGTATTTTTCAAAACATGTGAACTGCGCCACGCGCACCTTGTTGTGACCGACCATACACAGATTCACAATGTATCGGTGTCCCTGGATCATTTGACGTTTGATTTTGGAGAATATAAGGCGCTGAATTGCGGATTGATCGGCAGTTATCAGGTTCATAACGCTGCGGTTGTACTGACCGCTGTGGAGTTGCTACGTAAAAAAGGTTGGCAGCTGGCTGAGGCGGCCGTGCGCGCAGGACTTTCCGGTGTAAAGTGGCCAGCCCGATTTGAAATTTTACAACGGAATCCTCTGTTCATCGCCGACGGCGGACATAATCCACAAGGCATTGAAGCAGCGATCGATAGCATCCGCATGCATTTCCCCGATCGAAAATTAGTGTTCCTCCTCGGTATTATGGCCGACAAAGATATTCCACATATGATCGAACAACTTGGCCCTGTGGCCAAAGAATTCATTACGGTTACTCCAGACAACCCACGCGCAATGCCTGCAGAAGAGCTTGCGGTGCGCCTTTTCGAGCTTGGTTACACAGCTTCTGCCTGTGAAAACGTGAAGGAAGGCGTTTTGAAATCAATTCAGACCGCTGGAGAAAATGGGATTGTTTGTGCACTTGGTTCCCTGTATATGCTGGGAGACGTTCGCGCCTGCCTGCATGTGAAATAAGCCGCAAGGCAACAATAGTAAAATGGAGGTACACGATGAGCTACAAATCAGACATTGAAATTGCACAAGAAACAGAAATGCTTTCCATCACTGAGATTGCAAAAGCAGCCGGCATTGATGAAAAGTACTTGGAGATGTATGGGCGTTATAAGGCAAAACTGGACTACAGCCTTTTGAAAGAATCCGATCGCAAAGATGGTAAGCTGGTTCTTGTCACTGCCATTACACCTACGCCTGCCGGCGAAGGCAAAACCACCACGACGGTTGGTCTCGCAGATGGTCTTAAACTGATCGGGAAGAATGTCATGGTCGCTCTGCGCGAACCTTCCCTCGGGCCGGTATTTGGTGTCAAGGGCGGCGCAGCTGGCGGTGGCTATGCGCAGGTTGTCCCCATGGAGGATATCAACCTGCATTTTACCGGTGACTTTCACGCAATCGGAGCTGCTAACAATCTACTTGCCGCCATGCTTGACAACCACATCTATCAGGGCAACAGTCTGAATATCGATCCAAGACGCATCACATGGCGCCGTTGTGTCGATATGAACGACCGTCAGCTTCGCTTCGTCACGGACGGTCTTGGCGGTCGCACCAACGGCGTGCCGCGTGAAGATGGCTATGACATCACCGTTGCAAGCGAAATCATGGCAGTTCTCTGTCTGTCCAGTGATATCAATGATCTAAAGGCTCGCCTTGGCCGCCTGATCGTTGGTTATACCTATGAGGAAAAGCCAGTCACCGCAGGCGATCTGCATGCCGCAGGCGCCATGGCTGCGCTGCTCAAGGACGCGCTCAAGCCGAATCTCGTGCAGACGCTTGAGCACACACCTGCGTTTGTCCACGGTGGACCGTTCGCCAACATCGCTCACGGCTGCAACTCGGTAACCGCCACCAAGATGTCCATGAAGTTGGCAGATTACACCATTACGGAAGCCGGTTTCGGCGCTGATCTCGGCGCAGAAAAGTTCCTTGATATCAAGTGCCGTATGGCCGGTCTTAAGCCGGATGCAGTCGTTATGGTTGCCACCGTTCGCGCACTCAAACTTCACGGTGGCGTACCGAAGGCTGATTTGAACAACGAAAACTTAACGGCCCTTGAAAAAGGGTTACCCAACCTGCTTCAACATGTGCAGAACATAACGGATGTTTACAAACTCCCCTGCGTAGTCGCCATCAACCGCTTCCCAACTGATTCCGAAGCCGAACTTAAGCTGGTCGAGGACAAGTGCAAAAAATTGGGTGTCAACGTGGCTCTGTCAGAAGTTTGGGGCAAGGGCGGCAAAGGTGGTATCGAGCTGGCCAAAGAGGTTGTGCGTCTGTGCGACATGCCGAACAACTTCTCCTTTAGCTATGAGTTGGATGGTTCCATTGAAGACAAGATCACTGCTATCGTAAAGAAAGTCTATCATGGCGATGATGTAATTCTTGCGCCTTTAGCCAAGAAGCAGGCGGAAACGCTGACTGCGCTCGGCCTTGGAAATCTGCCAATCTGCATGGCCAAGACCCAGTACAGCTTCTCTGATAATCCAGCGCTGTTGGGTGCGCCAAAGGGCTTCACCGTCAATGTGCGCAGCCTCAAGGTCAGCGCAGGCGCCGGCTTTATCGTTGCCTTGACCGGCGATATTATGACGATGCCTGGCCTACCCAAGGTTCCGGCAGCGGAACGTATCGATGTGGACGAAACCGGTAAGATTTCCGGTTTGTTCTAAGGGAGTAAAACAAATGGAGTTCAAGACCCTGACAATCGAGGCATTCACGGATATACTTGCCAGCAAAGATGCTGTTCCCGGCGGCGGCGGTGCCAGCGCACTCGTCGGCGCGGTTGGAATTGCACTTGGTAACATGGTTGGTTCTTTAACCATCGGTAAGAAAAAATATGCTGATGTGGAACCTGAGATCATTGGTCTCATGACGGAATCCGCCAAACTACAAGCAAAATTACTCACACTGATGGATGAGGATGCCATGGCTTTTTCCCCATTAGCCAAGGCATATGGCCTGCCAAAGGACACAGAAGATCAGCGCGTTGAAAAGGCCAAGATTATGGAAACAGCGCTACGCACTGCAACCCAAGTTCCGCTGACCATTATGGAAGTCTGCTGTCAAGCGCTGGATCTGATCGCTGTGTTTGCAGAAAAAGGCAGCACATTGGCCATAAGCGATGCTGGTGTCGGTGCAACCGTCTGTCGCGCAGCGTTAGAAGGCGCGAGCCTGAATGTGTTTATCAATACAAAATCCATGCAGGATCGTGCATACGCGGAAACGATTAACGCGCGTGCCAACCAAATGCTTCATAATTATGTGAAGCAGGCCGAAGCAATCTTTGATGATGTGCGCGGTCGGTTCAACTGAGGAGGGCACACTAGAATGTCACAATTACTCAAAGGCGCGGAAGTAACCGCCATCCTGAATGAGAATCTGAAAGCACGCATAAGTACGCTTCAGAAATTTGGCCTCTCCCCCACGCTTGCCATTGTCCGCGTGGGGGAACGCGAGGACGATCTTTCCTATGAACGCGGTGCGGTCAAGCGCTGCGAAACCATAGGTGTAAAAGTGCAGAAGTTCGTATTACCTGCCGATGTACCACAGAGCGAACTCATGGCAACCATCGAACAACTCAATCGCGACAAGTATATCCACGGAGTGCTGATCTTTCGTCCACTACCAAAGCATCTAGATGACGAAGCCGTGCGTGCAGCGCTGGCTCCTCAAAAGGATGTCGATGGCATTACGGACGGCTCACTTGTTGGCGTATTCACTGACACTGCGCAGGGCTTCCCGCCCTGCACGGCGCAGGCTTGCATGGAGATTTTGGATCACTTCAAAGTCGACTGCAAAGGAAAAAAAGCTGTGGTCATTGGCCGTTCACTAGTCGTTGGCAAGCCTGCAGCCATGATGCTGCTCAAGCGCAACGCCACCGTCACCGTCTGCCATACACGCACCGTTGATATGCCATCAGTCACACGCGAAGCGGATATTTTAATTGTCGCCGCAGGCCGCGCAGGCATCATTGGCAAGGACTATGTCTCTCCTGGTCAGATCGTTGTGGACGTAGGCATCCATATGAATGACGACGGGAAGCTCTGCGGTGACGTAGCCTTTTCTGAAGTGGAGCCGATCGTATCAGCGCTTACACCCGTTCCCGGCGGTGTCGGCACCGTGACCACAAGCGTACTTGTTTCTCACGTTGTTGAAGCCGCAGAACGTTGCCTATAATCCCCTCCAACTCTATATAATACACAAGTGCAAAACTAGCCAAGAGGTTGTTTATGGTTAAATGTCAATCGTTGGGTTAATAAAATACAGACCAAGCAACAGAGGGAGCCATTTGCGAAGAAGCCGATGGCTCCTTTACATTGGAAGTTTGACGCTTACGTACCGTCAGGTTACTGCTACGCTTTGTTTTCTGTAGTTCGACGCTCATCGTTCACCTCAGACTCTATTGGAATTCGTTTGATGTCGCAAGATATCTTGAGACACCTAACCTTTTCCATCTATTGTCTGAGATTACCTCTATGCTGTAAAGACGCTGGTGGAGTTGACGGTTACCGCAGAAGTCGTTTCTTAATGTCAACCTTTGGGGCAAAAACAATTCTGCGTCACTAGTTTTTGTATAAGGAAATAGACTAAGTCACAGGTGAGGCCATCTTCGAAGAATCAGATAACCCCCGCTGTTGCTTAGTCTATGACGATTGCTCCAATGATTGACATAGAGTCCTTAGTGTATGACTATCACTCTAGCGATTGACATGAATCCAAAAGACCCACAGCGTTTCCATTAGGAGGTTATGAGGACTTTTGATATCGTCATTGTGTGGAATTTTTCTATCACAGTAGACTTGCCGCATCCTGATCCAAATAGATTTCAACGAACGGGTGTAGTTGCAATACGCTGGCAGGAACCATCTCAGTCACCGGACCTGTCAACATTTTCCGAACGATCTCTGCTTTTGACTTTCCAAGCGCAATGAATATGATGCTACGGGCATTCATGCAGGTCTTTATACCCATCGTAATTGCCGTCTTTGGCACTTCGTCCTTGCTGGCGAAGAAACGGGAATTGGCTGTAATGGAGGATTCCGTCAGTTTGACCTGATGGGTTACAGAACCAAATGGCGTGCCTGGCTCATTAAAACCGATGTGCCCATTGTGGCCAATGCCAAGCAATTGCAAATCGATACCGCCAGCAGCTTCAATTGCATGCTCATAATCAGCTGCGATCTGATCTAGATCACCCAGTCCGGCAGGCACGTGCGTATTTTCAATCGGAATATCAATATGGTGAAACAGATTATCATTCATAAAATAACGATAGGATTGATCATGTGTTCCTTCGAGACCAACATATTCGTCAAGATTGTATGTCGTGGCTTTCTTGAAAGAAAGCTTCCCAGCCTGATTGAACCGTGCCAACTCCTGATATAGTCCAACAGGCGTGCTTCCGGTAGCATAACCAAGGACGGCATCTGGTTTTGTGTGCAATAGTTCCACATATCTTTGCGCTGCAATCTGTGCAAGTTTTTCAGGTGTGTTGATCAAAATTTTCATGTGCTTCCTCCATAACAAGAAATTTATGCATCCTTAAGATACTCCTAGCGGAGAAACATGTCAACAGATGCTTACGAAATTACTCGATAAAACTTGTTAATACATAACATATCTGTTATAATCAATGTTACAATCATGTTTGAAAGGCTAATTATGGCAAACGAAAGTCGATTGCTATCCGTCCGGGATTTCATCCGTTCTCATGGCGAGGTCTCAATTGGAGAATTGCAATCATTTTATTCAAATTATTCCGCTATGACGCTGTGGCGCGATTTAAAGTTGTTGGAAGAACAGGGATGTATCCGGCGTGTACACGGTGGAGCAATCAGTATGCTTAATGCTGCTCCACAGATCGAAGGTGTGTACAGCAAACGTGCGCGCGAACGCATCCTGGAGAAGACATCCATATCCAAGGCAGCGCTCGCTTTTATTACGCCTGGTCACGCCGTTTATTTGGACGCCGGCAGTACGCTCATGAGTGTTGCAAACCTCATGGGCAGCGAGCGTTATACAGTTGTGACCAGCGGCGCAAATATTGCCATTGAACTGAGTCAGCGACATACCTGCGATGTTCTACTCACAGGCGGACAAATCAGTGAAAATACGCTGTCCTGTTCCGGCGAACAGGCAGAGAGTTTTATCAATTCCATCAATATCGACGTTGCTTTGATGGCAACCTCTGGATTTTCACTTGCGAGCGGATTCACCAGCGGTTCCCATTCTGAGAGCGTTCTGAAAAAGAATGTCATTCAAAAAGCAGCTAAGACCGTAATGTTGATGGATGCGAGCAAAGTAAATCGTTCCCTACCGTTCACTTTTGCAACGCTCTCAGATGTGGATGTACTCATTTGCGATGATAAGCTTCCTAAAGATATTTTGTCGGAAGCCAAAAGACAGAATGTAACCTGCATCGTTGCTGAAAGCAATTAACACTCTGATTCTTTCATTAGAAATAATCTCGATGCTTTAAGGCCTATAGTCGGCATTTCATCGTCTCATTGTAATTTTGAATTTATTTTACGTTGCAATAATAGGACTATTTTATCCGATGAAAGCAGATTATATAATTGGTATCCACCTGTTAGCGTGGAAAATGTGGCACTTCAGGAATTGCTTTACATCCGATGAGTCGAGGAAACGATTGCCATGTCGTAGCATTTAATCGCGCCTGATATCCGCAGCAATTGCGCACGTACCAATCATAATAGTACGAACGCTTTGGATACGCATATCGGTTCATAATAACCATGATTGTTCCACCATGTGCCACCATCACAATTCTGTTTTCCTTCTGTTCAATAGCGTTTTTCACCAGCGCATCAAAAGCATTGCATACGCGTACCGAAAAACCGTACATAGCCTCACCGTTTGGACATTCTGTCAGGCAGCCTGCATCCACCCAGGCACGATAGGCCGCATCATTCACCATCTCATCCGCAGTTCGTCCTTCAAAATCGCCGAAGTCCATCTCGCGAAAATCGTACACGGGAATTTGTGTGGCATTGGAGAAACAGATCTGTGCCGTTTGTACTGCACGTAGCATTGGGCTGACATATACACGTAAGGCGGCACTGTTGATCCCGCAAGCATAGGCTTCCGCAAAGCCCGCTGAACTCAGCGGTTCATCCGTACGTCCGCAATAGCGGTTGGTTTCATTACTAGCAGTCTTACCATGACGCAACAGTAACACTTCTATTTTACTCACCCCTTGATGATTGTTTCGATGCCTGCAACCAATCGCACCACACGTTCTGCCTTTCGTGCAAGCTGTACGCAGAGCCTTCCGATGGCCTCCCGAGCATCCCGCTCGCCGCGAACGGTGGGAATCACCCCACTACCAACTTCGTTGCAAACCACCACTTGTTTCTTTAACAGTTGCGGCAACAGTGCTGCTGAGGTTGCCGGATCCTTTGCAATGAGATTCTGCAAATTATAGAGCACTGGCCGCTCGTCCAACACACCGTCTGCGACATCGCTATCTTTATAACCTAAAGAACGAACATAATCGCGTTTTCCCGAGGCTTGCGACCCAACAACCAAAATCATATCAACACCATCCTTTGGATTAATACAATGGCAAATAGCATCATAAGTTCAGAAACTTGGATGGCAAACCCCGCAAGATCTCCGCTCATGCCACAAAACTGTTTCTGAACAATATGGTGTAGTATCAACATCACTAGTAGCGCACAAGTCATCATCGCAATCGCAGTTGGCGTATTATTCAAAAACAGTACAACCGCACACGCAATGAGTTCAATCATTAATATCACAGCCGCCATATGTTTGTTTGCCGATTTGCGAAACGTGGCAGCCAGCCCCTGCTGTTCAGTTCTTGCCGGGTAGAGCAACGTGCAGAGGGCGCCAATCACACGGCTCAATACATGCATGACCGCAAGCAACAGTACTGTATCGGGGCGCATCCGCAGTTCTGTGCAGAGTGCAAAGTAGGCAAGTACATAGCAGCTAACACCAATAACCGCAAACGCACCAGCCCGAGGATCTTTCAAAATTTCATGTTTCTTCGCCGGATCCGCGTGACTGCTCAACGCATCAACCGTGTCACAAAATCCATCCAGATGGATGCCTCCGGAAACAGCAATCGGAAGCAGCGTAAGTCCGGTAGCAAATAGTACCTGGCCAAAGCCAAACGGAAGAGCCAACGCAGACCAACCCCAAAGTACCAAACCAATTGGCAGTCCAACAAGCGGCAATGCGCAGAGCATATAACGCAGGTTTTCTGTCCCCCACGCTATGCGGGGCATCGGTATGCATGAAAACATAGCGAAAGCCATAAAGATAGAGCGAATGACATTCATGATCATTCTCCTTTCAGGAGGATTGGAATTCCACACACCAATTCATACACTCGTTCAAATCGAGCAGCTAATTGTCTGTTGAGATACCCTAGAGTATCTACATAACATGTCGTCATCAGATCATATCCACCGCCATCGCCACCGACATCATTGGTTATCACAACCAGTATATCACACTGCGCTTCCAACCGCATCACTCCATCCAGCACAGCTTTTGCTGCGCGCGCATCCACATTGTGTGGAAAACCTGGTGGCAGTTCTTCCTCCAAATCCGCGCAATCATCGCAAGAGCGCGTTGCATCGAACATTTCATTTGCCAGCAGATTGCACAGGCACTCAAGCAGCGCAGTGCCGCGTTGCGGCAATGCAACCCCTGCAAGATTTGTGTACCGTTCAATGGTAGCAAATCCCTTCGCTGAACGCATTGCGCGATGTCGATCAATTTTTCGCAGACTTTCCTCCCCGTAGGGCATCATTGTGGCAATATAACTATGCGTCAGCGGAGACGCTACACAGATTTGCTCCCCATATGCACTTTTCCCGCAGGCGGCACCACCCGTAAGCAAATAACGCATCTTTCGTTCCTTTACATGCCAATATCAGAATAGGTGATCACTTTGTCATAGACGGCAATCGCCATATCCAACACGGGAATGATGGCTACCGCGCCCGTACCCTCACCAAGACGCATGCCAGCGTGCAACAGTGGCACGATGCCAAGCGCATCCAGCACCATACTGCCAGCAGGTTCAGCCGATACGTGGCTGGCAAGCAGATAAGGCCGTATATGTGGACAAAGACGGCTGGCAACCAGCGCTGCAACCGAACTAATCACGCCATCCACGAGCACAGGAATATGATAGATTGCACCGCCAATAAATACACCTGCCATAGCAGCAATATCAAAACCGCCAAGTTTGCCGAGTACATCCAGTGCATCGTTTGCATCGGGTTTATTGCATTCGATACCCTTGGTAATCGCGTTTATCTTACGGTTAAGTCCCTCTTCATCAAGTCCGACACCAGGACCAGTTACCTCAGAAACTTCCTTGCCTAGCAACACAGTAGCGATTGCACTGGATGTGGTGGTATTCCCGATTCCCATCTCACCCGTTGCAAGCAGCCTGTATCCTTCAGCTTTACGGTCGCGCACAAGGTCGATTCCTATCTGGATGGCCTGTTCAGCTTGTTTACGCGTCATGGCGGGGCCTTGTGTAAAGTCCTTCGTCCCATCGCCCACACGGCGATCAAGCAGCAAATCGTTCCCAACATTCGCATGGCTAAACATGCCCATATCCACAGTGAACAAATCCGTATGCGCATATTCGGCCATAACGCCAACAGAGGAACGTCGTTTTGCAATAAACTCCGTCATTATAATTGTGACTTCAGCGGGAGTCATGGCAACGCCCTGCGCGGTCACGCCATTATCGGAGCAGAGAACCAGCAGTGCACGCTTCTCGATATTGACTTTAGAGGTTCCCTGAATGCCGGCAATGCAAGTAACCATCTTCTCCAGTTGACCAAGGCTGCCGATTGGCTTGGCCACATTGTTCCAATGCTGCACGGCTTCTTCCATGGCCTTTTGATCAAGAGCGGTAATACTGCGATTCAACTGATTCAGATCCATTGATACTGCCTTCTTTCTGTCTCCTTATAAATCAGGATATTATACTTGTTGCATCCATTTATCAAAGATGCGGGTTTTCGGTCCGCCTACGCCGTAGAAATGTCCCAGCAATCGGTGTATGAAGAACCTGTTGGCTCAAGCTGCGTACAAATTTTCATCGAACAAGGCATACGCATAAATAAACGGCCGTTCCCTGTGAGAGGAACGGTCGTATACAATGCAAAATTAGCGCACAGCAAAATTCCAACCCCCAGGTGGTTTCCATGCATATACAGGTTTCCCGACTTAGCTTCATCCTACTAAGGCGCCTTCCCACCGTTGATTCGGTAGTGGCTTTTTGGCCTGTTCGTCAGCTTCACGGTTACTGGGATAGTCCGGGACTCACATCCGGTTCCCTCAACGCTTTATCAAGCGCCGGTACGCACACGATCAAATCGCAACATACAAATATACACGTTATTTAATTAGCATCAATATATCATAACCATGTACATTCGTCAATCAATCCGAAATCGACAAAAGCAAGGATTTATGCTATGATAGCGAAGAATTTTTATGGAGGTACCGCATGCTGAATTTAGAGGAACACAAGCTGACTTCCACGTTGATCTACGATGGAAAGGTGATTCATTTGTTTCGCGACCAAATTGCACTGCCCAATGGAAATATAGCCACACGTGAGGTCATCCGTCATCAAGGCGCGGTTGCCATTGTACCCTTGACAGACAAAAACGAGGTGGTGATGGTGCGGCAGTTCCGTTATCCGTTTTCCCGGGTTATGCTTGAGATTCCCGCAGGCAAGCTCGACTCAGGAGAATCGCCCGATGATTGCGCCGCGCGTGAGCTTTCCGAAGAAACTGGCGCATCAGCCGACACAATGACGTATTTGGGTGTTTTCTGTCCGACCGTTGCCTATAGCGATGAAGTTATCCATCTCTATCTCGCCAAATGTCTCACATTCGGAGAAATGCATACTGACGAGGATGAGTTCTTAAACGTTGAGCGCATTCCGTTACAAGTACTCGTTGATCAGATCATGTCCGGCACCATCGAGGACGGAAAAACGCAGGCAGCCATCCTAAAGACATGGTTTCTTTTACAACAAGCATGAAGCGTACCTTCCTTTTATTCTATATTTTATTAACCGCGTTGCTGGTTCCAGCAGTTTTCGCGTTAGGCACAAGCAATGGACCCCTCATAGAACAGTGTACGATCACGTTGCCCGACAATGTCGATGCTGCAGCCACAGAACGATTGTGTGACGACAACGTCATGACCCGCGTGCGTTTTAAGGTGTCGCAAAAGCTTCTCATCGAAGTACCAGCCAGCGCCAAGGGGCTGTATATCGTTTGGTATGAATCGCCGAAAATCGCAACGGTCAGGCAGTTGAACGAAGATGGGTCGCTTTTATCGGAAACGCCTGCGGGTGGAGGCGTCTTGAACGAGTTTTTACCCCTTTCCGTTGGTATACGAACTGTCGAAATTTCAGCAGCTACCGCCTATATCCTATCGGATGTTGCCATCTATGCTTCCGCTACACCGCCAAAGCATCTGCCATTGTCCGATGCTTTGCCACAAAAAGTTGACCTGATGCTAATTGCGGCGCACACGGGCGATGAACAATCGGCTCTTGGTGGTGTTTTGCCAATCTATGCAGGTACACGCGGCATGACATGCGCAGTGGCCTTTCTTTCTCATAAAAACCGACTGTCTCAGCAAGATGCCATCACAGCATTACGATTCTGTGGCGTTGATACCGCACCCATCTTTGGTGGATTTCCTTACCGTATTTACACAGAAAGCAATGCAATCGACGACGAACTGCGCGGCATCTGGGACGCTGGAGAAGTCGAAACCGCGCTGGTTCGCTATCTTCGTCAATACCGTCCTGAGGTGCTTGTCACTCACAATTCCAACGGTGAGGAGGGCGAAGGTTTATGCAAGCTGACCAGCCGTTTGGTTCAAAAGGCGGTTGATTCCGCTGCTTCTTCCTCCTTTGATCTTGCTTCGGAACAGCAATACGGCGTATGGCAAGTCAAGAAAGTCTATTGTCATGAATCCAGCGCAGACGCAGTCCATCTGGATACCGATGTTGCTCTTGCGCCCCTTGGCTCCACAACCGCTGCCGAGATTGCCAACCAAGCCTACAACGCCTACACGTTTACTGGCATCTATCATCGCACCATCGTTCCAGAAGCGGTTTACACATTAACCGCTTCCACCGTTGGCAGGGATGTTGCCTGCGACGATCTGTTTGAGCATGTAGATACAGCCGTGCTGACCACCGACGGCGTTACGCCGCCACCGTCCGATGCGCCGACACCATCGCCCGATCCAAACGCATGGCCCACCGCCATCCCCGCCCGCCCTACGCCAACGCCCAATCAATATTTTCGCACGGCGGGAGAGCCTGAAGAAACCGTTGTGTTTGACGCCGCCGCTGGACATTATGCCTATCGCTCAGACAATCTTTCTGTCATCATTGATCGGCACTTGACGGATGAACCGATGGCCTACTATATTGCGCATATCCGCATGCAAAATACGGATGCGTTTCGCCCTGCCTTTGGCCACAATCGTGAGGGTGGCATGACCAAGCAGTCCGCAGATGGCATGGCACGGCGCTACAAGGCAGTTTTGCTCATCACAGGCGATAATCTAACGCATATGGAAGTCGATGAAAAGGGCATATTGCTGCGTAACGGCCGCTACTATTCGGGTAATCAAGCCGAATCAACCCTTGCGCTCTACCCAGATCAGTCCATGAAACTGTATTTTCCATGGGATACCAACTGGCGGACGTTGCTGGATGACGGTGTGGAAAACACCTACTCCTTCGGTCCAGCACTGGTTGTTGACGGACAAGTTTACCCATATGCCTATAAGCACCGTAACCGTAAAAGAAACCCACGCATTGGCGTAGGCATGGTTGAACCGGGGCATTTTGTAGCCATTGCTGTAGATGGTCGCATCACAACGTATTCCGTTGGCATGGAAATTATGGATTTTGCAAAATTGTTTGTGACGGAAGGCTGCACAGTCGCCTATAATTTAGACGGCGGCGCATCGGAAGCGATGCTTTTTATGGGCGAATATGTAAACCTGCGAGCCAGTGCGCACGTCCGCACCCTGCCGGACGGGCTGATGTGGGGCTACAGCGAACTGGTACCTGATGTAGACGATCCGCTGCACTTTGATGGTATCTATGAAAATCAGCATCTCCGCAACGATCCGTAAAACACGTTTTCGTTTATTCTCTGCCCAATAGGTACAGCAAAGCATTCACGATGGCAGCGGCAACCGTGCTGCCACCTTTACGCCCACGCGCCACAATATACGGTGCAGCATCTCCCATGATCAGCTCCTTGGAGGGCACAACGTTCACGAACCCCACCGGCACACCAATGATGAGCCGCGGCGATACCTTGCCTTGCTCCATCAGCGTATGCAGCCGCAGCAGCGCAGTCGGTGCGTTGCCTATTGCGAAAATCAAAGGCCGGTCAAGGGACACTGCCTTATCCATGCACGCCTGGGCCCGGGTTGTGCCATTGGCTTTCGCCAATTCACGCACATCGTCGTCCGCCATAAAACAGAATGCTTCCCCACCATGCGCAGCCAACAGTGCTTTGTTGATGCCCGCTTTTGCCATGTTGGTATCCGTCACCACGCACGCGCCTTCCCCAATCGCCTTAAGTGCCAGCTGCACAACATGATCTGAAAAACACAGGCTGTCCGCAAACTCAAAATCTGCCGTTGAATGGATTACACGTTTGATGATCGGCGCTTGTTCAGGATCTAGCAGATGTGGAAGCTCAGCTTCAATTAAAGCAAAGCTCTTTGCTTCGATTTCCTCCGGCCTAATGTATTCAATTGTAGTCATCGTTAAATCCCTTCCTTTAAAATTTGATAGATTAATTCCATGTTGAGATGTTTGCGCACACCCACAGCCAGCTTATCGTACTGGTCCTCCTTATACGCGGCATAGTCAAAGGCTTGTTCTGCCGGCACAGGAATTCCTTTACGCGCACACAGTATTTGGATCAGCGCGGTCCGGCATTCCGTGGAATCAAAGATTCCATGCAGATAGCTACCCGCCACACAATCGTTCTGACAACCGTCATTCGACCCATTTGTCAGGTGCAACAGTGGCTTTGCCTCATCATCCAACGTAGTTTGCCCCATATGTATTTCATATCCCTCCACCACCGCACCAGAAAGTCCGGAAAACGCGCCATTGATCGCTAGCATCCTGCCGGTCACGCGGGTACGGTGTTTTGTGTCTGCAAATTTCGTGACCATTGGCAGCAACGCCATGCCACGCACTGAACCACCGCCCTCCACGCCCGCCACATCGGTTATACGCCGGCCAAGCATCTGATAGCCGCCACACACACCGAACACCAGCGTTCCTGCAGAGACTAGCTTGAGAATCGATGCCTCCAGACCGCATTGGCGAAGCCATAACAAATCTGAAATTGTATTTTTTGTGCCGGGCAGCACGATAAGATCCGGCTTTCCCAGTTCTTTTGCCGCGCTCACATAGCGCACGCCCACACCAGGAGTGGCTTCCAGCGCAGCAAAATCCGTAAAGTTTGACAGTCGTGGCAAACGGATTACTGCAATATTGATCTGCGCGTCTGCCCGCTGCTGCAACCGGTCACTCAAGCTATCCTCGTCCTCAATATCCACACAAAGATATGGCAGCACACCGGCAACAGGCACATGTGTGCGCTTCATCAGCATGTCCAGACCAGGCTGTAAAATGGCTTCATTACCACGAAATTTATTAATAATTATCGCTTTTACCATATTTCGTTCATCCTCCGGTAATAGCAGAAGCGTACCGCAGAGTTGAGCAAATACACCACCCCGATCAATATCACCCACTAGCAGTACAGGCGCCTTGGCCATCTTCGCCATTCCCATGTTGACGATATCGCCATCCATCAGGTTGATCTCAGCAGGACTGCCTGCACCTTCGATGACTATGATGTCATTTTCAGTGGCAAGCGTATGGTACGCCTGTAGAATGTCTGGAATCAATGTATGTTTCATGGCAAAGTACGCATCTGCTCTCATATTACCGCGCACCTCACCCATGACAATTACCTGACTGCCCATATCCGTCACCGGTTTCAGCAAAATTGGATTCATCAGCACGGAAGGTTCTTTGCCGCAGGCCTCCGCCTGTACCACCTGCGCGCGACCCATCTCAAGCCCATCGCGCGTGATAAAGGAATTGAGTGCCATGTTCTGCGATTTAAACGGTGCAACACGGTAACCATCCTGCTTGAATATGCGGCACAGTCCAGCCGTCAGCAGGCTTTTCCCTGCATTGGACATGGTCCCCTGCACCATGATTGACTTAGCCATGCAATACCTCTCCCAGCGCTGTCAATAGCGCCTCGTTCTCCGCGCGGAGCCGAATACCGACGCGATAATATCGTTCATCCAATCCCACAAAGTCCGTACATGAGCGAATCAATATGCCCTTGGCAAGCAACGGCTCTTTGAGTGGTTGTTCGCAGGTAAATAACAGAAAATTCGCTTCCGACGGGCAAACGCCAAACCCGAGTTTCATCAATCCATCCGTCAAAAAAACACGCTCCCCCGCGATTACGCGGCGCGTCTTTTCCGCAATGCCTACACAGTGCATGGCAGCAATTCCCGCGGACTGCGCAACGCCTGAAACGCTCCAGCACTGTGCTTCCCGTTCGGTTTTATCCAGCACCTCATCATTAGCAGACACAAGATATCCAAGTCGTAGTCCTGCCATGGCGTAGAGTTTTGTAAATGCCCGCAGGATCACGATGCGATCATTGTGTTCCATCAGCGGCTGCGCGGAAATACCCTCCGTAAACGGCAGAAAGCATTCGTCAACGACGAGCAACGTGCCTGTATGATGGCATCGCTTTGCAACGCTTGCCAGAACAGATGGTTGAATGAGCCGTCCTGTTGGATTGTTCGGATTGCAGAGGAACATCAGATCGGTATTTTCAGTAATTTCTGAACATATTTGTTCCGTCAATGGAAAATGTTCTGCCATGTTCAGCGGATATTGCTGGATATTGGCGCCGAAATGTACAGCAGTCCGCTCATATTCCGTGAACGTAGGTACACTTACCAACACCTGTTTGGGGCGTAGTGCCGCACAAAGTCGCCAGATAAGATCTGCCGCACCATTGCCGCAGACGATCTGCTCCCGCTTTACGCCGTCATGTACCGAAATCGTATTTTTCAATGCGCGGCAAAGAGAAT
This sequence comes from Clostridia bacterium, assembly GCA_036651815.1. Lineage (GTDB taxonomy): Bacteria > Bacillota > Clostridia > Christensenellales > CAG-138 > JAVVXB01. Next base: position 72,284 of record JAVVXB010000011.1, read on the forward strand.
CCGGATACGTCTCATACTCGTTCAGGTGTGCAATCACCGCCGCGCGAACGGGTGACGGCATGCCAAGTGGATTGATATTGACGGAGAAGTCATGCTCAATTCTCTGACCCGCATAGACATCTCCACCGTGGTCATACTGCCGCATAGTACATTCCCCCAATCACCGCCGCCCGCAGTAGCAAGCAGATTAGCAGCATACAGGCTGCCGTTGTCATCATCAAGGCATTGGCTCGTATAATATCTGCGGGTTCAATGGCACGAATGTCATCTCCAATATACTCTTTTGGATGCATTTTCCCGAAGTACACAGCATCCCCAGCCAAACGCACGTGCAATGCACCGGCGCAAACAGCCTCCGTATGTGCCGAATTCGGACTTGCATGTTTTTTGTGGTCGCGCCTATAGATTTGTCTGGCCATTTTGGCATCCAATCCTAACAATCGTGCGCCAATCATCATCAATACCGCCGCAATCCGCGCAGGCAAATAGTTCAACACATCGTCAAGTTTGGCAGCCGTTCTGCCAAAGTCAAGATAGCGCTCGTTCTTATAACCAATCATGGAATCCATCGTGTTGACTGCCTTATAGAAGCAACCAAGTGCACCGCCACCCAACAGAATATAGAATAGTGGCGCAATCACACCATCCGCCGCATTTTCAGCAACCGTTTCCACTGCTGCCCGCGTTACGCCCGCGTCATCCAACATGGCCGTATCACGCCCAACGATCATGGATACATCGTGCCTCGCTTTCTGTAAATCTCCAGCAATTAGATCATCGTGAACCAGCTTGCTTTCCTGTTTTAGGCTCTTGGCTGCAAGCAGTTGCCAGATGATGATACTTTCCAACGGGAATCCCAGCCATGGACTGATCGTATAGGCGAGCAGCAATATGGCAGCCGGTACACCGGTGCATACCATCACCATACAGATTACCAGCAACGTCCCGCCCATTCGTTTACGTTGCATGGGATAGAACGCACGCTCCAACACTGCAATGAGCCGCCCCATCCCCCGGATGATGTGTGGAAAATGTCGAGGATCACCAAGCAGCAGATCCAATAGAAAACCTGCTAGCAAAGCCATGGATGAAAACATCAATTGCATGTCGCCACCGCCTTTTCCACAAAATTCTTGGCAAACACGGGATTTGACGGCAAATACAGATGCGGAAATCCTGCGTACAGCGAAGGAGTTGCATGAACGCATGCATACGTTGTTCCGTTTCCTGCCTTCCGTGCCGAAAATCCATCTCCGCAATCCGTACTGTCCCAGTAATGAAACTCGTGGCCGCGAATGTTCTCCCCTGCTCTTCCAAGCAGATTATTGTGCTGTGCCACCAGCGTCACATACCCAAAACGCTGCAATCGTTCCGTTCTGTATGCATCAGCAGCAATGGCGTCTACCATTGGTACCCCGTCTAGATGTGCATGTAAATATAAAAAACCACCACATTCGGCTATGGTTGGCAGGCCACCCAACACCGCCGTACGAATGGAGGTCCGCATAGTAGTGTTGCCCGACAGTGCAGCCGCATGTAGCTCCGGATACCCGCCAGGCAGATATAACCCCTGTGTCCGCTCTGGAAGCGCAGCATCACTGCACGGAGAAAAGTAGATGAGTTGGCAGCCAAGGCTTTCAAGCAACTCCAAATTTTCACGATACAAAAAGCAAAATGCAGCATCTCTCGCCACTGCAATCCGTGCGCGCGGTTCTCCACGCCACCGGGCAAACGGTGCGGTTTCGATATGTGAAGCCGTACCGGCGAGCACAAGCAATCCGTCAAGATCGATGTATTTCTCCGCCAATACGCCAAGGTTTTCCACCTTGTTTTTAAGATCGTTGAGTTCCCCAGCGGTCACAAGACCCAAATGACGGCTCTCAAATGACAATTCTGCCCGTTTGGGCAGATAGCCATATGCCTGTACCCCCGCATGTTCTGCAATTTTTGCAAGCATCGGATACGTGCCTGTAGAAATGTTATTAAAGATGACCCCGCGCAGCCCGTTGTCCGGACGATATCGAATAAAACCTTCCAATATCGCTCCGGCAGACGTACTCATTCCACGGGCATTGAGCACCAGCACCGCAGGGGTTCCTGTCGACTGCGCCACCTCGCAGGTGCTATACTGACCCCCAGCGCCAATGCCGTCGTAATAACCCATTACACCTTCCACTAAAGAAATATCACGGCCTGCATGTGTATTGAGCATTTGCAGAAGGGTATCGCGCCCACAAAAGAACGGATCCAGATTATGTGCTGTCACGCCCAATACCGACCGATGGAACATGGGATCGATATAGTCCGGTCCGCATTTGAATGATGAAACATCCAGCCCTCTACGTACAAGCGCAGATAGCACCGCCACCATGACGGTGGTTTTCCCACATCCACTGTTGGTTCCCGCCAATATAAAACGATTATGCATCCATCCCGCCTCCGCTAATGATGAAGATTGGATTCTGTGCCATCATCAGGTGCAGTCCGCCCGTTTTTTTAGTCCGCGCGACAGAAATCTGCGTTAGCTCTGGATCGAACCCCGCATTCGACAGCGTGCTGATAGCAGCCGTTGCGCTCTCAAGTGCAATAGCGTTGACCACGATGCGTACGCAAGGATTTTTTCGGATCAGTATACGTACAATTTCAGGGAGATTTCCCCCACTGCCGCCAATAAATGCCGCGTTTGGCGCAGGCCAGTCGCACAATATCTCCGGTGCACTGCCATGAAAAACCTTCACATTGCCAACATGGAACCGTACGCAGTTTTCCTGCGTCAGCGCGACCGCCTCTTCTTTGGTATCCGCAGCATACACACGCCCCTTATGTGCAGAAAGCGCCAGCTCTACCGTCACCGAACCCGTGCCACAGCCAATGTCATAGCAAACATCTGTTTCCCGCAATGCTAATTTGGACAGCGAAACCGCTCGAACTTCAGCCTTTGTCATCGGCACATCTCCGCGCAAAAACACATCATCCGCGATTCCAGTGCGCACGCTGTTATCGAACATGTCATTCTCAATTATCAGTACAGTCAGTGGCGCATAGCACCCTTCTGAAAGCGCCGCTGCAGTGATCTGCGTCACCCGTTCACTGTCTGCGCCAAGGTCTTCGCCAACGCGCACAGATAATGCGCCAAATCCAGCTGCTTTCAAGGCATTGCCAATCTCCTGTACATTGCCGCCGGTCAACGCAAACGTCACATGATTTCTACGAACAACATCGACAATGCTGCTTTCTGTACCATGCAGGCTGACCAACGCCGCATCCTGCCACGGTAACCCACACTTGGCAAAGAAGCTACTGACCGACGAAATACCTGGCAGCAAGCGCACATCAAATGCAGAAAGAGCTGTTTTGAGCGAACCTGCCGCACTGTAGAACCCCACATCACCCGAAACCAGCACTGCATAATTATTGCCAGTGTGTTGCGCAATCCAAGCAGCAACAGTATCCGGTTGATATGAAACAAACAATGTCTTCCCTAAATTTGCAAACGATTCCACCATGCGTTTGGCGCCAATCAACGCATCGGCGCGCTCGATTGCATGCATCCCCTCCGCAGTAATGGTCTGCCGATTCATGCCCATCCCGACAATATACACCGTTTTCATGCCTGCATGTCTCCGTTCTCATCGTTACTTTCAGACAACATGGTTAATTGTTGCAGCACTTCGTGTAGCGTAGATCCCTGTTCCGACCGAGGTCTTCTCAGCACTGCAATCCGCATATCACAGTCGTGCGCCGCCTGCACCTTTTCCATGAATCCACCGCCCGTACCGGATTCCTTCGTAATCAAAATATCCGCACCTACCGTTTGAAACATAGCCGTGTTGAGTATCCGTGAAAACGGTCCCTGCATGCAGATCATGTGTCTTGCCGGGTATCCAAGGGCAATGCAGTTGGCAATACTCTCGATGGATGGCAGCATGCGCATCCAAATGCGGTCTGCATAGCCCTTAACCGTAGTTAACATTGCCGCTTCTTTTGCCCCAGTGGTAGAAAAAATCGTTCCTTCCGTGGTGTTCAACCAGTCTGTCAATGATAATAATGTATCAAATACGATGCAGCCGTCTAAATCTTGTGCCGCACGCAGCACACGGGTTAACCGTACCTGTGCCGCCGCGCAGGCTAAGGCGATATTGTCGCTGACCACAGCCGCATACGGATGTGTGGCGTCAATGACCATTTCAGGTTGTTCGCGCACGAGCAACGCGGCGATGTCCGCGCGGTCTAGTTTTCCGGTATGCACAATAACCGGGGACACGCAGGTAAGCAGCTGTTCACCGTATTGGCTGGCAACACACACCAACGATGGAATGCTACGTTTGCTTAACGCCTCTGCCAGAATGCGTCCCTCACTGGTGCCACCGAATACAATGACCTTAACCATGCTGATACCCTCGCACCGAGACCATCTTTCCATGAACCACAATGGTCTGCGCATTGCCAACGAAAACGGTGGTAAACATGTCCACCTCGGTATCTGCGAGCGCAGCCAGTGTCGTCAATTCGGTATTCTCTCCCTCGCGACCAATGTTTTTCGCAATGCCGCACACGGTATCCGCCGGTTTATAGCGCAGCATGATTTCACACGCACGGCGCAGAAAATCGGGGCGCCCCTTACTCATTGGATTATAAATGCAAATCGCGAAATCTGCTTCCGCTGCACAGGCAACACGCTTTTCAATACGCTCCCAGGGAGTTAAAAGATTGCTGAGACTGACCACGGCGAAATCGCTTGTCAACGGTGCACCGAGCAATGCCCCACCAGCCAGTGCGGCAGTGACACCGGGCACAATGAAGATCTCTACCGTCGGAAAGGATTCCGACAGCTCATATATCAGCCCTGCCATGCCATAAACGCCCGCGTCTCCGCTACACACAACCGCAACGTTCCTGCCGCTGGCCGCCATTTCCAGCGCCAGCTTACAACGATCCACCTCCTGTAGCATGCCAGTTGCCGCAAATTCTTTGTTTTCATAATAGGGGCGTACCAGTGCGATATACTTGGTGTACCCAATTATCACATCCGATTTTTGGAGCGCTGCATCCGCTTCTAGCGTCATGCCGGATTGTTCGCCCGGTCCAATGCCTACCACATAAAGTTGCTGCATCGATTCCTCCTGCATTCTTTGTTAAAACTGGTATACGGGCTGTTTGATGGCCATGGCCATGGTCACACCGTTGCCCGCATTTTTACCGGTGAGCAATACGCCGCCATCGCTGCCGAGTACCGCGCTGCGTTCGCACACATTGTCTGCGCCAGTGACACTTTTGACAAATGCTGATGCCGCAAAGCTGCCCTCCACTGCCATAAGTTGCTCCGCCGTAAAGGTTGTAAACGGAAGTTTCCTGCGGCGGCAAAATTCTAAAATACCCGCCTCGTTATTTTTAAGCGTAATGCTGCACACGCGGCGAACAGCGTCTGGATGACAGCCGGATTTTCCGAGCATCGCCGCAAAAGCTTCCTCAATCGCATCCACCGATACACTCTTTTTGCACCCAATTCCAAGCGTGATCACCGGTGCAATCAACCGCAGCGCGTCCGGTCTACCCCTCGTTTTATAAGTGATCAGTACATCGTAATTCTGATCATCCAACGCCACCCCCACAGGAATCGTCCCCAAGATAGGAAACAGACTCTTTATTGTCACCGATTCCCCTTTGAGTAACTTGCCGGATACATGCTTAATCGCTTCCGCATTGACAATGCGCAGTCCTTGTTTAACCGCCCAACAATCAATGGCAAACAGATGATTTACATCGGTTGCGGTGGTAATCACTGGCCGCGCACCGACCATTTTGGCCAATCGAATCGCCAGATCGTTGGCACCACCCACATGGCCGGACAACAGAGGAATGCAATACTCCCCGCATTCGTCCATCACCACCACGGCAGGATCGGTCAGCTTGGATTCTATATGCGGTGCGATGGCCCGTACCGCAATGCCCGATGCACCGATGAACAGCAGCGCATCTGCATCAAAAAACCGTTCTCGCGTCCAATCGGAAAGCCCTTCCGGCGCACAGCGCGTCAACGTCATGCATTCGCCAAATTCCGCCGCAATGCGGTTGCCTAGCTGTACGCCCCGTTCCGTAAACGC
>JAVVXB010000012.1:0-74747 GCA_036651815.1 Clostridia bacterium
CGCCGACGTCCTGCCAGTCGCTCCCCCAGCGGGGAGCGTGGATTGAAATATTATGGGCGAACCTCCTTAAATCTCTATGAGGTGTCGCTCCCCCCGCGGGGAGCGTGGATTGAAATTCCATCCTGCCTCGATGCCCTCGCCAGCCTTGATGTCGCTCCCCCCGCGGGGAGCGTGGATTGAAATGTCCTCAGAGTGATGCGAATATTCGCAAGCGCGGTCGCTCCCCCCGCGGGGAGCGTGGATTGAAATACGCCCAGCGCGGGGTTTGCATAGTACAGCTTGCGTCGCTCCCCCCGCGGGGAGCGTGGATTGCTCTGATCTTTACCACCACATTGACAATTTGCAAAAAACGCAATGAATCAATGCTAGCTATTGATGACGTTGCAAGAAAATGACGCAAACAATGAACTGATGATAGTGGGGAGTCAGCACTATTGCGGACTTTGCAACAGACTGCTGCAAAAGATTCGCTTTACAACAATCCTGAAACGGTCGTGGCAAAGCGTGGGCATTTGCGGATTGTTCAGACTACATTGTGTTTGATATATATCCAAATCTGTTGTATCATACTGAAAGAATCTTTTGGAAAGGGGCGCAGTTTAGGATGCTGGACGCCTATTCGGTTTTCGCAGATTTTTATGATACGCTGATGGATGATGTCGATTATGATGCGTGGTGCGCGTACCTTGTACGTTTGTTGCAGGGGTGTGCGGACAATGCAAACATTCAATCGGTGGTGGACTGCGCTTGCGGTACGGGCAACATTTCCGTGAGACTGGCGGAACGCGGATATCATGTCACCGGTTCGGATATTTCAGAAGATATGCTCAGAAATGCACAGGAGAAAGCCATGTCACGTGGACTGCGGATTCCATTTGTTCGTCAGGACATGCGGCGGTTGACCGTACATCGCAAACAGGATGCGGTGCTGGCTTGCTGCGATGGGGTAAACTATCTGAATTCGATGGAACAGGTTGCCGATTTTTTTTCAGCGGCATGCCAAGTGCTTCGGCCGGGCGGACTGTTGCTGTTCGATCTGTCTACGCCATATAAGCTGGAGCAGGTACTTGGCACGCATACCTATGGGGAAGATACCAAATGCTGCACGTACCTATGGCAGAATGTATTTGATCCAAAGAGCCGGCTACTGGAGATGCATCTTATTTTTTTTGTACCGGAACCGAATGGTTCCTACCGTCGCTTTGACGAAATACACGTACAGCGCGCTCATGAAATCGATGAGATCAATGTGCTACTACGGGATAAAGGGTTTCTTGTGGAGGGCGTGTTCGATGCATTTACGACCGATCCGCCTTGCCCGGATTCGGAAAGGATACAATGGATTGCAAGGAGAAACCCATAATGGGTGATCGTCTGATCACCGCGCTGTGCGCGGATGCGATGGTGCGCATTGTTGCTATTTCTGGCGTTGAACTTGTTGCCGAGGCAAGACGCATTCATAAATTGTCCCGCGTGGGCACTGCGGCACTGGGACGGCAGTTGTTGATGACTGCAATTATGGCGGCTGATCTTAAAAACGAGACTGATCGTGTATCGACAATTGTTAAGGGCGGAGGCCCGGGTGGAAACCTTGTCTGCACCGGAAACCCGGAGCTGGAGGTAAAGGGCACAGTTGCGCACCCGGAGGTGGAGCTGCCGCCCAAGATGAACGGCAAGCTGGACGTTTCCGGATTTGTCGGCGCAGATGGTCAGGTGACGGTGGTGCGGGATCTATCCCTCAAGGAACCGTATGTTGGCACTTGCAATCTCGTATCCGGTGAAATTGCGGAAGATTTTGCTCAATATTATCTAACCAGCCAGCAACAGCCCTCCATTGTATATCTAGGCGTGCGGGAATGGGCGGAAAGCGGAACACTGCGTGCAGCGGGCGGCATGCTTGTGCAGCCCATGCCGTTCTGCCCAGACGAGACGGTCGACCTGCTGCAGGCACGTGCGGAAAGAATAACATCCTTATCCAAACAGCTGGATGAAGGAACGTCGTTGAATGAAATACTTATGGAACTGTTTGGCGACCTGGATCTTGTGATTATGGCGGAGAGACGGCCGCGCTATCACTGCGATTGCAGTCGGCACAGAATTGAACAAGCGCTCATATCGGTGGGCGCGGAGGAACTCAAGGACATGATCGAACACGACCATGGGGCCGAGGTGCAGTGCCACTTTTGCAACCGAACATATCGGTTCAGCGAGGCGCAACTGACCGCATTACTGTGGGCATCGATCCCAAAGAAGGAAACATGACGGATTTGCAAAAAGGAAAAATCATACCGTTTGCCCAAGGCTCATCCTTTTATATGAAGCGTGGTGCAAAAGAAATGGAGAAGAACGATCTGCTGGCGGCACTCAACCGCTATCGGCAGGCGTATCTTTCCGCACCCGATCAAGCCGAGCCCTGCCTTGCCGTATCGGAAATACTGAGCCAGATGCAGCGGTTTGAGGAGAGCAACCGTATGCTGTTGCTGCTCATGTCGTCCGGTAACGGAACGCCGGAATGTTTTTTTGGCTTAGCGTGCAATTATTTTGGCATGCGTGAATATGATGGCGCTGCCGAAAGCCTTGAAAACTACCTGGAAGCGGATCCGGATGGCCCATTTGCCATGGAAGCGGAAGACTTCTTGGATATGATCGACGATGACGATGCCATGTATGAGATGACCGGCCTTAAAACAGATGCCGACTATGACGACAGTGCCTCGTGCATGTTTGCACAAAATCTTATGAACGCGGGTGACTATGCCGGCGCTGTGCGTGAGTTGAGCAGTCAGGTTGAGAAAACCACGGATTCGCTGATGGTTCAGAACCAACTGGCCATTGCTTATTTTTGCAATGGGGAGCGTAATCGTGCACTGGGGCTGACGACGGCAATTCTGGCCGACCACCCGAAAAACGTGCAGGCGCTTTGCAACATGGCGCTTTGTCTACATGAAACGGGCGACGAAAAAGGTGCGATGGAGCATCTGTGTGTTGCAGAAACGCTCAAAACGGAGCTGCCGGAGGAACTGCATAATATCTGCGTGTTGGAACTGGAGCTTGGACGGTATGAAAAAGCGTTGGCTACACTCAAACATTTACTGCAAATACTGCCCTATGATGAAAACATTCTCCATAAGATGGGCTACTGCTGCTATATGCTTGGCGATACAGCCGGTGCGCAGGACTGCTATCGACGTATTTTGAAGATACAACCGGCGGATACGATCGCAAAATATTACTTAAACCAGAGTAAGAAAACTGGCCTTGATGAAAAGATCGTGCGTGCACATTGGATGATTCCGTATCAGGTTCCGTTTTCGGAGGCGTTTCGCAGGCTTAATCAAATTAACAAATTTTTGGCGCTGCCGCCGGATGAGCTGCTGGTGCTATGGCAGAAGGATGCACATATGCAGCAATTGCTTCAGTGGGCACTGTCACTGCCGGAAGCGCGTGTAAAAAAGTCTATGTTGTCTCTGTTGTTCAGCTTTGGAGATGAACGGGCGCAATGGATGCTGCGGGATTACCTGCTGCGCACAGATCAACCGGACGATCTCAAACGCGTTGTGTTTGGCATGCTCAAGCGGCTTAGCGCACCAGAACCGTACATGGCGTATCTCAACGGCCAATGGATACAGGGGCGCGTGAACATGCTGGAATTCCCATATAAGCTGCCGGCATCGTATGAAAACGTTGTACAACTGCTTTTGCAGTATATGGTGGGCGTGCGGGAAGAAGACTGCGTTGCCGCTGCTGCCGGTATTTTTCACAACTATATCGAAAGTCTCCAGCAGGAATTCCCACGGATTTCCGTCACGCAGGAGCTTTCCCTTGCGGCTGCACTGGAATATCTTGCTTGCAAACAATGCGGCGTTGATATTTCTGAAAGTGAAATCGAGAAGGCCTACCGCATTTCCAGCACAAGGTTGCATAATGCGCTTACGAAATTAGGACCCTTTGCAAAGGAGCAAACATGAAATATATCGCAACCTGTAAACTGGGACTGGAATCGCTGGTTACGCGCCAGCTGCATGATCTCGGAATCAACGTTGAAAAAACGGAAGACGCCCGCGTAACCTTCTATGGCGATTATGCCGATATGATGCGTGCGCTGCTTTGGTTACGCACAGCGGAACGAATTCTACTGGTTATTGGCTCTTTTCCCGCAACTACCTTTGATGAACTGTTTGAGCAGACCAAGGCACTTGATTGGAAACCGTTCCTCACGCCCCATACGACGATTCATGTAAATGGAAAATCTGCCAAGAGCACCTTGTTTTCCGTATCGGACTGTCAGCGGATCGTCAAAAAGGCCATCGTGGAAAGCGTAAAATCCGCCTATCGATGCAACGACATTCCTGAAGGCGGCGAGGAGATCATCATCGAAATCGGAATTCTCCGCGATGAAGCGACGCTTGCGCTGGATTGCTGCGGAGCGGGGTTGTCACGTCGCGGATACCGCACCTTTAATGTCACGGCGCCGTTGGCCGAAACGATCGGTGCCGCCATCGTATTACTGGCACGCTTTCATGCCGGTATTTCGCTGATCGACCCCATGTGCGGGAGCGGAACCATGCCGATTGAGGCGGCGATGATCGCACAGAATCGCGCACCAGGCCTGCTGCGTTCCTTTGCGGCAGAAAATTGGAAATTCGTGGAGCCTGCCCTTTGGGCACAGGCGCGTGAACAGGCCCGAGACAGCGCGAACAACGAGCCGGTGGATATCCTCGGTTCGGATATTGATCCGCATTGCATCGACCTATGCAAAATGCACGCGAAAAAAGCCGGCGTCATGCTGAATTGGCAGATATGTCCCATCGCGGAGCTTTCCACGGAAAAACACAATGGGATATTCGTGTGCAATCCGCCCTATGGGGAACGAATGCTGGATAAAGTCGATGCGTTGGAACTTTATCGGCAGATGCGCAGCGTATTTGCCACGATGCCCGATTGGTCAGTGAATATTATCACGAGCGTGGAACAGTTTGAACGCGTCTATGGACGGCGCGCAGATAAACGCAGAAAGCTCACCAACGGCGGCATGCAATGCAACCTGTATCAGTATTTTGGAGCGAGAGAAAAATGAAATATGCGGTAGTTTTGGGCGACGGAATGGCGGATTATCCGGTTGAGGAATTAGGCGGGAAAACACCGCTTGAGGTGGCGAACCATCCGGCGATGGATTATCTTGCGCAAAACGGAACCTTTGGCCTTGTGCAAACCATACCGGAAGGAATGAATCCTGGTTCGGACACGGCGAATCTTGCCGTATTTGGTTATGATCCCCGGATTTACTACTCGGGGCGTTCACCGTTGGAAGCGGCCAGCCTTGGCATTACACTGAATTTATCCGACGTGACATATCGATGTAATTTTGTGACGCTGTCCGGTTCTGACGACATGGAACAAACCTGGATGCAGGACTATAGCGCGGGAGAAATCTCTTCCGCTGAGGCTGCACAACTGGTGACGATGCTCAACCTGGAGTTGGGGCGTGATGGCGTTGCATTACATCCTGGGTTCTCTTATCGTCAATGCCTGGTTCTGCGCAACGCTGATACCGGTGCGCAACTGACACCACCGCACGATATATCCGGTCAATCGGTGCGGGGAAAGCTACCGTTCGGAACCAACGGTGCGTTGCTGTATTCCTGGATGGAACGCGCATACGCGATGCTGAGAAACCACCCGGTGAATCGCGCGCGAATAGCGGCGGGCAAGAACCCCGCCAATGCCATCTGGTTCTGGGGGGAGGGACGCAAACCGTCGTTGACGCCGTTTCTGGAGAAGAACGGTCTGCACGGCGCGGTTGTGTCTGCAGTCGATCTTGTACAGGGGATTGGCAAATGCGCTGAAATGCAGGTGCTCAAGGTCGACGGTGCAACCGGAACCTATACGACCAATTTTTCGGGAAAAGCGGAAGCGGCGATTCATGCACTGGCAACGGACTGCGACTATGTCTATATTCATCTGGAAGCGCCGGACGAATGCGGGCACCATCATCAGATTCCGGAGAAAATATTTTCGATCGAGCAGATTGACCAAAAGGTGCTTATTCCGGTTTTGCGTTATTTGGAAGACAGCGGAGAGGACTATACGGTGCTTCTAATGCCCGATCATCCGACACCTTTATCGCTGCGCACGCATGTCAGCGACCCCGTGCCATACGTAATCTACCGCCGTGGTGACCATGCCGGCCATTGCTGCCGTTATACGGAACAGGATGCCGCAGCGACAAAGAATCTGATCACAGAGGGGCACACGCTAATGCAACGCATGATTTGTCCTACATAAAACAATCAGAAAACGGATAAAAACGCTTGCAAAATCTATGCGGATAGTGTAAAGTAAACACCGCGTCAAGCGCTTAGTGGAGAGTTGGCTGAGTGGTCGAAGGCGCACGACTGGAAATCGTGTTTACGTGAAAGCGTAACTAGGGTTCAAATCCCTAACTCTCCGCCACACCGAAGTAAAACCCCTGAAAACATCAATGTTTTCGGGGGTTTCGGCATTTTAACGGAGACTTTTGTTTAGAGGCTTGGAGCGTGCAAAACAGAATTGTTAGAAATTTTCCCGTTTTCTGATTGACAAATCCTTTCTAACACAAAAGTATTGGCATTTTCTGAAATGTATAAATAGAACCCTCCAAAACCAAATTGTTTGAAAAATGAGAGAAAAGCCGATAAGAAGCTGCGCGAACTAATAAAACAATATATAGCCAAGAGCAAAACGAACCTTGAAAGCAGGATTAAGAAAAGCGAGCAAGCGGAAGTGGACGAAATTGGTGACAAAGCGATCATCGTTGAAGAATAAGCAAATGCTTTTGATAAGTGTCCCATTGGTGCGCTTCCATGACTGTAGCAGCAAAGACTTGGTTGTTGGCTTTGATTGCATCAATCATGCGTCCGTGAAAAAAGATACTATCAGTATAATCAAAAGAGGTGCATATTTGCAAAAAACTTTGCTCCAGATGCTGGAATATTAGTTCGGTTGCTTTCACAAACATGATATTGTCAGACATTTCGCAAATGACTTTATGGAATTGCAGATCATGCACAATTGCATTTTGCATGTCTCCGCTTGCATAGCATTCTTTCATCTGCTGAAATTCGGAGATTAAGCTGTCTAGTTGTGCGTCGGTATGACGAAAACATGCTAATTTTACGCACTCTATTTGAATGCCCTTATGAAATTCGAAAATTTGCAGATTATCTTCGGTTTCGAACATAATGGTGGGAACAAAATCGCTGAGTGTGGAAGAAACGCTATGTTTTTTCAGAACTGTACCCGAGCCTTTTTTTGTTTCAATTAGGTCCAATGCTTTCAAACGAGCAATTGCTTGACGCACAGAGTTTCTACTGGCGTGAAATTTAATGGCCAGTTCGTTTTCGGTGGGAATCCGGTGTCCGGCTACCCATTCTCTGCAGACAATACATGAAATCATACCGTCAAAAATAGAATCAACTACACCTTTTTCCATAATCAAACCACATCTTTCTACAGCGAGCAAGTATTATGCAAGTGCTTGTGAACAAATTCACGATGAGATTTTGCCCTGTGGATCACTTGTACGACATAATTATAAAAGATGTAGGACAAATATGCAAGAGGAAAATGAAAATAACCATTAACATATAGGCAATAAAGTATTGACTTATCTATATATCATATTGTAATATGCATTTATGCAAATCGGTTCGTAAAATCAATATTGTCCTACAAATATAACTAATATGTAGAACAAATTAAAAAAAACACTTAGGAGGAAATTATGAAAAAAACGTTATTATCACTTCTGCTTGTTGCAATGATGGTTGTGAGCTTTGCTGGATGCTCTGCAAACAGCACGCCCGCTCAGCAGCCGGCCGAAGCAACTGCGACAGATGCACCGCAGGCTGCGACCGAAACTGCCTCTGCCGAAACGGAAGCATCTACGCAGATTCAGCATACCGACGTGGAAATCAAGTGGCCGGCAATTATCGATGTAAACGAAGTTGTATTTGCCAATGAAAACTACAAGATCGCTTATGCCAACTGGAACGACGAAAACTCGATTTCCATTATCGTTCGCGACTCTGTTCTGGATGCATGCAAGTATTACGGCGTTGAATGCATGATCTTCGATAACAAGCAAGATGCCAACCAGGCCATGACCAACTGCGAAACGGCAATCCAAGCGGGCGTTGATTACTACCTGAATTTTAACCAAGATGAATCCATCAATGCTGCAATTGCACAGAAGCTTGAGGTAGCCGGCATTCCCATGATTTCCATTCAGACCAAGGCCCGTAATGGCATCGACCCTGAGTATCATATTGATAACTACAAATTCGGAACGCTTTGCGGCGAATTGATGGTGCAGGAAGCGGCCACCCGTTGGCCTGGCGAATCGCCAACCCTTTTTGTTGCAGGCCATCCGGAGAGCGGCGTGAACTTCATTCGCAGAGCCGACGGTTGCAAGACTTCTGTACTTGCCGCACTACCGAATGCCGAAGTCTTTGAAATCAGTACGGAGGGCGACCCTGAAACAACGCGTCAACGCACGGCAGATTTTCTCACCGCACATCCCGAAGGAAAGATCATGATGTGGTGCCATATCGATCAAAACACCATGGGCATGCTGGCTGCCGTCAAGGCCGCAGGTCGCATCAATGACGTCATCATCACGTCTTGCGGCGCTAACCCTGTGGTATTTGAAGAACTGAAAAAGGACGATTCCCCGATTCTGGGTACGGTTGCACAGTTCTCTGAACGCTTTGGCTGGGATTTGCTGCCCATGGTGCTTGAGCATCTAAACAATGGCACCAAGCCCGTGCTGGAGACCATTCCTCCGCTGGACATCATCACCAAGGACACCCTGTATACCTACTATCCGGAAGCGTAAAAACCGAATCATTATCGAATCTGCAAATAGAGGCTACTGCATGTGTAGTGGCCTCTATTAATGAAAAGGAAAGTATATGAGCAATAAGAAACCTGTGATGTCAGATGAAACTCTCGCTGCTTACGAAAACAACAAAAAAAAATCTCCGTATTTTCGTACGTTTGAAAAGGATGGCGTCAGTTATCCTATCCCCGGCCTGGTTGGTTCAACTAGATTGATTGTAGTAGACCAAGATACGGTTGGGGCCAATGAAGTAACATTTGGCTTCAGCGAATTTGCGCCTGCCTCGTCTGTGCATGAACGGCATACACATCCTGATTGCGAAGAAATCATGTATATATTGGAAGGTCGCGGTGTTGGCGGCGTAAATGGAATCGATGCTGTTTTGGGGAAAGGGGATGTATTGTTTGTGCCGAAAGGCTCGGAGCATTGGTTCTTTAATCCCTTTGATGAGGCTTGTAAATTCTTGTTTCTTTACACAAAAGGATCGCTGAAGGATGCAGGCTACGCGTTGCAGTCTTCCAGCTATCAAGAAATTGGCGAACAAGTGGAAGCGCTGCAAAACAGCGGAAACAACAAATTTGATGGGCAATAAGGCTCGATAGGAGGACATGCATGAACGACACTGTTTTGGAGGCAAAGCAGATCTGTAAGTCCTTTGGTTCCGTTCGAGTTCTCGAAAATGTGAATTTTGATATACGCAAGGGCGAAATTCACGCATTGATTGGAGAAAACGGTGCAGGTAAGTCCACGATCATCAAGATCATTTCGGGGGTATATACGAAAGATGGCGGGCAACTCCTGCTGGACGGTAAGGAAAGAGTGTTTTCGACGCCAAAGGAAGCGATGGATGCAGGCATTCGCGTGATACACCAGGAAATAAACATGGTTAATACACTGACTGTCGCAGAGAATATATTTTTAGGGAGCTATCCCAGAGCTAAAAACGGTGCGATTGATTGGAAGACAATGTTTGCTGACGCAGAGCAGGCACTGGAGGTTCTTGGCGGTCGGATCGATGTGAAACAGAAGGTTTCCAAGCTGTCTATTGCCAAGCAGCAAATGATAGAAATTGCCAAAGCGTTGAGTGTGGAGCCGAAGGTGCTTATTATGGATGAACCGACAGCGGCGCTTAACGATCAAGAGACTGAGCAGCTTTTTGAATTGCTGGAATCATTAAAGCGACGGGGCGTTTCCATCATTTACATAACACACCGTTTTTCCGAGCTGTATCGTTTAGCCGATCGTGTCACGGTCCTACGGGACGGTGAAAACGTTGCCACAATAGAAGCAACGCAACTGGACAACGATACGCTTATAAGCATGATGGTTGGCGAAAACAAGGTGGCAAAATACAGCAAAAAGGTAATTGAGAAGGGCGAAGTGATTTTCCAGGTAGAAGGGCTCTCGATTCCCGGAAAGCTGGAAAACATAAATCTGAGCATATGCCGCGGCGAGATTGCGGTTGTATTTGGCTTGGTAGGCGCCGGGCAAACGGAACTATGCCGCGCCATATTCGGAGATTTGGCATACACGCAGGGAAAGATGTGGCTTAACGGACAGGAATTGAAGCTGCACGGTATTCGGCAAGCCTGCAAAGCGCACATCGGATATGTATCCGATGATCGGAAAAACGAGGGAATTATCCCGCTGATGTCCATCAAAGAGAACGTTTGCCTAACGGCTTATATGGATAAATTGAAGAACCGATTGGGTTTTGTAAAGAGATTGGATGCCAAAGCGATTGTACAGATGCTGCACGATAAACTGAAAATTAAAAGTGCGGGACTGTCACAAAAGATCAGTGCGCTTTCAGGCGGAAACCAACAGAAAACAATGATCTGCCGGTGGCTGGCAAACGATGTGAAATTCCTGGTGCTCAACATGCCTACGCGTGGCGTTGACGTTGGCGCCAGAGCCGAGATTTATCGTGCGCTTGAGGATCTGGTCGAACAAGGCGTTGCAGTTTTGATTATTTCTCCTGAAATGCCGGAGGTACTCTCCATCGCTGACACGGTTACCGTTATGCACGAAGGCCGAATCACAGGTACGCTGGCGCGAGAAGATGCAACGCAAGAAGAACTCATGAAACTAGCCCTTGAAATTGCATAAGGAGGAATCCAGAAAATGCATAATACCCAAAGTATGAAACTGATGAATCCCGGTCGTATCCGGCAGAAACTACTTGATTATATTTTGATTCTATTTGCCATATGTATGGCAATCTACTTTTCCTTTGCTTCAAAATATTTTCTTTCTACAAAGAACTTCATGAACATTTTGTCATCCATCTCTGTGGTTGGCATAATTGCAACAGGTATGACGCTTGTGATTATCACCAAAGGCATTGACCTTTCGGTTGGGTCGATCATTGCATTGACAGGATGCATAGCTGCACTGTTGATTGTAAACTACAAAGTGGCTTGGCCGATTGCAATACTGGTAACACTGCTGATTGGCCTGCTGGTGGGTGGCTTTAACGGTATTCTGATCACAAGGTTTAACGTTGTTCCCTTTATTGCTACGCTTGGATCAATGAACATAATACGGGGGCTTGCTTTTATTATAACCGGTGGACAAGCCATTTACGTGCCCAATGAAGTGATTACCTATATCGGAACAGGGAAGCTTTTTAACTTTGTACCGATTCCTGCCGTTATTATGCTGTTGCTGTACGTCATATTTTGGATTGTATCACAGTTTACCGTGTTTGGAAGAAACGTATTTGCAGTGGGCGGCAACAGCGTTGCCAGTCGATTGGCTGGAATCGATGTTAAAAAATTAACCATGTTGCTATACGTTCTAACCGGTGTACTTTCGGCCATAGCGGGGTTGGTCATGACGGGCTTAACTTCTACAGCAATGCCTTCCGCAGGTGACGGCTATAATCTGGACGTTATTACGGCTGTATATTTAGGTGGGAACAGCGCAAGTGGCGGTGAGGGCAGCGTTTGGCGGACGCTCATGGGCATTTTGATTATAGGCATTTTAAACAATGGAATGGCTTTGTTAAGCGTACCGTCGTTCTGGCAAACCTTTGTAAAAGGATGCTTGCTTATCATTGCTGTCATTTTTGACATGATTAGAAGAAAACAGTAAGGAGTGTTTACAAGGAGTGTTTACTATGAATACAGTTCCGAAAACAATGAGAGCAATGGTATTGACTGGCCCTGATATGTGGGAATTGCAAACGGTGCCGGTTCCTGCATATGGCGAGGACGAAGTTCTCTGCCGGATTGATGCTGTGGCTATCTGCGGAAGCGATCCGGAAATTATTCATGGCGGTCTTGCCGGGATATGGCCGCCGGTGTATCCGTTTATTGCAGGGCATGAATGGGCAGGAACCGTTGTCGCCAAGGGCGAAAATGTAAAGGCGTTTGCTATTGGCGACCGAGTGGCCGGGGAAGCACATAAAGGTTGTGGATACTGCAAAAACTGCTTGGAAGGCAACTACAATCTGTGCCTTAATTACGGTAATCAGGCTACTGGGCACAGACATTATGGGTTCACCTCTCAAGGGGCATATGCACAATACAATTCGTATCATATAAAGAGCATTGCCAAGCTGCCAGATTCGGTTTCTTTTAAAGAAGCGGCCATGTGTGACACGGCCGGCGTGGCTATTCACGGACTGGAGCTAGCAGGTGTGCGTCCCGGTGCAACGGTTGTAATCGTGGGACCTGGGCCGATCGGCATGATGGCAATGAAAATTTCAAAAGCGTTGGGTGCAGGTAGAGTCATCGTGGTTGGAAGAATGCCGCGGCTAGCAGTTGCAAAGGAATTGGGCGCGGACACCGTGGTGGATTTTTCAAAGGGAGATCCTGTTGCGCAAGTGAGAAAACTCACCGATGGGCTTGGAGCAGACTTGGTGATGGAATGCTCCGGCGCACCGGGCACGATTATTCAGTCGTTATCTATGTGTGGGAAAGGCGGAAAGGTTGTCATGCTTGGCGTGGCAAAGGATGGCGTCACAGAAGCAATTCCGCTGAAATATACCACGCATAACGAACTGACGCTGCATGGATCCCGCGCCAATCCCAATTCCAGCCGAAAGGTTATTCAACTCATGGCTGGAAAAAACATTGAAGTGGCAGACTTGGTTACACACACCTTCCCTCTGGAGAAAATTGGACTTGCTTTCGAAACCTTTGAAAAGCGTCTGGGTGGGGCAATGAAGGTTGTGATTTATCCAAACGGCGAACGGTAAAGGATTGGTATCATGGAAAATTTTGTAGTAGTGATCGGCGCGGGGACGATGGGAAGCGGAATCGGAGCCATGGCTGCGCTTGCTGGCGAAAAGACCATTTTGGTTGATGTGGACGAAGCCAGGGTTGCGGCAGGCATTGAAAAAGCAAAGGCATGCATTCGCCTGCGCCAGAAAAATGGGTTAAATACGGATGAAGAAGCTGCGCAAGCATTGGGATTGCTCGGCTCCTCGACAGACATGAACAAAGTCGTGCGGAACGCCAGCATTGTGATTGAAGCCATTATAGAAAAGATGGAGGCAAAGCAGGCAATTTTCGCACAGCTTGATGCGGTGCTGGACACGGCTGTGCCGATTTGTAGCAATACAAGCGGCTTACGCATTACGGAAATTGCGGCATTGTGCAAGCACCCGGAACGTACGTTTACCACACATTTCTGGCTACCGGCCCATCTGGTGCCGCTAGTCGAGGTGGTGATGGGCGATTACTCGGACGAGACGATGGCAAAGTCTGTTGTAACGCGGCTCAAAGGGTGGAAAAAAGCACCGGTATTGGTACGCCGCGACTTGCCGGGGCAGCTGGCCAACCGCGTATTTCAAGCGATCATTCGCGAGACAATCGCAATTGTCGATTCCGGATTGGCTAGTGCGGAGGATGTTGATACGGCCATCAGCTGCGGCATGGCAATGCGTTTCCCCGAATGGGGGCCGTTGATGCATCTGGATGCCATTGGCTTGGATTTGGGACTGTCTGTTCAGGATGCGGTTCTGCCCAGCATCAATGCAGATACGACGGCCAATGGCTATATCCGCAAGCTGGTCGAAACCGGCAACCTAGGAGCCTCAACCGGCAAGGGTTTTTATGATTGGTCGGAGCGTTCCATTACAGATGCAATGAATAAACGCGACCGGTTCATCATTGAAGCGGTTAAGATTAAAACAAAGCTCGACCAAGAGGGATAAACGGTGCAGTATTTCTTTGTAGGAACGTATTCTGAACCAATCCTGTTTGGAACGGGTGAGGTGTTCAAGGGAAAAGGCGAAGGGCTATACCTTTGCTCGTTTGAAGATGGAAAGATCGAAACAGTCAATTTACTATCCATGCGGAATCCATCCTTTCTTTGTATAGATGAAGCATATGGTAAAATCTATACGGTCAATGAACTAAAGGAATATGAGGGAGAATTTGGCGGTGGGGTGAGCGAAGTTTCGTTCGATAAACAAGGAAAGCTCACGCTTGAACGGAGCTTTTGCACAAAAGGCACGGATCCCTGTCATATAGCATGCTCGCCCGAGCGCGACTTTGTGTCGATCTCAAACTTTGCAAGCGGCTCGGTGAGTATATTTCGACTCGACAAAAATGGTCGTTTAAAAGAACATTGCGAGCTATTTACGCATGAAGGACACAGCGTGCATCCAATCCGTCAAAAAGGGCCGCATGCTCATAGTACGATCTTTACGGGCAAGGAAAGTATGTTTGTTCCTGACCTGGGCACGGATCAGCTTGTAGGATATCGCTACAAGGAAGGGAAAATTGAGTCCGATGAAAACATAACCGTTTCGCTAGCAGCCGGAAGTGGGCCGCGGTTTGGTGAATTTTCACCAGACCACGCGCATTTTTACCTGATTAACGAGATTGGTTCCTCCGTGACACATTATCTGTGGGATGGAACGCAGCTAATGGGATGCGATACGGTATCCACGCTACCTGAGGATTGCACACTAAACAATATTTGCTCGGATCTGCACGTTACACCTGACGGGAAATATTTGTATGCATCCAACCGCGGTCATGACAGCATTTGCGCATTTGCAATTGGGGTCGATGGTGCCTTAACATTGCTGGATCGGGTATCATGCGGCGGAAAAACACCTCGCAATTTTTGTATTGAACCCAATGGAACATACCTGCTTGTTGGGAATCAGGACAGTGATACGATCGTGACCTTCCGGATTGAAGCATCAGGGAAGTTGACGTTTGTCAGCGAAACTGCATTTCCGACACCAGTTTGCATGAAGTTTTTATATGGACAAGACGATTCATTTGCATGCTAAAACGTTGATAAATATGGTAGATAGTGTCAAGTAAAGTCCCCAATTTCAAAAAAAAGCATCCGGTTGAAATTAAGCAGCAAGTGGCAGCAAATCCACCAAGGATTGTTGGCTTACATAGTTTCTTGCAACCGACCAATCCCCGGAATATTCAATCAGGTAAGTGGTGACTAGGCGCAGGCAAGATAACGAATTGGGAAAAATACCAATTATCCTAGTCCTGCGTCGGATCTCCTCATTCGAGACAATCCCGCATTTTGTGTAAATGGAGCCATTCCCAATAAAATAGACAGTAAAGAGCTCTGAAAAACAGAATGAATTGCAAAACTTTGAAAAAATTCAAACTGTTAAGCAGCAACGTTAGGCAACACCCCCTTAGCAAAGTCATTTGCTGAAATCCAGCCAAGGGCTGAATGGGGGCGTACAGAGTTGTAAAAGCACACAATGTATGGAAAGACGGCGTTTTCAGCCTGCCGCTGGTGGCAAATCGGGTCAAGTGAATCATCTCATATTTGAGACAGCTAAAAAAGTTTTCTGCAACCGCATTGTCGTATGGATCACCCTTACGCGACATGCTGGATGTAATACCATGCTTTTCAAGCGCCTACGGATAAGCATTAGAAACATATTGCAAACCACGATCACTGTGAAAAATCGTAACCGTCAATTCCACCGACGTCTTTACAGCATAGAGATCAACTCAGACAATAGATGGAGAGACTTGGATGACTCAAGATATCTAACGAGTTTCAATGGGGTCTGAGGTGAAAGATGAGCATAGAGCTACAGGAAGTAAAGCGGAGCAGGAATCTGTCAGAATGGGTGGAGATGCAGAAGCAATCACATTCATAATATCCGTAAATTTTACCCGCTTCATCGGCTTCTTTCTTGCGCGATACTCGATATCCGAAAATGTCAGTTGATGCATGGTCTGCGCACACTGTGCTTTTTTCCATAATACCATGAATTGCGGCACTTGATTTAATTAGTGAGCCCCTAGGTTGCCGCTGCTTAGGGATTGAGCAAATATGTAGCAAGATTGAGATAAGCTGCAAACGCCACCCAGAAGAAATACGGGATTTGCAGATAAGCGGCAATGGAGCGTATGGGGAAAAACAGCGCGATCATGATGACGATCATGGATTCCAAAACCACCAGCCATACAAATGCAGCCAGCATCCAGTGAAAACCAAAAAACAGGATCGTCCAACCAAAGTTTAAAAACAATTGGAGAAGATAAACTTCCAACGCATCCCGCCGGCAGTCGTCGTGAGACAGATAAACCATGCCGCTGGAGATGCCCATGAGCGTATACAGAAGGGTCCACACGATGGGGAACATCCATCCGGGTGGACTTAACGGGGGTTTGATCAGTTGTGCATAGTCACGCATGCCTCCGCCCGTAAATAAAGCGGCCGACGCACCTACGGCTAACGCAATCGCGACGGACAGAATATACACGCGCATGGTATGCTTTGTTTGGATGGTCATCATGCAATAAGGATATGCGTGGATCGACAAACCTATGCAAAAGCGGACGGCAAACGCCGTCCGCAGAGCCTACTGAGAACTTGCAATTTCGATAGTCCTAGCTATCGATGAAAACTTAGTCGATAATTTTTTCGGGTTCGCCAAAGTCAACACCAAAGGTTTCCACCCGGATGGATTTTACGACCTGATCAGTAATGGGCCGATCGTTGGCACCGGTCTTGGTTGCAGCGATTTGATCGACTACATCCAAGCCCTCCGTCACCGCACCGAATGCAGCATAGTCCTTATCGAGGAAGTTGGAATCGGCATGCATAATAAAAAACTGGCTACCAGCGGTGTTGTAGGCCGCGGCGGGATTGTAAGGATTGCCCTGCCGCGCCATACTGATGACGCCGCGCTCGTGTTTGAGATCGTTCTTTACGTGATTGTTTGAAAATTCACCCTTGATACGGTAGCCTGGGCCGCCGGAACCGGTGCCATCGGGATCGCCACCCTGAATCATAAATCCGGGAATGACGCGGTGGAAGATGACGCCATCATAAAAACCACCGTTGGCTAAGGCAATAAAATTCTTGACGGTGTTGGGCGCGATATCATAATATAGTTCAAGTTTGATCTCGCCGCCGTCCTGCATTTCGATGGTTGCAATGGGAGCTTGGGTAACCACAATCGTATCCTCCTTGGTTGGTTGGTCGGCTTTTTGACAGGCGCCCAAGGTGAGCGCAAACGTCGCGGCCGCCAGAATGGAAATCAATTTTTGCATAAGGTCATATCCTCCATGAACTATTCTCTGCGAAAAACAAAAAAATGTCAATTTATTGGTTGCAGAGTTCACAAAACGGCTACTTTGGCAAACTACGCAGGGTTTTGAGCAACGCATCCACCTGTGCGGGGTCGGTCGCCCAGGAGGTACAGAACCGTACGACGCTGTGCGTCTCATCATAGGGTTGCCAAAAGGAGTAGATAAACGACTTGTCCAATTCGGCAAGAATAGACTTTGGCAGAATCGGAAATATCTGATTGGTGGGGGATTCGGTCAAAAAGGAGTAACCTAATGCCCTGATTCCTTCACGCAGACGCTCCGCTTGATCGTTGGCGTGCTGCGCTAGCGTAAAATACAGATCATCCTCAAACAACGCCGCAAATTGAATACCCAGCAGACGTCCTTTTGCAAACATACCACCCCTTTGCTTGATATGATAACGAAAATCCACATTTAAGGCGGGATCGTTGATGACGAGCGCTTCTCCAAACAGTGCGCCCATCTTGGTGCCGCCGATGGTGAATGCATCGGTGAATTGGGCGAGGTCGGGAAGCGCCAGATCGTTGTTTTGCGAGGTCAGTGCGCAGCCAAGACGTGCTCCGTCCACATACAGGCGCATGCCATGACGATGACAGACCTCGTATAGTGAAGCAAGCTCTGTTTTTGAGTAAATCGTACCGATTTCGGTAGGATTGCTGATGTACAGCATGCCAGGCTGCACCGCGTGCTCGGCGGTAGCATCGTCAAAGTGGCTTTGAGCGAGCGCGTCAACCGTGTCCGCAGACACCTTCCCGTCGGCAGATGGGAGCGGAAGCACCTTGTGCCCCGTGGCTTCGATTGCGCCTGATTCATGCACGTTGATATGGCCGGAAACGGCAGAAACAACGCCCTGATAGGGCTTGAGCGCCGCAGCGATGACCGTTGCGTTGACCTGCGTGCCGCCAACTAGAAAATGTACGGCACTGCCCGGATGGTTCAACCGCGCAGCAATCCGTGTGCGCGCTAACTCACAATAAGGATCAAGCCCATATCCGGGTGTCTGTTCGCGGTTGGTTTGCACCAGCGCGTTCAGAATCCGTTCGTGGGCGCCTTCACTATAATCATTGGAAAAACTGTACATGCGTAACGTAGAACCTCCCTGTGGAATCTTTATTGAGCATACAATACCACAACTTTTGGAGGATTGCATTCTTTTTTGGGATTGTGTACAATAAAAAAATGAAACAATCTTTAACGATGAAACCAATGGCGTGCGCGTTACTCTGCATGGTATTGATGACCGCTGCCAGTTGCAAGCCGGCCGATGCGCAGCCCATTCCAACACAAGCGCCAACACAGGTGATGACTGCCGCTCCGGAGAACACAACAACGGTTGCCCCTGTGATCTCCACGCAATTGCCGGAGATCACACCGATTAAGAGTACGAATGGGCATGAGGTACGCGTAGTATTCATCAATGTTGGTAAGGGTGATGCTGCACTTGTGCAAATGGATGGGAAAAACTACTTGATCGATACGGGTACGGCAGAATCGACTCCGGCTTTCTTCGGAGCGTTGAATCTTTGTGGCGTGCAGAAGCTGGATGCTGTGTTTTTAACGCACACCCATAGCGACCATATCGGCGGCATGGAGCTGCTTGGACAAAACTATGCAGTGGATCAGATCTATGCCGGATTCTATTCAGAGAATAAAAAAGATGGGACTAACAAGATTACCACGTTGGCAGAGCAGCTTTCGTTGCCTCTGACAAGACTTACCGCGGGGGAGATGATACCGCTGAACGGTGACGTTTGCTTTGAGGTGCTTGGTCCACGCACGCTTTGCAACGATGACAACGATAATTCGTTGGTTCTGCGGTTGGTGGTGAATGAAACGGTTCTTCTGTTTGCCGGAGACATGCAGTTTGAGGAGGAACAACTTCTGCTGGATGCCGGCGCGAATTTAGCATCGGACGTGCTGAAGGTGGGCAATCATGGAAATCCAGATGCAACGGGAGACGGATTTGCCAAGCAGGTACATCCGAAAATTGCGGTGATTTCAACCGATACCAAGGTGGATACGGATTCCGCAAATCCAAGGGTGATTGCAGCGCTTGGCGATGCACAGATTCTAACGACACAGGATTATACGCGCGGTATTTTGCTTACGATTCCGGCGCATGGCGAGATGCCGGTAGCACAGGCACTGGCGGAAAAGCCGGCCGATTTACAGCTTTCCATTTTGTCGGTAGATCTGGAAACGCAGATGGCAACCATCCGTAACGATGGACAAACGGCGGATCTTTCCGGCTGCATTTTGCTTTCCGAACGAGGCGGGGAAGCTTTCCGTTTTCCGAGCGGCAGTGTTGTGGCAAGCGGCAAAACGGTGACAGTTTCCGGCGCGGGCGGTGGCGGAGATTATACGTTTATCGGTGAGAAGAAACCGTGGAGCAAGAAAAAAACGGATACCGCACTTCTGTATGACCAATATGGGAATAAACTGGCAGAAAAATTCTGACGGGATGTACAAATTATAGAACCGTCATGCAGAACGTATGCAGCATTGTGCAGGAGGACGAAAAAAGCCCACAGATGCTGGCAATATCAATAAAAACATGCAGGTGCGCAGATATGCGCACCTTTTTAATGCACAAAAGATCCAACAAAGTGTATAAATATTAGATATAATATTCATATCATTTGTAAGACGTCACTTTTTACCGTCCTACAACTTGATGTATGAAAGTATCGCATTTTAGCGGCTTGTGAGGATTGTCAACCCCCGCAAGGGGATGTTATGATCATGTGGTCAAAAAAGGGAAACCAATTATATAGAAACAAATCGGAGAGCAGCATGGAAGCAAAAACGAAAAGAAAACATCAGTTGATTACCATTGAGGAAATGGAGCAGGCGACCGCGCGCTTGTTAGAAACTGGCGCAAAGGTTGGCGCGGACAGCTGGCAACAACGCGTGAAGAACCAAACCCCACACTGTAAGTTTGGTGAAGAGGGCGTTTGCTGCCGTATCTGCACGATGGGCCCGTGTCGAATTACGCCCAAAGCGCCACGTGGCATCTGCGGATGTGATATGCACGGCATGGTTGCGCGCAATTTTGTGCGTTTTGCAGCTGGCGGCGCGGCGACCCATTCGGATCACGGCCGTGAGATTTGCCATACGCTGTATCATACCAGTACGGATGGAAACTACAGAATTACAGACGTCGACAAACTGTTTCGAATTGCGAAAGAATGGAATATTTCAACCGAAGGTAAGGATCTGTATGACCTAGCGCACGAAGTTGCCGAAGCCGGTCTGCTCGAATACGGTAAACCATTTGGCGTACAGAATAACCTCAAGCGCGCCCCCAAGGAGCGGCAGGAGGTTTGGACACGCGAAAATATTGCGCCTGGTGCCATCGACAAGGAAGTTGCCCGCGCACTGCACATGAGCACCATGGGCTGCTCCAGTGATTACGAAGCGTTGATTCGCCAGGCGCTCAAGTGCGGACTGAGCGACGGCTGGGGCGGCAGCATGATGGGCACTGATTTTTCCGATGTCATGTTCGGCACGCCTATGCCTTCGGATACCGAGGCAAACCTGGGCGTGTTGGAAAAGGACATGGTCAACATCATTGTTCACGGTCACGACCCGTCGCTGTCGGAGATGATCGTGCGCTACAGTACCGATCCTGATATGATACGCCTTGCCCACAGCGTTGGTGCGCGGGGCATCAACATCGCCGGCGTCTGCTGCACTAGCAACGAGGTTGCCATGCGTCACGGCATTCCCATGGCGGGCAACTTTCTCCAGCAAGAGAATGTTGTGCTGACGGGTGCGTGTGAAGCAATTGTGGTGGACGTGCAGTGCATCTTCCCATCTCTTGGACCGCTGAGCAAGTGCTTCCACACAAAATTCGTGACTACCTCTCCGGTGGCACGGATTCCCGAGAGTGATTTTATCGAATTTCACAGCGAAACTGCGGGAGACAACGCAAAAGCCATTGTGAAACTGGCCATTGAAAACTTTCCGAATCGCAAGCAGGATCTCATCCATATTCCCCGGCTTAAGCAGAAGGCCACCGTTGGCTATTCCGTTGAGGCCATCGAAAAGACGCTGGATACTGTGACCAATACCCAAGTGGATGTTACCGGAACGATGCTTCCGCTCGTGGACTGCATCAAATCGGGTGTTCTCCGCGGCGCGGTCGCTATGGTTGGTTGCAACAACCCCAAGATTCGCAGCGACTATGGCCACATTGAGCTGATGAAAAAACTCATTGCCAACGATGTCATTCTCGTGCTCTCCGGCTGCAGTGCACAGGCTGCCGCGAAAGCCGGCCTGATGGACAAGAACGCGAAGGATTTATGTGGCGCAGGCTTGAGACGCGTGTGCGAGCTGGCGGACATTCCACCGGTGCTTCACATGGGCTCCTGCGTGGATATCAGCCGCATGATGATTTTGGCAAGTCGCATTGCTACGGATTGGGGAATCAACATCCCTCAATTGCCTCTCATTGGCTGCGCTCCGGAATGGATGAGCGAAAAAGCTGTTTCAATCGGCAGTTATGTTGTTGCCACGGGTATAGATACCTTCCTTGGCGTTTCCCCACAGATTAAGGGAAGCGACAAGGTTTGGAATCTGCTTAATGGCGGTCTGAAAGAGTGGGTAGGCGCAAGCTTCACCATTCTGGATGATATTGAGACCATGGGCAATGAAATGCTGAAGCGGATCGAAGAAAAGCGCGAAGCGCTGGGGATTTAACTCATGAAGATTGCGGTCACGGGCAAGGGAGGCGTTGGAAAGACCACGCTGTCGTCGATTCTTGCGCGGCTGTATGCCGACGAGGGAAGAATGGTGCTTGCCGCCGATGTTGACCCGGATGCAAACCTTGGCTTGGCTCTTGGCTTTTCCCTGGAGGAGCTGGAGCAAATTGTTCCGCTGAGTCAGCAGCGTGAGCTGGTGCAGGAACGTACGGGCGCACAGGCAGGTACCTTTGCAAAATTCTTTAAAATGAATCCTCGTGTGGACGATATTCCAGGCTTGTTTGCCAAAGAGAAGCATGGAGTAAAGCTGCTGGTTCTCGGCACGGTTAAAAAAGGCGGCGGCGGTTGCGTATGTCCCGAACATGTGTTGCTTAAGCAAATCATTTCGCATCTGCTGTTGCAAAACGAAGATGTTGTTGTATTGGACATGGAGGCGGGGCTTGAACATCTGGGCCGCGGCACGACGGACTGTGTGGATCGTTTCCTTGTGGTGGTGGAGCCAGGTAGCCGCAGCGTGCAGACATATCACAGCGTCAAGCGTCTCGCTGAGGATCTGGGCATTTCCCGTGTGGACGTGGTTGCCAATAAAGTGGCGAGTCTGGCAGACGAAATATTCATTCGGGCAAATGTTCCTGCGGATGCGCTGCTTGGCATCATCCACACAGACGAAGCCGTGCGCGATGCCGATCGGCAGGGACAGAGTCCCTATGGAGCAAGCGAACGCATAATGGAAGAAATAAAAGCAATCAAACGGCGCATCGATGCAGATGCATGCGTTTAAACAGTTATCACTTGGAGGAAAAACAACAGTGACACTATTTGATAGAATATTTAACGGTTCTGATGGCGTTTTTGAGCGTGCCGAAGCTGCGGTCAATGCAGCGGTGCACAAGTACGGCGCGGATCAGAACGCGGCGTTTCCGCAGACGGCTTACGGCCTCCCCTGCATCCATGCGTTTACCGGTTTGAAGATTGCTACGCTTGGCGATTTGCAGGCAGCCATGCCGCATATTCGCACGATGCTTTCCCACAACAAACGCACGGAGGATGTATTTACTTCCGGCATTGGCAGTGCGCTATCGGCCGAGGTGATTGAAGCAATTAAATATGTTGAGAACGAACAGCCCTACGCCGCTCCGTTCCATGGACATCTGTCCGACGCGGAGATCCGTGAGCTGGGCGTGCCACTGGTCACCGATGCAATTCCCGGCGTAGCCGTCATCATCGGGCCGGCGCCCTCCAAGCACGAAGCGGTGGCACTGGTGAAAAGCTATCAGTCCAAGGGCATCATTGTGTTCCTCGTTGGCGGTATCATTGCCCAGTGTGAGGAATCCGGCTTGGCCATGGGTTTCCCCGTCCGCATTGTACCCCTCGGCAACGATACCTGCAGCGTCATCCACGTCGTCAGCGTTGCGCTCCGCGCGGCTTTGATTTTTGGCGCCGTGCCTCCGGGCGATGCCGAAGCGATGTGCGAATATACCATGCAGCGCGTTCATGCGTTTGTCAATGCGTTTGCACCCGTGGACGATGAGACAACCTCCTATGGCGGCGGTGCGATTGCACTTGGTTTTCCAGTCATCACAAACGATATGACCACGAGTCTTGCTTCCGTGCCGAAGAGTCTCATCAAGCAACCGGATACCACGAAGTTCCATGCCACCTCGCTAGAGGCGCGCGATATCAAGATTCAGGTGACCAACATAGAGATTCCGGTTGCGTTTGCCAGCGCGTTTGAAGGCGAGATCATTCGCAAGGGCGACATGCAGATTGAAATCGATGGTAGCCGCGTGGACTGCTTTGAACTGATGCAGACTCGCTCCGCTGCGGAGGTTGAGGATCATAACATCGAGTTGATCGGGCCGGATTTCGATCAAGTTGCGGTTGGTAGCAAAATCAGTATGGGTATTGTGGTGGATGTTGCCGGCAAGTCGATGCAAACGGACTTTGAACCGGTCATTGAACGAAAGTTCCATACTTGGCTAAACTGCATCGAAGGCGTGATGCATACCGGACAGCGTGATATGATTCGTATCCGCGTGAGCAAGGATTGCTACGAAAAAGGCTTCCGCGCCAAGCATATTGGCGAGACGCTGTATGCCAAGATTAAGTCGGACTTTGCTAGCGTTGTTGACAAATGCTCCATTAGAATTTACACACAAGCGGAAGAAGTGAAGACACTGCGCCATCGTTTTGCGGCAGCGGCGTATGAAAAACGCGATGAAAGGCTGCAGTCGCTGACCGATGAGAACGTCAAAGAGTTCTATACCTGCATTTTGTGCCAGTCGTTCAGCCCGTCCCACGTTTGTATTGTCACGCCGGAGCGCCTTGGCCTATGCGGCGCGGTCAGTTGGCTTGACGCAAAGGCAACCAACGAACTGCTGCCAAACGGACCCTGCCAGGTTGTGCCGAAAGAGGGCGTTCTCAATGATGTGACCGGCAGCTGGGATTCCGTAAACAGCGCGGTGAGCAAGTATTCGCAGGGCATGCTTGAAAGCGTATCCCTCTATTCAATTCTGGAAGACCCAATGACCAGCTGTGGTTGCTTTGAGTGTATCTGCTGTCTCGAACCCGCCAGTGGCGGCGTGCTGATTGTCAACCGGGAACATTCCGGCATGACGCCCATGGGGATGACCTTCCCGGAGCTGGCCAGCATGACTG
This sequence comes from Clostridia bacterium, assembly GCA_036651815.1. GTDB lineage: Bacteria > Bacillota > Clostridia > Christensenellales > CAG-138 > JAVVXB01. Next base: position 24,786 of record JAVVXB010000012.1, read on the forward strand.
GCGGCGGCGTACAGACCCCCGGGTTTATGGGCCATGGTCGGCATTTCATCGCCAGCAAGAAATTCATGAAGGCGGAAGGTGGCATTGCCCGCATAGTATGGATGCCGAAGGAACTGAAGGAAAGCGTGCTGCCCAGACTCAATCAAACGGCCAAAGATCTATATGGCATTGAGGACTTTTGTTCGATGATTGCAGATGAAACCATCACCACCGAGCCGGACGAACTCGTGGCATTCCTGACGAAGAAGGGTCACCCGGTTCTGAATATGGAGCCGTTGGTTTAAGAATCAAGCATCCGTCAATTGAAAATCAGGCGATTTGTCAAAAGTAAATAGGGTTATATCCGTATGACATGGCAATGACCGGCTTGTGATTGAGCCGGTCATTTGTTATAATGTAAGAAATTGATTTATAAATGAAAGCGGAGGCGGAAGCATGAAACGATTTTTATCGACATGGCTCGTCTGGATCGTTGTTGCGGTATTTGCACTTGCATTGCTACTTGGACTGCCGCCGTTGACGGGACAGGCAGAACAGGCCGCAAGAACGGACCTGACCGCGCTGACGAATGCGGCGTTTAACCGCATTGCCCTTGCACAGAAGAATCTCGAGGGGATGCGCGCTGCGTCCAATGAGAACATCCTCAGCAAGGATCGCGCGGTCGCCCGCTTTTTGGCACACGATGATACGTTGCTGGAGACAGATGCGCTCGTAGTGCTGTGCGAGATGCTGCACCTGTATGAGATCGATGTTACTGGCAGCGACGGCGTGGTGATTGCGACCTCCCAGCCTGCCAATATGGGTCGAAATTTGCTGGAGGATACAAGTATATCTTGGACGAAGGCTGTGTTTGATGATCCGACTGTGGAGCAGGCTGAGCCGGATGTCGATGATGAAACCGTGTTGATCGGTGCTGTGCCGCGCACGGATATTGAAGGAATCGTATTGGTACGTGGGCGCGATGAGAGCGTCGCCACCGCAAAGGCGGCGGCCGACCCGCATGAAGTACTGCGTCAGATGTCGTTTATTCAAGATGCAATGGAGGTCGTTGAGGACGGCGAAAAAGAAGGCGTTTCGATTATAGACGGGTTGTTCACGGTACGTACGACGAGGGATGGGGTGACCATCGCCGCGTCCCGATCATTGAGCTCCGTCTATGTGCTGCGCAATGCCATCGCGCTGGTGCTTTCGATTTTCATGGTGGTATGTGTTGTGGCTTCTGTGGTGATCCAGTCGCTGATTCCAAAGCGGAGAAGGCGCAGAGTGCACCCTGCTGAGACCGATATGCAAACGGATTCCCAGACTACGGAGGACGAAATTCTGCTACGGCAGGCTCTGCTGCCGGTATCAGCGCCGGAACCAGTGCCGGAGCAAGCAGCAAAGCGAGCGCCTGTCAAAACGGAACAGAAAAAACGGCGCAGAAGCGGCGCAGCGGCACCTGAAAACGCGCCGATTCCAGAGGATGCACAACAGACGCAAACTGACGAGGAAACAGTGACTCCGGCTGTGGAAACGCATGAAAACATACGACCGGAAACACCCGAACAGGAAGGCAAACCGGAACAGGAAGGTATGAACGAAAAATCCGAATCAACGACGTCCGCAAAGCATCGGAAAGGTGCAAAAAAAACAAAACAGCGTTCACAGTCCGATAACATCAATGAAGAAGAGCAAGATGCGGGCGGATTTGATAAGATCTTTTAAATGAAAAAAACGCCGGAATGAAGTTGCATCGTTCCGGCGTTCTGACTACCAAGGGAATTCGGGGTTTATTTAGGGGCGAAGCCCGGAACCAATCAAATCTGGTGCTCGCGATGTATTCGGCGGAACGAATCGCTCCAATCGGATAGTTTTACGGCGCGTTTTTTGGATAACGTTGATATTCGACGCAAGCAAAAGCGAAGATTCCATTGAAGATAAAAGACAGCATTATTTCGGTGCTCTGCGCGGAGCTGAGATAGGACAGACAAATCGACGCGGTTTACGCTGAACCGAGGCAAGGCGCAGCTTCAAACACGTCCCGAATGGCTTCCAGAGGGCCAAAAACGACCAGATGGTCGCCTGGGTGCAACACGGTGTCGGCATCGACTGCGCTCAGTTGGCGACCCTTACGCTGCACAAGGAGCAGAAGCACGCCTTTATCATTCAGGTTGGCATCGGCAAGACGCGTATCTGCCAATTTTTGCGGCAGCATTTTCAGTGTGACCTGCGCAACCACTTTGTCCGCAAAATAGTCCAGCACCAGCAACTGATTGCGCGCGCCCTTCAAGACCAGGCGATTGACCACCCGCTCAATGACCCCGTCAAGACATTGCTTGAAGCGCTTGTTGCGGAAAAACAGAATCAACGCGATCAAGAAGAGGGCGGGAACGAATAGCTGCCATAGGATATGCTCCAATTGCACAAGCTTGAGGGACAGAAAAACGTTGACTACGGAGGAAACAATGGTCACTGTGAATGCATAACCGAACATCATGGTTGCGCGCGCAAGCCGCCGGCGCACAGGAGACACGGTAATGAGCTCGCTTTCACGTGTGGTGTAACCGGAGTTGGTCAACAGGGAAACCACTTGAAAGCGTGCTTTTTCTGCCGTCAAACCCGTAAAACGAAATAGCATGGTGAAGATTTCCACAATTACCACATATACGAGAATGAGTGCGACAAACAGCATGCACGCGCCGAAAATACTCAAGCAATTTCTCCTGGGGCGGCAGGTTCCGCCAACATGACTATTTTCATAAGAAAGTCCTCAGAAATGGCCGAAACTAGCGGCAGAAAGACATCCCGTACCTTGAGCAGCGCGGTTTCATCTGCCTTGATAAACAGTGCCGGGGTGTTGAGTTTCGTATACAACGCTTCATCGATGGCCTTGTCAAGAAGTTGCTGTTCCTCCTGGGTCAGTTTGATATCGCCAATGGCGAAAAGCGCTTTTTTCGTATCCTCGAATGTTGTTTTCTGCACATCGATGTCCACGTATTGCAGTTGAGAATGAGGGATCGTCACGGTTACAATCCGTGTGTCCATATCCACGGAGATATCCTTCGGACTGAGGTTTGCGAGATTGACGGTGTATACGCCCGTGCCATAGGAACGGATGGTTTTGGCTTTGCTGAACAATGCGATGTGAAGCAGAGCCTGTGAAATTTTGGTGGTGACTTCCACGTCCTGTTCCATCACGACCAACTCCTGACGCTCTCGGGATTCACCCAAAATCGCATCGGAAAAGTCAAAGGCGTTATAGCCAAGCGATTCGTCCGGCAAAAAGCCATCGAGCGAGTCCGGCACAGAGATGTTTAGCGTTGGCGTCAATGCGCCGGAGAGCGCCGCTTTCACGCGTGGCCAGAAAAACAACAGTGTGAGGAGGAGCAACAGCGCAGCGATAAGAAATGCGATTATTTTGCGTTGGATGCGCCGGGCGCGCCGGTGCTTGCGGTGCCAACGTCCGTTGTGCCACACCTCTTCCTCCACATTGCACGTTCCATCAAAATCGGTGGGTGGTGCGTTTGCGCCAGCACACCGTTTTTGATGTGTCTGCTCCGCAGATGCACGAATTGCGGCGGACTGATCCGGTCTGCCGGAAGCTTCCGCAATCATGCGTGCTAGAAAATCACTGCGACACGCTGCGGTATCGCGTGGTTGCGATCGACGGGTGCATCTGCCGTTATGTTGCATAGAATGTCCTCCGTTGCTTCCCTCTATTGGTGATAGAAATAGTATAGATGGATATGCGTGCCCTTGTCAACAAATGAGCTTTTGCTGCAAAAAGTGTTGTATTCAATCGATTTTGAACTGCAGTTACGGACCGTTTTTCGAGCAGGGAGTGCCCCAATGGTTCTTTGCTTTTTCACATCCACATCCGGGTTTTTGTGTGGATTCGAAACTTGATTTGGAATCGGTTTCGCTTTCTGCTAACGTTTTCGATCCGTTTCAAATTTTTCCTCAAAAGCATTTCTGATATTTTTGCCTTCTTTGTGCGTAAAGTTCGAAATTGCTCGCCAGTAAACCTGCAAATGCTCCATTTAAACGGACAAAAATCCACATTAAAAAGAAAACGAAACCACTTAAAACGTATTCGAAACCAACTTTGTGACAATTTGGCAGAGTGAATGATTGAACGGCTTATGATGCGGAAAATACCTGCATCAATCTGGCTAGAATCTGTGGGAATTGATTGACAGAGGGGAATTCTCTGTGATACAATCGATCGGTGAGCCGCTCCGGAGCGGTAGCGAAGTGTGCGCAAGAAATGGCGCAACACCGCGATCGGGCGAGTCTGGTAATAGGAGGTGCAGTTATCGTGTATGCAATCATCCAAACCGGTGGGAAGCAGTATAAGGTTGAGGTTGGCGATCAGATCCTGATCGAAAAGCTTGAATCTGAAGTGAATGCCGAAGTCGATTTTGAAACGTTGTTGGTTGCGGACGACGCAGGCGTAAAAGTCGGTAAGCCCATTTTGGACGGCGTAACCGTCAAGGGCAAGGTTCTCGAACACGGCAAGGGCAAGAAAGTTATTGTTTTCAAGTACAAGCCGAAGAAGAACATCCGTAAAAAGCGCGGCCATCGTCAGCCGTATACCAAGGTCGAGATTCTCTCGATCGGCTAAGAGCAATGATCACCGTAACCATGTTGCGCGCCCAAGAAAAAATCGAAGGATTTATCTGTGAGGGGCATGCCAACTACGATGAGGCAGGACGGGACATCGTCTGCAGTGCCGTATCGGCGCTGACGCAGACCTGCATCCTCGGCCTTACCGATGTGATCGGACTACATGCAGGCGTTTCCATTGATGAAAACGATGGGATTACCTGTGTTATTGAAAAGGATATTGCTCCGGAACAAACTGAAAAGGCAATGCTGCTATTTCAAACGATGGCGGCGGGACTCTCAGCCATCCGGAAAGCATATCCGAAAAACCTCAAAATTCGAAACAGGGAGGTGTAAATCGATGTTTCAGATGAATCTGCAGTTATTTGCCCATAAAAAGGGCGTTGGTTCGTCCCGTAACGGTCGTGACAGCGAAGCTCAGCGCCTTGGACCGAAACGTGCGGACGGGCAATTTGTGCTTGCCGGCAACATTCTCGTTCGCCAGCGCGGCACGCATTTCCATCCCGGCAACAATGTTGGGATCGGCAAAGACGACACGTTGTTTGCCAAGGTTGATGGCGTGGTTCGCTTCGAAACCAAACATTTTGGCAAGAAGCAGGTCAGCGTTTACCCCGAGGCGGTCAACGAATGATGTACTTTTCTTTATGAATGAAGAAAAGTATCCAAATTAAATGAACATGACCAAATAGCGGAGGATCGGTAGCATACTGATTCTCTGCTTTTTTAACAAAGAAGCGCATGTGATAGATGCGTAGCCGTATTCTCACAGGTAAAGTTGAACAAGGAGGATGCAGAGGGATGTTAACCAAGGATAGTTCCATTGGGGATCTGTTGAAAAACCCGATCGGTTGCGACGTGATTGGTCGCTTGACGCAATATGCGGGGATTCCGGCAGGGATCATCGATCACCCGCTGACGCGCGCTGTAAAGCTGCGGACACTGCCGAAGCTTGCAAAGGGTATGGTCGATGAAAATCTGCTCGAAACACTGCTGCAACTTTTTAATCAGGACGAGGGGGAAATACAGCTCCTGAAGAACGACGAGCGCCCCTGGTGGAAAAGCGCGGTTGTATATCAAATCTACCCGCGGTCGTTTATGGACAGCAATGCGGACGGGGTGGGGGATCTTCCGGGGATTCTTGTGAAGCTTGATTATTTACAAGCGCTGGGTGTGACCGCCCTATGGCTTTCTCCTGTGTATGATTCGCCAAACGACGACAACGGTTATGATGTGCGGGATTACCGTTCGATTATGGCCGATTTTGGTACGATGGCGGATATGGAGCGGTTGATCGCGGAATTGCACAGGCGGAATATGCGGCTGATTATGGATCTGGTGCTAAACCATACCTCCGATGAGCATCCCTGGTTTTTGGAGAGCTTGAAGAACCCATCCGGTCCATATGGGGATTACTACATCTGGCGCAAAGGCGCGGATGAGAAAACGCCGCCGAACAACTGGCTATCGCTGTTTTCCGGCCCAGCATGGACATATTATCCGGAACGCGATGAATGGGCGATGCATCTATTTTCAAAAAAGCAGATGGATTTAAACTGGGAGAATCCAGCCGTTCGAAAAGACGTGTTCGATATCGTTGATTTTTGGCGAGACAAGGGTGTTGACGGTTTTCGGCTGGATGTCATCAGCTTTATCAGCAAAAATTCGCTGGCGGATGGCAACGAGAAGCTTGGCCAACTACTAGGAATCCGTGGGGTTGAACATTATTTCTATGGGAAAAATCTGCATGTACTGCTGCAGGAACTGAAGGCAAATGCGTTCCATGATGCGTTTACCATTGGGGAAACACCAGGCACAGGGCCGGAAATGAACCGGTTACTGTCCGCGCCACAGCGGCAGGAGCTATCCACAGTGTTTTGCTTTGATCACATGGAGAATATTGGGAAGAACCGCTTTGACGATTATCGGTATGATCTCAACCATCTCAAGCGCTGCCTGATTGCCTATGAAGGGGCGTATGCGGATGTGAGCTGGCCTACGATCTTTACGGAAAATCATGACAATCCGCGCATGCCAAGCAAGATTGATCCTCGTCCGGAATACCGGGAACGAATAGCCAAACTGTTGTGTGTGCTACTACTGACGGCGCGCGGGACGGTATTTCTCTATCAGGGACAGGAATTGGGCGCGGTCAATGTAGATTTTTCAGATATTATGCAGTTGAAGGATGTCGAAAGTCTGAATCGTTACCGAGAGCTGATGGAGGCGGAGGATGCGCAGGCCTGGCGGCACATCCTTGCCGGCACACGCGATCATGCCCGCACGCCTATGCAGTGGACAGGAGAGCGATTTGGTGGATTTTCCACCGCGGAACCATGGATCCGCATGGGGAATCCCGAACTAATCAATGCTGCAGATGAAACCAACGATCCGGAATCTGTACTCAACTTTTATCGTGCGATGATCGCGCTACGCCTGAGCCATACGGAGATGCTGGTATACGGATCATTTGCTCCACTGCATCAAAAACGGCGTGATTTATTCTGCTATGAGCGCGGCGCGGGGGCTGGACACTTCTATATCGAAGCGAACCTGTCCGACCATGAGATTGCGAAACCGCGGGTTCACGCTCAATATACGCATGTGATCGGCAACTATCCGGAGCCAACGGAACGCCTACGTCCCTATGAAGCGCAGATATACCGAGTATTGTAACGAATTCGTAAACAGGATGTGGATTTCCTTGCGACGGCGCACATTTTCCACTACACTCAAAGAAACGGGGAGGATCGGCATGAAAAGACGAATATTTTGCATATTGCTGATCGCGCTGACGCTGATGGTATCGTTCGCGCCGATGCGTCATGCCAACGCACTGACACTGACAACGGGTAAAATCGTGGGGTCAGGCATCGCGTTTCGTAAGGCAGCCGATTCTGACAGCAAGTTGATTGCTCGGTTGTCTGAGGGTACGGTTGTTAAAATTCTAAAAGCAAACGTCAATGCGGAATGGTATCAGGTGGAATATGCCGACAAGGCCGGATATGTCAATCGTTTGTATGTGGACATCGAGCCTTCCATGCCATCGTACCAGATGAAGTATTCCGGCAAAGTCATCAACTGCAAGGAAAACATCAATGTACGTGGGGCTGCAAGCGGAAAAGGCGCAGTGCTTGGCGTTGCAAACAAGGGCGCGGTGCTGGAAGTCACGCAGGCATTTTATAATGAAGGGTACCACCAGATTTTGTTCAACGGGAATACGGGCTACGTGTCCAAAAAATATATCGAACTAAAAGCACAGGTGGATAATGCCAGCCTTACCGATCTCGCCATCACAGGCGGCACGTTGTATCCGAAGTTTTCACCCAATGAATATGGCTATATTCTGACTGCGAATGCTGAGCAGGTTACAATCAAGGCCAGCGCCAATGACGGCGTCAAGGTCAGCGTGGACAGAACCGGTGTGAGCAGCGCAAAATACACCATCCGTTCCGGAAACAGCAAAACCATACGCATCTCTGTAGGAGGAAAGGTAAAGTATTCCATCTATCTTGTGCGGGATGTGCTGACGGTTGGAACCTGGAACATCAAACGCGGCAATAGCAACCTTGTGGAACAGGGATGGCTGATTGCCAATGAGCGGCCGGATATCATCGGTATTCAGGAAGTATATGTCAACGAAAAAGAGCAGACCAATAACCTATTGTCGCTGCGCACCCGTGAAGCGCAGAATTGTTCCTTTACGCCGACCATCGATTATGAATCCGGGGGACAGTATGGTATCGGTCAAATCAGTCGGTTCAAGCCGGAAACAACGGAGAAGTTTGAATTGGACAGCAGCGGCAAAGAAGCACGTGCACTTCAAAAAGTGGTGTATCAGATCGATGGGAAGACGGTATCGGTCTATAATACGCATTTTTCCTACGAGTCTGAAAGCATTCGCCGCAAGCAGTTTTCCGCGATCTTTCAGATTATGAAGAAGGACAAGAATCCATACAAAATTTTGACGGGTGACTTTAATGCCAAGGAAGCGGAGTTTTACGAGTTTCGAAAGGGTGCCTACAAAGTCGTCAACACTTCTGAAACGAAGTTTTATGATTATTCCTACAAACGGATTGATGTCAATCAGATTGATAATATCATTGTGAGCAGCAATATCTATGTACTCAATGGACGTGCGATTCCAACCGAATTTTCCGATCATTATCCACTGTTTGCGTTTCTGTCGCTCCGCTGACACCCCCATTAATCGAAAAATGAAGCGTATCAGGCTGCCAAAAACTTGATTTTTCGACAGCCTGTTTTAGTTCTTTACTTTTTCATTTACAGCGCGAATGAAAGCCCCATAGGAAGCGCGGTAGGGGATGGCCAACCGGCCGGTCTGGCTGAACAGGTGGGATAGGCGGATGAGCGCGTCCCCATCGGTGATTCGTTGTGCGGTGGGCATGGCGCCTGCCAGCTGTGTGATTTGAAACGCAAAACGGCCGCGTACCAGCAGAAGCACCGCATGGGAATGAAGCTCGGCCGGACTGGAAACGGAGAACAGTTTCAGCCGATCGGCTAGCAACAGAGGGAGAAACGCGGTGCAGAGGCCGGAAGCGTCTTTTCCGTCTCCGTTGAGAAACAGTAAGACTCGCAGACGAAGTGTCCGGTCTTCGGCCGCTTCCAGCAGGGCCAATCGGATGGCATCACAGGTGAGTACAGGGACATCCCGATCGGCCAAGTGCAACTCGACTGTTTCCCCAGTCTGAAGACTGCGGAGTGCGCCAGCAAGTTCTGCGGCAATCTGATCATATCCAATGAAATCCTGCCGGCGCTTGGTTGCAACCATTTCATACAGTTGCGTAACGAGATTACGCTGGATGGGGAAGCGGTTTTCCGCCGCTTTTGCATCCACGTGTGCAAGAATTTCTTTTGTGTGATCCGAAAATCGATTCAAAATTCGTCACTCCACAAATTCGAAGAAAGAAAAACCCCGGCAGATTCTGTCGGGGTTTGTCGATTGTAAGTTACGCTTTGCCGTTGCAGCCGAGTACGTCGACGATCTTATGGGCAACCATCGCCCGGATCGCTTCACGCGCGGGTTTGAGGTACTGACGCGGATCAAAGTGAGAGGGATTCTCCGCAAAGTATTTGCGGATGGTGCCGGTCATGGCAAGACGCAGGTCACTGTCGATATTGATCTTGCAGACGGCCATTCTGGCGGCTTTGCGCAGCATATCCTCAGGTACGCCGATGGCATCCGGCATTTGACCGCCATACTGATTGATCATCTCGACGAACGCAGGGATGACGCTGGAGGCACCGTGCAGTACGATAGGAAAGTTGGGCAAGCGTTTTTCCACTTCCTCAAGAATATCAAAGCGGAGCTGCGGCTTTGTGCCGGGCTTAAATTTGTATGCGCCGTGGCTGGTGCCGATGGCGATTGCCAAGGAATCGACGTTGGTGCGGGTTACGAAATCCTGAACCTGCGCTGGGTCTGTGTAAGAACCTTGACCAGCTTCAACCTTGACCTCGTCCTCGACGCCTTCGAGCCGTCCAAGCTCACCTTCAACGACTACGCCATGATCATGCGCATATTCCACAACCTGCTTGGTCAACGTGACGTTTTCTTCGTAGGAATGCTTACTTCCGTCGATCATGACGGAGGAAAAGCCACCATCGATGCAGCTCTTGCACAACTCGAAGCTATCGCCGTGATCCAGATGGACGCAGATGGGCAGGTCTGTCTCAATGCAGGCTGCCTCGATTAGTTTCATCAGATAGGTATGATTGGCGTATTTACGTGCGCCGGAACTCACTTGAAGAATCAGCGGAGCGCTCAGTTCCTTGGCAGCTTCCGTGATACCTTGGATAATCTCCATGTTGTTTACATTGAATGCGCCGATGGCATAGCCGCCTTTATACGCATCCGCAAACATTTTTTTGCTCGTTACGATTGGCATAGTGGATCTCCTTTGCATGTTCATCTATTATCGTAGGTATTATACCGCATTCCCCCCGAATTGCAACGAAAAATTGCAATGATTGAAATAATGGGCTATAATTAAAGATGGAAATTCTATGGAGGTAGCGACATATGCTGAACAAACTGCTTTCACTGGTGGTTCCCGTTTACTTTGAACAAGAAGTTTTGAGGGAATCATACAGCCGCATGTCAAAAGCCATGCAGGATACCGGATATGACTACGAAATTCTCTATGTGAACGATGGCAGCCGTGATGGAACAATGAAAATTCTGCGCGACCTTGCCAAAGAGGATGCACATGTGAAAGTGTTGTCCTTTTCGCGCAACTTCGGCCACCAGCTTGCGGTCACCTGTGGGATGGACGCAGCCAAGGGGGATGCGCTGATTATTATCGATGTGGACTTACAGGACCCGCCGGAACTGATTCCCCAAATGGTCAAGATGTGGGAAGACGGTGCAGATATTGTCTATGGTAAACGATTGAAGCGTGAGGGTGAGACACTGTTTAAAAAGCTCACGGCTGCAGTATACTATCGGTTGTTAAGCTGGATGAGCGCCTATCCAATCCCGCTGGATACAGGCGATTTTCGCTTGATTGGCCGCAATGTGGCAGACTGTTTTCTCAAGATGAGGGAGCACAACCGTTTTCTGCGTGGTATGTCCGCCTGGATGGGCTATGAGGCGGTTCCGATTGAATATGAACGACATGAACGCGTTGCCGGCAAGACCAAATATACGCTCAAAAAAATGCTGCGTCTTGCCTCCGATGGAATCACCGGATATTCCGACAAGCCGCTGACCATGCCGGGCGTGCTTGGCATTGGTGTATGTGGCTTCGCGGGGGTTGGCCTGATAGCGTTGATCGTTTTAGTCTGCACCTGTGGCGTGCCTGCGTGGCTGTGGGCAGTGGATGGGATTCTGCTGTTGCAGGGATTGACGCTGTGCTTTATGGGCTTGCAGGGCATGTACATTGGCCGCATCTACGACGAAGCAAAAGCGCGTCCGTTATACATTGTTGCAGAGCGATTGAATATGGAGAATGGCTGCGAAACTTCCGTCCATTGAAAGATTTTTCAGCATGACCGACAGATTTTCTTCTTGCATGACAACGTTCTTTGTTGTACTATGTTGAAAGTTTGAAAGAATTCAGTTTATTAATAAGAAGGAGATAGAATCACTATGACAACCAAAGTTGGTATCAATGGATTTGGCCGGATCGGCCGCCTCGTATTCCGCGCGTCCGTGCAGAATAAGGAGATCGATGTTGTGGGGATTAACGACCCATTCATCGACCTAGACTATATGGTCTATATGCTCAAGTATGACACCGTACATGGCCGGTTTGACGGGGAAGTATCCGTCAAGGGTGATAAGCTGATCGTCAATGGCAAAGAAGTTGCGGTGTACGCTTGCATGAAGCCCGAGGAGATCCCGTGGAGCGCTTGCGGCGCAGAGTATGTCGTTGAGTCCACCGGCGTGTTTACCACCACCGATAAAGCATCCGCTCACTTTGTTGGCGGCGCCAAGAAGGTCGTTATTTCCGCGCCTTCCGCTGATGCACCGATGTTTGTAATGGGCGTCAACCAGAACACGTACACCAAGGACATGAAGGTTGTTTCCAATGCCTCCTGCACCACGAATTGTCTGGCGCCTCTGGCAAAGGTAATCAACGATCAGTTTGGGATTATCGAAGGTCTCATGACGACCGTTCACTCCATCACGGCCACGCAGAAGACCGTTGACGGCCCTTCTAAGAAGGATTGGCGTGGCGGCCGTGCAGCGGCACACAACATCATTCCAAGCTCGACCGGCGCGGCTAAGGCCGTTGGCAAGGTCATCCCCGCCCTTAACGGCAAGCTGACTGGTATGTCTCTGCGCGTTCCGACGCCGGACGTATCCGTTGTCGACTTGACCTGCCGCCTCGAGAAGGGTGCTTCCTACGACGAGATCAAGGCTGCCATGAAGGCCGCCAGCGAATCTCCCGAGTGGAAAGGCATCATTGGCTATACTGAGGACAAGGTCGTTTCTTCCGACTTTTACACGGATTCCCGTACCTCAATCTTTGACGCGGATGCTGGCATCAGCCTCAACGATCACTTTGTCAAGCTGGTTGCTTGGTATGATAACGAGTGGGGCTATTCCTGCAAGGTCTGCGATTTAATCGCGCACATGGCTACGGTTGATGCAAAATAAATGAAGACTAATTGGGCGGCGAGCAATCGCCGCCCAATTGCGTGGGTATCAAGTCAATTCAAACCATTTCAATACAATAACATCCATTCAAAAATCATACGAAAATGGGCACGTTTCTTTACTCAACCAGTTTTCTGAAAAGTTCGCTGCAGCGTTGCTGCCGTATTTGCAGACTTCATCGGAAAGACTAATTGTCTGGCAGCCCAATGACTTGAAGAATTTTTTAAAAAAATCATATAACGAGGGGGAATTATATGATAACGAAACGTTATCTAACCATGTTACTTGTGATTATGATACTTTTTTACTGCGTCGCATGTGGTGGGATTATTTCGGAAGTTAAGAAAGCGATTCCAGCCATTCGTGATATTGCCGAAAACATTGAATCCAAATAAAAAAACGAGATGGAGGAGTCGGATCAAAATATGGATTTGTGGAGGAAGGGGCGGATGTCCGCTATATCGACAACGATGCAGGGGACAATCTTTCCCATAGCATGATTTGTTTTGATGAGAACGGATATATCGTTTCCACCAAGAAACGGTATTGCTACGACGATCCCAATGCGGATTTCGGCATGGGCAAGATGAATTGAAATAATCAGGGGGAGGGACAATCCAGCAGGAAGGGAAACGTTACTTAATTTATTGGGGATATTGCAGCCATAGACGATCCGTTTGGATATTTATACCCGGATGGAATTCAGGAGGTTGCATGGGATACGCGAACGCCTCGGGAAAGCGATCAAAAAGCGGAGATGATCGCGGCTCAGATGCAAGCGAAAATTTTAAAACGCGACGGCATGACATTCACCATCGATGAACTGCGCTATGCAGCCGGACGGGAAATCGAATATGATCTGACGATTGTAAACAACGACAGTAAAATGACGGGATTGACATCGTTGGGAACGTATCTCAAACAGTGGCTTGTTACATCCGATCAATTTGATATTGTCATGCTTGCGTCGGGCGAGCCTATTTGGATACCATGTCGTCTATGGGGTGAGCTATAGTTTGTTTCAGACGATGCAGATACAGGAGATTCGGAATCTTCAGTTGCAGATCTCTTTCTTCAGTGTCAAAAAGAAGATTATCAAGCATGCGTTGACAAAACCAGCGATCAACTTGAATGCACCGCCGGATCATCTATAGGTCTGTGATGATCTTGGTGAAATGCTGCTGGACAACGATTCCATCAAGGCTGTGCAGCATAAATTTGAGAACTACAGCCAGCGTGACGAATTATTTCTTAAGAAGAAGCCAACGCGTACATGGACGGAGGTAGCTGCCGCATCGGCGTTGAATGGGTACTGCACGCTGAATTCCGTTTTCTATTGAATGCAGAAGGAAATCCATGCGACCATAGATACCGATGGCAACGATATTTGCAATTTCTATAGCATTACTTAGTTGGCGAACGTGGATTTATGTTTTACGTTTTATCATAAGGATACACTCAATGATCCGATTCACTTGAAAATGATCCATTCAAGGGGGATCGATACGTCGGCGTGTGAGCCGGAACCCAACGATGCCATTGCGATCTATGACAGCGAGCCTGTCACAATTCGACTTGATGACATTGGCGACAGCATTTGCTTAGATCGTAATGTGATTTTGCTCCATTGCGAAAGCAAAAGCGATTGGAAGCTGTCCATCCGTCAGGGATATAATAATGATAGGCTGTTCGCTGGCAAGCGGGTGCAGGCATGAATGAGCGACGCCAACGTGTATCCGCATTCAACTTCCACCATGGTGCCATATCCTGTGGATTTGGCGTATGTGGATCTATTTCAATATGCGAAAGCAGAACTGACCTTAGGCGTGTACGAAATCAAGTCCGGCTTTCATCAGGATCGGGAGAAAACCGGCGTGTTGACGCTGAATCTACAAAAACAATTGTACAGCTTGCCATCCTTGAAACCATACGGCAACAAGGGGAAACGGCATGGTCAAGCGGAAAGACGGTTATGGGCAGAGGGATGCACATAAAATAATTGCGCATGTTCGATGTGTGGAAGTCATTGCGAGCAATTCTCAAAATACGGTATCAATCGTCAGATGCAGCACGGTTCAATCGTTTACAATGATGCGCAAGCTTTTTTGTGGTCATACCCTGCAATTATGGTTGGGATATAAAAGAACCGTTGCGCTTTGGCGCTTGTGGACGTACGCTTGCAGGGGCTGAATTCATCGAGAAAGCAGCAACGATTGGATGCTGCCGCTGAACAGGCGCAGTCTGTATCGTGGTTGTTGATTTGAGCGCAAATGGCTCTTTCATAATACTGGCATAACTGAATACATAAGCGGCGCTAACAGCGCTGAATAAAACTAAGAAAGCCATCATGGCGCGTGCCGCTGAAAGAAAATGCTTTTTACGCGGCAGACTCTTTTCGGTCAAAGCCACATAGATGCAGTATCCCAGCACCGCACCCAACGTATTGTGAAACAGATCATCTAGTTCAAAAATTCCTGTACGGCTGAAATATTGGGTACACTCAATCAATAGTGAAAATGTCAATGCACAAAGCAGCACAGCAAACAGCGAGTTGAGGCGCTTGCTTAAGGGCGGCAATAAAAAGCCTAGCGGCAAAAACATTAGAATATTAAAGATAATCAACTGAAAAGCCAAGGCAGAGCCGGTCTCAAATGCATCGGCATAACCGAAAAATAACGAAAGGTTGACCCGGCCCATCGTACCAGCCGCACGACTGAAAACAGTCAATCCCATCACGATGAAACCATAGCCACACAAAAGCATCGTAGAAACAAGACGGCGCGTAAGCAGGGGCTGCATCGGTTTCAATGTATTTTTGTGAATAATCTGATGATCCAGCAAGATTGCAAGCGAAATTGCGAGCATCAGCAGAACCGACAGCAAACACCAGGGAAACAACTTTTGTAAAATTTCAAATAGCTGCATTTTATGGACTCCTTTCATCGTAACTTTCGATGATGTTGATATTTTAGCAGCCAAATGCGAAGGGAACGTGTCGCAAACGGGAACGTGCGTTGGATTTGTGTAAAGGATTTGTCATGGTTTTATGAACAATTTGTGGCTACCAGATGGTTGGTTGGACGCTTTGACGGTATCTGAGCGTGGCAGGCCTAGGGAACTAGAGGATTAGCAATTGGCCAATTCACAAAGAAAATCACGTCAAATGCTTGATGTTTGTAGCGTAATCGGGTATATTTGTATGGATGCTTATGTTGAAAAAATTTAATGGATCACGCGATGTATCCGACTGGCGCGTTTCTGCATGCGGTTAGCTTATCCAACTAAAATGGTTGCGTAGCGTATGGATCAAAAAAACCAGCATGGCCTCCCTGTTGAATTGAATGATTTCTAACGGAATAGACGGTGCTATGTGCGCCACACTTAGTTTGCTAAATGAAAGTCCATCTTCGCGCACCAAGTCCCGTGCAGGAAAAGTTGGTGCTACATGCGCACATTGGGCCAGGCAACGCACTTCGACGAAAATGAATGTATGCGCACGGTTTCGGACGAAAAATTCTCGGATTTAGTCTTGAATAAAATTGGCAATTGAGAATCTAGGATTAACAAAAAAGGAGAAAGATAAAACGATGACCAAATATTTCGGGGGCTGTGATGTTGGCTCCACCTATACAAAGGCAGTGATTTTGGACGAGAGCGGCAAGATTTTGGCAGATACGACCATACGTTCCAAGATCAACTCCGAAGTTTCAGCAGCGCTTGCAATGGAAGAAGTACTTAAGCAGGTTGGGTTGAAATCGTCTGAGGAACTTGCTTACCTGATTGGTACTGGTTATGGCCGCAACAAAGTGCCATTTGCCGATGAAAACATCTCCGAAATCTCCTGCCATGCCATGGGTGTCCATGTGACGAATCCGAATGTGAAAGCCATTATTGATATCGGTGGTCAAGACGTAAAGGGCATTTCCATTGATGCGGACGGCACTGTGAAGAATTTTGCCATGAATGATAAATGTGCTGCGGGCACCGGCCGGTTCTACGAAGCGATGGCCCGTTCCTTCGAAATGGATCTTTCTGATTTTTCCAAGCTTTCACTCAGCGCTAAAAACGTAATTCCCATCACCGCCCAGTGCACCGTCTTTGCTGAGAGCGAAGTAATTACATTGGTGGGCGAGGGTAAACCCATGGATGAGATTGCAGCGGGCATTCAAATGTCGGTTGCAAAACGCTGTTTTGTCATGGCCAAGAAGGCCGGCGCTACCGATAGCATTACGCTGACCGGCGGTTGTGCCAAGAATGAAGGACTGAAAAAAGCCATTGAGCAAGTGCTCAAGCTGAAGGTCGTTGAGCTCAAGACCGATCCGCAGTTGATGGGCGCACTTGGTGCTGCTGAATATGCCCGACAGAAAGGCCTTGCGGCAGCCAACGCCTAAGTATCTTGACTGGATGGAATGGATTGAACAAACCTTGCAATGCGTTCGATTCGTATGGATGGATAAAAATCACTCTGATCGTTCTCGATGGAAAGCAAACACCGCCGCGAAGTGAGCCGAAAGGATCATGCGGCAAGCAGGATTTCTGAATACACAATGAAAACCTCCGCCGCCAATTTATTGGAAACGGAGGTTTTTTATGCAGTTTTTGCAGGTTCGTTTTGACGAGGGCTTGTTACATAATTTAACGTGAAGCGATTTCTTTGTCCTGTTTGCGATTTCTGCGCTCCAAATTCTAGTGTAACTGCCCGTCAATTTTTGAACATTCGTTTGAATGGACAGAAATTTCAATCAAAACGCGGGAATTCGTCTTTTAAAACACATCCGAACAAGGGCGTTCAACCTGCCCAAAACTACCAGTGGGCTTGGGGGTCATACCCTTTGTGATTTCATTTCGTTTTCGGCGAGGCATTCATCGAAACGAACCGCACAATTTGGTGGATTCCCTGTGCCTTTTGCTGCCCGAAAGCAAGAGGGGGGATGTAGACGAAAAGTGGTTTGCTATTGAAAAAGCAAACTTTTGAACCGTCTCCACTCCCTAGAAAAGACGTTATTCCTCGCCTCTGTTATAGATGGGATCGTCCAGTCCCGGTACCTGTCCGGAATAGCCCCAGATCAATCCGTCCGGGATGCGCCGCTGATAGGTGTCCTCATAGGTGCCAACACGTTTGTTGCCATGATGATTCAGCTGCTCGCCCATAAACAACATGCATGCGGAAACGCCGCCGTCCAAATTGTAAGCCTGCATGCACCCATGATCCGCAAACAACTGTGCAAAGTCGCTCAACAGCATACCAACGCTATAGTCCGGCTGCCGCCCATCGGCCACAATGGCGATAAAATGTCCCGGTTCAATCATGCCGATGCCGGTGCGGGGATTAATGCGGCTCAGACGGTTGCTGTCGGCGTCCGCATTGACGACACCGTCACGTACAAGTGTCGGGCCAAAGGAAAATGCTTGCCGCACGCCATCCATCAGCAGTTCCTCGGCTGAAGTGGTATTCTGCGAAAGGATGCGCAGACTCAAATCTGGATACATGGCCATCGTATCGGTATCATCGGCCGGTTCATCCTGAAAAACCTTGCCATCTCGAATGATGATGCTCTTGTAATTCGTATCCATATGGATCAGGTTATCGCCAGTAATCATGAGCACAGCCTTGTTTTGGCGGGCCATGATCCAAGGCTTAACGACACCCAACCCGTTGCGGTTATCTGCCGCCTGTCCTGCACGCAGAGCGTCCACGTCCCGCATGCGAATCTCAGCAACGAAATAAACGACAGGATTATCCTTCTCAAAACGATCAATAATGACCGATAATGTGTCGGACCGATATTCCCAGTGACCTGCGTCCACATCGACGGAAATGAATTCTTCCGGGTCGTCCGCGCGGCGGAAATATTGCGCTCCGTCATCCGTAGATTCCGTTGCGACCTCGTTCTCCTGGAGCGTTTCTGTCTCGGATGCATCGCCCTCGCTCACCGTATCGATGGCCTCGTCCGGCTGTTCCGCGTTGGGCTCACCAATTCCCGGCGTTGCCGTCGGCTCCAAAGACGCCTGCGTAGGCTGGGATGTGGCGGAACTCTGCTGTGGCGGGTTGGGGTTGCGCAGATTTGTGAGGATAAGTACGGCGCACACGGCAATTGCCACTAACAGCGGCAGAATGCCAATGAGCAGTGCGCGTCCACCGCCATGTCCGCGTTTGATACGGCCATAGGTGATTAAAAGGACAAGGATTGTTATCACCAAGCCAATGGCAAAAACCATCAGCGCGTTGAGCAGCGCTTTGACCGAAACCACCTTGAACACCTGGAGGATTGACGATATTCCTCCGCCGGCGGACGGCTCCGGTTCAGGTTCGGATTCGGATGCTGGGCCGGCGGTCGGCTCCGGCGTGGCTGTGGGTTCCGGCGTAGGTGCTGGCGTGGGTTCCGGCGTGGGTGTCGGATCCGTATAGTTGGTCAGTGCCGCAGGATCGATGTTCTCCAGCAGGTTGTTGGTCGTACTGTCCTGACCAACCTGCGTGCTGACAAGCGCAAAGGTATTGGCTACGGACACCGTCTGAGCAAATGGATGCTGGGATATATGGCATGCATATGCCCGCTGCACCAATTCTTCCACGGTTAATCCACCTGCGGCAATGACCTGCGCATCCATCGGCAACGACGTTCCGCTCTCGGATACGGTGTATACCTTCTTGCATTCAGCGTTTTCCGCACATGCCACCGCATATTCTGCGGTAAACTGTGCCGCACCGTTGGGCGCGTTTTCGGAGTCTGCATGGGTCAGTAGAACAAGCGGGCTGCGGTCAGCAATGACGCCATCAAGATATTTTTTGGTTGCCTTCTTTCCCCAGGAAGCGCGTACCATCTTATAAAAATCATTGTTCTCACAGAAAAAACCGGCATACAGCGGGTAGTTGCGTACACCCAGATTCCATAATGCATCCAAGGATTCCTGCTGCGCGGTACGCGTGCCCGTGGACATCACGACAAGCGCAGTCGGCACCTCGTGCGCCACGGTATAGGAGGCAATCGCACCATAGAAATCGCGGATGGCCGTCTCGGGGGTAGCGGCGATTATCAGCAGATCAGCTTTTTCGACCGGCGCATTCCAACGCTGCACCTCCGCAGGCACTTCCACATCCGCCCCGTATACGCGGATACCGGATAAAGAAGCGGCGGCTGTACAGACGATTCGCACACGTGTGACGCTTGCATCCAGCGGATACCAGCTATTGATAAAGGGCATTGCTGGTGCGATGGATAGCACCTCGCCGGACGCGTTCAACTGTTCTACGGTGTAATTCTGCGTAGCGCTGTACCATTCAAGGTAGATTCCCTGTGCGGACTGCGGTAGATCAACAATAACTGCATCGTTAGCCTTAAAATTCTGATAGCTCTCAATCAGCCCATCGGTCAACCGGTATGCTTTTTCGGACAGGCCATCCGGCATGGTAACCGTGCATTGCTCTGTCATGGTGTTTACCGGTGCGGAGGGCGCAATGCCCGTGTCTGAGGCTGCAGCGGCAGCCGTCAGCGGTAGTAGACTAAGTGCAATCCATATGGCTAAAAAGCGAAATGTCTTTTTCATGCAATCCTCTTTTCGTTACAAAAAAATATATGTTCAGTATGCCATAAACCATGGTGCATTGCAACAAAAGGCAGCGAACTGTCATATTTGATGGCACCTGCTAGCGGGGGTATTCGAATGCCCGGAAAAGCGTTTTCGGTATTCATTTTGAAGTTCAAGCGTTCTTAATTTTTGATATTCTGCTATGAAATCAGCCGATTTTTTGCCTGAATTGATCAAAAATCCATACGAATCAGCAAATTTTTTTTTGACAAACACGATATAAGCGGAGCTGGAGAAGGTTGCAGTGCAGAAGCTGCAGACACTGAAAAGAGAAACAACCACATATATTTTCACAATCGATAGGCGAGGCGATACCAGCAGCATTCGGCGGAGCATCCGAGTCGGTCAAGTCCCTTGGGGAAACCGGGCAAATTCTTGCTGGACAAAATACCCAAACAACAGACAAGGGCTGCCGGCTGGTAATCCAATAAGAAGATCCAGTGGCGGCAGCCCTTGCTTGGCGCTTGGTTCCCCACCATACGCACAGTACCGCCCGGGGGGGATGGGCGGTACTGCTGCCAAGGATGGTTGGGGGTATGTCAATCGCCTCATCGGCGGAATGACCACGTGTTAATTGGCGGGGGTATATTCACCGAAAGTTACGGGTATCTTCTGCTGCTGCCCCGCTCGCTGTACGGTTATTGTTGCCGTGTCTCCTGCGTTATATGCAGAGATGGCGGCGGACAATGCTTCGTTTGACATAATTTGCGTATCGTCGAGTTGTACGATGAGATCGCCTACTTGTAGGCCAGCTTTCTCAGCGGCACTGTTTGCAACAATCTGGGCAACCTGTACGCACGCTGTGCCGGGACTTCCAAAGAAGCTGCCGAAGAAGCTACTGTCACCCCAACCATTTTGGCCGGATTGCAACGTCACGTTCTGTGTAACGATACCGAGATAAGCTCTGCCGCGCACATAGCCATGATCCATGAGGTCCCCGATGACCTGCTTGACGCTGTTGACCGGGATGGCAAAGCCGAGTCCCTCGCTGTTGGAACTGCTGGCCTTGGCATTGACTATACCGATCAATGAGCCGCTGGCATTGAAGAGACCGCCGCCGGAATTACCGGGGCTGATGGCTGCATTGGTCTGCACAAGGGTCATATTGGTGTTTTCAACCGTCACTTCACGGCCAAGGGCACTGATGATGCCATCGGTCGCGGTGCCGCGTAGCTCACCCAAAGGGTTGCCAATGGCGATGACGTCTTCACCCACGGTCAGCATATCGGAATCTCCAAGCGTGGCGGGCGTCAGGCCGGTTGCTTCAATTTTGATGACGGCCAGATCATAGCGAACATCGGAGCCGATCAAGGTTGCCTTGTGTTCGGTATCATCATTGAGAATGACGGTGATCGTCTCTGCACCATCAACGACGTGCTTACAGGTGACGATATAACCATCGCTTGTCAAAAGTATGCCGCTGCCACTGCCGGTGGCAGTCTGTGAACCGGACTGCTCGCCGAAGCCAAAGCTGTAACCCGCGACGGAATAGGCAGTATCAATGCCGACCACAGAGGGCGCACATAACTCGATGATCTGTGCCTTGCTGTAACCGTTGACGCCGTTGCTTTGGAGCGCAACCTGCGCCGAGGGAGCCGTCGCAGCGCTTCCGTCAGCAATACTGTCTGATGTGGGAGGCGTGGCTGTGGGGACGTTGGGCTGCTGCAAGGACGCGGTTATGTGATCCATGCTTTGGTCAACATATGTCTTGGCAAATAAGCCGCCCACCGCGCCGCCAAGCAGCGTGGTGATCAACATGCAGATAATCAGTGTGGAAACGCGCACGCCATTTTGATGCTTTGCAGCGTGTCCCTTTGGCATCGGCGGCGGGTTCTGATAACGTTCGTACCAATCGTTGTTATAATCCATAACAGATCTCCCTTTCCATATTCTTTCTGGAGGATGTACCTAGTATAAAATGTAACTTTGAACACGTTATCAAGTTTATTTGATGTTTATGTGTTAGATTTCGTCATAATTATGGCAAGGGAACGATCAGGTATCTTTTTCCGATTTCTGGAAAAAATGAATGTATGGAAGAAATGTTGACAGAACGTGCATATGCACAGTATTTTCAAGCAAGGCGCGGCGGTGGGCGCGGTAAGCTGGCCAGAGGCATAGACTATGTGAGTCTCCGGCTGATTCTGTTTGCGGGGGCATATCTTTATTTTGCCGCGCAATTTTCCAACAAAGCAATGGCGCTGCTGCTCGCAGCAGTATTCCTAGGACTATGCATGCTGGTGCTTCACATTTGGCGGGAGATTGCGATGGAACGGTTTGTAAAAAAAGAGCTTTGCCGGATTAAAAAAGCATTGTTGACCCATAAGCTGCTGCTGCTCAGCAGCACTTCTGCGCGCAAATTGTGCAGACCGCTGTGCAATGAGGGAGAGATGCCGGTGCTACTGCAGAGGGCATTGCCGGCGGATGCGGATGCGCTGTTGACGGTGCTGCACACATATCAAGGTTGCGGCAATCTGGCAGTATTTTCCTGCTCAGGTTTCGATATTTCCGCAAAAGCCTTCGCAGCCCGCTTGGATGGTACACTGACCATCCGGGACGTGGAGGAAGTGCATCACGCAGCCAAGGAGGCGGGATTGTCGCCATCAGCTGCCGAGGTTCGTGCGTTTATTGCGGAAGAGCTACGCATACAGAAGCAACGAAAACGTGCTGCGCGACCCATGCCGTTTGTAAGTGGAAACACGGGTAAGTATTTTGCGATATCGTTGATCCTGACAGGAATTTCATTTTTCACGCGCTATGCGCTGTACTATCGTTTACTGGCTGGGTTGTGCATGGCCATTGCGGCAACGGGCATAGCCTTTAGTCGCGTACACCAGGAACGCACTTTCTGACAGAAGCATAAGATAGAATGTTGGCTGTATTCCAACGATCGAATGTGCCAACATTGATCCTGACCCGAACTTGTGGGTGCAGGATACGTTGTCGGGGGGACGCAGAGACATGTATCAACGCCTGTATGTATATGAACCGGAACGGCGCGGATTTTGCGCCTATGAGCTGGAATCGCAAACGCAGATGCCGTATGTGGAACATCTGCGTTTTTCGATTTCTAATTTTACACGGGGTGTCAACACAGATCTCTGCTGGACTGATCTAGGTGCGTTGAAGGCACTGGATCAACTGGCGGGGCGTTTTCAAACACCCTTTGCCGTCGACTTTGCATTTCGGCGCGGATGTGAACGCAACTGCACGCATGGGATGCAGCATTGCGCGGGGGTAGCGTTTGACATCGGCGGCGCACTGCCGCCAAGGCGGGCAGATGCTCTCCGAAATTTCGCGGTTGATTCCGGGTTGTTTTCGCAGGTGGAGATGGCATATACGAGCGGTATATCCGTACATGTGGCGGCAATGAGGGAAAATCCGCCATTGAAGGGCGGCGATACGGGGGT
This sequence comes from Clostridia bacterium, assembly GCA_036651815.1. GTDB lineage: Bacteria > Bacillota > Clostridia > Christensenellales > CAG-138 > JAVVXB01. Next base: position 48,507 of record JAVVXB010000012.1, read on the forward strand.
GTACGTGTTTATTCTCCAGGATCTGCTACAAAAGTTACAGTTGTATGACGGGGCACTGACCGGTACCTTTTGTGCCCAGACGGTGCGCGGCGTGCGGCGGGTGCAGCGGATTACCAGATTGGCAGAAACAGGGCGTATGAATAGCGCAGATTGGTATGCGCTGCATCGATTGACAAATAGACGGGCAGATGCGAAAATGAGCATACAGGTTTAACGAGCGTGCCGAACATGTGATGAAAACAAATGAATGGGGATGAGGGCAGAGATGAATTATCAGAAACTGCAAAACGGGAGCGATATCCGTGGCGTTGCCATGGAGGGGGTCGAGGGACAGCCCGTCAATCTTAGCAACGAGACGGTGGAACAGATTGGCAGAGCAATTGTCGTCTATCTGAGGCAAAAGCTGCATAAGGATCGGCTGCACATTGCCGTAGGACGAGACTCTCGTCTCTCCGGTGAGCGGCTGCGGGATGCGATTGCAAAGGGCGTAACCGAAATGGGTGCGGATCTGACGGATTTCGGCTTGGCCAGCACGCCCTCCATGTTTATGTGCACGGTGTCCGAAGGAATCGAATTTGACGGCGCCATCATGCTGACGGCGAGCCATCTGCCCTTCAACCGAAATGGCGTTAAGCTCTTTACCAAAGCGGGCGGATTTGAAAAATCCGATATTTCCAACGTACTGGCCCTTGCGGAAGCCGGGCAGTTTATGCCCGCGCCGGTTGCCGGGAAGCGCGACAGGCTTGATTTTCTCTCTATCTATGCCAAGGGTCTTGTACAAAAAATTCAAAAAGACGTGCATGCTGCCGATTACGAGCATCCGCTCCGCGGGTTTCATATTGTCGTGGATGCCGGCAACGGCGCGGGCGGGTTCTATGTGGATCGTGTACTGCAGCCGTTGGGCGCAGATACGGCCGGCAGTCAATTTTTGGAGCCGGATGGCCATTTTCCAAATCATGCGCCGAATCCAGAGGACAAGGCAGCCATGGACGCGCTACAGAACTGCGTGAAACGAACCAAGGCGGATCTCGGCATCATCTTTGATACCGATGTAGACCGTGCGGGCGCGGTGTCAAGCGACGGGACGGAACTAAACCGCAACCGCCTGATTGCATTGGCGGCTGCCACGTTGCTAGAGGAACATCCTGGAACGACCATTGTAACGGATTCGATCACGTCCGCTGGTCTGTCAGACTTTATTGCGGAAAAAGGCGGCGTCCACCATCGGTTTCAACGGGGCTACCGCAACGTGATCAACGAGTCTATCCGGCTCAACACTGCGGGGCAGGATAGCCAGCTTGCCATCGAAACCTCTGGTCACGGTGCGCTGAAGGAGAATTATTTTCTCGATGATGGCGCATATCTTGTCACAAAGCTCATCATCAAAATGGCACAGCTCAAAAAAGAAAATCGCACATTGATGAGCCTGATCGATACACTGAGCGAACCAAAGGAGAGCATCGAGGTTCGAATGAATCTGCTACTTGCTGACTTTGCCGCCTACGGAAACACCATTCTTGCCGATTTGGCTGCCCACGCCGAACAGCAGCACTGGATGGTTGCCAAGGAAAACTATGAAGGCATGCGAATTTCATTTCCATTGGATCGGGGTGATGGCTGGTTTTTGCTGCGCATGTCGCTGCACGATCCGCTGATGCCGCTCAATATTGAAAGCAACAGCATTGGCGGCGTCAAAAATATCGCTAGGCAGTTGTACGCGTTTATGAAAAATTATGATCAGATAGATGTAGAAGGACTTCGAAAACTGGTTGAGGAATAAGAATTACGCGGGTGTGGCGATTGAGCCGCACCCGCGTTTGACTTCATGCAGAATCCCACTTATTTGCCAAGCATACTGAGAATGGCGGCTTTCGGACGTGCGCCAACCGCTTTCTCCTTGACCTGACCACCACTGAATACCATGAGTGTAGGGATGCTCATTACGCCGTATTGTGCGGCGAGCGCGGATTGTTCATCAATATTGATTTTACCAACCTTGATGCCAGCCGTTTCTTCCGAAATCTCATCAACGATCGGCGATACCATGCGGCATGGGCCACACCATGGTGCCCAAAAATCAACGAGTACAGGGTTGGCTGCTTTCAGCACCTCAGTTTCAAAATTATCACTGGTAATAGTTATGACTGCCATGATGATAGCTCCTTTTCCTTTGGTAACTTTAGTATACACCATTGATGGTGAAAAGAGTGTGTCAAACTCAAGAAGGTTTTTTGCCGTTTTAATGACAATTAAGCCAATATGATGAAATCGCTGGCGATTTGCATCGGAATACACCGTCGTGCAGCGCATGAAATGCAGCGGGAAAAGAGAAAAGTCAATAGCTGAGAACCATCAACAGCGGTCGGATACATTTGAACGGGAACAATTGGGGGGATGTTTTTAAATTCCCTGAAAAGTGTTTTGGTAGCATGGTTGCCATTTCTGCGTATTAAATTCTTGATTTGCATCCATGAACCTACGAGTTTTCTGTTGAACTGATAAAAAATCACTCAAAAAAGCAAATTCTATTTTTCGAAGCACATCCTTTTAAACAGGATACACTACGGATAATTGCATAACTGTAACATCTGCGCATGCAGAGCAAGGAAAGGACGTGTGATTTACAGAATTGTTTGGACGTAAGCGGATGCAGGACCAACCGATCGCGTTGTTTTTCGGATTGTCCAAGCTGTTAATAAGGTGGCAGAGGTGAACAGCCCACATGGAGACGGAAGCATATGCACGTATATTTGCGGCCTTGCTAAGCGGTTAAAAAGTTAGCAGAATTGAGCGGGCTGCATGGAGATGCTGTTTGCAAACCTATACGAACAACTGACAATTTATGCTATAATATGCGCAATGAAGAAGATAAGCGCCGGTCAGATCCAAAATATAGTTTTCACTGGTATCATTGCCGCTGCCGCAGTGCTGATGTATGTGCTTGCGGGCAGAAATTTGCCGGCGCAAAAACAGGATGCGCTCTTTACGCTGGAATTAACGGTTGCGCCGGAGATGAAGGATGAGACGCGATTTGAGCGGGTGCCGGAAACTATTTTTCTGGAACAAATTAACGGTGATACGACTTTCACCGTGGTGCGGAACAAGCAATCGGAACAGAGCTATCAGCTCATCTGTGACAGAGAATGGACCGGAAGCGCCGCATTGACTTATACGTTGGATGATGACGATTGCATGGAATCCGTTACGTTGACATTTGTGCGACGGGATCAGCCGCCAAACAAACCAAGGACGGAGATTGAACGATATCTTGCCAACGATTATCCGACTTGGATTGCCGCGCAAAACAAAGCCATCCAAATTCTACTGCCGAACATATTTGTCGCGTGCGATTTGAACGATGTGCTGATTGAGCCTATTTTGATGAAATGGTACACTGGTGCGCTGGCTGCCCGCGATGAGGCAATCAACTATTCCGATACCTATCAAAACTGCATATTTCTGGCATATCCATCGCAGCTGGACGATCAAAAGGTGATTATTTGTTCGTTGCTGATGCCGTAGTTATCGATAAAGAATTTTTGCCAATGGCGGTTTATGGAGTTGCATGGCGCCCGTTTCACAAAATTCCTGACAACAAAAGCAGCGAATACAGACGGTACGGTCGATAACCGGTAGACAATGCTCCATCCGGATGGCATGTGCCGGGCATTGGCGCGCACAGATGCCGCAGCCAATACAGGCCGTCCGATCCACCAGTGGTTTATTGGCAAGCAGTTGTTCAAGTAGCCGCGAGAAATGCGGGTCGCCCCAATTTTTGATTGCGCGAATGGGGCTACAGATAAAATCTGGTACGATCAATGCTTGCCAATTGCCGGAGACGGAGAGTTGTTCCGCATCTTTTGGGATCAGGCCGCGCTTGACCGCTGCGGAAAGCGTCGGTACATCGCATGCGCCTAGGCCCATGAGCCGTGCGCCGATGAGATCCAGCGCGTGTGCATTTTTCGCAACCAGCAGCGCACCGATTTTGCGCGGCGTTCCGTTGGATGGGCCGTTGCCTTCCATGACCTCCACAGCGTCCGCAATGCAGAGGCGGGGCTTGAGTTTTTCATATAAATCCACCAGCATATCGGCAAAGGCATCCGTCTCAGGAAAGAGATAATGACACTCGGATTTTTTCATGCCGGGAATTGCGCCAAACATGTTTTTGCAAGCACCCGTATAAGCCACCAGACCGTGGGTTTTAAGCTTGCAAACGTCAATAATTGCGTCTGCATCAAGCAAATACTGCGTGCAACGGAAGGATTTTAACTGTATCCCATCTGGATGATAAACGGTTGTCTCCGAAAAATCATCATTGAGCGTAGCACCGGTCGCAATAACCGCCTGCATGCCGCAAACGCGATAGATCGGAGCGAGAAAGGCATGCGTAAACAGGCCGCCGGGACTGTCTCCAACGACGACGGTTGCGCCGCGCGTAGCCAGCAATTCACACAGCGTGGTGACAAGCGTTGGATGCGTGGTTGCCGCACGTTCCGGCTTGTGCGCGCCGAGCAGATTGACCTTGATGACGATTCGCATGCCGGGGGTAACCCAAGCCAGACCGCCATAGGGTGCTAGTGCATCAATCAGCGCGTCTCGCACCGTCTTGGGTGCGTAATCGGGGCAAGATATAATGGAAACATCGGGCTGCATCGGCTGACTTCTCACAATCTTAACGAATATTAGTTGAAAGCGCAGCTATCTAGTGCACATTTATCGGACAATGGATTTATCCACATCGATAACGGCAAAATAGTTGCCGTCCAACGCCTGAATGGCTTCCCCGATGCGGCGCTTGACCTCTTCGTCCTGCACTTTGACGGCATAGGGAACCACCACATCAAACACCAGATTGGTGTGGGTTGGTCCGGAAACCATGCGAAAATCATGCATGGTCAGTTGCGGATCAATGCAATGAATCATGCTCGTGACAATTGCCTTGATGCGATGAATCTCGGCATTATCCGTTGCAACTGGATCCATATGGATGACCGCTTGACACCCCATCATGCCGCGAAGCTGCTTTTCAATGTTATCGATGGCATCGTGCAGGTGAATAAAATCACCATCGGCGGGAACCTCGGCATGCAGGGAGATCATGACCCGGCCGGGGCCATAGTCATGCACAACGAGATCATGCACACCCACAACATCCGGGCAGGACAGAACAAGCTGTTCGATACGCTCCACATATTCAGGCGTGGGCGGTTCGCCAAGCAGCGGGCTTACGGTTTCCTTGGCGGCAACGAAGCCGGAATAGAGAATGAACAGTGCCACAAGCGTGCCCGCGTAACCATCAATGGACAAACCCATCCATTTGTTCACGAACGTACAGAGTAGCACCACACTCGTTGCTGCCACATCGGAAAAACTGTCCAACGCGGCCGCGCGCATTGTGGCGGAGCCGATCTTTTTGCCGAGACTGCGGTTATAGATAAACATATAGCACTTAACCAGGATGGACGCAGCCAAAATACCTGCCGCAAGCCAGCTAAACTGCGTCGGAACCGGCCGAATGATCTTGGCAATGGACGACTTTAGCAGTTCAACGCCCATGAGTACAATGACCATGCTGACGATGAGGCCCGAGATATACTCAATTCGGCCATGGCCAAATGGATGCTCCCTATCGGCCTGCTGCCCGGAAAGACGGAAACCGATCAAAGAGACGATCGAACTGCCGGCATCGGACAGGTTGTTGAACGCGTCTGCCGTGATGGCGATACTGCCGGAGAGAATGCCCGCCAACAGCTTGCAGCAAAACAGCAGAATGTTGAAACAGATGCCCACAACGCCGCAAAGCACGCCGTAAGCGATGCGTACGGTGGGGGAAGCATAATTTTTGCTGTCCTTGACGAACAGGCGCGACAGAAGCGTTATCACTTGCTAACTCCTCCTAAAACGATGATTGCGGCGACACGAACGTTTCGTGCCACCGCAATTCTTGGATACATGCTGGATTGCTTTATAAGTCCGGGGGATTATTCCTTTTCAACCGGTGCATCCGGAGCATTTTTTCGGACGCTGTCGATTCCGTTGGAGCAGCTTGCTTTGGATTTGTAGCCTTCGCTGGACAGAATTGGTTCGCCATTTTTCGCCTTAAGACGGAAGCGGAACGCACCTGCGTGATCCGTATACAATTCAAAGCAGGGGTTGGGCTGATTCTGATACCCCTCGATGGTTTGATCTTCAAGAGCGGCCACGGGGGCGTTCTTCCGAACGCTCTCAATACCACCCATGCAGGCAGATTCACTTGAATAGATTTCGGAGCTGCCAATGATTTCACCGTTTGCTGCTTTTAAAACAAAGTGCGGGCCAGTTTTGCCAGCTTTTATTACAAATTTTCCCATGAAATATGACTCCTTTTCATATGTTATGATAGTATGATCCACCTATATCGTAGCATGATTCAGTCGTGTTTGCAAGCGTTTCGCTGGTTAACTTCAGGGCATATTCATGAGAAAACCTGTGTACCATTGTAAGTGATTGAACGTGTTGAATTTGACGGTTTTCTCAACCTGTATTTTTGAGAATCACGAACAATGCCTCAACGCATCGAACCTGCGCGAATTGTGTTCATGAACATGCCCGTTTGTTTGCTTCGCAAAAAATGCATGGCTTGGGAATGCGTTATGTCGCACTCTCCGGCCAATCCAGATACAGTCCCTTTGCGTAGTCACCGACCACAAACATGAATTCGCCGACGATGCTGGCAAATTCCGGCGCGCCTTCGACGGTCAGGAAGCAACTGGCAATATATTCGATCATATCGCCTTTTCCCATCAGGATATCCAGTGCGTGCATCGGCGTATCAAAGCGCAGGGTCAAAAAAGGCTTGCAGCGCGGGTAAGCGCCGTGACCCGCTCTGCTGTTGCCGGTGAACACGCGAATGTAGCTGGCAAGATCATCGTGTCCGTTGACCGCAAAAGCATATGCGCGATCCGGGGATTCCAACGCCCACGTGTGAATCTTTTCCTGACCGGCTTTATTGAGCTGGCTGATACCGTTGGCCAACAGATAGAAGTACAGTTTGACCAGCAACTGCTGATCAGCTTCGTTCGCAGGTGCGTCTTTAGCCTGTAACAGTCCAGCCATTTTCAGCAGCGCTTGCATCAGGGAGAGAAAGACGCCAAAGTGTTGCATGATGCCGGTCATTTTGGGCAGCGGCATGCCGCGTCCGCTGAAGAAAAGGATGAACTTGTGCAGATCGGGGAAGATGAACTCGATGTCCGGTTTGTCGCATACCTCGCTGACATGTACGGTGAACTCACCGTTTTTCACATCAAAATAGGTGGCCATCTTGCCCTTCTCCGCCTTGTCATAGCGCGCGCTCACCTGAAAGATGAAGTTTTTACCGACAAATTTCTTGCCAATCTTCGGCACGTCCTGCACAATTACCTTGACAAGCGGCAGCGCAGAATTGAAAAAGATACGCGCTGCGTACAAATCGTTCTGTGTGACTTCTTTGATCTCAGCCATGGTCACACCTCGTCAGTCCAGTCGATGTCCATTTCGAAATCACGACCCTCAAACTGGAGTGCCTTCTTGATCGCACCGTCCACCTGCAAGGAGACGACCTTTGCTTCCTTCATCTGCTTGAGGCAGGCTTTTGCGATGCCCTCAGCGTCGACACCCATGATGGAAAGCAGGTCTTCGTGGAAGCCGATTGGGCTAAACTGATCCTGCAATCCAAGCTTTGTAAATGCGCAGGCTCTGCCACTTTCGATGATGACTTCGCCAACTGCGCTGCCTAGCCCGCCAATGACAGTGTGGTCTTCTACAGTAACAATGCGGCGGGTGTCTGCCACGGCCTTGAGAATCGCTTCCCGGTCGATGGGCTTGACGGTGTGCATGTTCAGTACCCGTGCGTGGATGCCATAATCGTTTTCCAAAATTTTGGCTGCTTGCATGGCCTGAAACACACAGCTACCCATGGCAATGACAACGATATCATCACCTTCGTTCATGGTGACGGCTTTGCCGAGCTGGAAGCCATAATCATTTGTGCCATACACCACCTGGTCAAACCCGCGGTTGATGCGGATATACACAGGACCAGGCGTTTCATAAGCGGTTTTGATGGCGTTTGCCGTCTCAATGCCGTCGGCAGGAACGATGATTTTTAAGTTGACAAGGCCGCGGATGCAACAAATATCTTCGATGGCGTGGTGTGTGCTGCCGGCTTGACCAAACGATGTGCCCGCATGGGTGCCGATGATCTTGACGTTGACGTTTTGATAGCAGATATCGGTATGCAGCTGATCGGTGGCGCGCATGCTGGCAAAGACTGAGAAGGTGCTGGCAAATGGAACGAGTCCCGCTTTTGCCATGCCGGCGGCCATGCCGAACAGATTTTGTTCCGCGATGCCTACATTGAAAAACCGATCGGGGAATCGTTTGGCAAAATCACCGATCTTGGTGGATTTGGCGAGGTCTGCCGTAAGGGCAACCACTTCGGGATGCTGTTCGCCCAGTTCGCACAGCGCTTGCCCGAACACTTCCGCAGTTGCCATTTTGGTGCTTTCTACTGCTGTATAATTCATGCCGCCCATATTACTCGGCCTCCTTTTCCACGCGCGCAAGGCGCTTTGCTTCATAATCCTTGAGTTGTTGCGTGGCAAGCACGTATTTTTCGCTGTCCATCGCACCATAGTGCCACTTGTAATCGCCCGCCATAAACTCGATGCCCTCGCCTTTGACGGTATCCAATATGATGCATACCGGCTTTTCCGTGGCCGTATACGCGTATTCTATCGACTTGGCAATCTCTTCCAGGCGATGCCCATTAACTTCCAATACATCAAATCCGAAAGCACGCCATTTGTCCGCAAAGGGTTCGAGCTTCATTACATCCTCGGTGAAACCGTCAATCATGGCATGGTTTCTGTCCACCACGGTGACCAGTTCCGTACAGTGATAGCTGGCGGTTGCCATGGCTGCTTCCCAAACGGAGCCTTCATCGCACTCGCCATCGCCCAATAAAACAAACGTCTTATACCTGTGCCCCGTGACACGACTGGCAAGCGCCGTACCTAGCGCGAGAGAGCTGCCGTGTCCCAAAGAACCGGTGGATGCTTCCAGCCCGTGTACTTTGTTGCTGTCAAGGTGCATACCCAGTTTGCTGCCGGTGAGGTTGAAGGTTTTCAGATCCTCTTTTGCAATTAAGCCAAGATCCGCAAACAGCGCCGCGAGCGCCACGCCGATGTGACCTTTTGAGACGATACAGCGGTCACGATCCGGGTTTTGATAATCCTTCGGATCGAATTTGAGATACCGATAATACAGTACCGTCAGAAAATCGATGGCCGAAAGCGAACCACCCATGTGGGCGCTGCCCGCCCAGTTGCATGTGTCCAGTGTTAATTGTCTCAACGCGGAAGCCTTTTTTTCCAGGTTGATCCATTCCTGCTTGATCAGTGGCATGACAGTAGATTCCTCCTGATTAATTTTTGTTCTTTTCACATTTAGATGCTTGGAAGAGACTGAAAAAAGCCGATATTTGACTGAAATGTAGCGAAGGAACGGACACGGCTATCCGACTACGCAATCCGTTACTTCTTTTTCTCTTATGAATTCGGGCTTCACCGCCACATGAAACAGCGGCGGCTCCACCCGAAATCTCAGAAAAAGCGCTATTTCGTCCACTTTGCCTCGGGATGATTCTGCTTGACGGCTTTCATGGCATCGTCAGCGACCTCCATGGTGTAGGCGATGTCTGCATCTGTCAGCGATAGGTTGGTAAAGTGGTTGTGATGGTTGGCCATAAATACACCGCGGCGCACGATCTCGGCAATCCATTCCTGATGGATGATGAGACTGTCGTCCATGTTCAGATGCAGATAAAATAGGCTGGGTTCACCGGAAATAATCAAGTCGGCACCATTTTCCGCGGCGACCTGGAGAAGCCCATCCGTGATCTTCCGGCCAAGTGCCAGATGCTTTTTCGCACCATCAAGCGTCCTCATTTTGTTTATGCAGGCTATGCCAGCTGCAAAGGGCACGGCACTCATCCAGTAACTACCAGTGAAGGAAATGGAACTAACTGTACTCTTGAGAAAGTCCTTTCCGCACAGGCAGGAGACGTTCCAGCCATTGGCAATCGCTTTGCAAAAGCAGATCATATCCGCTTCAAAACCGTAGTAATGGTCGGAACCAGCAAGGTCGAGACGGAAGCCGCAGCGCACGTCGTCGATGATGAGCAAAATGCCGTTGTCTGTGCAGAGCTTACGGATTTCCTGCCAGTAGCCGGGAGCGGGGATTTCATTCTCCACGAAATTGCCGTGGAAGTATGGCGTGCTGATGCAGGCAGCGATTTCGCCGGGATGTTCGGCAATGACACGCCGGAAGGCATCCACATCGTTGAAATCGACGATCAGATTATTGACAACGTCCTCTTCTAGGATGCCGGGATTGTCGCGCCGTTGGCACCACTGGAATACACCGTGATAGTAGCCCTTGGAAAAGACCAACTTTTTGCGTCCGGTGGCCGCGCGCGCGGTCATGATGGAGAGCGTTGTGACATCCCCACCGTTCTTGGCAAAGAATGCCCAATCGGCGGAGGCGACCGTATCCACCATCAGCTCCGCAAGCTCCACCATACGCACCGAGGGACTCGTTGTGCAGTTGCCGAGGGCAACCTGTGCAATGGCGGCCTTGTCCACGTCTTCATCACAGTAACCAAGCACGTTTGGCCCATATGCGCACATGTAATCAATGAAACGGTTGCCGTCCAGATCCCAAAAATATGCACCCTTGGCGTGATCAGCAAACTTGGGATACGCGGAGATGGGGATGAAGCAGCCTTCCCCAGGCCCCAGATGGCCATACACGCCGGAGGGGATTACCTTTGCTGCACGCTGCAGCATGGCGTCACTTTTTTCGAACGTATAGGTTTTCATATTGCACCTCCTCAGGATAGGTAGACCGAAACACGGTTCAGGATCCGATTTAGGTTATCAATCTGCGGAATGTAGCCTTTCATGGCCAAATCTCCGCGCGCGAGACAGCTCATGGAATCCAGAGAACCGCTGAAAAGTCCACGCGCCACGTCATAATTTTTGAAGATCATATAGCTGCGGGGGTTAGCCGCATGCTCGTGCAGGGTTGTTAGGCAACCATCGCGCATCACGATGGAAGCATAGACGCAGTCGCTAATTTCCATGGAGATGACGCCATCGGGCAGAGATTGCTTGGAACAGCAGCCAAGAGAATCGTAATTGCCCACGGCGGACAGAGCGTTGGCAACGAGATGGAACATCAGCGTGGTGCTCTTTTCAAAGAAGGTCCGATCCTTGAGGTCTTCAGCGGATGCCTTGAGATACTTGGTCAGGATTTCTGTCAGGCGGGTGAAGTCCTTTAGTAAAAAATTCAACCGAAGCAGGCCACCGTAAGGAAGCGGATTTTTTGTGCCGTCCACCATGGCATTGAAGTGATCCGGCGAGCTTAAAAACAGCTTGATGCGCCCGTGCGCACCCTCCTCCATACGGCACTTACCACCACCAAAAAAGAGTGTTGCTTTCGGCCCATTTTTTACGGAAAAACCGATGGAAATGGGATCGCAGCTTACAATCTCTTTGGATTCCTCGTCCAGTTCACAGAGGTTTTCGAGCGTTTTCAGCACTGCGAACATGTTGACGTAGGACATTGTTACCGTGTCTTTCACAGCTTTGTTTCCTCCTTATGCAGTTGTTAAATACCATCGTAGAAACGGTCGAGAACCGCCGACCGAGTTGACTAAAAATCTGTATATTGTTACCATACCGTTTTCTGCCGCTGCTTGCAAGAGCGTGGTCGGTCAAACAACCGAAAGTCACAAAATTGTGACAATTAAAAGTTGCACCGACATATTTGACAACAGGAATGTTTTCAAAATGCGGCTGCGATAAGCACATGACGGCGCTAATGCTTTTGACAAGCAGATATCACGGGGTGTACACTACTACTATACCGAAGAGGAGGCAATTGTATGCAGTACAGCGGACATTTCAACATTACAAAAAAGGACAATCTGGACTACAATTTCTTTTTGATGAAAAACAAGCTGATCAGGTCGACTATTTTGGTGTTTTTCATGATATTACTGCTAACGGGGATGCTGAACTTTGCTGCAAAAGGGCTGACGATTCTGCAGGGGGTATCGCAGGGGCTGCTGATGGCTACTGCAGGCGCGGTCTTGTTTATTGCGATCAATCTGCTGGTGGTATGGGTGCGGATCAGTCGGCTTTATCAACAGAAGAAGCTTCTGAATGCGTCCTTTGATGTTACGCTCGACGACACTGGCGTGCATATCACCTCTGCACAGGGAGGTTCCGATACAGCTTGGGGAAATGTGATCACTGCCATAGAGACTAGCAGACAATTCTGCCTTTTTCTGACGAATACCAGCGCAAATGTGCTGCCGAAGAAGCAGCTCGCTGCGCCTGAAGACGCAGAAACTATCCGTAAAGTTTTGCGTACCTATGCGGATGCCAAAAAACTGAAATTAAAATAAACAATAGTGCACATGTTACGAGCAGGCGCGGCCGAACACTGTTTATGCGCACGCCCGAAACTGTTTATGCGCACGCCCGAAAAAGAGGGCGCTTTATTCAAGCCACAAAATGCGGCTATATGGCCGAACACAGTTTACGCGCACGCCCGAAAAAGATGGATGACGCAACAAGAAATCGTTCTTGCGCGATTTGAAAAAATCACGCAAGAACAGTTCCGTTGAACGCGTATGGCTGGGCTGCCGTCAATCCAGCAGTTTTTTGTTCGGATACAGCCCCTGATCGGTCATGTGCGCAAGCGCTTTCATGACCTCCGGTTTATCCTCACGATAGGTTACGCCATACCAGCGATCGGGCGATGAAAGCATCTGAATTTTTGCCTTACCTTCCCGTACTAGACGGCCAGCTTCGTTGGGAATCAAGAATTCACCTTTCAGCGGGTTGACCTTGGCGGTTTCCTCCAGAAAGCGGGGGAAACGCTCTTCGAGTTCGCCAAACAGGCTGGGGGTGAAGCCGAAGAAATTCATGGATACCAGCGTATCACCGGAAAAATGCGTATACGTTTTGCCATCGTCCTCCGTAAACGCTGGTCCATCCGGCGTTTTGACGATGCGGAGACGCTCCACAATGTTAGTCAATTCCCCGCGATCGTTGATGTCGCAAAGCCCACGTGCCACGTGGCCATTGTCGGTTAATGTGTTCTTGGCCAGATATCCGACCATGGAAAAATCATAGGTATCCGTATCCGTTGCATTTTTGAGATACTGATATAACACGGCGAAAGCATGTTTGCCATAATAATCATCCGCATTGATCGCGGCAAACGGCTCATTGACTACGTCCTTTGTACACAGGATGGCATGCGCCGTGCCCCAGGGCTTGACACGGTCGGCAGGAACACGGAAGTCTGCGGGCAGCATGGAGTCCAACTGCTGGAAAACATAATGCACTTCCATGTGCTGTTCGGCACGTTTGCCTACAACCTCATAGAAGTCCTGCTCAATTCGATGGTTGATGATGAACACGACCTTTTCAAAGCCTGCCTGCACCGCATCGTAGAGAGAATAGTCCATGATGATCTCCCCATGTCGGCCAACGGGGTCAATTTGTTTGAGCCCGCCATAGCGGCTGCCCATGCCTGCAGCCATGACTACAAGAGTAGGTTTTGCCATTTTTTTAACAATCTCCTTTTATAATAAATCAATCGAGAACAGGATGCTTCAAAACTAATATTGTGCGCCAACATTGGCAGAAAAAAATGAGTAGCGCGACCAACTGCTCGGCTATCGAAATTTATATTGTGTGCCAACAGTGATAGAAAAAGACGAGCAACGCGGCCAACCGATTAGCCATCAAATCCGTTTGGATGCGTGCGTTGCCAGCGCCAGGCATCCTCGCACATTTGATCGAGGCCATACTGTGCGCGCCAATAAAGCTCGTTTGCGGCCTTGGTCGGATCGGCATAGCAGGCGGCCACATCTCCTGCGCGACGCGGCGTGACAGTATACGGAAGCGTCTTTCCACAGGCTTTTTCAAATGCGTGCAGCACGTCCAGCACGGAATAGCCGTTGCCGGTGCCAAGGTTATAAGTGCAGATGCCGGAGCCTTGTTCAAGACGTTTGAGTGCGGCAACATGCCCGGCGGCTAGATCCATGACATGGATATAATCACGCACGCCGGTACCGTCCGGCGTGGGGTAATCGTCTCCAAATACACGGAGCGCTTCCCGCTTACCAACCGCAACCTGAGCAATGTAAGGCATGAGATTATTCGGGATGCCGTTTGGATCTTCCCCGATGGTTCCAGAAGGATGCGCACCAACGGGATTGAAATATCGTAGCAGACAGATGCGTAGCGCTGGTTCAGCACGGCTGATATCCCGCAGCATGTCTTCGATCATCAGCTTGGTGCGTCCGTAAGGATTGGTGACCGACAGAGGGAAATCCTCCGTAATCGGCACGGTGGTAGGATCGCCGTAGACGGTGGCGCTGGAACTGAACACAAAGCGAGTGACGTTGTGACGATTCATGGTTTCCAATAGATTCAGCGTGGAGATCAAGTTGTTGCGATAGTATGCAAGCGGTTTTTCAACGGACTCACCGACCGCTTTCAGTCCGGCAAAGTGAATGACGGCATCGATTGCATGGCCGTTAAAGACCGCCTCGGTTTGCACAGGATCAACAAAGTTACACTCGACAAAGTCAAACGGTTTGACGGCAAGCGCTCTCAGTCGATCCAATACGGCGGGCTTACTGTTGATAAAATTATCGGCAATGATCACTTCGTAGCCGGCAGAAAGAAGCTGTAGACTGGTATGGCTGCCGATATAGCCGGCGCCACCGGTGACAAGTATGCGCATGGAGCAATTACCCTCCTCTTCCAATTTGGTTTATTTGATGATGCAGCTTTTTAAACTTTAATTATATTATAAAGAAAGGATACGAATGTGTCAAAGCCATTGAACAAAAATGATAACAATGCGTAATCTCGTTCATACTTTTAGCATTAACAGGATTAATCGTTGTAAATGATTGACATAGAATTTTCTATTTTCAGCGCGAATTCTGCCATAAATATACTTGGTCTATCGAGATACTCTATGCTATAATATGAGATGAAAATTAATGGTTGGCTGGAAATCTTATTGATTAGATCGCTTACAGGTTGACAAGGAGGAGCATATGGCAAAACAGAAGACGGTGGTACCTTTTAAAGGTACGGCAGAGCAGGAAAAGAAACTAAAGCAGGTGATTACCCAGCATAAGGATGCACAGGGTTCCCTAATGCCCGTTCTGCAACAGGCACAGGAGATCTACGGCTATCTGCCCATTGAGGTGCAAACGATGGTCGCGGAAGGGCTTGGGATTTCTATCGAAGAAGTTTATCAGGTTGTGACGTTCTACGCACAGTTTACGCTCAATCCCATGGGCAAGCACCATGTGGCTGTTTGCCTTGGAACCGCCTGCTATGTCAAGGGTGCGCAAGCAATTCTTGAAGAATTGGAAAAGCAGATCGGCGTGAAAGCTGGCGGCACTACGGCGGACGGCAACTTTACACTGGAAGCGACGCGCTGCCTTGGTTGCTGCGGGCTGGCTCCGGTGATGATGGTTGACGGCGAGGTTTATGGACGCCTGGTTTCCGCAGACATCAAAGGGATTCTCGAAAAATACAGATAAAACGCCCATTTTGTGGACGGAGGATATCGTGAATGAAAATCAGGCAGATTGCTGCTTTACTGGACGCGATGGTTCTGTGCGGGAATCAATATCTCGATGAGGAGGTACACGCTGCGTGCGGTAGCGACATGATGAGCGATGTGCTGGCCTATGTTAAGGATCAGGCGGTGCTGCTCACCGGGCTTGTCAATCCACAGGTGGTGCGTACCGCCATGATGATGGACATGCGCTGTGTTGTATTTGTGCGGAATAAGCGGCCAACACCCGAGATGATTGAATTAGCAGAGGAAAACCATATTGCTGCACTCGTTACGGAGAGCCGGATGTTCGAGGCTTGCGGGAAACTCTATGCGGGTGGTCTGCGTACTGAGGCTTAATGTGATATGGAGAATGGACTGAAGTTTCACTATGATGTAGACGGAGATAATTTCACATCGGCCGGCGCGGCGTCGGTGGAAGTGAAAAAGAAGCTTCGTCAGCTGGGCTTCTCGGCAGAACTCATCCGCCGTGTCTCCATCGCTATGTACGAGGGCGAGATTAATATGGTGGTTCATGCGCGCGGCGGGGAAGCGGATGTTTATGTGGATACAGACTGCATTACCATTGTGCTGACCGACCACGGTCCCGGAATCAAGGATATCGAACTGGCCATGCAGGAGGGATATTCCACCGCACCGGACAACATCCGTGCGCTGGGCTTTGGCGCCGGCATGGGACTGCCAAACATGAAGCGATATACCGATGAAATGCACATCGATTCAGAGGTGAATGTGGGCACAACGGTAACAATGCAGGTTTTGGTGCCCTGATGGATGAAACAACCGAGCAAGAAACGTATAGAGGACAAACGATGGAGCCATATAAGCATTCGGTTTCACTAGACCTCGAAAAATGCAAGGGGTGCACCAATTGTCTGAAGCGTTGCCCAACGGAAGCCATCCGCATCCGTGACGGGCACGCTGTCATTAACTCTGCTGTGTGTATCGACTGCGGCGAATGCATCCGTATCTGTCCCTATCAGGCAAAAAAAGCAACATTTGACCATTTTGAGGATCTACCGGCAGACAAATTTCGGATTGCGTTACCTGCGCCATCGCTTTACGGACAATTTGATAATTTAGATGATGTGGACTATATCCTCCAAGGACTGCTGGATATTGGCTTTGACGGCGTATTCGAGGTCTCGAAGGCGGCTGAGCTTGTTACCGAGTACACGCGACGGTATATGAAATCTCAGGGCGTGGAAAACAAGCCGGTGATCAACGCTGCTTGTCCCGTGATTGTGCGGCTCATCAGTCTGCGGTTTCCATATCTGTGCGACCATGTGATACCTATGATGCCACCCATCGAGGTGGCTGGGCAGATGGCGCGGGAGGAAGCGCTTGCCGCTCATCCGAATCTGCGACCCGAGGATATCGCCACCGTTTTCATTTCGCCCTGTCCAGCAAAGGCCAGCTATGTAAAAAATGGGTTTATGGGCAGGAAGAGCAATGTGGATTACGTCGTCTCCATGAGTGACATCTATTTTAAGCTCATTGGACGAATGAGCAAGGATGAATTACCCAAAACGGCTAGTCAGAGCGGCATGATCGGGATGAGCTGGGCCAGCACCGGCGGTGAATCCAGCGCGCTGCTCAACGATCGATATCTGGCGGCGGACGGCATTGAAAATGTCATTCGCGTATTGGACGAAATTGAGACGGGACATTTTCCACTGCTGGAATTTGTGGAGCTGAATGCCTGCAACGGCGGCTGCGTTGGTGGCGTGGCCACAGTGGAGAATCCCTATATCGCACGGGTACGGTTACAGACACTCCGCCGCTACCTGCCGGTTTCGCAGAACCGTCTGCCAAATGACGAGGAGAACAGCACGGATTACCTGCCCCAATGTGTACTCTTTGCGGAACCGCTGGAATATCGGCCGGTGACAAAGCTGGATGACGACATGAATACTGCCATGCAGAAAATGTCTGAAATTGAGGCGCTTACGGCGTCTCTGCCGGCGCTGGACTGCGGCTCCTGCGGCGCACCGACCTGCCGTGCTTTTGCCGAGGATGTTGTCCGCGGTGAGTGCAGCGTGGATGAGTGCATCGTCCATATGCGGGAGCAGATACAGGCGCTGCATCGAGGGGACGGTGATAAACAATGACGGTTGACGCATTGGCGGAGGCGCTGCAACTGCAGCAGATCGTAGTGTGCGATGGCGGTCGACGAGTCACCGGCGGCTATACGGGCGATCTGCTTAGTTGGGTTATGGGGCGCGCGCAGATGGGAGAAGTTTGGGTGACCATTATGAGCAACAGCAATATCATCGCCGTTGCAACGCTGGTTGATGTGGCGTGCATTGTGCTCGCTGAGGGCGTGCAGCCGGATGTAGGCGTGATGGAAGCTGCAAGGGCGCGGGGGATCAATTTGCTGGGTAGTGAAGCGTCCGCATTTGCACTCTGTGCGCAGGTTACTCAACTGCTATGAGCGCGTTTCGCTGTGACCTGCACATACACTCCTGTTTATCTCCCTGTGCGGACGATGATATGACGCCCTATTCCATCGCGGGCATGGCGAAACTGAATGGGTTGAGTCTTGTAGCGTTGACCGACCACAATACCTGTGGAAACTGCAGAACGTTCTTTGACGCATGCAATCTGTACAATATCGTACCCGTACCCGGCATGGAGCTGACCACCGCTGAGGATATCCATATCATCTGTCTACTTCCTACGTTGGAACAGGCCGATGCATTTGAAACGCAGGTGCGGTTGCATCGGATTCTTGTGCCAAACCGACCGGAGATCTTTGGTAGGCAGTTGAAGATTGGCGTCGAGGACGAAATCATCGGGGAAGAAGCACACTTGTTGATCAACGCCACGGATTTGCCGCTTGCGCAGGCGGCGGCACTGGCGCAACAGCATGGTGCGGCCGTTTATCCGGCGCATATCGACCGGGAGGGCAATGGCATACTGTCCATCCTTGGCGAACTGCCCGCAGAACCGGAATTTGCCGCAGTGGAGTTCCACGATGCGGCCAATGTTTTACCCTACGAGACGCGCTATGGACTCCGGGATAAACGAAAGCTCGTTTCTTCGGATGCGCACCGTTTGTGGGAATTATCCGCTGGTGAGCAATCCATTGGACTTGACTGCGCTGAAGCTGATCCGGACTGTGTGCGAAGGACGCTGATACAAAAACTGAGAGGATGTCGGGTATGAAAGAGCTATCCTTAAATGTATTGGATATTGCTCAGAATTCCATCAAGGCAGGAGCGGCGCATCTGTCCATTCGACTGGAGCAGATCGGCAACCGACTGACAATCACGATTTTGGACGATGGTCGCGGCATGCCACCGGAGTTTCTCCA
This sequence comes from Clostridia bacterium, assembly GCA_036651815.1. Classification (GTDB taxonomy): domain Bacteria; phylum Bacillota; class Clostridia; order Christensenellales; family CAG-138; genus JAVVXB01. Next base: position 67,525 of record JAVVXB010000012.1, read on the forward strand.
GATCGTGACCGATCCATTTACCACCACGAGAACAACTCGCAAGGTGGGGATGGGGTTGCCGCTGTTCAAACTTGCAGCGGAGCAAACGGGAGGAACGCTGAACATCACATCCAAGCAGCAAGGTGATGGAGAAGAAATGCACGGCACCTGCGTTGTTGCAACGTTTTTGACTGATCATATGGACTGTGCGCCGATTGGGGATATGACATCGACCATCCTTACCCTGCTGCAAGGGAGTCCCACATTGGGATTAACCTATGCATATGTGACAGAGAATGGCGAAAAACATCTTTCCACCGATGAGATGCGCGATACATTGGGTGAAGATATTCCGCTTGACGCACCCGAAGTTTTGGCATGGGTGCGAGACTATTTAGACGAATAGCATAGATTTTATCAGTATTTACAGTAAAGGAGAAAACACATGAAATCGCTACAGGAACTGGCGGAAATCCGCGAACGCATGAAAAACAAGCTTGATTTGCGCGAAGGCACCAACGATATTCGCATCGTGGTGGGCATGGCGACCTGCGGTATCGCCGCTGGCGCACGGCCGGTGCTGAACACACTTGTCGAGGAGGTTGACAAGCAGGGGTTGCGTGACAAAGCCACCGTTACACAGACCGGCTGCATCGGCATCTGCCGACTGGAGCCAATTGTTGAAGTGTACGAAAACGGCAAAGAAAAGGTTACCTACGTTAAAATGACGTCCGAAAAGGCCGTGCGCGTGGTAACGGAGCATATCAAAGGCGGTAAGCCTGTGATGGAATACACCATCGGTGACAATTGATTGACTGGGAGGTAGCACATGATTCGTTCACACGTATTGATTTGCGGCGGCACCGGATGTACGTCTTCCGGCAGCCCTGCCATCCGCGCGCATTTGGAGAAAGAGCTGAAGGCCAAGGGCCTGGATGAGGAGATTAAGGTCGTTCAGACTGGTTGTTTCGGGCTATGCGCGCTTGGCCCGATTATGATTGTTTATCCGGAAGGTACGTTTTACAGCCGTGTTACGGAAACGGATGTGACGGAGATCGTTGAAGAGCATCTACTGAAAGGTCGGCCGGTTCAGCGGCTTGTTTACAACGCTCCAACTGAGGGCGCAGAGAACGCACACGGTATCAGCTCACTATCTGAAACGCCGTTCTACAAATCGCAGATGCGCGTTGCGCTGCGCAACTGCGGCGTCATTAACCCCGAGGTCATCGATGAGTACATTGCGCTGGACGGTTATATGGCACTAGGCAAGGCGCTGACTGAGATGACTCCGCAGGAGGTTATCGATGTGATGAAAGCCTCCGGTTTGCGCGGCCGCGGCGGCGCAGGCTTCCCCACTGGTATGAAATGGCAGTTTGCCGCCAACAATGTCAACGATGTCAAGTATGTGGTCTGCAACGCCGACGAGGGTGATCCCGGCGCGTTCATGGATCGTTCCGTGTTGGAAGGCGACCCTCATGCGGTGCTTGAGGCCATGACCATCGCGGGCTATGCCATCGGTGCACCCCACGGATATATATACGTGCGTGCGGAATATCCCATTGCGGTCAAACGGCTCAAGATTGCCATCGCGCAGGCCCGCGAATACGGATTATTGGGCAAAAACATCTTCGGCACGGATTTCTGTTTTGATATCGACATTCGCCTTGGCGCAGGCGCGTTTGTCTGCGGTGAAGAGACGGCGCTCCTAACCAGCATTGAGGGCAACCGCGGCGAACCGCGCAACAAGCCGCCGTTTCCGGCCAACAAGGGGCTGTTTGGCTATCCAACCATCATTAACAATGTGGAAACATTGGCCAATATTCCACAGATTATTGTCAAGGGCGCAGATTGGTTTGCCAGTATGGGCACAGAGAAATCCAAGGGAACCAAGGTTTTCGCATTGGGTGGAAAAATTGTCAATACCGGCTTGGTGGAGATTCCCATGGGTACGACGCTCCGCCACATTTTGTATGATATCGGCGGTGGCATTCCAAATGGCAAACAGTTTAAGGCCGCGCAGACCGGAGGACCTTCCGGCGGCTGCATCCCGCCAGAACATCTGGATACGCCAATCGACTATGAGAATCTGCAAGCCATTGGCAGCATGATGGGTTCCGGTGGACTGATCGTCATGGACGAGGATAACTGCATGGTGGACGTGGCACGCTTCTTCCTCGAGTTCACTGTGGACGAGAGCTGCGGCAAGTGTACGCCGTGCCGGATCGGCACGCGCCGTTTGCTGGAGATGCTCAACAAGATCACCGAGGGAAAAGCAACCTTGGAGGATCTTGATAAGATGGAGGAACTTTGCTATCACATTAAGAACAACGCACTGTGCGCCCTTGGCCAGACCGCACCAAACCCGGTGCTAAGCACGCTGAAGTATTTTCGTAAGGAATATGAAGCGCATGTGGTGGACAAGCATTGCCCGGCGGGTGTGTGCAAGAAACTCTTGAGCTTTGAAATTGATGCGAACAAGTGCAAGGGATGCACGCTCTGCGCGAAGAACTGCCCGGCTAACGCCATCACCGGCAAGGTGAAGGAAGCGCATGTCATCGATAAACAAAAGTGCATCAAGTGTGGCGTCTGTATGCAAAACTGCAAGTTCGGCGCCATCAGCAAGAAGTGAGGAGGCAGGAACGATGGATATGGTAACTGTAAAGATCAACGGGATCGAGCTTCAGGTTCCCGCCAATGATACGATTTTGGAAGCGGCACATAAGGCGGGCGTACGAATTCCAACCCTGTGTTATCTGAAGGATATCAACGCGATTGCTGCGTGTCGCATTTGCCTCGTGAAGGCAACGGGTGTACGTGGTAACGCGGCTGCCTGCGTGCAGCAGGTTGCCGATGGCATGGTGATTGAGACCAACACGCCCGAACTGAGAAAAGCCAGAAAGACCACGCTGGAATTAATACTGAGCAACCACCGTATGGACTGCTTGTCCTGCGTGCGCAACGGAGATTGCGAATTACAGGCGTTGGCACGTGAATTTGGTGTTGAACAGTATAAATATGGAAACGGCGAAAAGCTGGAGCCACAAATTGAAGTCGTCGCTGGCGGTAAAGTGCGCTGTCTCGTTTGCGGCGCGGTATTTAATGCTGGTGCGGAGCGCTGTCCGCAATGTGGCGTAGGACCGGAAAATTTTGTGCCTGTGGAAGGTGCGGTGGATTCCCCGCGGATTCTTCGGGACAATAGCAAATGCATCCTTTGCCGTCGCTGCGTTGCCGTCTGCAAACATAACCAGCACACGGCTGTGATCGGAACCAACGACCGTGGATTTGAAACCCACGTTGGCTGTGCGTTCGATATGCCGCTGGAGAAAACCAGCTGCGTCAACTGTGGGCAGTGCATCGCGGTTTGCCCAACGGGTGCGCTGACTGAGCGCGATGACACCGATAAAGTCTGGGCCGCGTTGGCCGACCCCAAGAAGCATGTGGTCATTGGGCCGGCACCGTCCGTGCGAGCACAGCTTGGCGAATGTTTCGGTATGCCGATTGGCACAAACGTGGAGGGCAAACTGGTTGCCGCCCTGCGTCGCCTTGGATTTGACAAGGTGTTCGATGTGGACTTCGCCGCCGATATGACAATTATGGAGGAAGGCACGGAACTGCTGGAACGACTGAAAAATGGCGGCAAGCTGCCTATGATCACTTCTTGCTCTCCCGGCTGGATCAAATTTTGTGAGCACTATTATCCGGACATGATTGAAAACCTGTCCAGCTGCAAGAGCCCTCAGGGCATGTTCGGCGCACTGGTGAAGACCTACTACGCTGAGAAGGAAGGCATCGATCCGAAGGATATCTTTGTGGTTTCCGCAATGCCTTGCACGGCCAAGAAATTCGAGATCTCCCGCGATAACATGAGCGCGGCGGGCGAGGGGTTGCCCGATATCGACGTATCCCTAACGACCCGTGAGCTGGCCAGTATGATCAAGAAGGCGGGCATTATGTTCACATCGCTCAAGGATGAAGAATTCGATCCCGCTATGGGCGTAGCCTCTGGCGCGGCGCATATCTTTGGCGCAACTGGCGGTGTGATGGAGGCAGCTCTGCGTACGGTCGCGGAAATCGTGACCGGCAAACCCCTTGCAGATGTGAATTTCACTGCCGTACGCGGCGTGGAAGACATTAAGGAAGCGGAGTATGATCTCAATGGTACCAAGGTGCGCGTGGCGGTGACAAGTGGCCTGGAAAATGCCAGCAAACTACTGGACATGGTAAAATCCGGTGAGCGTGATTATACTTTTATTGAAGTGATGGCCTGTCCCGGCGGTTGCGTCAATGGCGGCGGCCAGCCACACCAGCCCGGCGAGGTACGTAATTTCTTGGATCTGCGCGCAGAGCGTGCCAAGGCGCTGTACAGCGAGGACAACGGCATGAAACTGCGCAAGAGCCATGATAACCCTGTGGTCAAGGAAGTCTATGATCACTATCTGGAGAAGCCTGGATCTCATAAAGCTCACCATATTTTGCATACCTCCTACGTGAAGCGTAAGGTATACTAAACGGCAGCGATTTGTAAGCCGGAGCAAAAGTGTAATTCTACGTCAATAGTAAGAGCAAAAGAAACAGGATAAGACTGTCAGGGAGCTGCAAGCGAGAGCGAACAGCTCCCTGAAACGTTGACATTGAGCTGAAATTGTCCGTACGAGGTGGGCGAAGAACAAATCGCTTCCATACGTTTAACGCATGGAAGCGAGAATTGGATCATTTTTCGCGACTTTATTTTGTGGTCACATAGCGGTTGATGGGCTGCACCATGTAGCGGTTATCAGGGAAGTTGTTGGTTGTAACATACCCGGGCTTCGCATCGATAAGCTGTGGAATTCGATTGATGATGGTGCCGCAGGTTAACTCCACGGTTGCGGGGCGGTTAACGATAACGGTTGTATCCGGTTCACCAAAGAGGGTCCATTCGTTCTTGTCAAATTCTTCTGAGGAATAGACCTTACCGATACATTCGGTCTCCAGCGTGATGCCCTCCTGTGTCTCCGTGGTGACAATAGCGGACATGCCCGTGGCATCGCCGCTCTTAATGGTCATACCAAGCGTCTTGGAGTGTAGATCCGCATGATAGGTATGTGGAATGCACTTCTGCACCTGTGAGATGATGGTAAGCCCTAACTGATCGCAGAGCCAGCCATTTTGATTCCACATGTAGGAGGGGATATAGGCTCCCTTTTCAACCAGAGCCTTGATTTCGGTGGAGGTTAGAGCATTGTAGTTGCCAATCTTTTCATTAAACTCCTTGAGCGACATGCCCGCGCCATGACCTTCCGCAAGCGCAACGCCATAATCCTCCACATTATAGCTGGAAGAACCCTTGATCTTTTTAATACTGGCCATGGAGCCGGCGAGGTTGGTCACCATCGTGCCCCAGAACAGATCGGGATAGCCACTGCCGCAGAGCGTGCAGCCACCCGCTTTGGCAAGACGATCGAGTTTTGCTGTGAGATCCGGTGAAGAATTCCAGGGGTACAGCGCTTCTTCACAGGTGGCGATGGCATTGACACCGTTGTTGGCGCAGGCTGTATAGGCAGATTCCAGTTCTGCAACGGTGCTGCGCGTTGCGATGATGCACACATCAGGCTTTGTTGCCTTCAACACTGCATCGACATCAGTCGCCGGACTGATAGAAACGCCAACCTTGCTGTTGCAACGAATGACTTCGGAAACGTCCTTGCCGACTAAGGCAGCGTTCATATCGAAAGCTGCCACCAGCTCGCCACCCTTTTCCAGGGCATAGCGCATCAAATAAGCACTCATCTTTCCGCAACCATACTGTGCAATCCTAACCTTGCGATCCATATACACGACCTCCATTACTCTTGATTGTGTGGATAAACTCCACCATCTTCAGTATGATGTTTATACCAAGGATAAAGTCAAGCATAGCTTTAAGAGATCATTGCAACGGGAATTTGAATCTTGTAAAACATCTTTCGCTTATTGAATTCAAAGGCAGGAAAGTCCATGATGACTTCGCAAAGATAATCACCGATGATGCGATAGCTGCGTTGACGAATCTCAGTTAATAGTCTATTGGCATTTTCAGATTCTGCGTAGAAATCATCCGAACAAATGCAAAGATACATTCCTGAGGCTATCGTTTCAACATCCGGCGACACATCGTTATCATCGACAAACATGAATACTTCGTTGGAAAATAACGCATTGTTTTCCAAATTGCTTTTCCGAATGATTGTACCAATATTGGAAAAATAGGAAAGAGGAATATCGTTATGCACTAGGTGTTGTTTAAGTTTACGTAGCATATACTCATATCCGGCATCGTCCTGATCAAAAAAGTTCTCATCGCAGGTATAACGATAGATCTGTCGTTTGCCGATAAACTCAAAGAAAGGGTTTCCATTCTTGGGTAAAACCTCATACTTTTGATAGTTTTCTAGATTTCGAGTTACCGCTGCCCGAGCTTTACTCAACCGGCCAATCTCCCGGTCGATGGCTCGCAGCTGGATGTTGAGCAATTTCTGCAGTTTCACCGGGTTATCACTGCTGAACACTTCCTTAATTTGCTTTAGCGTCATACCGGAGGCTTTTAAATACTGAATCATGTCGAGCCTTGCTGACTGACCGATGTGATAATAGCGGTAACCCGTCATTTCGTCAGTGTAGGCAGGCGTAAGAAGATGATTGCGGTCATAGAGCCGCAGCGTTTGCTCGGAAATGTGATTCAACCGTGCCATCTGGCCGATGGTTAGCCTCTGCAAGTCCATAAAACCTTTTCCTTTGTATTAACTTTATCAACAATATATCATAACAATCACGCCTTGAAAAGCACTGGATCGCGCATGGCGGACAAATATGTGGTCGTGATCGGAATAGAGCGGAAGACAGCAGGATTTGTGCGTTGGTTTCCCAAAGTTGGGTTTGCGTGTCGGTTCCCCAAAATAGACAGGGCGCCCCTTTCTGAGGAGCACCCTTTTTTAGCGTTAGTGGCACAGGCTATAAAAATATCATGAGATCGTTCCGGCAGATGCCTGCGCCACCTTGCCTTTCAACAATTTGATCTTACCAGAGAGATGTTAAGAGACCGTTAACCAACCGTGACACTTTCGTCACGGCTTATGAACTTTTGAAGGCACAATTTGGAATAGGCGGATGGTTTACCCAAGAGTGTGCGTTAGATGCATAATACATCGTATTCTTTTTATTGATAGGTTGTAAAATGAAGTGGGCCGCCCAGTCCGGGCAAAAGAATAACCCATAGGGCAACCAAC
>JAVVXB010000013.1:0-47203 GCA_036651815.1 Clostridia bacterium
GAGCACCTGACTCTTAATCAGGGTGTCCAGGGTTCGAATCCCTGAGGGGGTACCACGAAAATTAGGGTAGAACAGATGCATTCCTGCATTTGTTTTAGCCTAACTTTTTGTTACACTAAAATTAAGATTATATATATTGTGCGTAAAACAATCGATAAGGAGATGAGGTGAATGAATCCATATGAGATTATTGAAGATAGCCCTAAAATAGATGCAATAGCAGTTGGCGTGCTTGTGCTCCTCGTTGGCATCCTTGCAATTTATAATCAAATTGCATTAAAAGTGGAGACGGATAAAATAGCTCCCAACGGACAAAAGATTAATTTGGGTGATTACAGTTCCCCTGTTTATACTGAAGGCGAAAACACAAGCGCCAACGCTCGTATTTCTTTCTGGTCTGCAACGGTTGCACCGGTCTATGATTTTAAACCATTGTACAACTTGCTATCAGATGAATATCGGATAGCTGTAGTTGAAAAAGGCGGTTATGGTTATTCCTCCTTTCAGGATTGTAATAAAGGCCTTATTCGGGCTTGTCACGACAACATCTTCCGCTTTAGTAAAGAACAGAACATCAGATTGTTGCCCACGCCATGATCCTTTAGAAACAGTGTCAAAGTTATCAATAATATTGTTGATGATATTGGCTATCTGTTCACTGTCATTAGCGTTTGAAGGATCAAGGCCGAAGTCAGTTGCATGTTTGCCTGCTTTTTTAGCAAACTGCTCCGTGTCCATATTCAACGGTTCTAGCAGAATGCGATTTGCTGAGACCGTATCTCGGTACGCGCTCTCCAAATTGCTCCACTTCTGAGGATCAGTATATTTCATACACTGAAATTCTGCAAGCGTCTTTGTCGCATCGTTTCCTAGCACTTCTCGGTACTTTTGCCATTGTTTTTGGTCGCCTGAGGTGTGTTTCGTCATGCGCTCAGCAAGCTCCCATCCGGATCACCGACAACATATTGTTCGTACCACTGCTGATCGGTCATGGATGCCGGAATTCTGATGATTTTCCCTGTTTCCGGGTCTTTTGCCGGGCGGGTCAGTCCATCCAACGTGTGTTCGTCCACAACAGGCGCTTCGCAAGACCGGCACCATGGATGCAGCGGAGGAAAATTTGCCCCGTCCTTCCGACTGGCGTAGGTATAAGGCTTGCCTGTTTCCGGGTCAATCAGCCCATCCTGTTCATAGCATACTTCGGATGTTTTCAGATCCATCACGGCAACAAACCGATATCGGTCAAACCCCATGAACATGCTGGATTGGCGGACATCTCATTGTTCACCCGCTGCTGCTCTGTAAATAGCAGGCGCGACGCGGCATACATGAATCCAGCGTCCTCGGAACCGACCATGTATCCCTTGAGATCGTCAACGCAGCGTTTCCAATGCCGACCCGTCGCCACGTTTGTTTGTATGATCTCGCCTAGTTTTTCCGCAAGCACATCGGCGTTTCTCCATGCAATCCTTGCAGATAACAATCATGGTCAATGGACTACTATTTCTCTGGATTAAAAAGAAATACGCTCCGGCTGCGCAACCCGGCAGCCGGAGTCGAAACTTTGCAACCAGAAATAGAGAAGAGATTGATTCATTTCGGCTCTATGCCAACGTCATTAGGAATGATAGTGTACCGAATGAATATGTTTGTTCGACGTTGAGTACTATGATCTTTTCCAATGCAGACGTTCATTTTAAGGGCTTACAGCCGTAGATTAGGAGTGAGTGGGCGAGCAACCGCTTGCTTTGCTGTTTATGGACACGCTTTTTAAACATAGAAACATCAAGACGATGGAAATTGTCATAACGATGTGAGTAAGACCCGAAATGCCGGAGATGGCAGCATTGATACCAGACGACAAGGGGGTACCTAACACCTGAAATATACCGCGTATCAATAACATGGTGACCATCAATGGCAGTCCAATGTTATAGGTGACATAAAATGTTCGAAATCGTTTCTGCTCCAGCAGGTTGGTATGAAGGCTGAACAAAGCCAGAATCAGAAAGACACCTGTTCCTAGCACAAATAAATGCAGATGGGTAAACGCAAGGGTTGTGCGTTGTCCAAAGTCAAGAAACTTGGTTAATTCACGATAGAAAACGCCGCAGACAATGGCTGCGATGGCATAAAGGAAAGCGGTGTTAAGCAATTTTTTCATGGTTTATCGATCCTTTCATTTCACTATAACCAATGAGAACCGTCCATACATAGGCACAAGTTTTGGGAATCATCAGTGCGCCGATGATTGGCAGGATATCACCGAATAACACAACCGGAATATAGAAAACGAAACTGAGTACAATGGTCAGCCACATAAAACGAAAGGCGCGGTCATTCGTTTTCTTGGCACTTTGATAGAACAAAACAATCATCAAGATGCCCATTGCGGCAAACGGTAGATTTCGATAAATGCCCCAAGACAGTGGAGGGTTCGGACTCGTCCATGCGTTCTGCGGCATTAGACAAAGCACGATGCGGAGGACGGCTAATGCATAGATGGAGAGGGTCAACAAATTTTGATCTTTGACCTGATAACGCATCCGCCACACGTAATAGAGCAGAATATAGAAAACGGTCATGGTGAGGGATGTGATAAATTTTCCAATTCCGAGCGACACCGTGAAATTTTCCAATCCTGTAGTACAAAGTGCCAATGCTCTTGGAACAAGATGAAAGGCGTCCCCGGCGCCAAGTGTAACGGCCATGATTCCAAACAACAGAAATTGCTGATTACCTTTGCTTTTGCGAATCATTATGATTCCGAGAGAAATGACGGTTGTAAGGTATACTGCGTCAAATAGAGTTTCCATGATTGCTTGCATTGTATCATCTCCTTATATTTGTATGAACGCGGTTCATTGTAGTGACGATGAACCCCCTGTAAAAAAAACGGAGGTAGCATATCCTGTTTTGACGTTAGTAGATTGCGCGTTTTACAAGTTCTAGCAGGATTGAACAGGAAGTTTCCTGCCGCATCAACGTTGTGATTAGACTGGTGAAAACATAATCCACAAAAGTTGTTTGTAAAAAGCTGTCAGAAAAAGCGGTTGGCAATACGCCCTTGTCACGGTGCAGGGCATTGAGCAACCCTGCTTTCATATGGCCAAAGTACTTTTCCATGACGCGACGGCCCGTTTGCTTGTTGGCATTGGTAAAGCTCAGAGAATGCGCAGTGAAGAAGTTTGGATACGCCTTGATGCTGGTACGAACGCTTTCGAAAAACCAGGTGATGTAATCGGAAAAACAGCCGATATCCTCGCAAGAATCTTTGCCATGAAAAATGGATGACCAAATATCTTCGACAACGGCTGCGGTTAAGTCCGCCTTGGAAGGAAAGTAATTATAGATAGATCCGATGGAGACATTGCATTTTTCCGCCACAACGCGCATATTCAGTGCCTCCAGCCCATGTGTGGCAGCATAATCGCAACATACTGCCAAGATTGCTTGCTTTGATGTAATGACCTTGTTCATGATGAAACCTCCAAACTGAACAACGTTCATTATAAACAAAATATTTTTTGAAGTCAATACCTGTTGCCGGAATGAATACAGTTTTAAATAAATAGGCAATTGATCGGATAAGCAATAAAAGCCCCAACCAAAATGATCCGATTGGGGCAGATGTTGTAAAACAGTCAACCAAGAGAAAACTCCGTCTGTGAAGATTGAAAATGGACATAAAATGAATCAATCAATGCCGTTGACTTTATTGATTACAGGAGATTTCTGGTGGTTGGTTTTCTTCTACAAACATAAATCCATATAACTCAGCGCATTGAAAAAAATGAAAGTCACAATAGGTTACGCATGAGCGGCAGCAGAGCCCTGCGGATGGCGTCACGGTTGTCTATTGTCAAGTTGTAGACCTGCACATTACGATGCGTGCGCACGGCTTCCAGAAAGGGCGTGCGCTTATTTTTGATTGCCGCTAAGACCGGCGTATCGCTATCAAGCAGTTTTAGAACGGCGTGTTGAAATATCAGCGCGTCATTTTCCATAAATCCCAACTCATCCATCAAGAGAATGCAGCCGGGTTTGATGGACAGTAGCTTTACGCCATAGGTATCGAATGCTACTGGACACTGAAAGGTGCAACGTTTATTGTTGCAGGAGCCGATTCGATTTTCCTGCGTATAGAAGCGATCTTCTTCGCTGATACTTGCGGCATGAAGATAGGTTGCGCTTTCGCCGTGTTCGTCCGCAGGCAAACGCTTGGTGAGGAAACCGCAGCAAGATTTGCCACTTTCAAGCAATAATTGTCGGATCAAGGTACTTTTACCGACACCAATGTCACCGCTAATCAGGATATGGTTGTTATCTTGCATGACATCATACTCCAATAGTGCTGCCGACGACACCATGATGGGATCGTCGGCAAGCATTGTCAGTTTCTGTTTTGCTGTTTGGTGCTACACAAGAGATTCAAGGCTCTGTTGCATCACACAACTATCTCAACATTGAAAACCATTTTCTTAGCAAGGCGGTGGTACGATATAACCGCGTTATGCCGCAGGTGCAACCTTCGTTTGTCCGATGGAATTTTCTACCAACGCGTCGTACTGCGCCTGCGTAATATCACAATGATAGAACAAGTTGAAATACGTGGAAACTTCAGCATGCAGATCATATTGTGCGACGTCAGGATAGAGTAGCTGCGCCATCCACATCATGCCAAGGCAACGCTGCACGGAGGGTGGAAAGCCGAGCCAATTATACGGGCCAAATGGAACTTCATAGTAATGACCATTTTTGATCGCAGGGACGTCTTTCCAGTTGGGATCGGTTTTGACGGTCGAATAGACGCTGCCTGGTGCAAAGAGAATTACATCGGGATTCCAAAGCAGGATTTGTTCCATATCGACCTCGTTTCCAGAACCTTTGCTGGAAGGGTCCGCTACAACTGCGAGGTTGTTGGATAGCAAATCAATGATCTCTGCATGAAATGAACCCTGCGCGATTACATTGAGCCCTGCATCGCCAAGGCAGTAGAGGAGATTGACCTTTGCCACCTTGCTTGCGATATCCTTGGTTTGCGTATAGATCTTTTCGCAGTAATCGGCTAGTTTTTCCGCCTCTTCGGACATATTCAACAGTTCACCAAGTTTGCGGAAAGCATCGCCGGTGTTTTCGGTGGTTGCAGTGATGTGCACAAATGGAATGCCCGTTTGCTCCTGTAATGCATCCAAATCTTCGATGACGGTAGCCTTTGGTTCGCCTACATCAATGACCACCTGTGCGCCGCTTGCCAATAGAGTTTCCAGATTCAGCTCGCCTTTGCCACCGTACAGCTGCCCAAGCTCGGGTAGGTTATAGTATTCCGTATCAAGAAGTTGTTCCGCTGAAACATCCCATTTTGATGCAATGCCGACCAGCTTGTCCGGCGCAAGCGCAAACAGTACGATCTGTGCCAGTGGCCCGGAAATTGCGATTTTCGTAATATTGGCCGGCACTTCAATGGTACGGCCGACGGAATCGGTGAACTGTACGGTGACATTTTCTTCTGGCACTTGGCCTGGTTCAGCGGTTGCTTCCGGTGCGGAGTCTGTTTCTAGTGCTGCCGTGGCAACGGGGGCGGTAGACTGCGTGGTGCATGCAAACAACGTACCAATCAACAGTAGAACCGCCATCAGAAATGCAATGTGTTTTTTCATATAAATTTCCTCCTATAGTATTGCTTTTCATATAAAATCGGGGATGTCATCCGTATTCAGCACGACCAAGCCAAGCTCAGCTTTCGATGGCAAAAAATAAGGGAAACGCTCTGAATCCTGATGTATCTGTTTCTCGCTTTGGGCGTCGGCCTTTATGCTGCTTGCACGCGGATCCGGGATATATAACCGAAAAAAAACGACTGCATCCTCAATGGAACCAAATGGTTGTCCCATCTCAACACGAAAGGTGTCAGTTTGGAACGGGATACCGAGTTCCAGCAAATGTTGCTGTGTATCCGCGAGCGTGAAGCATTCCAATGGTTTGCCGGAGAGTGTAAAACGATGCCTCTCCCAACTTTTTTTGATCATCAGTACCTTCCCGCGGCACTGTTGCTTGGCGAGAAGAAGCGTCTCTGAAATGCCACCGAAAAAGCAGAAAACCATGGCATCATATGGATCATCTGGCGGACAGACGCCAATTTCACCTTCAACTACTTGAATATTGTGGCAGGCTTGGCGTCGTATGTTCTCCGTCAGCACGGCGAGTGCATCTGCCGATATATCCACAGCAGTCACATGGCTGCAAAGCGGTGAAAGTGCAAGGGAGAGATAGCCGAGTCCACAGCCCGCGTCACACACCTGCGCATCGTTTGGAAGATGCGATGCAACCTGTTGCGCAATTTTCGCGGGGAAGGAGCCAAATTCGGAGGCATCCCGCATAAAGCGAATCATTTGGGGCTGCCAAAAAAACAATCAACAGACCCCCTTTTCTACTGGTGTGATTAAACGCGTTCCGTTGGCTTCCACAAACTGGACATTCATGTTGTACAACAGCTTAATCAATTTTACATCGATCACCTCATCTGGGGCGCCGAATGCAGCAACGCCGCCATTGTACAGCGCAAGGATTGCATCCGAGTAAAACAACGCATGCTGTGGATTATGAGTCGAAAGCAGAATCGTATAGCCCTCCAGAGAAAGCTGCTTCACCTGTTCGAGCACCCGCTGTTGATTGCCATAATCAAGACTTGCGGTTGGTTCGTCCATCAGCAAAGTTGTGGCCTGTTGTGCAAGAGCCCGCGCAATCAATACAAGCTGCTGTTCGCCGCCGGAAAGGCAGCAGAAACTTTTTTGGGCAAGCGGCGCGATACCAAGCTGGTTTAAGGCGTACATTGCGTATTCTTCTTGGGGACGCTTTGGTGAAGAAAACGGACCTAGCAGATGCGTCGTACCCATCAGAACCATTTCGAACACTGTATAGTTGAACGATTGTCCGTGAGATTGCGGGATATATGCAATTTTATGCGCAAGTAGGCGTGGAGAGAGATTCTTAACCTCCTCATGATCGATGCAGATACTACCCGAATAGCCGGGCAACAGACCCAGAATACAACGGAATAGCGTGCTTTTTCCAACACCGTTAGGACCAAGCACGGATACCAGCTGCCCGGATTTCACATCGAAGCAGACCCCTTTCAGCACGGAATGCGTTCCATAACAGAAGCTTAAATCGTTTGCCTGTATGCTCACAATGCATTCTCCCTTCTTGTGATGAGATAGATGAAGAACGGTGCACCGATAAATGCCGTCAGGATACCGATAGGGATTTCTGTTGCCAACAGATTTCGCGAAATATTATCGACGAGTAATAGAAAAGCCGCACCCACGATCATTGTTGCTGGCAAGAGGTATTTGTAGTTACAGCCGATGATTTTTCGGCATAGGTGGGGGATCACAAGACCTACCCAGCCGATCATGCCGCTGACGGATACGCTTGCGGCTGTGATGAGCGTCGAACAGATGATGATGACAAATCGCAAAAGGGCGGTATGGATGCCCATCGCGTGCGCTTCATCATCGCCAAGCGTCAGAACATTGATCTGCCATCGCAGCATAAGCAACGGCATTACACCGAGTGCCATCGGAATGATCACAAAACCAATATCGGTCATACGTGCGCCGGACAGGCTACCCATGAGCCAGTAAGTGATTTCCGGTAGTTGATTGTTGGGGTCGGCTACGAGTTTGATGTAGGAAGTGCCTGCCGAAAAAAGAGAACTGACCATGATTCCGGCCAGAATCAGATTCACCACACTGCGTCCAGGGGCATGTTGACCGATGAAATAGACAATGCAAACGGTGATCAGACTTGAAACGAATGCGGAAAGCGTGATCATCCGGTTCGAAGCTCCCTGTAGAATTGCGAACGCCGCACCAAATGCTGCACCTGCTGACGCACCAAGGATATCCGGGGAAGCCATGGGGTTTTGGAATACACCCTGATAGGAAACACCTGCGACGGAAAGACAACAGCCCACAAGACAGGCCATTAGAATACGCGGCAAACGAATATTGAATATCACGGTTTCCATCTGCGTTGTCCAGGTTTGTGTGATAGGAAACAGTCTGCTCGGTAGAATACGGAACAATTCGTTCAACGGAACACCATATCTACCAAGGCTGAAGGATAATAGAAACAGAATCAACAGCATTCCAAAGAGCAACGCCAGACAACGTGCGTGTTTTTCGTGTGGCGTCGAATGAAACTGTTCACAATGGATGGGGCTGTTTTGTTTCTTGTTCGTCTGCATGCAAGTCACTTTCGCTCACCAAGGAGGAAATATGTATATTATTATAATAGCATTGTTCTATCAAAAGAACAACGGACGATATTCAGCAATGCAGAATATAATATCAGCAATACAGAATATTCAATTGTAAAGCATTACGAATACTGATAAGATATATTAAACTGCTCGGAAGGGAGGCGCTATGCATGGATGAAATCTGCGGGAAAGTGCAGTCGGTTACAAAAGCGATGAAACTGATCGATTGTCTTGCAAAGGCAAAGCATGCGCTTACGCTGCAAGAATTGTCGCAACAGGCAGGATATCCAAAGAGCACTGCACATGCGCTGCTTTCCACACTGCGGGACTGCTCGTTTGTGGAACAATGGGATGATGGAAAGTATCGTTTAGGCATCCGCCTATTCGAGCTCGGCATGGTCGTGAGCGGTTCGTGGGACATATTGCCGCTTGCGCGCAACTATATACAGTCAATTGCAGCAGAAACCGGAGAACCGGTGCAACTGACAACACTGGATAAAAACGAAGTTCTCGTATTGGACACGCAAAATCCAAATACCGCGTTTCGTGTCGTTTTGAGTACGGGTTCGCGCTTACCATGCCATTGCACGGCGTCCGGCAAGGCCATGCTGGCATTTCTCCCACAAGCAAAAACAAAGAGTATCCTTCGTACAATTGAAATTTTTGCGTTTACGCCGCACACCATGACGGAGTCGGAACAACTGGAAGCCGAGTTGGCAGATGTACGCCGCAGTGGCTTTGCTATCGAAAACGGTGAATACCGCATCGGCCTACGTGCTGTTGCAGCGCCGATCTTCGATGTGACAGGAACACCAAAATATGCAATTAGCGTATATGGCATGTACCGTGGCATCAATGGCGAAGATTTTTTATTGGCGCAGCGGCTCGTGCAATCTACAGCAAGCGCTATTTCAAAAGAACTTGGATATCGGGGCCGCAATTCTGAAAAAGCTGAAAGTTGACGGATAAAACGCGTCTGTTCAATTAATCGGTTTCAAAGAGGAAGGGGAATGCCGTGAAAGAAAAACGTTGCAAAACTGATGCGCAACTGCGCAGCTTTGGTGCTTTTATTCGACTTCTAAATCCATACTTTACAGAGAAGAAATTTCGTGTGTGCAATTGGGTTCTAGATCGGTTCCGGAAAGGGAAACACGTAAATGCAATTTGTTATGAGGAAAAATGGATTCTGCGGGAGGATGGAAGCCAACTGCGAATTTGCATCTATCGCTCCCCCAAAGTGGAAAACGATGTTCCGGGTGTTTTGTGGCTGCATGGCGGTGGTTATGCCACCGGCATTCCAGAGCAGGACGACAGCTATGCGCAGCGGTTGATAGAGCGCAGCGGCTGCGTCGTTGTTGCACCAGATTATTGTCGCTCTGTTGATCGGCCTTATCCGGCGGCACTCATGGATTGTTATACTGCGCTGCTTTGGATGAAGGAACACAGTCCGATGCTAGGCATTCGCATCAATCAGCTGATGGTGGGCGGAGACAGTGCCGGCGGAGGATTGACGGCCGCGTTGACACTCTACGCAAGAGACAATCAGGAAGTGGCCATTGCCTTTCAAATGCCGCTGTACCCAATGCTGGATGACCGGATGAATTCACCTTCCGCAATGGGAAACAACGCGCCTGTGTGGAATTCCATTTCAAATGAATGCGGCTGGAAACTGTATTTAGGCAACTCATTTAAAACCGAGCAAGTATCTGCTTATGCCGCACCGGCTCGCGCAAAAAGCTTCCGAAATTTGCCGCCAACGGTCACCTTTGTTGGAGAACTGGAACCGTTCAGGGATGAAACAGTTTTCTATGTGAGAGCGCTTCGTGAGCAAGGAATTCCTGTTCAATTTGAATTATTTTCAGGCTGTTATCACGCTTTTGATCAGTGTGTTCCGAAAGCGGCGGTTGCCAAACGGGCAATTGAATTTTTTCTGGATGCATATGAATATGCGGTACTTCATTATTTTGCTGAACAGCCAGAATAAGCCACGATACATGGCGGGTTAGCATTGACGACATGCTGGAGTGGATAAAAAATTACGTGCAAACGTTGGTCTCACCACGAAAGCTAGATTTGACATCGACTCAAATACGATCTGTAAAACATGAGAATGGTCAAGGTGCTATGGAACTGGCTACCGTTTACTTTCGTTGGGCAAGCTGACGATGGGGCTATTTTCAAAAATCTCATGTGCGTGTTTATCCAACCACCGGGTGTGCAACATCATATATACACCGATAGAGGCTGCGCCGCCGCCAAAAACGATGCCCGTCAACCCGTTGATGTGGGACGCATCCCCCGTGTAGAAAAAAGAAATAATCGCAATCTGCGTCAAAACAAGGCATGTTAAATTGGATGCAAGGTTTGTAAGGCGGATTGCTTCTGGTATAGGCGCTTTTGACTTTCTTGCGGTGTTGGAACCTTTGATGTTCAATATAATTTCGGTAAACGTAAACACCGCAATCGCAATGGCAATTTTCATGGGATAACGTGTAGTCGATCCGACAATGAACAAGCGAACGGAATAAAGCATATAGACCAGTCCCGAGATGAGAACCAACACACCAACGGTACGATAGCACGAGCATTGTACCTTTCGGCTTTGATGAATCGACTTGAGGCAAAGAAATCTCGCCAATCCCATTCCTACGCTGAAGAATGAGTTGATGAACAGAAAAATGGATTGTGTGAAGATTCCAACTACGAACTTTCCTACCGCCAATACAATGTCCTTGCAAACGGAAAGCCGCGTAAATAGTCCCATTCGTTTTAGTTGTTTTTCTGTCATTGCT
This sequence comes from Clostridia bacterium, assembly GCA_036651815.1. GTDB lineage: Bacteria > Bacillota > Clostridia > Christensenellales > CAG-138 > JAVVXB01. The sequence goes on from JAVVXB010000013.1 coordinate 11,059, forward strand.
GCTTCGCTCATTTTCATGGTTTATTTGGGTATATTTCCAATTTTCCCGAAAAGTGTTTTTCAATATTTTTTTGCCGTTTTGCACGCATATCCTAAATAGTATCGTCAAGAAATAAATACAAAACAGCCAGACAGAGAGCGAGTTTCCGCAAAGTTTAAGATAGCAATCGCGGGCATACCAAAATAACTCTTCTTTGCGTTAGGGTATTCATTCGGAGTCGATTCTAATACAGAGGCGCAGTCATATGCTGATGGTTCAGCTTGGTTTCCAATTTGTTCACTGCTGCCGATTCCTAGGGACTCACTAATGAAATCAAGCATCGCAAATCATGGCATCATAGAAAAATGTATGGTCACCGTTTTTCTCTTGCAGAATGTTTGCAGATTCTTGGCTTGTTGAGCATGACATGAAAGATAAAAACAAATGGCACTTTTCATCGTAAATCTATTGTTTTTATCATGAATTCCATGTTTGCACAATACCTGCTATCCGAAAAGGTCAGCTGATGCATGGTCTGCGCACACTGTGCTTCTTTTGATGATAGCATGAATTGCGATGCTTGCTTTCATCAGTAAATCCCGTGAAACACGGCCGTTTATTGCAACGGGCTGGATGCGATTGCATATTGCTACCCGATAACAGCGGAACCAAATGGCATGAGCGCTAGTTTAGCAAACTTGAAGCATTGCTTTCCAAACGGAATTCCGATGATTGTCACGCAGAATACAGCACCAATTACAAGCGCTAACGTGGCCAGTCCAACGCCGCTGACTGTCAACCATAAAACATTCAGTAGCAGGGAGGTAACGCCACCACCAAACTGGATTTCCTTACCAAAGGGGAAGAAAGCCAGCTTAGCGAATTTAAAGCACTGTACACCCCAGGGAATTCCGATGATCGTGATGCACCACAAAACGCCGGCGATTGTCCAGCCCAAGCCAATCCAGAGTCCGCAAAGAATAAACCAAAAAAAATTACCAATTAATTTCATAGTATCCTCAAATCTGCAGCACTTAAAAATCTCACCCTCCTGCAGCACAACCAGACTGACATCGGAAGCGCACAGCGGTGCAATTTATTAAGTATACCAGAAGAACGTACCATTGAAAATGATTATACCGCAAAAGTTGTGCTGAAGAACGCACGGCGAATGAAACGGCTTGTTCAGCATTGAAAATGATCAGGCATGATAGATTCGATCCATACGCCGCGCAGCATGATCAAAGGATGCATCTGTTCTGCAGTTGATACGCATAATTGGGTGAGACGCATGGACACTGCACGATGTAGCGCGGATCCCATGCCGACTGTAGAAGGTGGGATAGATGGGAATAAAAGCTTGAAACGGCGTAACTCCGCATGAATGCAGGCTTTATGTTTTGCCATTTTGCCGTTTGAAACAGGTTCAATAAACTGATATGGCTAAAAATAATTGAAACGGGCAAGCAAATATGCCCTGATGAATGACAATTCGGCTCATAGAGGCAATTGCGCGTAGGAAAAGCAATGAATGCAGCAAGTCCGCAGATCCAATCGAATGACAAAATCATGGAGATCCTGTCCTAGCTTAGCATACTGGTGCTTGTGCCAATATGCTAAGCTAAAGATTTGGCATTTGTCAGACACCATGCCAAATAAGGATTTTTTCCTTTTATGGGTGGGTTGGATTATACGATTATTACTGCCATATTGGCGGGTATTTAGCTTTCCAATTATTGAAAGATCGGCGCAATGCTGACGGTCAGTTTAAACATCGTATGGCTCGCGTATGCTGCAATATGCATCAATGATAACTACAACGCCTAAAAAGGGCTGAGAATGCCTCTGCCTATAATTGGTGGTATCATTATTTTGAAATAATGATGGGACTGCGCAATTGTGGGGTGCCAGTCAAACTTGCAATCCTTCAAATGTACGGATGGCGAATCCTTCCAAGCCATCGGCATCACTGACGCGAAGTTGATCTGCCTGAACGCAGTCCATCACATAGATTAAAATTGCGCCGCCCTGTAAAATCACATCATGACGATGATCTAGCAGAGGGTGGCGCGCACGCGCATCGCCCAAAGAGGAGAGCTGACGCAGAACCTTCAAGAGTGAATTCCGGGTAAGGATTGCATTCTGAACGATAGATTCGTCATAGACCGTCAGGCCGAGAACGTAAGCGCACAGCGTCGTGATGGTTCCGCCGACGCCTGTCCAAACGGGTTGTGACACATTGGATAGCGTGGAAAAGACATTATTCAACGTGGAAGCAAGGCTGGATTGGATTTGTTCCAGTGTGCCTTCAATGCTTAGGTCGCGGGCACGTACGCATCCCAAAGGGTAACTATGGCAAAAGTCAGGGGTAATTATCTGGGTGCTACCACCACCGATATCAATCATGCCGCCACGGTTGCCCGTTGCGGCCAGATAGGCGTTGCACGCTTCCTGTTCACCGGACAGGATGAAAAGCCGGTCTCCAATGATTGCACAGATTTCAGTTGAGAATGCATCGCGGTTCACGGCATCACGTACAGCGCTTGTTGCGTAGGCGTAGACGGGTAGTCCGTCATCTTTGCAATGATTGGCAAACTGCCGAATTACGCCAAGCGATTGCTCCATGCGAGACTTGGAAAGGAAATTGGTTTCCACCAGACCTTCAGCCAGTCTTGTTGTAAAAACTTGTTTCTCAGAAAAGGCAAATGAATCATCAACTCGTTCGGCTGTCATTGTACGTATGGAATTGCTCCCAATATCGATGCAGGCAATTTTTTTCATTGAATAATAACAGGCTCCGCGTCGCCATCCTTTTGCTTAGGTGTGAGCTTTGGAACGGGGGTTGGCAAGGGCGTGCTGGTTTGATCGGGATTGATGGATGGCTGCGGCACATCCGTTGGCGTTAGCGTGGATAGCGGAGACTTGGTTGTGACGGTATCATCGTAGAACTTGATATCACTTGGAAAGACAAAACCGAGTTTTTCCCGCGCATACTGTTTGATATAATCTGTGGTTTGCATATATTCAAGCATGCGGTCAAGGCGTTCCTCTTCGATCTTGAGCGTATCTAACTTCGTCTGCAATTTAGCTTTTTCATCCTCAATGGATCCCAGCTTGGTCTGCTGAGACAGATACACGCCGCCAAGCACAAAGAATGCCAGCAGAAAGAATAACAAAATATAGCGGGGTCGAATGAAGAACCCCGATTTTTCGGGCACTGTTTTTTTTGACATGCATTCAATATAGCACAGATCAGCTTAAAAAGGGATGAATGCGTGTGCGTTTCACAATCATTTTACAAATATGCCATCCAAATGCCCACTGTTGTATCGACGCTCCGGCAGCCATAACAAAAAAACCGTACACCCTCAAAGCGCCTCCTGTTACCAGATAGAACACCGTCATGCTGACCAAGCCGAATAAAAGACCGAACAGGGTGTCCAACAGATGGGCGATAAAGCGACTTTTGCATAATAATCGGAAAACGCGCAAAACATCATAAAGTATGCCGAGAACAATGCCGGCATACAGGAAAGCAAGCAATGCATAACCCTGAGAAAGCGTGTTATTCATCGTTTTTCAGCGGAGTACTCGCCCGAACAGTCCTCGTTTTTCAGTTTCCGGCGGCTCGTAATCCAGCGCCAGCAATTCTCCCTCGATGGAAATCTGTCCATCCTCTAGGTTGAGCTTGTTCAGATGCAGATTGTTGCCAGCGATGTTTAGCGGACCGGCTTCCGTGAGCAAAACAGCATCCTGTTCATTAAAACTTACAACGTCCATCACACCGGTGATGCTAATGCGCATGCGATTGTCGATATGAATGCTGTGCGCCCGCGGACGCAGCTTTGTCAGGTCGGGTTCTCTTCGTTCCATGGATAATCCCCCTGTCGTAGTTTGCGGTTTATAGTGTATTATTACGCTGAAAAGACAGCGCATATGACTGCATGTAAAAATGTTGTAAAACCTTTGTCGAAGGCTGGGAATTACTGGAAAATAAGCCCGAATCCGCTTGACAAAAACTGGTTCAGACGGTATGCTTACACAATCAAAATAAACATATCCGACCGAACGCATATGTGCGGATCTTATGTGGTATTGAGATTAATTAGGTTCCAAAGAGAGGAGTATCCATAATTGAACAGAGAACAACTGGAAACCAAAAGCCTTGGTGATTTGCGTGAAATTGCGAAGCTTCAGGGTGTAAAATCGTTGACCAAATTTCGCAAGGGAGAGTTGGTCGATATTATTATGAACGGTGGTCAGACTGCGGCATCAGAAAGCAGGGAGGATTCGGTGCAAACAGAAACGTTAGTAGCTTTTTCTCCTGTGGAAGGTGCTGAAAATCAGCCTGACCAGGGGGCGCAGCCCGAAACACCGGATAATGGATATAAGCGCGCTTATACGCCTCGCAGCGGCTATCAACCGCATAAGCCATATTATGACAACAGAACCCAGAACCAGAATAATGGCGGCTATCAACGAAGGTCTTATGGCCCCCAGCAGGGCGGCGGATACCAGCAGGGATATGCGCAGCAGAGCGGATATCAGCAGGGTTATCAACAAAACTCCTATCAGCCGCGTAGCAATGGCTATCAGCAGGGTGGCTATCAACAGGGAGGATATCAGGCTCAAGCCGGGTATTCACAGCAGGGCGGGTATCAGCAGAATACTTATACACCCACGCCTCCTCCTCAGAGCTTCGCCAATGAGGAAGAACGCGCGTTTCGTGGCGCGCCTCGTCAAGACGGCTATTATAATAAGGATTATGGAACGAGCAATCCGGCAGTGCCGGAGATGCTCCAAACTGGCGAGTGTGGAGACGCAGAGGGCGTACTGGAGGTTTTGCCGGACGGTTATGGCTTCCTGCGCAGCGAAAACTACTTATCTGGCCAGCGAGACGTCTATGTGTCCATCGCACAGATTCGCCGTTTTGGACTGCGTACCGGTGATCTTGTTACCGGGAAAACCCGCCCGAGCAAAGAAGGTGAGCGTTTTCTCGCATTGTTATACATTACGGCAATCAACGGCGAATCTCCCGAAAAAGTTGCCGATCGCAAGCCTTTTGAAGAGCTGATTCCGATTTTTCCAAACGAACGCTACACATTGGAATGCGCCGAGACAAACGTGCTTGCCATCCGATTGATCGATTTGATCGCGCCCATTGGCAAAGGTCAGCGCGCCATGATTGTGTCACAACCCAAGGCTGGTAAAACAACATTGCTCAAGAGCATTGCCAAAGGGATTGCCGCAAATTATCCAGAGTCGCACCTTATTGTGTTGCTGATTGACGAACGGCCTGAGGAGGTTACGGATATGCAGCGCTCCATCAAGGGCGAGGTGCTGTATTCCACGTTTGACGAACTTCCAGAGCATCACACCCGTGTTGCGGAAATGGTGCAGGAGCGCGCGATGCGGCTTGTTGAGCAGGGAAAAGACGTTGTCATTTTAATGGACAGTTTAACAAGACTGGCGCGCGCGTATAATCTGACGATTCCACCTACCGGGAGAACACTCTCCGGCGGCATGGATCCGGGCGCACTACACAAGCCGAAGCGTTTCTTTGGCGCTGCACGAAATATCGAAAACGGCGGTAGCCTGACCGTGGTAGCAACTGCGTTGACAGAAACCGGTAGCCGCATGGATGATATGGTCTATGAAGAGTTCAAAGGTACCGGCAATATGGAGATTCATCTCGATCGCAAGCTCTCTGAAAAGCGGATCTTTCCAGCCATTGATATTTACAAGTCCGGCACTCGTCGCGACGAGCTGCTGCTCTCCCCCGAAGAATTGGAGGGCGTACGCACCATTCGGCGTGTGCTGGGCGGCGGCAACACAGCCGAGGTGACTGAGCAACTTATTGGGATGATGGAGAAGACGACAACCAACGAAGAATTCTTACAACGTTTGAAAGATTGGGTCAGTATCTACGAAAAAGACGGATACACCACGATGTCTACCAGCCGTTACGGCAAATAAATCGATTGGTTGTGTCAAATCGTAGGAAAAACCAAAGGGAATGCGATACTTTTCTACTGATTTCGAGAATAAAAGTATTGCATTTTGCCTGTCGGTTAGCTATAATATCCGATGGTAGTGTTTAAAAGGAGTGAAACAGCATGAAGAAGGACATCCATCCGAAATTCGGCGAAGCCACCGTGCGCTGCGCATGTGGCGAAACGTTTACGACCGGCTCCGTCAAGGACGAGCTGAAGGTCGAAATCTGCAGCAAATGCCATCCGTTCTTCACAGGCAGACAGAAGCTTGTGGACAGTGGCGGACGTGTCGATCGCTTCAAAAAGCGTTACGGCCTGTAAGCAACACAAAAAGCCTTTCCGTTTTTCCGGGAAGGCTTTTTCCTTGATCGTGAATGCGAATGCATGCTATACTATCGTCTAATGTTAATGAACAGAAAGGATTTACGATTATGAAAAAGTGTTCCGTCGGCGGCCAGGCGGTAATGGAAGGCGTCATGATGCGTACGCCAACCGGTGGCATTGCGCTAGCGGTGCGCCAGGCCGACGGCAGCATCGTAAAAGAGTATACAAAACAACCAAGTAAAGCGAAAAAAGGAACATTTCTGGGCTGGCCAGTTGTGCGTGGCGTGGTAGCGTTTGTGGAATCGCTTACAACGAGTATGCGAATGATGACGCGCTCCGCAGAATTATTTGGAGACGATGCAACCGAGGAGCCAGATAAGTTTGAGCAATGGCTTGCTAAAAAAACGGGCAAATCTGCCATGGATATTGCGATTGTGATTGCGGTCTTTTTGGCAATTGTGTTGGCGCTTGGCCTGTTTATCCTGCTGCCGTCGTTGATTACACAGTTGATTCCCTGGCAGGAGAGCACGCCAACCATTTGGAAGAGCCTTGTGGAAGGATTCGCGCGATTGCTGATTTTTCTGTTGTACATCTCCAGCATATCCGCGATGAAGGATATCAGACGCGTCTATATGTATCATGGCGCGGAACATAAAACCATTGCTTGCTATGAACATGAAGATGAGATGACCGTTGAAAACGCCATGAAACATACGCGGCTGCATCCGCGCTGCGGAACGAATTATCTGTTTCTGGTCATGGCGATTTCCATTTTGTTTTTTGCGCTGTTACCCTATAGTGAAAATTTCCTGTTCCGGTTTTGCACGCGACTTTTCTTTTTCCCACTGGTAGCCGGCATTTCTTACGAAGTTCTCCAGCTTGCCGCTGCATCCGACGGGCTACTTGCCCGCATCGTGCGTGCGCCTGGACTCGGACTGCAGTATCTGACGACCCGCGAACCGGATCCGGAAATGATAGAGGTCGCCATTGCTGCGTTCCAAGTGGCGATTCATGACGGAGTGATGGCACCGCAAGAGCAACACGGGACGGAGAGCACGGCCGATGCGCAAGCGGCACAAGCCCCGACAAAAGCAGATCCGTTGGAGGAACAGGCATGAATGTTGCGGAAGCAACCAGATTCGCACAGATCCATATCCGTGCGGTTGCCGGCGAAGAAGATTTACAGCAGGCGAAAGAGTTGGTTGGCTTTGTCCTTGGCATTGAACCGGCCGCACTGATGCTGCATCATGGTGTGGAGATGACGCGTGATCAGCTGATTTTGCTTGGCGAATACTTGGATCGACGTGCTGGTGGAGAACCGCTCCAGTATATACTTGGACAATGGTCGTTTATGAGCCTACCAATGATTGTGGAGCCGGGCATTTTGATTCCGCGCCAGGATACGGAAGTTCTCTGCGAAAAAGCGGAGCAGCTTGCCAAGGAACGCGGATATACCACCGTTTTGGATTTGTGTTGCGGCAGTGGATGCATCGGTATTGCGTTGCATATTCGGGCGGGGCTTCGGGTAACCGCTTCGGATATCAGCGGGGAATGCACGCGGATTGCCGTGGAAAACGCGAAATTAAACGGTGCGGATTTGGATATTCGAACAGGTGATCTATTTCTGGCCGTTGCTGGGGAAACCTTTGATTGCATTGTTTGCAATCCACCGTATCTGAATCAGACCGAACTGTCAACGATGCAAAAAGAAGTTTCATTCGAACCGAAAATTGCGTTGGACGGAGGATCGGATGGACTGGATTTCTACCGACGGATATCCAGAGAATATCTCGAGCATCTCAATCCCGGCGGCGTGCTGCTGATGGAGATAGGCGCGACCCAGTCGAATGCCGTATTGGCGTTGTTTGCAAATGCATCTGTTTTGAAGGATTACGCGGGGAATCCGCGCGTGGTTATCGTGGAGGGAACATGAAAAAACATAGAATCGGTATCTGCCTATGCTGTCTATTCATGATTGGTTGCTTGGCTGGCTGCTCTGCAGCGGAAACGGTTGGTGCTGGAAATGCTGCGGATCAGGCATTGATACAGAAGGAAGCACCTAAAGCACAGCAAACCGCAGCTCCTGCTCCGTTGACAGTGGAACCGCAATCCACGCCTGAGCCTACGGTTACGCCGGAACCGGAGCCTACGCCGATGACGATTACAATTGGCGCAATCGGGGATATTATGATGATGCAAAGCCAAGTCAACGGCGCATACGTTGAAGAGAAGGATGCATATGATTTTTCACGTAGTTTTGCGGGTATGCAGGGCATGATGCGTTCGGTTGACCTCATGTGCGGAAATTTTGAAACCACGTTGGCAGGCAAGGACGCCGGGTATTCCAAGAAAAAAACGGATGCTGAACGTGTGGATACATTCAATGCCCCCGATAGTCTAATCGATACGCTCAAGGACGTGGGTTTTGATTTTCTCAGCACCGGCAATAACCATGCGCTTGACCGCAAGATCGACGGTCTGTACCGCACGTTGGACGTATTGGACGAAAAAAAGATTTTTCACAAAGGAACCGCTCGTTCCAATGAGGAACGCGATACGCCGTTGATTATGGATGTCAACGGCATTAAAATCGGCATGGTGGCTGCGACCGAGATCATCAATAAACACGAAAAGTGGATGACCGCAGAGGAAGCGGAGTATGCCATAAACCGTTTGTCCATCAATACGGAACGGCTGATTGAAGAGGTCAAGGCTTGCCGGGCGGCGGGCGCGGAATATATCATTGCCTATCCGCACTGGGATAAGGAGCATAAAAAAGCACCAAACGACAGAACTCGCGCATGCGCAAAGCTCTTGCTGGAATCCGGCGTTGACCTGATTCTTGGCTCGCATCCCCATGTTGTACAACCGATCGAATATCTAACGGTGGAACGTGATGGACAGCCATACACTGGGCTGATTGTATATTCCATGGGAAATTTTATTTCTAATATGGCGCCTGGCCCGCTGAAATACGGGCTGTACGTGCAACTTTCACTTGAAAAAGACGTGGATGGTACGGTCAAACTTATAGACGCCAGTTATATGCCAACCTACTGCTTCTACCGCTCCATCGACAGCCAATATATCCATCAGGTTGTGCCTGCTTTTGCGGATTTATCGCTGATTCGTTCCTATTCGGAACTGACTGATGCGGAATTGCAGGAGGCGCAGAATGCACGAGAGCACGTGATTTCCGTTTGCGGAACGGATGCAATTTCCGTCATGGAGGACTCATGCTGGATAAACTAAGGAGCATTAAAGAACGTTATTGCAAGCTAGGGGAACAACTGGCTTCTCCGGGCGCAACAAACAATATGGATGCATTTCGCGAGATGTCGAAGGAACATGCGGCACTGAGTGAAATCGTAACAGTGTTTGATCGCTATGAAAAAGCGTTGTCAGCCCATGCGGAGTGTAAAGCGATGCTGAACGACCGCTTGGACAATGAGATGAAAGAGATGGTTCATGCTGAGCTGATGGAGCAGGAAGAAGCGTGCCTGTCCCTGGAAGAAGAGCTACATGTTTTGCTACTGCCAAAGGACCCGAATGATGAACGGGATGTAATTGTTGAAATTCGGGCGGGAACCGGCGGCGACGAAGCTTCTTTGTTTGGCGCGGATTTGTTGCGCATGTATCTGCGCTATGCGGAGCGGCATGGCTATAAAACAGAATTTATTGAGAGCAATATGACCGAAAAGGGCGGGGTGAAAGAAGTTGTCCTGTCGTTGAGCGGCAAGCGTGGTGCCTACAGCCGATTGAAATACGAGAGCGGTGTCCACCGCGTGCAGCGTGTACCGGAAACAGAGTCGCAAGGGCGCATCCATACAAGTGCGGCAACGGTTGCTGTGCTACCGGAAGTAGACGACATACAAGTCGATATCAAGGATGCCGATCTGCGAATTGATACCTATCGCTCGAGCGGTGCCGGCGGACAGCATGTCAACAAGACTGAATCTGCCATTCGTATTACACATTTGCCGACGGGTATGGTGGTTTCCTGCCAGGATGAAAAATCCCAGCTCAAAAACAAAGAACAGGCGATGCGTGTGCTGAAAAGTCGTTTATTTGAATACTATCAGTCCCAGCAGGACGCGACGCTTGCTAGCGAGCGCAAGACCTTGGTCGGTTCGGGTGACCGGAGCGAGCGCATCCGCACCTACAATTTTCCGCAGGGACGTGTAACAGATCACCGCATTGGCGTGACGCTTTATAAGCTGGAGCAGTTTCTGGATGGTGATATGGACGAGCTGATCGACGCGTTGATTCTCGCGGAACGTTCTCGAATGCTGTCGGGGGAGAAAGCATGAGAACGGAGGTCATTCTTACGCAGTTTCAACAGGAAGCGGGAACCAAACTTGGTGCGGAGATCATTCGCGAGGGAGGGCTGGTTGCGTTTCCTACAGAAACGGTCTATGGACTAGGAGCTAATGGGCTGAACGGCGAGGCCGTACGTAAAATATTCGAGGCAAAGGGAAGACCCGCGGATAATCCACTGATTCTGCACATCAGTAAAAAGAGCGATATCAAGGATCTCTGGATGCGCATGCCAAAGCACGCAAAAATTCTGATGGATACATTCTGGCCCGGCCCGCTTACACTGATTGCTCAGCGCAGCGATATTGTACCGGATGAGGTAACGGCCGGTTTAGAAACGGTCGCGGTGCGTATGCCGCTGGACAAAACGGCACGCATGCTGATTGCAAAATCGGGCGTACCGATTGCGGCGCCGAGTGCAAATTTATCCGGAAAGCCCAGTCCAACCAACGCAAACGACGTCCTGACAGATTTAAATGGTAAAATTCCGTTGATTCTAGACGGCGGGCCATGCAAGTATGGCGTGGAATCCACGGTGGTTTCGCTGGTTGGCACGCCGACAATTTTGCGGCCCGGTGCGGTTACGCGTGAGATGCTCGCCGCTGTGATCGGAGAGATACAGGTGTCCGGCAGCATACTTGCACCCATGAAGACGGGTGAGGTTGCTGCTTCGCCGGGCATGAAATATAAGCATTACGCACCGAATGCAGAAGTGATCATCGTCAATGGTGAGTTGATGGCGGTTGCAAAGAAGATCAAATCGTTGTATCATTACTATAGTTTACAAGGGAAACAGTGTGAAATTGCAGCAACAGAAGAAACAAAAAAAATCTATAATAATGGCGAAAAATGTGTTATACTCGGAAAAAGGGATCAACCCGCCACTTTGTGCGTAAATTTGTTCACAGTGCTCCGCGAAATGGATACACGTTCAAATTTGATTTTAGCAGAAGGAATTCCAGCTGTAGACATGGGCTTGGCTTTTATGAATCGGCTTCTCAGAGCCGCCGGTTTTTGTGTAATAGAGGTATAATAACATATGACGAAATGGGCAGGTGAAATTTTTGAACATTGCAATTAGCGGCGATCACGATAGCAATTCGTTAAAGGTATTAATGATTCAATTATTACAAGATCAAGGATATACGGTTCGAGATTTTGATTGTCAAGATACCAGCAGCGCTGATTATGTGGGCGATGCAACGGCGGTTGCCGAGGCGGTTTCGCGCGGCGCTTTTACGCGCGGCATTGTTATTAGTAAAACTGGTATAGAGATGAGCATCAGTGCAAATAAAGTGCGCGGTATTCGCTGCGCACTCTGCACAACAACCATGCAGGCCGAGATGACCCGCCGGCACAATGACACAAACATACTTGCGCTTGGGGCGAAGGTGACGGGCGATGCACTTTCCAAAGAGATCGTTTCCATCTGGCTTACAACCGAGTTTGAAGGCGGACGCCATAAGCGCCGCGTGGACAAAATTTCCGAATATGAAAGCAGACAATAAGGAGGGTGGACATGTCAAAGGTTACCACGATTAATCATCCGCTTGTTCAGCACAAGCTCGCTATGCTGAGGGATAAAGAGACTGGCAGTAAATCATTTCGTGAGTTGGTCAGCGAACTTGCCATGCTGATGGCATATGAAGTTACACGCGACTTGGAACTAAAGGAAATTGAGATTGAAACACCAATCTGCAAGGCAAGATTCAATGTGCTCGCCAACGATAAACTGGCGGTTGTACCGATTCTTCGCGCAGGCCTTGGAATGGCGGATGGTATTATGAATCTTCTGCCCAACGCTAAGATTGGACATATCGGACTGTATCGTGATCCGGATACTTACGAAGCAAAGGGGTATTATTGCAAGCTCCCGCCGGATGTAGCTGAGCGCGAAGTTTTTATGGTTGATCCGATGCTCGCTACCGGAAACACAGCAAAGGAAGCAGCCAGAATTTTGAAAAACAACGGCTGCAAAAGTATTCGCCTTGTGTCACTGATCGCTGCGCCAGAGGGCGTCAAGGCTATGCAGGATGCGCATCCAGATGTGGATATTTATATTGGTGCAATTGATGAACGTTTGAATGAGCATTGCTATATCGTACCCGGTCTTGGCGATGCGGGTGATCGCCTGTTTGGAACGAAATAATCGTAGGAGGAAAAACGATGCGATCGATTATTGAAGAGATTGCAGAAGCGGAACTGAAGGCCGAAGAAATTCGCTCCTCCGCCGTGACGAAGGCGCGTGATGCGATTGCCACCGCCAAAGAGCAAGCGGAAAAAGAATGCGCGACCTTGATAGTGAACGAACGAGAAAAAACGCGTGACGCGCTGGAAAAGTCCGAACGGAACGGAGAGCAAATCACCCGGGAAATGACGGAAGCCATGGCACATGAGGCGGATGCACTTTGCCTGAAAGCGACCGCATGTATGAGCAAGACCGTTGACTATCTGTTGAAAAAGGTGCAGGAAACAGCATGATTGTTCGAATGAAACGCATCACGTTAGTGGCGCACAAAGCGGACGAAGCCAATGTTCTCAAGGCACTGCAATCCACATCCGCCGTTCAAGTCATCGACGCGGCACAGGATGCTTTGGATGAGCAGACGCTTGCCCAAGCAGAAGATCATGTTCAGAAGCTGGATGATGCGCTTAATATTCTCAAACCGTTTGCGGCCAAAAAAGGCTTTCTGACACCAAAGCCTGAAGCTACGCTCCAGCAAATTCAAAAAGAAATGCCGGGTGCGCTTGGCCTATCGGATGAGCTTGCGCAAATTTCACATGAATTAAGCAAAAAATGTTCAGAAATGGACCAAAACGAAACAGTCATCGAAACGCTGCGTCCTTGGGAAGCCTTTCCTGCGGATATGCAGCGTTATCAGAATAGCAAAACGGTACGCTATTTTACTGGATTTATCGGTGTGGCAGATGCGGACAAGCTGAATGAGATCGAGACCTGTTCGGAGTATCATTTTTTCGGTGAGGGCAATGTCCGTGCCTGTGTCGTTGCCTGTCCAATCGAAGAGGCCAAGGCCGTAGCTGGATTCTTAAAATCTTTGGACTGGACAGATTACGTGTTTCCCAAATTGCCCGGCACGCCTGCGCAGGCAATCAACCGTCTGACTCAGGAAAATCATGCGCTAGAGGAAAAGAAAAATGCACTTGCGCAACTGCTTTCGGAAAAAGCCGCTGGTGTTGTCGATACGGTTGCTGGTGCATATGACGCGGCGGTGATTGAACGTGATCGGACGAAAGCAGCAGTAGAACTTGCCCGCACCTTCGCTACGTTTCAATTGGAAGGCTGGGTTCCGGAGGATCGCGTCAGCGAGGTAAAAACGGCAGTTGTATCGGTTACGGATGCATACAGTCTGACCGTGCGCGACCCGAACGAAGATGAAGTTCCACCATCGGTTGTGGAGAACAACAAGTTTGCGACGCCGTTTGAACAGGTAACCAATCTTTATTCTCGTCCGGATCCGAATGGAATTGATGCTACGCCGTATATGGCACCGTTCTATGTGTTGCTGTTCGGCCTTATGCTCAGCGACTCCGGCTATGGGCTTGTGCTGGCGTTGGGCTGTGCGCTGTACATTCGATTTAAGCAGCCGACCGGTATGTCCGGCGGGTTTGCGAAGGTACTATTCTGGGGTGGATTGTCCACCATTGTCTGGGGCGTGCTTGTTGGCACCGTCTTTGGCATGGATTTTGATGCGCTGCTTGGCACAAAAGACCTGTTTCCGTTACTTGTTGACCCCATGAGCGACCCAATCAGCATGTTGATCCTTTGTTTCGGGCTGGGTGTGCTGCATATTTTCTTTGGCATCGGGCTGAAGATGAAGATATCTTTTGCTCGGCATGACTGGCAGACGGCCATTTTCGACAATTTTTCTTGGATTTTAATCATCGTTGGCTTGATCGGCCTTGCTTTTCCAATCACGAAAACGGTTGGTATGGTGATGGCGATCATTGGTGCTCTCATGATTCTGGTATTCAAAGGCCGTGGAAAGAAAAACCCGTTTTCGCGTACTATTTCAGGCCTTGGTGAACTGTATCAGGTGACAAGCTTTCTTTCGGACATACTGTCTTATGCACGATTGTTTGCACTAGGCATCGCAACCGGCGTCATCGCATCGGTGTTTAACGATCTATGTATCATGCTGACGGGTTCGCCGAATATCATTCTCAAGATTCTGGGCATCCTCGTTGCCGTTGCGCTGTTGCTTGCGTTGCATGCATTCAACATCGGCATCAATACGCTTGGCGCATTTGTACACTGTGCGAGATTGCAGTATGTTGAGTTTTACGGCAAATTTTACGAATCCGGCGGTATGGAATTCAAACCTCTTGGTTACAGAACGAAACATGTTCGTATTATAGATGCAGAAAAATAAAAGACTGAATTATTTAAGGAGGATACAGACAATGGAACTTCAATGGGGTACGATTTTTGCAGCAGCGGGTGCGGCCATGGCCGCGGTTCTTGCCGGTATCGGCAGCGCGATTGGCGTAGGCATTGCAGGGCAAGCAAGTGCGGGCGTGGTTTCGGAGTCGCCGGATCGTTTCGGCTCCTGCTTGTTGCTTCAGCTTCTTCCCGGTACACAGGGAATTTATGGTCTGCTGATTGCCTTTGTAATCGCTGCAAAGGCGGGGTTGCTGGGTGGTGGTTCAGTGCTTGCGGCTACCGCTGGGCTTAACCTATTTCTCGCGGCCATTCCGGTTGCTTTCGGCGGTTTGTTTTCTGCTATCGCGCAGGGTAAAGTTGCCGTTTCTGGCATCAATCTCATTGCTAAAAAACCGGAAGAGCAGGGCAAAGCCATGCTGATGACCGTAATGGTCGAAACATATGCAGTGCTTTCATTGCTGATCTCCTTCCTGCTTGTCAACGGCGTCGCCGTTTGACGGGCGATAGCGTCAAAGGAGCAAAATAAGAATGGCAACACAGGAAATGACCGGAACGAATAAGCTTGCCGAGCGTATTATCAACGATGCGCATGCGGATGCATTAAAAATTTCCGGTGAAGCGCAGAAAAGTATAGAAACCATTCGGGCGGAGAGCAAAAAACAGCTGGCCGATCAAATGGCGGATGATGCCGGTAAGCGCGCTGCAGCGGTTGCCAGTGTGCTGGACGGCTGCAGAACACGCACGGCGCTGGATGGACGCAAATCAACGCTCCGCAAGAAACGTGTTGTAATCGATGAAACGTTTCAACGTGCCTATGAAGCGTTGCTTGCGCTGGATGCTGAAAAACGTGGACAGATCTGCCTCAATATACTTGCGCGTGAAGCAGAGGATGGCGAAATCGTCGTACCAGCTGCCAAGGATCGCGCTGTTATTGAACGGATGCTGGCTGACTACAAAAAAAATGCACTAAAATTAAGCGCGGATAATGCCGATATTGATGGCGGCTTTTTATTGATGCACAAAGGGTATGAGAAGAATTGCTCATTTTCCTCGTTGCTTTCCGAGCTTCGTGAGCAGGAGGAAACCAACGTAGCAAATCTGCTATTCAATTCCGAGGGAGGGGAAAGCTAAGTGCCACAGCCAAGCTATGCTTATGCATGCGCGCGCATCAGCGCCCTAGAGAAGGGATTGCTTAGCAGCGCAACCGTGAAGCGAATGGCCGAGGGCAGCCTTGAGGACGCCATGCGTCAATTGCTTGACGTACGCTATGGCGGTATGCCGGATGCTTCTGCTGGTGACTGCGAACGCATGATTGAAAATGTGCGCAAGGAGACTGTGCAGACCGTGCAGGAACTTTCTCCAGAACCAAAATTGACGGATTTGTTTCTTTTGCAGACAGATATTCATAATCTCAAGGTGCTCATCAAAGCAGGAATGCTTGGGACTACAGATTTTGCTTGGCAGGAAGGCGGTTTGTATAGCCGTGAACGGTTGACGGCAGCAGTCCGAGATCAATCGTTTGCCGATCTGCCGCAGGAACTGGCAAATGTACTGGATGCGCTCATGCGGAAACTGAAAATTCAGCCAGAACCGCAGTTTGTGAGTATTTTGCTCGACTATGGTTATCTAGCGCATGCCATGAAGACCGTGGAATTCTGCAAAGAACCGTTTGCAAAGCAGTATTTCACTGCGCTTTGCGATTTTGGCAACGTGCTGACTTTTTTGCGGTTGCGCGCTATGGGGGCGCAAAAGGAAGACCTGCGAGAACTGCTTCTTCCGGCTGGAGGAATACTGATTCAGACACTGATTGATGCATATGAGTTGTCCGCGGATACACTTCTAAAAGTGCTTTCTGGCAGCGTTGCCAAGGATGCTATGAACGCTGGTTTGACGGCAATGATGGTGTCCGGAAACATTAGTATGTTGGAGAAGGAGCGCGATAATTATTTGCTCGGTCTTGTCAAGGATCATCGGCACGATACACTAACGATTTTTCCAATTGTTGGATACTATCTTGCGCGTGACCGGGAAGCCAAGGCGGTTCGTTTGATTTTAACGGTGAAGCGTAACGGTTTGGATGATGCTGTGATCACGGAAAGGTTGCGTGAACTGTATGGCTAAAATTGGCGTAATCGGAGATCGGGATTCCATTCTGTTGTTCAAAGCCGTGGGGCTGGATGTTTTTTTCGAAGACGAAGGAGAGCAGGCAAATCGTCATCTGCATCAACTGGCCAGAGAAGGTTACGCTGTGGTATTTGTCACGGAAAAGCTCTATCCTGCTTGCGCGGAAACCATCAAGGAGTATGAGTCAGAGGCATATCCGGCCATCATCCCCATTCCAGACAACAATGGAACCAGTGGGATCGGGATCGCACAGCTTAAAGATAATGTTGAAAAAGCGGTTGGCGTGGATATTTTATTCAATAACTAAGGGAAGGGCGAAAACATGCAAGGTACGATCATCAAGGTATCGGGGCCTCTCATTGTGGCAAGTGGGATGGCAGACGTGCAGATGTACGATGTGGTGCGCGTGTCGGAAAAACATCTGATCGGTGAGGTCATCGAATTACGTGGCGATAAAGCGTCTATTCAGGTCTATGAGGAGACGGGCGGAATCGGACCCGGCGAACCCGTGGAATCCACCGGTGCGCCACTATCGGTTGAGCTTGCGCCCGGGCTCATCGAGGCGATCTACGACGGCATCCAGCGTCCGTTGAACGTTATCCGTGAAATTGCGGGAGACCGCATTACCCGCGGCATCACGGTGGATTCGCTTGATCATAAAAAACTCTGGGACTTCCAGCCGACCGTTCAGGTTGGCGATGAAGTTGTTGGCGGTGATATTCTGGGCATCGTACAGGAAACGGAGGCCGTTGAGCACCGGATCATGGTGCCGCCCAACATTTCCGGCAGAGTCACGTGGATTCATGCTGGCTTGGCGAATATCGTTCAACCAATTGTGAAGCTTGAGAAGGATGGTAAGGAAACCGAATTACCCATGATGCAGAAATGGCCGGTTCGCCGTGGCCGCCCTTATGCGCAAAAGATTGCGCCGAACGAGCCGATGATCACTGGCCAGCGTGTCATTGACACACTGTTTCCGGTTGCCAAGGGCGGCGTTGCAGCAGTGCCTGGGCCCTTTGGTAGCGGCAAGACTGTTGTGCAACATCAGCTTGCCAAGTGGGCGGATGCGGATATCATCGTTTATGTGGGCTGCGGTGAACGTGGCAATGAGATGACGGATGTTTTGATGGAGTTTCCAGAGTTGAAGGACCCTCGCACTGGACTGTCGCTCATGAAGCGCACGGTGTTGATTGCCAATACATCGGATATGCCTGTTGCCGCGCGCGAAGCTTCCATCTACACGGGCATCACGATTGCGGAGTATTTCCGCGATATGGGGTATAAGGTAGCCATCATGGCCGATTCCACCTCTCGCTGGGCGGAGGCTTTGCGTGAGATGAGCGGCCGACTCGAGGAAATGCCTGGTGAAGAAGGATATCCGGCCTATCTTTCCAGCCGTTTAGCCGAGTTCTATGAACGTGCGGGCTATGTCAAAGTTCTTGGCAGTGACAAGCGCATGGGTGCGGTTTCTGCAATCGGTGCCGTGTCGCCGCCAGGCGGCGATATTTCCGAGCCTGTGTCTCAGGCTACGCTGCGCATTGTCAAGGTATACTGGGGACTTTCCAGCAAACTTGCATATGCGCGCCACTTCCCGGCAATTGATTGGCTACAGAGTTACTCGCTCTACCTTGACCGGCTTGATGATTGGTTCAACCAGAACGTATCGCCAGAGTGGTCAACACTTGTTCAGCAGACTATGATGCTGCTGCAGGAGGAGAGTGAGCTGGATGAAATTGTCCGCTTGGTTGGTATTGATGCGCTGTCGTATAAGGATCGGTTGACGCTGGAAGCAACGAGAAGTATTCGTGAAGACTATCTACACCAGAACGCTTACCACGAAGTTGACACATATACCTCGCCAAAGAAACAACATTTGATGCTGAAAGCCATCCTATCCAACTATGAAAAATGCCTTGCCGCGCTGAATCAAGATGCGTCCTTCGCAAAGCTTGTGCAGATGCCCGTCCGCGAGAAGATCGGGCGATTGAAGTATGTGCCTGAGAACGAAACGCAGGCGGCGTATGACCAAATTATGAAGGATTTGGATGAGCAGATTCGCGAACTGACCGAGGGAGGGGTAGCACATGCGTAAAGAATACCGCACAATTAGAGAAGTTGTCGGGCCCCTGATGCTCGTTGAGGAGGTTTCCGGCGTCAAATATGATGAACTGGTTGAGATTGAGCAGGCAGATGGAGGAATTCGCCGCGGACGCGTGCTCGAAATCGACGGGGATAAGGCGCTATTACAACTGTTCGAAGGCTCTCAGGGTTTGCAGATCAGCAATTCTAAGGCACGTTTTCTTGGCCGTTCCATCGAGCTTGACGTTGCGCCGGATATGCTTGGCCGTGTGTTTGACGGCATGGGAAAGCCCATGGATGACGGGCCTGCGCTGATTCCTGAAAAACATCTGGATATCAACGGAACGCCAATGAATCCAGCCTCCCGCGACTATCCGAGTGAGTTTATACAGACGGGCATTTCGGCTATCGATGGATTGAATACATTGGTTCGTGGTCAGAAGCTGCCGGTGTTCTCCGGCTCTGGTCTGCCACATGCCAATCTTGCTGCACAGATTGCACGTCAGGCAAAGGTGTTGAGCAAAACGGTTGACGAGAACGGCAATGAGGTCGAGGATAAGTTTGCGGTTGTGTTTGCCGCTGTTGGCATCACGTTTGAGGAAGCTGATTTTTTTATTAATGACTTTCGAAAGACCGGTGCGATTGAACGAACGGTTACGTTTATCAATCTTGCAAATGATCCTGCGATTGAGCGAATAGCAACGCCGCGTATGGCAATCACAGCTGCGGAATATTTGGCCTACGAGCTTGGTATGCACGTGCTGGTTATCATCACGGATATCACGAACTATGCCGAGGCATTGCGTGAGGTTTCCGCTGCTCGTAAAGAAGTTCCGGGTCGTCGCGGATATCCTGGGTATCTGTATACCGACCTTGCTACCATGTATGAGCGTGCCGGCCGTATTCGGGGCAATAAGGGGTCCATTACGATGATTCCGATTCTGTCCATGCCGGAAGACGATGTGACACATCCGATTCCAGATTTGACTGGGTACATTACGGAAGGACAGATCATTTTGTCCCGCGAGCTGCACCGCAAGGGGCTCACACCGCCAATCAACGTGTTGCCATCGCTGTCTCGATTGAAGGACAAGGGCATTGGCAAAGGGAAGACCCGTGAGGATCATGCGGATACTATGAATCAGTTGTTCTCGGCGTACTCACGCGGAAAGGATGCCAAGGAGCTAGCGATTATTCTGGGAGATGCGGCCTTGTCCGATATCGATAAACTGTACGCAAAGTTTTCGGATGCATTTGAACGCGAGTACGTTTCGCAAGGATACTATACAAACCGTAGCATCGAAGAAACGTTGAATCTCGGATGGAAGTTATTGGCAATTTTGCCGAAATCCGAGCTTAAGCGAATTCGAGACGAGTACATCACAAAATATTACCCCGGGGAGGCGTAAGCCATGGCCGCCATTCAGGTCAAACCGACCCGCATGGAGTTAAGCAACCTGAAAAAGCGCAAGGTGGTTGCTGTCCGCGGGCATAAGATGATGAAGGACAAGCGGGATGAGCTTGTGCGCCGCTTTATTGGCTATGCGCGGCAGAATAAAAGTCTTCGCGAAGAAGTGGAAACGAAGCTGTCGCTTGCGATGAAGAGCTTTGTTTTGGCGCGCGCTTCCATGTCGAACAATGAAATTGAGGAAGCGCTGATGTATCCGGCTCGTGCTGCTGAGGTACAAATGAATCATTCCAACGTGCTGTCCATTCAAGTGCCAAAACTAACGATGGAAGCGCAGGAAGGATTTACCTACCCATATGGGTTTGCAACAACCAGCGCAGATCTTGATGGCGCAGTACAGAAGCTTGCAGAGGTGTTGCCACTGCTTCTGCAGCTTGCAGAGGTGGAGAAAACCTGTGGGCGTCTGGCTGATGAGATTGAAAAGACGCGCCGGCGTGTCAATGCATTGGAGTATGTCATGATTCCACAGTTTACAGAGACGATACGACAGATTCAGATGAAACTGGAAGAAAATGAACGTGGCAATCTGACGAGGCTCATGAAGACCAAGGAGATGCTGCAGGCGCAGAAATGAAACAACTGATAGACTTGGCTGTGCAAGCAGGCTTTTCGGCATGCTATGTGCTGAGACCAGACAAATTTATCCATTACGAACGCCGTCTAATAGACGGCGTTTTGGATGTTGCGGGTCGTGGGCTGGTGTGCGATCCAGCAGTTTCTTTGCCATGGGCGAACGTGTTGCTGCTCTTGCTGATGCCATACCGACCGTATGTGCCGGAATCTGGGGTTTCGGGAAATTACCCTTCGTCGAATCGGGCGTATCATGCTGCAAACAATCTCCTGACACAGCTCGATTCATCCGATATCCATGCGGAGCGCGTGTATGTGCCAATTCGGGAGCTTGCGTTGCGCAGTGGAATTGGCACCGCCTGCTTGAATGGATTGACGGCATTCGGGGAATACGGTACTCGGGTGGCAGTGCAGACGTTGGCTGCGTACATACCTCATCCGCAATATGATGTAGCGATGAATCGGCTAATGGATTCCTCCGTTTGTGATGGTTGCGGGCGATGCATTGCTGCTTGTCCTTCGGGTGCAATTACGGAGAATGGCTATGATTTTACAAAATGTGCACGGGCATATATGCAAAAAAATGCCATGCCGGATTGGGTGATGGATGCCATGACCAGTTTGCTTGGGTGTGAAATCTGTCAGTTTGCCTGTCCCATGAACGATAATATGCTGATGGATTCGTGTGTACCAAATGCTTTTGATTGGGAACGTTTACTGGCAGGGGAGGTCAAGTCTGCACTTGCCGTTGTCGGCAAAAACTTAAACAGCGGCGGCAGATTGGTGGCCCATGCTATCGTGCTGGCGGCACATGCCGGACGTTCCGATTTATTGCCATTGATCCGGCCATATGCAGACGATCCGCGGCCTGCCGTTTCTAGTGCGGCAGTTTATGCAATTTGCCGCTTGCCAGAAACATGATTTCAGTATAAAATAGATTTGTCGCGCTAGGCGGGGAGTTAGCGGTGCCCTGTACCTGCAATCCGCTATAGCAGGGCTGAGTTCCCGTTCTGAGGCGGACGTCTGTGGGGTCGGACCTCGATAAGGAGTGTTGATCGTCGGGTCCTGTGCAATCGAATGCCGTGAACCATGTCAGATCCTGACGGAAGCAGCATTAAGCGGAATATTCGGTGTGCCGCGGGGAAACCTGAATGGAGCCACCTACCGAATCATCGCCCGGAGACGTATCTTGTCGAGGAACGGGTGCGCGGCAACTTTTCTTTATCAAAAGAAAAGATTGTAACTGCAAAGCATATGCATCACTTGATCATTTGACCGACGTGCGAATAGATTCATGCGTCGGTTCGATTTTTGCAATGCATTATGTTTTGAATTGGTGTATTGAAAGAGGACGTTTCTTCGTTATCTAAAGAAACGTATGGAGGAGTATGGATCAATTTTCGGTATTTGATATTGTTGGCCCGCGCATGACCGGACCAAGCAGTTCTCATACGGCTGGGGCGGTGCGTTTAGCACACGTCGCACGCCATATTGCGGGCATGAGCGTTGTGGAAGCAGCGTTCACGCTCTATGGATCCTTTGCAGAAACGGGGAAAGGACACGGCACGGACAAGGCTTTGATTGCTGGTGCGCTTGGTATGCAGCCTGATGACATCCGCATTAAGGATGCATATAGAATTGCACGAGAAATGGGTGTGCTGGTGGAACTTACGTATTCGGATGAACCCGTTAAGCATCCGAACACAGCGCGCATCCATATTACTAGCGAGGATGGACATCAAACAGAAGTGGTTGGGCAGTCGATTGGCGGCGGCAATATTTTGATAACGGAGATCAACGGGTTGGAAGTGAAATTTACGGGTGAATACCCAACGCTGATCATTCAACATCGCGATGAGCCCGGCGTTATCGCCGAAGTCTCCCATGTGTTGGCACAGCTGAAAATTAACATTGCGTTCATGCGCGTATTTCGCCATGGCAAGGGTGAAGATGCATACATGACCATTGAAACGGACCAACCTGTGACACAGGAAATGCTGCTGATGATCCAGACACTTTGTCAGGGAATCATCAAGCTCTTTGCCGTTTGAGGAGGAATATGCAAATGTTGTCGACTGCTTTTGAAAACGGTGAATCGTTACGACAGTATTGTCTGAGCCAAGACATCCCCATTTGGGAAGCTATGATTCTGCGGGAGATGAAACTTTCCGAACATTCGCGCGAGGAGATTCTTGCTGAGATGCAAAAGAATCTTGATGTCATGCGAAATTCGGTAAATCAGGGATTGTCTGAAAAAATGGAATCGGTCAGCGGACTCTCGGGCGGCGAAGCAATGCGGCTATTTAAATATGGAAAACACAATCCGTTTTCAGGATACAATGCATGCCGCGCGGCAGCATCGGCAATGGCGGTTGTGGAGGTAAATGCATCGATGGGGTGCATTGTGGCCGCACCGACGGCTGGTGCCAGCGGCATTTTGGCAGGTGTTCTGATCGAAAGCGCAAAACAACGTGGTTGGTCGGATGATACCCTGCTGGAGGGACTGTTTACTGCAGGCGCAATTGGCATGCTGTTCGCAAAAAATGCAACGATTTCCGGTGCGGGTGGTGGTTGTCAAGCGGAAACGGGTGTTGGCAGCGCAATGGCTGCGGCTGCGCTCGTTGAAATTAGCGGGGGAGCGCCTATACAGGCATTAGATGCGGCGGCTATGACAATCAAAAATGTCTTGGGTCTGATCTGTGATCCGGTAGCAGGCCTCGTGGAATGCCCCTGCATCAAACGAAACGCGCTTGGTGCTGTCAATGCTATGCTCTGCGCAGATATGGCGCTTGCGGGCGTGACGAGTCTAATTCCGTTTGACGAGGTTGTTGCCGCCATGTATGCCGTTGGAAAAGATATTCGGCCGGAATATCGCGAAACTGCCAAAGGCGGCCTTGCTATAACGCCCACCGGAAAAGCTGTTGCGGAACGGGTAAAGCGCATGCAGGCCGATTCACAAGCGTGATTCATATAGAAGCGGCTGCTCAATGAAATGATATCGGAATAGCGCGCGAGATCGCTGTTTTTTCGACAGCAGGTTCGTGTTCCGCCTAAAACACTTCGGTTCTCTGGACGTGAAAATGCATAGGGAAACCATTTAAATCGGGCGATTTATTCCGGCGAAGAAATTGCCGGAACCGGAATCAAACATCCGGGAGGTTTTTTGATAGGTTGAAAAGATGACTATTATTTGATTAGGAACTTCTGCTGTTGCCGTTGTAGTCGTTAGAGATAAGGCCACCCCCGTATTCGGGTGGCCATATATATAAAAAGTAGAAAGCAGCTAATATTTAAACAGCAGAGAAGTGGACGTGTATAGGTCATAGTCGACTTCCTTGCGTTCCGAAACGGCCTTATCCAAGTCCGCTTTGACAATGTTCGTTCCCTGTAGCGCGACCATATTGCCATAGTTCTTGGCAACAACCAGCTCGCCGGCTTTGAAACCAAGACGGGTACCAAGTACACGATCGAAACAGGAAGGAGAACCGCCGCGTTGAATATGGCCGAGCACAACGCTGCGGCATTCGAAATATTTACGCTTTTCATCCAAAGTGAGATCATTGCGCATCGTACGTTCAATGCGGGACGCAAGTGTTTTGGCCAGATCTTTTTCCAGCAGAAGCTTGTTGCCGAATGCATCTAGACCGACGTCTTCTGCTTTTTCGCCCTTGACTTCAAAGCCTTCGGCAACGGCAATGATCGTGTGCCGTTCACCCTTGACATAGCGACCGCGAATGACCTGCATAATTTCTTCGAAGGTTTTCGGAAACTCCGGGATTAAAATCAAATTCGCATCCGCTGCCAGACCGGCCTGCAGGGCGATCCAGCCTGTATGACGTCCCATGCACTCCACAACAAAACAACGTGCGTGGGATGCGGCGGTGGTGTGCAACTTATCGATACAGTCCATCGCAATATTGCTGGCGGTATCAAAGCCAAAGGTATAGTCCGTGCAGGACAGATCGTTGTCGATGGTCTTCGGAACGCCGATCATATTCATACCCATTTTTTGCAGCTTGTTTGCTACGCCAAGCGTATCGTCTCCACCGATGGCAACCAGACCTTCCAGATCCAGCGCTTCCATGGATTTACGAACTTTCTCAGGACCGTTTTCTTCCTTCATCACATTGGTGCGCGAACTCTCAAGGATTGTTCCACCCTTGGTTTGGAGACCTTCAACGTCCTTGAGGGAAAGCCAGCGACCCTCTCCACTCAGCGCGCCGCGCCATCCAGCAGAAAAACCATATACTTCAATACCGTTGGCAGCACATTCTTCCACAACGCCGCGAATAACAGCATTGAGCCCGGGGCAGTCTCCGCCACCCGTAAGAATACCAATTTTTCTCATATCGTTTTACCTCCTACAATATATCCTTCAGCACTTCATCGACCATAGACCCAATTGCTTCAATACTTTTCAACTGATTCTGCTCCATGCAGGGGATGATAAATACGTTGTCAAACCGTTGCGCATACTGTCTGTATTTTTCCCGTGCGCGCTGTTGCAGGGATGGGACGGATTCATATACATCTCGCGCGCTGCCCACGTAATCACGATAGCCCTTTTTATCGATGTTATCAGCGGCGTCGTCAATGGACATATCCAGCACAATGTGGATGTCTGCACGCGGAATGCCCAAATGCTCATGCTCAAGCGCAAGCACAAAATCCAATAGATCCGCTCGTCCAAGGTCGCAGTCGCGGATGCTTTGATAAACGGCATTGCTAAGCACATAACGGTTGATTAGCAAGATGTCTGCATCAGCGTAGGAAAAACTCTTAAACGCTTCAAAACGATCTAATGCAAACCAGAGCGCCATGCTTTTACCGTCCACCGCATCGGCACGAATGCCATCCTTACCGGTTAATAGCTTGCCAACTTCGCTTCCAAAGAACGAAGAATATACCGGAAATGAAATCGTGGCAACTTGCAACCCTGCGGCGGTGAGGCGGTCATGTAGCCCATTCATCTGTACGCTTTTTCCGGTGCCATCGATGCCCTCGAATGCGATAATTTTCGTCATATGTTATCCTTTGCAGATGCGTTCCATTGCAAGAACGGTATTTTCACGGGTTGCAAATGCCGTCATGCGCAGATATCCTTCACCGGCTGCGCCAAAACCGGCTCCGGGTGTACCAATCACATGATACTGCGTTAGCAGTGTATCATAAAAAGCCCAGCTATCACCATTGGGGACTTTGAGCCAGATATAGGGCGCATTGATCCCGCCATAGACTGTGTAGCCGGCCATTGTTAGATTTTCGCGGATAATGCGCGCATTTTCCATATAATCCGCCACGACTCCAAGAACTTGCTGATAGCCTTCATCCAGATAGGCAGCTTCCGCTCCGCGCTGGGTGATGTAGGAAACACCGTTAAACTTCGTTGCGGCACGGCGCGCCCAAAGATCATGCAGTGAGACAATGTTGCCAAAGGTGTCCTTGGCAACCAGAGCTCTTGGCACGACGGTATAGGCGCAGCGTGTACCGGTAAAACCAGCTGTTTTACTCATGCTGCGAAATTCGATGGCACATGTTTCCGCACCAGGAACTTCATAGATGCTGTGGGGCTTATCGGATTCGGAAATATAGGCTTCATACGCGGAATCGTAAAGAATTAACACTTTATTGGCCAATGCATAGTCCACGAATCTCTTGAGCTGTTCGCGGGTTAGCGTCATGCCGGTGGGGTTATTGGGATAGCAAAGGTACAGCACATCCACCCGTTCCTTTGGCAGCGCAGGCACAAAGCCGTTTTCAGCATCTGCACGCAGATAAACAATTTTTTCATATCCGCCTTTTTTAGGATCAAAACGGCCTCCGCGTCCACTCATAACGTTGGTATCTACATAAACGGGATAGACGGGATCCATAACGGCGACGACGCAGTCCGCTGAAAACAATTCCTGAATATTGCCAACATCGCACTTGGCACCATCGGAGATGAAAATTTCATCCGATTCCAAGTGGATGCCGCGGGAGAGATAGTCGCGCTTGAGAATCGCTTCTCTAAGAAAATCATATCCGTAATCAGGGCCATATCCATGGAAAGTTTCCGCGCGGGACATCTCGTCGACGGCCTTGTGCATAGCATCGATTACAGCGGGCACCAGTGGGCGCGTGACGTCGCCAATACCCATTTTTACAAGGTTGGCCTCAGGATGCTCTTTCTGGAAAGCGGCAGCGCGCTTCCCGACTTCGGAAAATAAATAACTTCCCTGTAAGAGACTATAATAACCGTTTGCAGTAAACAAGTCCAAACCTCCCCATTATCAGAATTCAAGCAATTATAGCATGACCCTTAAAAACCTGCAAGGACCATCAGAAAATCGACATTCTTATGCAAGCGAAATATAGAAAAATACGATATGGAATGTAAAACATGGTCGAATACATAGGAAAATCGATGTGATGTGGTCCACGATTGCCATGATGAAGACGTTGAAACTGATTATTTCGCGGGTTGTGACAAGTATACTTTCTATTGCGTGGGGGTACGGATATGGCAACCGAAGCGGAGACGGGAAAAAAGAGTATTCGGCTCTATGTGCGGCGGAATGAGTTTAAGCTCGAACTGCTGACACTGATTGCCGCAGCATTGTCTGGCAGGGTCTGCCTGTATGGTGATGTTGTACCTTTTGCACTTGCATTTCTTGCGGCTGTTGGCATGTCCGGTATGAACGTTCACTATGCGTTTATTGGTGGGATCATTGGCTGTGCGCTGTTACCGTGGCCACTACAGTTGCCGTCCGTGTGTGCGTGCGCGCTGTACTATGCGCTGTATCTAATCTGGATAAAATGGAAAAAAGACTGCGGTAAGTTTGATAAACTCGTATTGTTGTTTTTGGTTCAAGTAGCACTGATGCCAGTATTCTATCGCAATGGTTTAGAGACGGTGTTGCGCGGGTTAATTTCACTTGGCGTTTCTTCCATCTCAGCACTAATCATGCAGAATGCGCTACGCACAGTGCGAACCGTTGGCAAACGGCATGTGTTGACCGATGGCGAGCAGCTAAGCCTCAGCGCGTTCTTCGGTGTAATTCTACTTAGTGTAACGGATATACGAGCATTTGGATTTTCGCTGCCCGTGGTATTGCTACTCTTGTTTGCTATGATTGCATCGTTGGCGCGGGGCATTGCAGGTGTTGCCGTATCGGTTGCGTTGGCGGTTGTTTTGACAATTGGTGGAGAATTTTCGCTTATTTTTGTTGGCAGCATCGCAGCTTGCACACTTGCTGGCGCTACATTGCGCAGTTTGGATACCTTGGGCGTGATTGGCGGCTTTGTGGGCTGCAGTCTACTGGTCGGGACCTATGTTTTTACGGCTTCCCATACCATCAATTTGCTGAATCTAGCGGCGGCAGGTGGGATATTTCTGATGGTCCCGCGGGATTCCATGCTACAGCTTTGTTCCTATCTGGATGCGGAAAAGAACCGCGAGCGCTATGCCCGAAAGGCGATGAAACGCATGCGGATGTGTACTGCTATGGAGATGCGCCGCGCGGCAAATGTGGTCAATGAGATGGCAAGGCTATATCAACCAGGCGATGTGGGCCAGGAACCGTCCGATGCGTTGATGCAGTGGACAGCGCAGGCCGCATATGGGGTCTGCTCGGATTGTCCGCTGAAAAAGCCTTGCTGGAAAGATTGGCAGCGTGCAGCGGAAACTGTCATTGTGTTGCTGCAGTGCCACGAACGCGGCGAGAGGATTCGCATTCGCAAGCCCTTCGATCCATCCTGCAAGTATATGCAGCAGATTGCCGCTGCCGCATGGCAAGCGCAAAATCAATATCTTGTGCAGCGCGCCATGAAAAAACAAACGGCAGAACAATATGCCTTTGTAAATCGTCAGCTCATTGGCGTGTGCGATATCATCGCTCATCTGTCCGAGCGAGTCACACAGGATAAATGGTTGGATGAAGAGCTGGAGCAGATGTTGCTGCGTGGACTTGATCGGCGCGGTTATCGAGTGTTTGGTGTAGACGCTTTTTTCCCAGATGGGAAGTTGCAGCTGCATGTGCGGTTGCCTGCCAGTATGCTGTATTTCACAGAGACGTTTTCCGGTGCGGTCGAGCAGATTTTACGCCGACCCATTCGCATCCTTCATGCAGATATCGACGGAAAGCAGTGCACCTTATTGATGGAGGAAGCGCAGCAATTGACGGCATCCATGGGTACGGCAACCATCGCCATCAGCAACAGTGGTATCAGCGGTGACAGCACCGGAGAACGGCGCATGGAGCGCGGGCGAGTGCTGTATGCATTGAGCGATGGTATGGGAGCGGGTGTGGAGGCGAAGGGAGAGAGCGATTCAGCGCTTCGATTGCTGTTTGATCTATATGATGCCGGCTTTTCCAGAGATGTTGCACTGGAAAGCGTGAATAGGCTGTTGCTAGGCCGCAGCGAGGATATGTATGCGACGTTGGATGCGGTCTATGTGGATCTGCGTTCAGGGGAGGCGGAATTTATGAAGTATGGTGCGCCGCCATCGTTCGTCTACCGTGGCGAAAAGCTGCACACAGTCTGTGCAGAGGCGTTGCCTGCGGGGATTTTACATGAGGCGGTACCGGCGGTTGCTGTCGCGCAGCTCAAACGCAACGACACGGTTTTGTTGTTTTCGGATGGAGCATTGGACGCGCTTGGCGATTATACCCGGGAAGCCATCGCCGCATCACTGAAGAGTACACGCACCAGCCAAGAGGCTGCGCAGGCGCTGCTCAATATCGCTTGCGACCGTAAACGTGAGGATGACATGACCGTGATGGTCATCAAGATAGCGTGAGCGTATGACCTTGTCGATCGAACTGTTCCTGCTGGATAATCTGATGATGAATTATCTGACGCTGCGGCTTGCGGGTGTGTTGTTTGGTGGGAAAACGCGGCAACTGAACATTGCGCTTGCTTCCGCATTGGGGGCTGTATATGCGCTGCTGTCCATGACTTGCGCACCTTTTCTTTCTTGGATGGCACCAAAACTATTGCTGGGAGCAGCCATGGCGCTACCGCTGGCTGTGCCGATGCGCCTGTATCCAAAGGCATTGTTCTGCCTACTGATATCCGCGTGCCTCAT
This sequence comes from Clostridia bacterium, assembly GCA_036651815.1. GTDB lineage: Bacteria > Bacillota > Clostridia > Christensenellales > CAG-138 > JAVVXB01. Next base: position 41,385 of record JAVVXB010000013.1, read on the forward strand.
GGGCGGCATCATGTTTGGACTCACACTGCTGTTGGGTGGAAGTTTTAGCGGCGGAGCATATATTTGTACTGTACCAATACGCGTGGCACTGCTGTCTGCAGTTGCTGGAGCGCTGTTGCCTCGTGGAATTCTTGCTATTATGCATGCGGTAAAGCAACGCACCGGGCGGGTACGGCTGCGGATTCAACTCAAAGATCGTTTACTGGAACTGACAGCGCTGATAGACAGCGGGAACTTGTTGGTGGAGCCGCTTACGGGCAAATCGGTTATAATCGTTCGTCCGGGGTTGCTGCCGGAATGCCATGGATGGCCGATTCCCTACCGCACCGTGGACGGGGAAGGAATATTAAACGCGATGCTGCCCATTCAGATATGCGTTTTGATAGCGGGTCAATGGCGAACGTTGGATGCGTTTGTGGCAACCTCTCAAAATATGTTTTATGCAGCGGATGCAATCATTGGCAGTGACCTAATCATGGATGAAAGGTGGGAAACGCATGCAGAGAATACGGGAAATGCTCCTACGGCTGTACAGGAAAATACTAAATTGGAGACGACAGGAGATCCATTATATTCATTCGGGGGAGACACTGCCCCCACCATTTCCAGCGGAGCAGGAACAGCAGTGGATTGAGAGACTTATGCAAGGTGAGAAGGAAGCAAAGAATGCACTGATTGAGCACAATTTGCGGTTGGTCGTGTATATTGCAAGAAAATTTGAAAATACCGGCGTAGGAATTGAGGATCTGATTTCCATCGGAACCATCGGTCTGATCAAGGCGGTTAATACGTTTGATGCGACAAAGCGTATTAAGCTTGCAACCTACGCTTCCCGTTGCATTGAAAACGAAATATTGATGCATCTGCGTCGTACGAGCAGACTCAAACTGGAGGTATCGTTTGACGAGCCGCTCAATGTGGACTGGGACGGAAACGAACTGTTGCTTTCTGATATTTTGGGGACGGATAACGATATCATCAGCCGTGATCTTGAGGATGAAGTGGATCGTGAACTGCTTAGGCAGGCACTCATCCGTCTTTCTCCACGCGAAAAGAAGATCGTTGAGTTGCGCTTCGGACTCAATAATCAACCGGAATGCACACAAAAACAAGTTGCGGATCTGTTGGGCATATCCCAGAGTTATATCAGCCGTCTGGAAAAACGGATAATCCGCCGATTGCAGCGCGACATGCAGCGGATGCAGTAACTAAACGAATTTTTGCAGCTGTTTTAGCGCGTTCTTTTCAAGCCGCGACACCTGTGCCTGAGAAATGCCAATCTCGCGGCTGACTTCCATCTGGGTTTTGCCGATAAAAAAGCGCAGCTTGAGAATGCGCATCTCCCGTTCCGTCAGGTGGGACATACCATCGCTGATAGCGATGCTGTCAAGCCAGTTGGCATCGATGGTTTTCGTATCGCTCAGTTGATCAATGACGAAGATTGCATCCCCATCATCCCGAAAAATCGGTTCAAACAAGGAGACGGGTTCCTGTATTGCATCCAGCGCAAACACCACATCCTCTTCAGGAAGCCCAATCTCCTTTGCAATATCCGCAAGTGTTGGCTCGTTTCCGCTGGCTGCCGTCAGGCGATTTCTTGCTTGCAAGGCCTTATATGCCGTATCCCGCAAAGAACGGCTGACACGGATTGCGTTGTTATCGCGCAGATGCCGTCTGATTTCGCCGATGATCATCGGGACGGCATAGGTGGAGAAACGCACCTCATGCCGGAGATCGAAGTTATCAATGGCTTTGATGAGCCCGATGCAGCCTACCTGAAAGAGATCGTCCATCTGTTCGTTGCGGTTGCCGAAACGCTGCACAATAGACAACACCAGCCGAAGATTGCTGCGGATGAATTCTTCCCGAGCCGTTTCATCGCCGGATTTCACTTTCAATAGAAGCGCCCGCATCTCCTTTGCGGAGAGCATTGGGAGCTTATTTGTGTCTACGCCGCAGATTTCCACTTTGTTAATCGCCATGGTTTTCCTCCGTTGCCACTTGAAAGCTTGTTTTCTTATCATTGCCGTGCAAGCGAAAACATATGCTTGAACGGGACAAGAACGCGTCGTAGATTTTGGGAACGGCGACATATAAAGCGGGGAGAGAACAGCGATGGCAAAGGAAAATCCAACCAGATTCAGGCGACTTTTACGCGCTCTGGATCTGCCGCAGGAAATTGATTTGCACGTGCCAAAGTTTACAATGCTTGGCACAAGCGATTTACTGGTTGAGAACCACACCGGTATTTTGCAGTATAGCGATACGCTAGTGCGGCTGATGACGCCAGAAGGCATTGTGCGCATTACGGGACATGAACTGACACTTACAGAATTTGGAAGCGAACGCGTTTATTTGCGCGGCCGCATTGATGGGTGGCAGTATGAGGAACGGATCTAATGTGGAATTCTATACAGGGTTGTGTTATAATTCAGTGCACAGGCAGGAATCCGGAAAGGTTTTTGAATTTATTACGTACCGAGCGCATTCCGGTGATGCAAGTGCACAGCAGTGCACGTGGCGAGTTGAATTTGACGATTCACGCAGCAGATTTCAAGCGCATCCGTCCGCTTGTGCGCACTGCAGGATGCAAGGTGCATATTTTAGGAAGACGCGGCGTGCCGTTCATTCTCTGGCGTTTACGCTGTCGACCTGCATTATGGATTATGATGGCGCTCATGCTGATATCGTTGGCAATTGCGTCAACGCGTATCATGCGTATCCGCATAACCGGTCTTGATCGGATTCCGGAGGAAATGATCCTTCGCGCCATCGGTAACGAGGGAATTCATCTGTATGGGCCACTGCCGGACGATGATTTTCTGGAGATTGCTGCAATGGCGAGGATGTACGATGAACGGATTGCCTGGATTAGCTTTGAAAAAAAAGGCGCGACGTTAATCGTAAAGGTAACGGAAAAAGAGCCATTAGTCGTCACAGTCGACCCGGCACAACCTTGTGATGTGGTGGCGGTTAAGGACGGTATCATTGTAAATGCCGAAGTGTATAAAGGGTATACCAAGCTGAAACCGGGCGATGCTGTTTCGGCTGGTGACATTCTGATTCAGGGGGAGTTTTTTCCAGATACGCCGGAAGTGGTGCTTGAACCATTACGCGTGCATGCGCGTGGGCGCATTGTTGCGCAAATAAACTATTTTTCGGAATATGTAGTTGATGGAAAGACGACGGAGCGTGTGGACAGCGGCAATCAACATGACTACCGCGCGGTGACCCTATTGGGTTGGACATTGTATGAAACGCCGATGATCTATGAAGATTATGAGATTACCGACGTGAGTAGCCTGCCATTAACCAATTGCATGCTGCCAATTTTTATTAAGGCCGGCGTATGCAGAGAGCAGATTCAACGCGCGGCGGTGTTGTCGAAGGCGGAGCGTACAGAGGAAGCGCTTGTGAACGCTGAGCAATTGGCGTATTTAAAAATTCCAAAGGATGCTTTGATCGTGCAAAAGCTTACGCGTGTGGTGGAGCAGGACGGTGTGACCATCGGCATTGTGGGCATTGTAACACAAGAATCCATAGGACTAACAAGGGAGATTGAATCTTGACGGAAGAAGGAGCGCAGTGCGTGCAGCGACAAATACCGGTAGATGAGATGGACGAGCTCGTCGGACTATTTGGTGTGTTTGATGAAAATCTGAAGGTGATCGAGCGGGAGACGGGCGCGAACATCCATGCCGAAAGCGACGGAATCCGCATTGAAGGCGATGCAGAAGCGGTGATGCTGACGGAGGTCGTACTTGAGAAGATGCTGCAGATGCAGCGCAGGGGAGACATCATCAACCGGAGTCGTGTACGCTATGCGATTGATTTGGCCAAGGATGGCAACGCCGATATGATTGATAAAATCATGGGTGATGTAATTGCCATCACAAACCGTGGGAAACAGGTCAAATGCAAGACACTTGGACAAAAGAAATATGTGCAGGCGCTCAAGGAAAGCGAGTTGGTTCTTGGCGTAGGCCCTGCGGGAACGGGAAAAACGTATCTTGCTGTGGCCATGGCTGTGCTGGCTTTTAAAAACAAAGAAGTTGAGCGGATTATTCTCACGCGTCCCGCTGTTGAAGCGGGAGAAAAGCTGGGTTTTTTACCGGGTGATTTGCAGACCAAGGTGGATCCATATCTGCGTCCACTATATGACGCATTACAGGAGTTTCTTGGCTTGGAAACTTACAGGGCGCTGAGTGAGCGCGGCGTCATTGAGGTTGCGCCCCTTGCTTATATGCGTGGCAGAACGCTCAACAATGCCTATATCATTTTGGATGAAGCGCAAAACTGTAGCAACGAGCAAATGAAGATGTTTCTAACCCGTTTCGGCGAAGGCTCCCGTGTTGTGGTCACGGGCGATATTACGCAGATCGATCTGCCCAAGGAAAAAAACAGCGGACTGGTTCACGCGCTGCAGGTGCTGGATGGGGTGGAAGGCATTCGGATCGTTCGTCTGTCCCAGAAGGATGTCGTCCGTCATGAACTGGTACAGCGTATCATTTGTGCATATGAAAAATTTGAAAGAACCGAGAATAAACGAAGATAGGAAGAGTATTCGTGGCTGGATCGAAGCAAAAGAAGAACAAAAACGGCAGATCTTGCATTCGCCCGGCAAGCATTTTTGTGATTGCCGCGCTGTTTGCGTTCAATTGCATTGTATCGATCACCTCCCTAACGCCCAAACGTTATGAGGTTTTTGAAGGTGGCGTCGCCAAGGAAACCATCACAGCTCCGCGCATGGTGGAGGATCCGATTACCACGGAAGCGATGCGGCAGTCCGCTCGCAATGGTGTCCAAACCGTCTATTCCATCGACATCGCGCTTGCGAATACGCTTGTCTCCGGTGCAAAGAGCTTTTTTTCATCGTTAAGCAGCTTTCGAAACACGGCAAACGACATCAGATTGCAGAGTGCGCCCACACAGACCCTTGCGGATGGATCAGTGGTGTCGGTAGATGACACACGTTCGTGGCAGGATGTCATTCAGCAAAATGATTTGCTTGCGTTACTACTTAAACTTCCGGTGTCACTGACGGATACAACACTCGGCTATGCGCTGTTGGATGCCTCCGAATCGGATCTCAAAGTTCTTGAGGAACTTGTGATGAGCAAGCTGCAGGTCAAGCTTCGCGCTGGAGTTACCGAAAAAGATCTGGATCGAACTCGAACGGAGATTAATAAAGAACTGCAGATTACAACGTTGCCGGTGCGGCTTAAGTCTCTCGGGGAAATGCTATTCAACGCTTACCTGCTGCCGACAAATGTGGAGGATACCACCGCTACGACGCGTGCCAAGGAAAAGGCTGCGGCTGAGGTCGAACCGGCATTTATTTCCCGCGGAGCTACCATAGTGGAGCAGGGACAAACCGTAACGGCCGATCAAATGCATTTATTAACATCATTGGATCTAGTCAAGGGCGGCAACGTGAATAGCATGTTCAATGTCGGCATTGCGCTGTATTTGTTCTGTGCATATGCGCTCCTCTTTTTCTATCTTCGTACGTTTGAATGTGATGTGTTTTCATCGACAAAGCAGATGGTACTACTGCTGCTGATCGTTGCAATTACTGTGGCGGTGCAGTGGCTGTGTTATATCATTGATCCGCGGGTGATGCCAGGTATTTTCGCAGTGATGCTCGTATCTACGCTCGTTTCCAAGACGGTTGCACAGGCGATCAACGTGACGCTTGCGATGACGCTTTCGCTTTTGGCGGGCGGCAGCGGAACAACGCTGTTTTCAAGCGATTCCCTGCTGGCAATGGCAGCGATGTTGGTGACGGGACAGGCCGCAATACTGATGTCGCAAAAGAG